>NZ_BAAIYF010000002.1:0-656800 GCF_057546105.1 Paenibacillus sp. YAE3 | reverse complement strand
AGCTGTTCTAAAATTCTGCAAGTCTGCCCTTTTCTTCATCCATATAATACCATTTTCGAAAATTACCCCTTAACGACAGTGAATATGCTATCGCTTCTTCTCTGAAACGGAATTATGCAAAACACTCTATTGAAAAAACACTCAATTAAATGCCGTTCCTTGTAGATTTCTTTGTCCCATTTTCTTGGTTTTCGGCGGTTTTTCTTGCTCGGAATGAACGGAGTGTGTGAGATCCATTTGTTTCAGCATCTCATAGCCGGTAACGGCATCATGACGCTGCCCAGGCGTTAACTGGAAGCGAAGCGGATTACGGAGAGCATCTACAATTGCATGGATTTTGGTCGTTAGTCCACCTCTGGAAAGCTCTAAAATCCGGTCCCAAATACCGGCAATTTGCCAGCGGCGAAACCGACTGTAGACGGTGGACCAGGAGCCGTAGAATTCCGCTAAATCCCGCGAGGGTGCGCCGGTTCGTGCTATCCAAAGCATGGTTATTTAACATCTGGCGATGGTCGTTCGGGTGTCTCCCTCCTTGGGGTTTTCTTTCCAGCGGCAGCAAATCCTTAATTTTGTCCCATTGGTCCTCTCGAATTTCGTATCGTCTCATCATACAAACTATTACCCAACTAGAAGAAGTTTATAGTTTGCATACACACTCTAGTTAATTATGCTGTCGTTTTTTTTAAAAATGCCTACTAATGTAATTTTTATCCACGGTATATATGATTGATCAAACTCTAATACAGCCTAATTGGTAGAGGCTGGAAAGGAGGTGATAAAACAGAAAGGATTGGTATCAATATGAAGCGGAGAAGTAGCGGTTTATTTGTAACGTCATGTGTCACCTCTTTAGTCGTCTTTGTATTATTCATCTTTAGTTTGCTAAATGGTCTGTCCGAAAGTGTGGTCAACGCAAGCAGCGAAAAGAACGTTCTGCTTAAGATTTTCCCGCAAGGCTGGTCGTTCTTTAGTAAGTCGCCACGTGATGATGATTTTCTCGTTCTTGATCCTGAAACACTGGAACTTGCTGTGCAATGGCCGAATGCAGCAGCAGCGAACTTCTTTGGATTAAGCCGTTATGGCAGAGCACAAGGAATTGAGGCTGGAACACTCAGTGTCCAAGTGCCTCCTGATCAGTGGCAAGTGTGTTCTGGGGATCTGAAAGGTTGTTTGCAAGAAGGTGAACGCACGGTAATCGAAGTAGTGAATACCACACCTAATGCTAGTTTGTGTGGTAGTTATCTTCTTGTACAACGTAAACCTGTGCCATGGGCATGGGCAAGCATTACCACACCAGAGGAACAACCATCGAAGTATGTGGAGGTTAGTGTAAGATGCTCACGAGATTAAACGAGAAGCTCCTGAACTATGTGAGCAAGCACAGTCCATGGACAAACGTATATGGATTCGCGCGAAGTCTGATTGCACTGGTTACGCTCACATTGTTCTTGTTCAATAACACATGGACAATATTCAGACCGCTTGCTGGAGTTGCAGAGTTTCCGAAGTGTTCGGTATATCCGATCAGTGCCTTCTGTATACTACCGAGCGATTACTTGCCACTCACCAAGTGGATAGTCATTGTCTTGTTAGCTGTTATTGTTAGTGGATGGCGTCCAAGGTATACAGGAATTATTCACTGGTGGATTGCGTCCTCCTTGCAAAATACTGGTTCAACATTGGATGGTGGAGAGCAGGTAGCAACAGCGATCACCTTGCTACTCATCCCTATTACTCTGCTGGATAATCGAAAGTGGCACTGGCAAGCCCCTCAGTTTTCAAACTTACGGTGGGGACAGCATTCAAGTGTGATAGCATTTGTATTCTTATTCGCAATAAAGGTACAGATGGCAGTCATTTACTTTAATGCTAGTATTGCGAGGATGAAAAATCCAGAATGGATAGACGGCTCAGCCGTGTATTATTACTTCAATAGTGCGATGCTGGGTTTTAATGACACAATGCTGTCGCTGTTTAAGCCACTTCTTATATCACCATTTGTGTTTGTGATCACATGGGGAACGACGGTGATAGAGTTGCTTCTGGCAGCAGCATTGTTGGCACCGATCAAACACTACAAGTGGTATTTTTGGATTGGTATGCTGCTTCATGCATTAATTGCTGTATTGCTAGGACTGTGGACGTTCTCTGCGATTATGATTGCTGGTCTAATCCTTTCTTACAGAGACTATGACAATGTATTCCACTTCAAATGGCTGAAGAAGTTAGGGGAGAAACTGCGGATAAGTAGGCGAGAATACAAACCACAGGAAGCTATGATTCCAGAAGTTGTACAGGCGCCAGGTATCCGAACGACATCGGACGTCCAGTAGTTGGTGCGTAAGCGGGTTTACGTAAGTAAACTCCTAAAGATGGTCGTTAAAAATTAAAATTTCAGGGAGATGAAGATTATGCAGGTAACAAGTATATTCAAGCGTTCAGTCGTGGTGACCCTTGTGTTTACAATATTGGCAATGGTGATGACTTTACAACCTGTTGGTGCCAAGGGTTCACTTACGAACAAGACGAATTTTTCGGGTGAGGAGTTGTTTCGCGGGATTTTCTTCTTACAAGGGGATGTAGTTAATTACATTCCTGAATTGAAGAAAGTGAGAAATTCTTTTCCTGAGGCAAAAGAACCGCAAGGTGAAGCGCTTAAGTTTATGGATTCTATTATTTTAGCGATGAATGAACTAGATGCAGCATATTTTAAAAATTTGGAAAATGCTATGTATTCAAAAAATCCAAATCAGATTAAGTCAGAACTTGAATACGGTGCTGAATTGTTAGTTAAGACAAACTTGGTTCCTTTAAATGAACTTGCTGACAAGGACAAAGGTGGTGCCGAAGGTCGCTGTGCTGTATATGCAGTCGGGTCAGTCTCAATTGTTGTTGTTTCAATTGCTCTTGAAGTCGCAGTGGGTGTGGAGGTCTATGTAGTAGTTACTTCAGAGTGGTGGTTCGGTAAGGCTGCATCAAACAACGGAAGCGGCTTATCAGGCGAACGCCTTATTTCAAGTTTAGCTGTTAACCTTTAAATTCGGACACTATAATTATTGAGGGTAGAGTTTTATTGCTTCTTCACTATACTTTGTGAATTTCCTTACAGTGATTTAACATGGAGGGCGGGCGTGATTCATACGAAAGACCGAAGTCCTTGTGGCTTCACCCCTTCGTATGAAACATGCCCCGTAGAGGCACCAGGTAAAATCACTCTATCAAATGGTCAACATGCAATCTTGTCCTCAACGATAAGCACTATGACTGGTATAATAAGCGATCGGCACAAATAAATATTAGGTTAGTGAAAACACTGCACCACTCACCTCCTCGTGCTTTGTAGTGGTGTTGCGTATCCTCACAATTGATGCATTTGAAAGCAGGTGATCATCATGCAAGTTCTCATCTATGATGGGGAATGCTCTATGTGCAGTTCACTTATCCAGAAAATGGTTAAGAGTAGCCGGAACGATGCCTTGCGCATCACAGACTTCCATAGCACATGGACACAGGAACATGTGGAGTTGGATGAAAGTGTGGACAGCATGTACTATATTAAGCATGGACGCACTTATTTATACTCTGACGCAGTAATCCGCGCCATTGCAGATACGAGGCGAGCATTTCGCCCAATTTTGCTACTGCTGGTTATCCCACCCTTCATCCGAAACCCTGTCTATCGTTTCGTTGCTAAGCATCGAAAAAAAATTGGGATAACGAAAACCTGTCCTTTACCTACACAGAATTTCAAACAGATGTACTTGCCATAATTCAGTTGTCAGATGAGTAGCTCTGCGTAGCAAAAAAATATGGTTGAATTGTTAATTTCACCCTTATAGTTACTAAAATCGATTATAATTAAATTTATGTTCAAGTCGATTACCTATCCTAAGTTAAAGGATAATCATACGTAAAAAGACATAGTGATGAATCGCCTATGCTCTAAGGGTTATAGAGTTTTCGAATACACACTTATGTATAAGAGGAGGCGAATGATATGACGATAATGCCTGTTATAGTAATGGTCTTTGTATTTATACCTACAATTGTACTCATGGTAAGCATGCCTTATTTAACAAGAGAGACAATTAGTTTTGGGGTCACCGTCAGCGCTGTACAATTCCACAGTGAGCCTTTGCGCCAGATGCGGAAGTCATATGCTAGGATTAGTGCTACCTTACATACCATCCTATTCATTGTTTGTATCATTTGCCTAATATACGGTGATGAACATTCCAAGCAACAAAGTTGGATCATTGTCACTTATTCACTCGCCATGGTCGTAATCTCTCTAGTCATAAACATTAGCTATCATTTCAAAATGAAAAGGTTACTACCTATGCTGCCTATTGCTCCGGAACCATCGATCATGGCAGTGGACACTGGATTTCGGAAAAGAAACATTGGCTTGTCTAGTAATTGGTTCCTCATTCATGTTTTAATTATTGTCGTTAGTATTGTAACTGTGCTACGCAACTACGATCTGATTCCTGATCAGATTCCGATCCATTACAACAGCAGTTGGAACGTAGACCGCTATGCAGCTAAATCTTATAGTTCTGTGTTTATGCCTACGATAATACAAGTGTTCATAACACTTTTGTTCATATTTGAGAATTGGAGTATTCGCAGAGTGAAGCAGCAGGTTCGACCCACTGATCCGAACCGTTCTATCAGACAAGACGTAACTTTCCGCCGTACTTGGTCATATTTTATGATTACAGCAAGCTTCTTAATAGTTATCCTGGTTTCCGTCGTGCAACTAAGCATGATATCTCTGCTTGATATCAATTTCGCTATCCCCATTATCCTAATCATAATAGCCTTTGTTATCCTATACGCCTGCGCCTTATCGTTCTGGGCTGGTCAGGGCGGAAGCCGCATGGAGCGATCTGCCGATTTCTCCAATGTCAGACCTGTCCATGATGATGATAAATGGCTATTAGGTATGATTTATTTCAATCGTAAAGATCCAAACCTAATCGTCGAGAAAAGGTCCGGAGTCGGCTGGGGATTAAATTTCGGTCACCCAGTAATCTGGCTGATTGGGCTCGGAATTATTGTACTGTTAGTTGTGGTGCGGTAACAAGGCTTTGAGGTTAGTACTCACCGGAGTATTCTAGCTTTCAACAAATAAATATTTTCGCTTCCAAATTAGACGCCATCCACATTAGACAATCAGATTCTGTATGTTGCCTTTCATTTTCTTCTTAGCTCGTTGAATTCTTTTTGTAACAGCAGCAGTATCATTAAAAGCATCAGCAATCTCCCTGCTCGTATAACCCCAAATCACATTCAATAATAAATACTGTCGCTCTACTATAGATAACTTATATAGCAATTCCTGCAATTCATCGTGGAATGTCCAACGGATAGACTGACAGTGATATTCATAATGTCATACCCTATATAAGTACCACCCTCGGTGCCTAGCGTTACTGCAATCTCCTTAAATGAGGAATCTTAAAAGAGTAATATTCTACTCTTACCATTTGATAAAGTTCCGACAACCTTGTTCATGTCACGTTGACTAAATAACTTAATACTCATGGTTTTCTCCCCGGTTTTATTTTCTTAAGTATATAGAAAAGTACCCCGTAGGGTAGACCTTTTTTTAGGTGTCTACTCTATGGGGTACATTTTAAGGCGGATTCGGCCTCTTTTTCTAAAGCCATCTTTAAATCTGCTCACGGCTGTCCATCCGGAACTCCTTCGGCGATTTCCCGAAGCGGGAGCGAAATACGCGGTGAAAATACGTGTAATTCGCAAACCCGGAGGTTTCGGCGATGTTTTCCAGGGACATCGGGCTGAAAATGATCCTTTCGCGCGCCATGTCGAGCCTGACGTCAAGCGTGTACTGCATGATGCTTTTGCCGAACGCTTCCTTAAACAGATGAACCGCGCGCGAAACGCTGATCCCGACATGGGCGGCCACGTCCTCCAGCTTAAACGACGCCGACGCGTTTTCCTCGATGTAATGCTTGATCCGGTGAGCCAAATACGTTTTCGGCGTCGTGGACGGATGCTCGCGCAGAAGGCGGTCCGTCTCCAGACATAAAATGCGCATGTAATACCCCGATATTTCGGGAAAAGGATTGGAGATTTTGCGCTGCTCCAGCACGATTTGCCTGAAAAGGCCGATGATCGTTTCGTTGAGGGGGACCCGGATTTTCGTCGGGCGTTTTTGCCGGTTCCACCATTCCTCGATCCAGCTGCCGCCGAAAAAGATATGGTAATCCCCGCTTTCGACCGCAAGCTCGTTTTGGGCGTTCAGCTCCTCGTCGATTTTCAGCTCATACGGCTCGTCCGGCGAAAAAAGGAGCAGATCCCCGGCCTCGACGGGCACCATCTCCCCGCCGACGCGGGCCCGGCATCTTCCGTCCGTCTGCAGGCGCATCAAATAATTTTTGACTCCATTCATTTCGCTCATGTAAAAGGGTTTGTGGTGGAATGAAAATCCTGCCGTATAGATATGAACCGATTGATCCGTAGACATACAAATATCTCCTATAGCGTAAGTGGCTTGTCCGCAGGGAACCGCCGATTTTGGTTCGGGAAAAATCCCGGTCAAAAAAATAATGACCAGATTGTTCATGTTTTAATCATATTATTCATTTTAATATAAACGAATTCGGAATACCATGGGTACTAGATTGTTGATTCAACCTTCTACCTCATGAAGGAGCGTGAAGCATGGACACCAAAATGAAAGCAGGCATCGTCGGCTGCGGTAACATCAGCGCCATTTACCTGGAGAACCTGAAAAAAAGCCCCGTTGTCGAAGTGGTGGCCTGCGCCGACGTGGTGCTTGAACGCGCCGCGGCCCGGGCGGAGGAATACGGGGTTGCAAACGCATACACGGCAGCCGAACTGCTGGCCGACCCGGAGATCGAGCTGGTCATTAACCTGACCGTTCCGGGGAGCCATGCCGAAATCGATATCGCCGCGCTGGAAGCGGGCAAACACGTGTACGCCGAAAAACCGCTGGCCGTCTCGCTGGAGGATGGTAAGCGCATACTTCAGACCGCCGAAAGCAAAGGTCTTCGCGTCGGCAGCGCGCCGGACACCTTCCTCGGCTCGGGGATTCAAACGGCCAAAGCGGCCATCGAAGGCGGCATGATCGGCAAGCCGGTGGCGGCCGCAGCCTTTATGATGAGCGGCGGGCCGGAGGGCTGGCATCCGGATCCCGAGTTTTTTTACGCCCCCGGCGGCGGGCCGATGTTCGACATGGGGCCGTATTATTTGACGGCGCTGGCGGAGCTGCTGGGTCCGATGGACCGGATCAGTTCTTCGGCAGGTGCTCCGAGCGCGACGCGAACGATCGGTTCGGGACCGAAGGCCGGCCAGCAAATCCCGGTGCTTACGCCGACGCATCTGGCCGGAACGATCGATTTCAGGCAGGGCGCCATCGCCACCGTGATTACAAGCTTTGACGTCAAAGGCGGCGCAAGCCTGCCTTGGCTCGAAATATACGGCACGGAAGGGACGCTCATCCTTCCCGATCCGAATTTCTTCGACGGGGACGTCAAGCTCCGCCGCAGCGGATCGACCGAGACCGAGACGCTGGCTCCGGCATTCGAATGCGGAAGAAACGAGCGGGGGCTTGGCGTGAACGACATGGTTGCGTCGATCCGGGAAGGCCGCGGCCATCGGGCGAGCGGAGCGCTCGCTTACCATGTGCTTGAAGCCATGCATGCATTCCATACCTCTTCCTTGAAGGGCGAGCATGTAAAGCTGGAGAGCACCCTGCCTTGAAAAAATAAAAAACAGGAGTGAGGCAAACATGTTGAAGCTGGGCTTGCAACTTTATACGGTTCGTGAGCAAATGGAGCAGGATTTTGAGGGGACGCTGAAGAAAGTAGCAGAGCTCGGATATCAAGGCGTGGAATTCCATACCTTTTTCGGGCGCCCCGCGTCCGAGGTGAAAGCGCTTCTCGACCAGTACGGCCTGGTTGCGCTCGGCACGCATACGGGTTACGACCGCATGCTGAATGCCCTCGACGAGGAAATCGCCTACAACAAAGAAATCGGCAATACCCGCCTGATCGTCCCGTATCTCGGAGCCGAAGACCGCCGTTGGGATGAAGTTTTTGCGAACCTGGAACGCATCGGGCAGCGGTGCGCCGAGCAGCAGGTTACGCTGCTGTACCATAACCACGACTTTGAATTCACCGAGAAGATCGGGGACCAAACCGTATTCGACGCGATGTACGAAAACGTTCCCGAATCATTGCTCCAGATCGAGCTGGACAGCTGCTGGGTGCACTTTGCCGGCTACGACCCCGTCCGCTACATCGAATCCTATGCGGGACGCCTTCCGGTGGTGCATTGGAAGGATGTCCGCAGACAAGAGGACGGTTCCCCGCTGACGGTGGAGCTGGGCGAAGGCGAAGTGGACTTGAAGGCCGTGGCCGAAGCCGCGGACAAAGCGGGCGCGGAATGGATCGTGGTAGAGCAGGATTTCTGCCAAAATCCGCCGCTCGAAGCCATTGCGAAAAGCATGGAATGGATTAAAAACTACGCAAAAAATGGAGGACCTGTTCATGTCTAACACAACCCAAACCTTAAAAATCGCAATCATCGGCTGCGGAGGGATCGCAAACGGAAAACATATGCCGAGCCTCGCGAAGCAGCCGCAAGCGCAAATGGTGGCCTTCTGCGACATCGTGAAGGAACGCGCGGAAAAAGCGGCCAAGGAGTTCGGCACCGAAGACGCGAAAGTGTATACCGACTTCCGTGAGCTGCTCAAAGACGAAAACATCGACGTCGTTCATGTATGTACGCCAAACGATTCCCACTCGGTCATCACCGTAGCGGCTCTGGAATCCGGCAAACATGTCATGTGCGAAAAGCCGATGGCCAAAACCGTGGCGCAAGCCCAGGAAATGCTGGACGCGGCGCGCCGCACGGGCAAAAAGCTGACGATCGGCTACCAAAACCGTTACCGTGCCGACAGCCTGTATTTGAAGCAGCTTTGCGAAGCCGGCGAACTCGGCGACATCTACCTGGGCAAAGCTTTGGCGATCCGCCGCCGCGCGGTTCCGACTTGGGGCGTCTTTTTGGACGAGGAAAAGCAAGGCGGAGGCCCGCTCATCGATATCGGTACGCATGCGCTTGACCTGACGCTGTGGATGATGGACAACTACAAACCGAAAAGCGTGCTCGGTTCCTCGTTCCATAAACTCGGACAGCGCAAGGACGCGGCCAACGCCTGGGGACCATGGGATCCGGAGCAATTCAAGGTGGAAGACTCCGCTTTCGGCTTCATCACGATGGAAAACGGCGCAACGATCATTTTGGAATCCAGCTGGGCGCTTAACGTCGTGGAAACAGGCGAAGCCAAAACGATCCTTGCAGGCACCGAAGGCGGCGCGGACATGAAGGACGGTCTCCGCATCAACGGAGAAAAACTGGGACGTTTGTACGACACCAACATCGATTTGCAGGCAGGAGGCGTGGCGTTCTACTCCGGCACGGCCGAAAGCGAGTCGGATCTGGAGCAGAGACTGTGGATCGAGGCGATCCTGGAAGATAAGGAGCCGATCGTCAAACCTGAGCAGGCTTTTGTCGTGACGCAAATTCTGGAAGCGATCTACGAGTCCGCCAGAACGGGTAAAGCCGTATATTTCGAGTAATCCTCGAGTTTCATTCATACATTCGACTCACCGTTCCCCATGCAGACGACCTGCCTGGGGTTCGGGCTTCATTTTACGCAAGTTGAAAAGCTTTTCAAAACCGGAAGTTATTGAAGCAACCTTAATTTAAACCCAACGCACAAGGAGGAGTTTACTTTGAAACTAGGCGTATTTATGGTATTGTTCGGCGGTCGCAAGCTGGAGGATGCGCTCGATTACGTGGCGTCCAAAGGTCTGAAGATGGTAGAGATCGGAACGGGCGGAAATCCCGGCAAAGCGCATTGCAATCCGGCCGAGCTGCTCGAAAACGAAGCGAAGCTGAAAGAATTCAAACATGCGGTCGAATCCCGCGGCCTGACGATCAGCGCGCTCAGCTGCCACGGCAACCCGCTTCACCCGCAAAAGCATCTTGCCCAAGCGGATCATGAGGATTTCGTCAATTCGGTGAAACTGGCGGAGAAACTGGGCGTACAGGTCGTCAATACGTTCTCCGGCTGCCCGGGGGACCATGAAAACGCAAAATACCCGAACTGGCCGGTCGCTCCTTGGCCAAACGATTTTCAGGAAATTTTGGCTTGGCAGTGGGAAAACAAGGTCATTCCGTATTGGACGGAACAAGCGAAATTTGCCGCCGACCATAACGTAAAAATCGGTTTGGAACTGCACGGCGGATTTTCGGTGCATACGCCGGCAACGCTGCTTCGTCTGCGCGAAGCCGCAGGCGAGGCGATCGGCGCCAACCTTGATCCGAGCCACATGTGGTGGCAGGGCATCGATCCGGTCCAGGCGATCCACATTTTGGGCCGCGCCGGCGCGATCCATCATTTCCATGCCAAAGATACCGTCATCGATCCGGTCAACGTCAACCGTTTCGGTTTAACGGATATGCAGCCGTACACGAACATGCTGGACCGCGCTTGGCAGTTCCGCAGCGTAGGTTACGGCCATGACGTCAAAACCTGGGCGGACATCATCAGCGCGCTGCGTCTCGTCGGTTACGATTACGCGGTCAGCATCGAGCATGAAGACGGCCTGATGTCCATCGAAGAAGGTTTCTCCAAAGCGGTAGCCAATTTGCAGCAGGTATTGATCGAAGAGTCGCTTGGCGACATGTGGTGGGTATAAGGAGGAAAACAACATGATCAACGTAACCATTTGGAACGAGTTCGTCCACGAAAAAATTCACGATGCCGTCAAAGCCGTTTACCCAAACGGCATCCATACGGCGCTTGCCCAAGGCATCCAGCAGGACGGTTTTGCCATTGAGACCGCCACGCTGGAGGAACCGGAGCACGGATTGACCGAAGAAGTGCTGAACCGGACGGACGTGCTGATTTGGTGGGGGCATATGGCTCATGACAAGGTCAACGACGACATCGTGGCGCGCGTCAAACAGCGCGTTTTGGACGGCATGGGATTGGTCGTGCTGCATTCCGGGCATTTCTCAAAAATCTTCAAAGCGTTGATGGGTACGTCCTGCGATTTGAAATGGCGCGAAGCGGAGGAGCAGGAAATCATCTGGAACGTGAATCCGTCCCATCCGATCGCCGAAGGCATCGGCGAAAAGATTATCCTCGACCATGAAGAAATGTACGGCGAATATTTCGACATCCCTACGCCGGACGAAATCGTGTTTATCAGCAATTTCGAAGGCGGCGAAGTCTTCCGAAGCGGATGCACCTTCCGTCGCGGGCGCGGCAAAATTTTCTACTTCCGTCCCGGACATGAAACGCATCCGACCTATTTCCATCCCGGGGTTTTGAAAGTGATCGCCAACGGCGTCAAATGGGCGGCCCCGGCTCCCGGCGAAGCGTTGCGGTTCGGCCATTCCCCGCAGCCGGTAAGAGAGTTCGCGAAAGGGACCGTGGTGTAGCATACGGAAGGCGACTTCTCACAAGGCGGAAGAAAACGGCGGCAGCTGATGCTGCCGTTTTTTCGTTGGCGGGCGGCGGCCGATCCTGCGATTTTTTGGGAAGGATTTTCAAGCCTGGATTCGGATCTGCGAGTTTTCTTTTGCAGGGGAATGTGGTAAAATTGATACATACTAACTTAATGTAAGCTTTCATGAGACATTAACTGTTTGCATGGATCCTGTAAAGAGGTGAGAACATGAAGGATCAGGATTTCAGTATGTGTCCGCGGTTTGAAACGGCTTTTTCCGTATTGGGAAAGCGTTGGAACGGGCTCATTATCTATTCGCTGATGAACGGACCGAAACGGTTCAAGGATATATCGCATATCATTCCATCCATGAGCGACAAAATGCTGTCCGAACGTATGAAAGACTTGGAAAATGAGGGCATCTTGGAACGCCATGTTTATCCCGAAACGCCGGTTCGGATAGAATACGAACTGACCGAAAAAGGAAAAGCGCTGCAGCCGGTGATGGACCAGGTTCAACATTGGGCCGAACAATGGGTCGAACTGGATTGAGCTGCTTAATCTCAACCGTGACGATAAACCTTCTCTAATTTTTAGAGGAGGTTTTTGGCGTTGGACAGGCGTTTGGCGTCGTGTCGATATTTCGCGAAACCTGGATTTTTATGTTATTTTTAGGTTAAGACTTGCACCTTCCGGCGGCATCTGTAGTATAATTGGTAAATAAACTGCCTTTTCGGCGCTTAAGGAGGCGGAGAACGATGAGAAAAATAGTACTTTCCCAAGCGATAAGGTATGGCAAAGAGGATGTCAACGAACTTGAAAGCGCTTCTATTAAAGTGCGGAAGATTTACGATAAAACGATCTCGATGCTGGCGCAGCATGTACCGGATTCCGTGTGGAAGTATTGGGCCTGCCCGCGGCCTGCTCAGGAACCGTACTCCGAAGGCGGAGAACATGGCGGCACGGTGTTTCAAAAGTGGATTCAGAGCCCGTCCGGCTGGAAGTGCATCGGCTGCGAGCGCCATTACGTAGAAAGCCTGGATGCTCCGGGAGAGAAGGAGCGGCAGGGCAAACGCGAATACGTTTTTCATAACGGCAGTCTTCAAAGCATGATGCTGCAGCTCCTCATTTGGTCGCAATTCGAAGAAATATCGTTGTTCCATCCCGTTTTAGGCGATGCCCCCTTTTACGACGACGAAGAGATGGAGGTCATCTCTGCTTATTTCGTGCCCACGTACGTCACCCCGATTCCTTTCGAACAATCCGGCAAACCTTTCAAAAAACACAATACGCGGGTTCCCGTCTATCAGGAACTGATTTCCGCGCCTCCATTGCTGCTTCATTTGGACGGCGAAGTTCTGGAGGGGACGTGGATGACGGGCGTTTATGTCGACCGCGGCCATTTCCTCGGTTTAGGGCCTTATTTGAAAAATACGGATGGGACGAGAACGTTCATGCAGGCGCTGATCCATTGAATTTTTGGTCTAAACCTGTCTAACCCCTGTCGAAAACGATCGCTTGACTATGTTAAAATAGAGTTCTCAGGATGAGGACTCTATTTTGGTTCATAGAAGCCAACGACGTTAATGCACCATGCAATGAATAAACAAAGGTGGTGCCCGGAATGGGGAACAGCTTCAAAAAGGCAATCGTTTTCATCGCCGTCCTGTCGGTGATCCTGGCGGGATGCGATGGCAGCAAATCCAAAGATTCGGCGGGCGTGGCATCCGGAGAAGCCTTTTCGCCGATATTGATTTCCGAAAAGGACGATTTCTTCTCTCCGGACACGATCCGCGACATCGAAAAATATTTGGAGCAGGGAATCTCGATCCGGGAATGCTTGAAAAAAAGCGGGATCGTGACCTTCGCGGAGGACGGAAGCATCCTTTCGATCAGCCAGGTCTCGCTGTCTTCGGCCTTCGTGTGGGGGATCGAGCTCAACGACAAAAAGCTTGGAAAGGACAAGCTGGATACGGTGCTCAAGGAAAACGACGAGCTTGGCATTTCCATCGAACCGACGGATCCCAAAGCGAAGGAAGTCAAATATTCCGTGCTGAAAATCAACGGCGGAACCATACAGCCGTCGATTTCGCATACGTACATCCTGCCGTACGCCGAAAACGAAAATGTGCGCGACATGCTGATGGGGACGGATTTCGTCGAACTGACGGTCAACAAACGGATGGTTCATTCCGTGAAGGGCTACGTATCCAAATCGGTGGAAAAATGGGTGATCAAAGTAAACGGCAAGGAACTTGCCGAGGACGGTTTCGACATGAAGCTGTCGCCGCGGGACGAAGTGGAAATCAAGCTGGACCGGGCCTAGCGGCGGCTTAATCGGCGAGTCCGGTCGGTGCTGCAACAAATACATAGACGTGGGACGGGGGGTGTTGCGAACATGCTGATGAACGAAAAAATCAAGGCGTCGGAGGTGGAGCTGACGGGGATAAACGGAGAACCCCTCGGCATTATGCCCACCTCCGAAGCGCTGGCCTTGGCCAAAAAGCTTAAAGTCGACTTGGTCTGCACCTCTTTGATGAGCAGTCCTCCCCCGTGCAAGCTGATCGGGGCGGGAGACGCCAAAAGGGAAAAACAGCAGGCGAAAGCGGCAGAACGCGGGATGAAGGTCAAAGAGATCCGGCTGACCCCGCAGATCGAAGAGCATGACTACGAAACGAAGCTGCGGCAGGCGGAAAAAACGTTGAAGTCCGGCAATGCCGTTCTGTTCGTCATCCGGATCAAAGGCAAGGAAGGGGCGGCCGCGAAGGAGCTTCTGGAACGGCTGATCACGGATCTGAAAGAGGCGGGAACCAAAATGTCGGGAATCCAGCTGAGCGGAAAACAGGCTTCCGTACAGCTTCATCCGCGCTAAAACGGATTACCTGCAAAGGATTCGCACCCAGTTGTTCATGGACGAAACGCGGACCGGACAGATGGTCATCAAAAGAAATGCCGTCATAAAAAGGGATGTACGCAAGTGGGAACGAAAACCGGCGTACATCCCTTTTTTTATTGTTTCATCTCCCGCCAGCCGTCGAAATCGTGAATGGCGATGCCGGCGTAGGAAGGATGGTTTTTAACCATGTCGTGAAGTTTGGCGATCTGCTCATTCATCGCGCCGGCTCCTTCTTCATGGAACGTCAGGAAATCGCCTTCGCGGCTGGGGTTGGTTTCGACGGCGGCCAAAACCGTTTTGCCGAGGGCGGCTGCATCCTTGAACGTGTCTTCGGCGATGCCGCCGATGGCTTGGGCCGTGTCGCGGTAAGACATGACCGTTACCGAGTCGAACTGCCCGATCATAAAGCGGTCGAGCGGCGTCTTGCCGTCCGAAGCCGCGTTGTTGCCGAGCCAGAACGGGATATCGGCCGAAAGCGGCAGCTTCATGCGGTCCGCTTCGGTTCGGAGGTATTGCACGTTGCTTTCCCACTGCTTGATGACGTCCGAGCGGTTTGTTTTCCACTCCGGAAGCAGATGAGGTTCGATATCGACGTGAATGCCGTGAAATTGTTCGCTTGCTTCCGCCGCTTGTTGGTAGGTTTGCACCCAGGCCAGAAAATCCGCGATCTCTTGCCGCTTCCACGCAAGTCCCCATTCCGGGGCGCCGTCCAGCGCATCCACTTTGATGCCGAGGCCGGCCGCTTGCTTGATGAAACTCTGATAATCAGAGGCGGGGATGTCGGGGTTCACTTGCAAATAAACGAGATTCGCGCCATGTTCGCCGAGAAACGACAACACCTCCTGCGGATCCCGCCGGATCCAGTCGGTAGTCCACAGCCAGGTGGCTTTTTGGTACGTCGGCTGCGCCGCAGCCTCCGGAGCGATTCCGGGAGGAGACGACAAAGCCGTGCCTTGCGCCGTACCGGATGCCATCGAACCTATGAAGGTAATGACCATCAAAATCCGCCGAATCCATGTTTCTGCCATCATGTTATTCACTCCTTATCCGACCTGTATGCCTAATCCTCGATGTTTCCTTTCGTTTGGAAGGGATAAGAGGATTCGGGCCTTTAAGTTCAGCGCCGGAACCTGCAGGATAGTCCTTCCGGGGCAGATTCGGGTTCTCCGGTCCTTCAGGCGCCGAACGATGATCGGTTGATGTTGTAGGAAGATATGCGCAAGCAAAATAAGACTTAAGAAATGCGCAACATGATGTTCATCGGTTCTTTTATCTGAAAGCTTTATAGGTCTTTAGGATTAAAAACGGGAATAATGAGCCCTAATGATGACATATTTAGCCGTTTTGAGGAAAGGAAGCTAAAAAGGCTTAGACATGATTCAGTTAGGGGACATATGGGACGTTTTGCATATGGAAAAGCCTCCAGAGACCCGATGCGGTCCCGGAAGCTTGGAGTTGACGTATCGTAGATATCGGCGGCCGCCTGCCGGTCAAATGCGGCAAATTTCTTTCGGGCACAGCTCGCAATGGCAAATATCCTGCAGCATTTCAAGGTCTTTGATGACGATCAGGCCGTTTTCATACTCGATTGCGTTTTTTTTGCGGAGATCGCCGAGCAGGCGGTTGACGCTTTCGCGCGTCGAGCCGATCATGTTGGAAAGATCCGTATGGGTGATTTTTTTGTTGATCAAAATGCCGTCGCCACGCTCTTCGCCGTACGTGTTGCTGAGCCGGATCAGCGTCGAGCAGAGCGCTCCCGGCTTGCCGTACATCATCAGATCGCGGAATTTGGTCTGGGTCAGCCGGTGATGGATGCCCATCCATTTCATGAAATCGAGCGCAAAGTCGCAGTGCTGGCAGATCAGCGATTCCAGGTCTTTATGATCGATGACGCCGACGACGCTTTCTTCCATCACTTCGGCGGTATAGGTTTGCTTATGGGTGAAAAAGGGGTCGGCATGGCCAACGATGTCCCCCGCCTGGTACACGTACAATATCAGCTCTTTGCCTTCATCCGTGGATTTGGTCAGCTGTACGCGTCCGCTTTTGACGTAATAGAGCTTATCCGAGCTGTCGCCTTCCCAAAACAGATGGGAGCCTTCGGGTACGGTCCGGTCATGCATGACAGCCATCAGCCGATCCAGGTTTTGTTCGGAGAAGCAGCTTGCGTTCCCGCGGGTTTCGATCACGTTCAGTTGGTTGCTCATACTCGTTATCCCCTTTATCTCTTTCATTTTTAAAATAAATTTTAAGTAAATTATAACCTGAAAAATTTGGTTTTTGGGGACTTTGAAGCCCGAAAAAGTGTCGAAATTCCGAATTTGTGATAATTTTCACTTGATCGTGTGAAAAACATCACCTCCGGGCGTTACCCGGTTTTGTTATGATCGGGCCAGAGAGAATAGTTTTCAAAAAACCCCGGAAGGATGAGAGACATGGCTGTTAAAAAAGAACCCGTAGAAGCACCGCAACCGGCGCCGGATGCGTATATCCGGACCCTGATCGACAAAGCCAACGAGGCGCAAAAGAAGTTCATGGACATGACGCAGGAGCAGGTGGACGAGGTCGTTCAGGCGATGGCCCTGGCGGGGCTCGACCAGCATATGCGGCTGGCCCGGATGGCCGTCGACGAAACCGGCAGAGGCGTATACGAAGACAAAATCACCAAAAACATGTTTTCCACCGAATACATTTACCACAGCATCAAATACGAAAAAACGGTAGGCGTCATCGAGGATAACCCGTATGAAAGCTATCAAAAAATCGCCGAACCCGTCGGCATCATCATGGGGATCACGCCGGTAACCAACCCGACGTCCACGACGATGTTTAAGGCGCTCATTTCGATCAAGACCCGCAACCCGATCATTTTCGGCTTTCACCCGTCGGCACAGCAGTGCAGCCGCGAGGCGGCGAAAATCATGCTGGAGGCGGCGGTAAAGCACGGAGCTCCGGCCGATTGCATCCAGTGGATCGAAGAGCCGGACATGGACAAAACGAACGCGCTGATGAACCATCCCGACGTGGCGCTCATTTTGGCGACGGGAGGTTCGGGCATGGTGCGCGCCGCCTACAGCTGCGGCAAACCGGCTCTTGGGGTCGGTCCGGGCAACGTGCCTTGCTTCATCGAAAAATCGGCGGATATCGACCAGGCGGTCACCGACCTCATTTTGTCCAAGTCGTTCGACAACGGGATGATTTGCGCATCGGAGCAGGCGGTCATCATCGAGGAGCCGATCTTCGATGCGGTCAAAAAGAAAATGATCGCAAACGGCTGCTACTTCGTCAATAAGGAAGAAACCGCCAAGCTGACGGCTGGCGCCATCAACCTGGAAAAATGCGCGGTCAACCCGGCCATCGTCGGCCAATCCGCGGTGAAGATCGCGGAAATATGCGGTTTCAGCGTGCCGGCGGGAACCAAAATTTTGGTGGCCGAAATCGAAGGCGTCGGTCCGAAGTACCCGCTGTCCGCGGAAAAACTCAGCCCGGTGCTGGCCTGTTATAAGGTAAAAAACGCGGCAGAGGGCATCCAGCGTGCGGCGGAGGTCGTCGCGTTCGGCGGGATGGGACATTCGTCGGTCATCCACTCGCATGACGAGGCAGTGATTTCGGCCTTTTCGGACCGGCTGCAGACCGGGCGGATCATCGTCAATTCGCCGTCGACCCACGGGGCGATCGGGGACATTTACAACACGAACCTGCCTTCGCTGACGCTCGGCTGCGGGTCGTACGGCCGGAATTCGACGTCTTCGAACGTCACCGCGGTCAATCTCATCAACATTAAAAGGGTGGCGCGCCGTACCGTGAATATGCAATGGTTCAAAGTACCGGATAAAATTTATTTTGAAAAAGGGGCAACGCAATATTTGGCCAAAATGCCGGACATCAGCCGGATCGCGATCGTGACCGACGAGATGATGGTGAAGCTGGGATATGTCGAAAGGGTCGAATATTTCCTGCGCCAGCGCCAAAATCCGGTCGTCATCGAAGTGTTTTCGGAAGTGGAGCCCGATCCGTCGACGGCGACGGTGGACAGGGGCACCGAGATGATGAGACGGTTCCAGCCGGACTGCATCATTGCCCTCGGCGGGGGCTCGCCGATGGACGCGGCCAAAGCGATGTGGCTGTTCTACGAATATCCGGACACCGATTTTTCGAACCTGAAACAGAAGTTCATGGACATCCGCAAACGGATCTACAAATATCCGCGCCTCGGGCAAAAGGCCAAATTCGTCGCCATTCCGACGACCTCGGGCACGGGATCGGAAGTCACCTCGTTTGCCGTCATCACGGACAAAAACCAAGGAAACACGAAATACCCGCTTGCGGACTACGAGTTGACGCCGGACGTCGCGATCGTCGATCCGGAATTCGTGTACACCCTGCCGAAAACGGCGGTGGCCGATACGGGCATGGACGTGCTCACGCATGCGATCGAAGCGTATGTCTCGGTGATGGCTAGCGATTATACGGACGGCCTGGCGATCAAAGCGATCCAGCTCGTCTTCCAATACCTTGAAAAGTCCGCGCTGACCGGCGACAAGATCGCCCGGGAGAAAATGCACAATGCCTCGACGCTGGCCGGCATGGCCTTCGCCAACGCGTTCCTGGGCATCAACCACAGCCTGGCGCATAAATGGGGCGGGGAATACCATACGGCCCACGGCCGGACCAATGCGATCCTGATGCCGCACGTCATCCGCTACAACGCGAAAAAACCGAGCAAGTTCGCGTCGTTCCCGAAATATTCGCATTTCGTCGCCGATGAGCGGTATGCGGAAATCGCGCGCATTTTGGGATTGCCTGCCCGCACGACGGAGGAAGGCGTAAACAGCCTGATCCAGGCCATACGGAAATTGAACAAGGCGCTTGGCATCGAGGAATCGTTCCAGGAGCTCGGATTTGACGCCAAAGCGTTCGAAGCCAAAGTCGATTACTTGGCGGACCGCGCCTTCGAGGATCAATGCACGACGGCGAATCCGAAGCTGCCGCTTGTATCGGAGCTGGCGGACATTTACCGGAACGCGTTTTACGGGCGGTTCGAAGAATAAGCGAAGCGGGAGCTGGCGGCGGAACGGGGAAGCGGGACGTATTATGCTTGATGACCGCGCCGCCCGCCTATCCCCGAACAGGCTACCGCCCAATGCGGACCGCATCCTTTGCAGGCGCGTGAAATCGACCTCCCCCTCAGGAAGACCGCCTGCAAAGTGATGTTTATCACAGCCGTTTTGTCGGAAGTTTTTTACACTGGACTTGTAAACGAGGATTTTGTTCAAACATCCGAAAAAATGACTTTCGGTCCGCGATTTGGTTTATGGAAGCGAAACGGTTTCGTTCCATAAAACGTACCCGGAAGCGGCTGCCATCGGATGCTGCAAAATCCTGAGCAAGACCGCCGCATCGAGGAGAGTGCAAGCAGCATAAAAGCAGGATCAGATGGAGCAAGACAAGAGCAAGATCAAATTTTCAACTAAGTGAAATAAATCACAAAAAATATCCATCGATGCGGCATTTACATCCTCAAAAACGGAGGGATTCCAATGTCTGTGCTGGAACAAGACGTACAAACCATGCAAACGGGCTGGCGGGGTTTCAAAAAAGGGAACTGGATGCACAAAGTCAACGTCAACGACTTTATCGAGCGGAATATCCGCCCGTACCTGGGGGACGAGGGATTTTTGCAGGGGCCGACGGACGATACGACCGAGCTGTGGAAGATCGTCTCCGATTTGACGAAAAAGGAGAGGGAAAACGGCGGCGTCCTGGACGTCGACGTCCATACGCCTTCAACGATCCTGTCCCACGGGCCGGGATATCTGGACAAAGAGAAGGAGCAAATCGTCGGCGTCCAGACCGACGCTCCGTTCAAGCGGTCCATTCAGCCATTCGGCGGCATCCGCATGATGGTGGATGCATGCAAAGCGTACGGGTTTGAACTTCCGCAAGAGCTGATCGACCTATTCACGAACATCCGCAAAACCCATAACCAGGGCGTCTTTGACGCTTACACGACCGAGATGCGGGCTGCGCGCAAAGCGGGCATCATCACGGGCTTGCCCGATGCTTACGGCCGCGGCCGGATTATCGGCGACTACCGCCGCGTTGCCTTGTACGGCGTCGATTTCCTCGTTACGCAGAAAAAACAGGAGCTGCTCGAGCTTGAGGTGGACGCCATGGAAGAAGACGTCATTCGCCTGCGGGAGGAATTGTCCGAACAAATTCGCGCCCTCGGGGAGCTGAAGCGGATGGCCGAAATGCACGGATACGACATTTCCAAACCGGCGCAAAACGCCAAAGAAGCTTTCCAGTGGCTGTATTTCGGTTATTTGGCGGCCATCAAGGAGCAAAACGGCGCCGCGATGTCCCTTGGCCGCGTATCTTCGTTCCTCGATATTTACATCGAACGGGATCTGGAGGAAGGCACGCTGACCGAAACGCAGGCGCAGGAGCTCGTCGACCATTTCGTCATGAAGCTTCGCATCGTGAAGTTCCTCCGGACGCCGGACTACAACGAGCTGTTCAGCGGCGACCCGACCTGGGTGACGGAATCGATCGGCGGGATGTCGGTCAACGGCCAAACCCGGGTGACGAAAAACAGCTTCCGTTTCCTGCATACGCTGTACAATTTGGGACCCGCGCCCGAACCGAACCTGACGGTATTATGGTCGGAGAAGCTGCCGGAAGCCTTCAAAAAATATTGCGCGAAGGTATCGATCGAGACCAGCTCCATCCAATATGAAAACGACGATCTGATGCGCCCGATCTACGGCGACGACTACGGAATCGCCTGCTGCGTATCCGCGATGCGGATCGGCAAGCAAATGCAGTTTTTCGGGGCGCGGGCCAACCTGGCGAAATGTTTGCTGTACGCGATCAACGGCGGCGTCGACGAAAAGTCCGGCGCGCAGGTCGGACCGGAATATCCGGCGATCACCTCCGAGGTCCTCTCGTACGACGAAGTGGTCAAACGGCTGAAGCCGATGATGGAATGGCTGGCGAAGCTGTACATGAACTCGCTGAACGTCATCCATTACATGCATGACAAATATTGCTACGAACGCATCGAGATGGCGCTGCACGACCGCGACATCCTCCGTACGATGGCCTGCGGCATCGCAGGGTTGTCCGTGGCGGCCGATTCGCTGAGCGCGATCAAACACGCCAAGGTCCGGCCGGTCCGCAACGAACAGGGCATCGCCGTCGATTTCGAAATCGAAGGGGAATACCCATGCTACGGCAACAACGACGACCGGGTGGACCAAATCGCCGTCTGGCTGGTGGAAACGTTCATGAGCATGATCCGGAAACATAAAGCGTACCGGAACGCGCTGCCGACCCAGTCGATTCTCACCATCACGTCGAACGTCGTATACGGCAAAAAAACCGGAACGACCCCGGACGGCCGCAAAGCGGGCGAGCCGTTTGCTCCTGGCGCCAATCCGATGCACGGACGGGACAAAAAAGGGGCGCTCGCTTCCCTCAGCTCGGTAGCCAAACTGCCTTACGAGGAAAGCCTGGACGGCATCTCCAACACGTTTTCGATCGTGCCGAAAGCGCTCGGCAAAGAGCCGGAGACCCGCAAATCGAACCTCGTATCGATGCTTGACGGATATTTCGGCAGCAAGGCGCATCATTTGAACGTCAACGTATTCGACCGCGAGCAGCTCATCGACGCGATGGAACATCCGGAAAATTATCCGCAGCTGACGATTCGCGTGTCGGGTTACGCTGTCAACTTCGTGAAGCTGACCCGGGAGCAGCAGCTTGACGTGATCAACCGCACGTTCCACGGATCCATGTAAGAAACGGGAAAACAGGCGGGCTCCCGGCCTGCCGGAACCGATAGCGGATGCGGAAAGGGTGACTTCAATGATCAAGGGACATATCCACTCCATGGAAACCTTCGGAACCGTCGACGGGCCGGGCATCCGCTTTGTTCTTTTCATGCAAGGCTGCCTGCTGAAATGCCAGTATTGCCATAACCCGGATACGTGGGCGCTGGACGGCGGCAAAGAAATGACGGTGGAAGAAGCGTTGTCCGAAATCGAGCCGTATTTGCCGTATTACCGGGCATCCGGCGGCGGACTCACGGTTTCCGGCGGCGAACCTACGCTGCAGTCGCATTTTGTGGCGGAACTGTTTCAGGAAGCGAAAAAACGCTGGAACCTGCACACCGCGCTGGACAGCAACGGATTTAACGAAGCGGAGCGAATCCGCCGGCTGCTGGACGTCACGGACCTGGTGTTGCTGGACATCAAGCATATCGATGACGCCAAGCATATCCAGCTGACGGGCAAATCCAACGAACGAACGCTGCAGACGGCGAAGTGGCTGTCGGAGCACGGGCGCAGCATGTGGATCAGGCATGTATACGTTCCCGGCATCCACGACGACGAGGAGGATTTGCTCCGGCTCGGCCGTTTCATCGGCACGCTCCGCGGCGTCGAAAAATTCGAAATCCTTCCTTACCACCAGATGGGCGTCTACAAATGGGAGGCGCTTGGCAAAACTTATCCTTTGCAAGGCGTCCCGAGCCCTACCGACGATGAGGTCGAGCGGGCCTACCGCTTGATCGAAGCGGGGCGCAAGCAAACCGGAACCGGTTAACCGGGCCGGACCTGAAGAGCTCTTTTCTGCAAAAGAAAAGGGCTCTTTGTTCGATTTCTGCCGGGGGCAAGGACTTCTAGGAGAGGGGCATTTTTGCGAAATTTCAAGCCCAGTAGAGATTTTTATCCCCAAAATAGCAGATTGTTGCACTAACCTTGATGTATACTCATTCTTATAATGAGAATTGAGAGATTTAAGGGGGATCAACGATGAAGGTCAAGAGAAGCTTGATTCTTTTGATATCGCTGTGCTTCGCCGCTTCATTCGTGTTGACGGCCTGCGAGAACGGAAGCTCGCCCGCGAATGAAAACGCATCCAACGGCAAGGGGGCCAAAACCGAAAAAAAGGCCGAACCCTTCGATCTGACGCTCCGTCACACCCAGGTCGGCAAAGACAAAGAGAAACGGTTTGCCATCCTGAACGACGTGGTCAAAAAGGTGGAGGCCGAAGTCGATGGGCTGACCTTCAGGCTGGACGGCGTCGATTCCGACGTGAACCGCAAGGAAAAACTTCGCGGCGAGATGGCGGCAGGCAATCCTCCCGATATTTTCGACCTGTTCGGCAGCCCCGATTCAGCCATGTACGCCAAACAGGGAAAGCTGCTGGATTTGACGCCCATCATCGAAGAATTGGGCATCAAGGACAAATTTTCTTCGCTGGACGCCTTTACGTACGAGGGAAGGGTGTACGGCCTGCCCATCGGCGGATCGGGCGAAGGTTTTTATTACAACAAGGCCTATTTCCAAAAAAAAGGCTGGAAACCGCCGGCCACGTTCGCGGAGCTGGAACGCATGCTGGCCGAGATCAAACGGGACGGCAAAACCCCGATCGCTGCCGCGTCCAAAGCCGGCTGGATTCCGCTGATGATCACCAATCATCTATGGTCCCGTTACGCCGGCCCGGACATCACCCAGAAGTTTGCCACCGGAGAAGCCAAGTGGACCGACCCGAACGTGGTGAAGGCATTCGCCAAGCATAAGGAATGGAAGGACAAAGGTTACTTTACCGAAGGCGAGCTTGGTTTGGAGTATCCCGAATATACGGCCCAGTTTACGAGCGGCCAAGCGATTCTGATGTACGACGGCACCTGGAAATCGTCCGTGTTCAAGCAGGGGGAATCGGGGGCCGCGATGTTCGGGAAGGTGGGATTTTTTAATATGCCTCCGGTGGAGGGCGGCGTCGGGGACCAAACCGCGCTGATGCTGAATTTCAACAACGGTTACGGCTTTTCGGCCGCCGTCGCCAAGGATCCCCGCAAAATCGCCGCCGTGAAGTCCTTCATCAAAAACATGTTCAACGAAGACATGCAAATCCGCGGGCTCGTCGAAGACGGCGTGCTGCCGGCGATGAAGCTGGATGCGGCCGTGCTGGCTTCAAGCATCAACGACAATCTGATGAAGGAGATCGTTGAGGTGATCGAAAAAGCGGATACGAAGTTCCCTGCCTTCGATGCCCTCGTTCAAGCCGACGTCACCTCGGAAATCAGCAACGTGCAAATCCAGAAGCTGATCAGCGGCCAAACGACGCCGGAGAAAATGGCCGAAGCGCTGCAAAAGGTGCAGGATGACGCCAATCAGGCGGCGGAATCCGCCAGATAAAGGACCGTTTTTGCGTTTTGCCGGCACCGGCGTTGTGAGCGGCATGCCCATGCCGCAGCGATCAAGTTACAGACTGCCGATTTTTGCAAAATCCGGCTTGCATATCCTTTGCCCGAAGCATGGAGGAATGCTTTTTCGCTGAAAAACCGTCGTTTCAGGGCACGCCTACAACCGGATTTTGCAAAATCTTGAGAAATGGAAGAGTGTCCATGAATTTGCGCAACAAGTTGTTTACGGCATTTATCGTGTTGATCATCGTGCCCGTATGTATACTGGGCGTCGTCACGTATATCGTGTCGTCGCATTCGATCGAGGAAAAATACAGCCGCCAAACCGAATATTCGCTCAAATCGATCAGCTACAGCATCGGCACGGTGCTGCGGCAGATGGACAACGTGACGGACAACGGCATCGCCACCTCCGTTTTCCATATGGCGCTGGCCGCCAAAGACCCGTCCAAACAGGATTTGAACGAGGAGCAGCTCAG
This sequence comes from Paenibacillus sp. YAE3, assembly GCF_057546105.1. Taxonomy (NCBI): domain Bacteria; kingdom Bacillati; phylum Bacillota; class Bacilli; order Caryophanales; family Paenibacillaceae; genus Paenibacillus; species Paenibacillus sp. YAE3. Next base: position 631,696 of record NZ_BAAIYF010000002.1, on the reverse strand, counting down.
CCTGAACAACAGCCAGCGGAATTTCCGCAACCTGCTGTACAACCATCCCGCGATCAGCTACGCTTTTCTGTACAATTTGCACGGCGCCGTCGTATCCGTGTTCACCAAGGAAAACTTCAAGACCATGCCTTTCGAGGATTTCAAAAAGCAGCCCTTGTACCGGGAAGTGATGGAACTGAACGGGGTGCCCAAATGGATCGCGCCGCACGAGTATCCGGAATTGACCGGAACCGAACCCGTTTTTACGCAGATTCGCCTCGTCAAAGAGCTGAGTTATTTCAAAAACATCGGCATTCTGGTCGTGCAAATCAAAAACTGGGACATCGAGTCGATCTTCCGCAATTTGTCGCCGACGCAAAACATGCAGTCCACCCAGTTCCTGCTCGTCAACGACGACGGCCTGATTTTGTACGACCCGAACAAAACGCTGGAAGGAAAGCCGATCTCCTCCGTCATGAAAAAAACGGTCCGGTTCGGCTCCGGGTACCAGAGCTTCAAAACGGATTTCGACGATGAAAAAAGCATCGTTTCGATCTACCATATGGAGGATTATTCCTGGAACGTGGTCGCGGTGACGTCCTGGGCGTCGCTTTCCAAGGAAACGCTCGTGTTTGCCCAGTGGTTCATCGGAATTACGCTGCTTTGCCTTCTGGCAGCCATCACGTTCAACATGGTGTTCATGAGAAGGATTACCGGCTCCATCGGGGTGATCGTCCGTTTCATGAGAAAAGTCGAAGGCGGCGATTTCAACGTTCAGGTCGAGGACCGGGGCAAGGATGAGCTGCATATTTTGGCAAAAGGCTTCAATGATCTGGTCGGCCAAATCAACAGCCTGTTCAAGCAGATCAAAACCGAGCAAAAACAGAAAACGCAGGCCGAGCTGCGCGTGCTGCAGGCCCAGATCAAGCCGCATTTCCTGTTTAACACGCTGGAGTCGATCAACGTGCTCGCGATCCAGAACGAAGGCGTCAAGGTCAGCGAAATGGTGCACAGGCTGGGCAATATTTTGCGGATCAGCATTCAGGATAAGGAGGAAATTCCGCTCGACCAGGAAATCGAGCATTTGCGGAGCTATTTGGAAATCCAGAAGTTCCGGTTCGACGACCTGTTCGATTACGAGCTGGACATTCCGCCGGAACTCAGCCGGCGCAGCGTGCTTAAGCTCACCCTTCAGCCCCTCGTGGAAAACTGCATCCAGCACGGCTTCGAAGGCATTGCCTATAAAGGCCATATCCATGTTTCCTGCTGGACGGACCGGGGCCGCTTCATTTTGCAGGTACAGGACAACGGCATCGGCATGAGCCCGGAGCAGCTTCGGAAATTCGTTTATATGAAGAACGACAAGGAAGAGGAATCCGGCCGCAACGGCGATCAGGATCGGCATATCAATGAAGAGCGGAGGGGGCTGGGCGTAAGGAGCGTGGCCGACCGGATCCGGATTCATTACGGGGAGTACTACGGATTGTTCATTTGTTCCTCGCTTTTGACGGGAACGATCATTCAGTGCGTTTTGCCTGATGCCGAATGGAGGGAAAGAGATGATCCTTAACGTCATGCTTGTCGATGACGAGGCGCCGATCCTCAACAATTTGAAAAGCATCATTCCATGGAAGGAAATGAACATGCAGGTGCTGGCCGCCCGCAGCGGCAAAGAAGCTTTGGAGCTGTTCGACATCCACAACCCGGACATTATTTTATGCGACATCCGCATGCCGGTCATGGACGGATTGACCCTGATCGGGGAACTCCGGGAGAGGGGCTCCAAAGCGGAGATCATTTTGCTTACGGGTTACCAGGAGTTCGAATACGCCAGGGCCGGGATCAAATACAAGGTCCGCGACTACATCTGCAAGCCGATCCATTACAAAGAGCTGGAAAACACCATCCGGGCCGTCGGGGAGCAAATCGTTCAGCAGCGGTTGAAGGACCCTTTCCAGCAGACGGTATCCCGCATCGAGGAGACGGAAGGGCAGCAGAGTGCGAGGAAAAACCCGCAGCAGCTCATGGCCGAAGCCGTGGCGTACATTGCAAGCAAGCTGGATACGGATTTGGGGATCGAAGAGCTTGCCGGGCATTTGGGAATCAGCTGCAGTTATTTCAGCCTCCTGTTCAAAAACCATCTGGGCATGACCTTTGTGGAATACGTTACCGGAAAACGCATCGAGGCCGCGAAATATTTGCTGCTCCACAGCGACAAAAGCATCACGCAGATCGGCGCCGGCATCGGCTACCATGAGCGGCGGTATTTTACGAAAGTGTTTCAGCGGCATACCGGCATGACGCCGTCGGAATTCCGCGACCAGGCCAGAAGTATCCCCATGGGCTGATTTCCGTTATGATAGAAATGTTGGAAAAGCAAGGATAGCATTAAAGCGTTTGGTTGGAACTTATTTTTACGTTAATAAAAGGGAGTGCAGAGAAAAATGGATCTATCTACAATGACGCTGGAGCAAAAAATCGGCCAAATGTTCATCTGCGGATTTCACTCGTTGGTACCGGACGACCAGATCAAGAAGCTGATTCAGGAGCATCATTTGGGGGGAGTCATCTATTTTCGCCGGAATATCGGCGACCCCGAGCAGGTAGCGAACCTCTCGGCTTCGCTGCAAAAGCTTTCCGCGGATCAAGGGAACCTGCCCTTGTGGATCGCCATCGATCAGGAAGGCGGCATGGTGGCGCGGATCGACCATAAGAGAGTGAGCCGGATTCCCGGCAACATGGCGCTGGGAGCCACGGGCAATCCCGATTACAGCTATGAGGTATCGCGGGTCAGCGCCGAGGAACTGCTTCAGCTTGGCATCAACATGAACTTTGCCCCATGCCTCGACGTCAACAACAATGCCCGCAATCCGGTCATCGGCGTCCGGTCCTTCGGGGAAGATCCGGAGCGGGTCGCCGAACACGGGGTGGCCGTCATCAAGGCGTTTCAGGAGAAGGGGCTGTCCGCAGCCGCCAAGCATTTTCCGGGGCACGGGGACACCAACGTCGACAGCCATATGGGACTGGCAACGGTTGAGCATGATTTGGACCGTTTGCAGCAGGTTGAGCTGAAGCCGTTCATCGAAGCAATCCGCGCCGGGGTCGACGTGATCATGACCGCCCACGTCATTTTCCCGGCCATCGAACCGGAGCGGATCCCGGCCACGTTGTCCAGATCGGTGCTGACCGGACTGTTGCGCGAGGATTTGGCCTACGACGGCATTATCGTGACCGATTGCCTGGAAATGCATGCGATCGCCAAATTTTTCGGCATCGGGGAAGGAGCGGTCAAAGCGATCGAGGCCGGAGCGGACGTCGTGCTCGTCAGCCATACGCTGAACGATCAGATCGAAGCGATCGAAGCCGTCAAACATGCCGTGCAGACGGGAAGAATCAGCGAAAAAACGATCGACGCCGCCGTGACGCGCATTTTGGCGCTCAAAAACAAACGGCTGGCCGGCCTGAAAACTTCGGATGCGCCTGCACCGGCGGCATTTGTCGAGAGACACGAAAAACCCGAAGTGGACCGTCTTTTAAAGGAAATTTCCCTGAAGAGCGTAACGCTCGTCAAAGATCGCGGGCAGCTGCCGCTTCAAGCCGAAGCGCCGGTATTGGTCATTTGGCCCGAATTGCGGTCCGAGACGCAGGTCGACGAGCCATGGACGGAGTTCGTCAGCCTTGGGGACGCATTATCCAGCCATCTGGAGCAAGTTCAGGAAATCGTCGTCAGCGCCGAGCCGGATGAGCAGGAGATCGAACGGGCCCTTTCCGCCGCGGCGGGCTTCAGCCAGGTGGTTCTGGTGACGTATACGGCGGGAAGCGCGCTGCCCGAAGGGCAACGCCTGCTGGCCGAGAAGCTGATGGAGCAGAAACATGACAAGCTGGTGGCCGCTTCCACCCGGAATCCGTATGATCTGAACGAAATTCCGTCCATACCGGCTTATCTGTGCTGCTACGAAAACACGCCTTATTTCATGGAAGCGCTGGCGTCCGTGTTGGCGGGAAAAAGCAAAGCCGAAGGCAAACTTCCGGTCAGCCTGGATTTGCAGGGCGCTCACTAAAGCAGCTGACAATACTTTAGCAGTCATGGACATGATTCGAGGACGGAGGGTTCCTTCATTGCGGGAATCTTCCGTTTCGTTTTTTGGGAACCCTGCATCTTGTATTGTTTTTAACAAGTTGAGCAGGATATTTTTGCCGGAAATTGGCCATAAAACGAGGTTTGTCCTATTTGAAAGTTAAGCCGTTAAACATTTTTCTTATTTTGCTTGAAAACGGTTAGAAACTTTTTAACGGAAACTGCGTCTAATACTATGTCTGTTTGAGGGCGAGATAGAAAAATGGGAGTGTAAAGGAGTCTCTGTACATGAATTTCAAGAAACTGACAATGATTGCTGTGTTAGCTGCGGCGCAAACGGCGCTTGTCGTTCCGGCCGCCGGCGCGGAAGGAGCGGGCACAGGTTCAATCGAAACGGTTCAAAACTTCACCATGAATGCAGCCAGCGGCGCTGACGGCACGTCTGGCGTCCAGCAGGACGGCGGCCAAGCAGCAGGAATGGCAAGCAATTCCTTCAGCGGGGATCAGAAAAACGAAGTTGCAGGAAAAGATCAAGCAGTAACGGAAGGAACAACAAACCAGGGTACAACAAACCAGGGTACAACAAACCAGGGTACAACAAACCAGGGTACAACAAACCAAGGGGCAACCGGCCAGAGCACGCCGGGCACGACGAACGGAACTCCGGCGGATAACTCCGGCAAAACGGAAGATTCCCAAACAGGCAATGTTCAACCAGGGGATGCCCAAACCGATCCGGCGTCGCAGAACGGAAGCAAGGATGCTTCGGACCCGACCGGAGAGCAGGGTGACGATAAATCGACCGGTGACGTGAACGGCCAAACCGGAACCGTAACGGATCAAGGCAAATCCGGGGGAACTCCGGTAACGTTCTCCGATCCGCTGCAAGCAGGTCCCGACCAGCTGATTCTGATGATGAACAGCAACAAAATGTACCAGAACGGAAAGCTGTATCTTGCAGGCCAACCGATGGCCGTCAAAAACGGGGTTTCCTACGTGGCCATCCGGGCTATGGTAGAGCGTGCAGGACTTAAGCTTACATACGACAACAAAACAAAAGAAACGATTATCATGAAAGACGGGAAGGAACTCCGCTTCAAAACGAACAGCAACGTGTATCGCGTTGACGGCGTTTCTACGAAAATGAAAGGCCCGGCTTATCAGCAAAAAAACGTGTTTATGGTTCCGTTGACCTCCATTACTCAAGCGCTGAACATTCCGTATACGGTCGATCAGCCGAATAAGAGAGTCATTTTGACGTTGTCCTCGAAGCCGGTTGCCGCGTTTACCGTATCGCCTAAGGATATTTTCGCGGGAGAAACGACGGTGACGTACACGACCCAAACGAAAGTTGCGGACGGACGGGAAATCGTGGATGAGCGTTGGGAAGGCAAGGAGGACGTATTCAAGGAGCCGGGTCAACACACGATTACGCACTACGTGCAAGACTCGAGCGGACAATGGAGCGAACCTTACACGGTTACCGTCAACGTCCTGAAGCCGAACGAACCGCCGGTCGCCAACTTTACGACCGATAAAGAAGAATACAAGATGGGCGAAAAAGTAACGATCACCGATCTGAGCACCGATGACGAGGATGCGATCGTAAGCCGCGAGTGGCTGAACGGCCGCAAGGCGTTTTTTACGCCGGGTCCGGTGACCATCCGCTTGATCGTGACCGACAAACACGGCGCGACCAGCGAATTCCAGAAAACGATCAACATTACGAACGAAACGCTGTACACCGAAGATCAGTTCAACAAGCTGTTTACGGACGTAGGGGACAAATTTGCGTTTGACGGCTCCCAAGTTCCGTCATGGAAAAACCTGCAGTATCAGATTTCCTCGGAAGCGTCGACCCTGATCCGCAGCAACAGTCCGGAAACCGTATATCAGGAAGGAATCCTGTATCGCGAAACCGGCCTTGGCGCTACCCGTTTCATGATTCACCACGTCAATTCGACTGGTAAAAACATGAAGCTGTACGTGATCGCGACCAACACCTATACGGATGCGCCTGCGCAATTGACGTTTGAGAACTTTGGCATGGGCGGTCCTAACCCGTATCCGACGTTGACCGGCAAGGTTTCGACGGAGCGTTATTTCCAAACGATGCAAAACCAATCGGCCCGTCAGGTCGTCAGCCTGGCGCCGGGCGAAAGCAAGGTCATCATGCCGGATATCAGCAAAATCAAAATGAAGCAAGGGGATACCATTTCCGTGCTTTCCGATGCATTCAGCGATCTTCCGATCCAGTACACGTTCATCATGATCGACGAAAACAAGGATCCGCTGAAAACATTGCCGTTTCTGACGAACCTGGAGCGGGACGTTCATAACCGCGGTACCTATCCGGACTCCACCCGTTTGATCCGGTATGACGACGTTGTCGGCGATACTCCGTCTCGTCTGGTGCTCGGGGATGACAATCAGGATCCAAACCTGAGAGGTCTGGATGGCATCTATGGAACGGAAGCCTCGAACGCGGGCAACTTCGGCGTCTTGTATAAAATCACGTTAAGCCGGGTAGCTCCGCATACGTTGATCACGCTGAACCCGCGCGGAGGTTTGTACACGGGCGTGGTGCTGGTGAACGGCCAGCCTGTACAGGTTGCCAAAAACGTGTCCGTCAATGCGCCGCATGAAGCCAGCGTATTGTACCGCACGGGTAACGGCGAAGAAAACGTGGAAATTTGGTATACCGCTGCCTCGGGCAGCAACCTGCCGATCAACCTGCTGTTTACGCCGCTGCCTGAAGTCAAAACGCCTTAAGGCGTATAGCTGGTCAATTCAACGAAATCCGATCATATAAGATGAAACCGAAAACTGCCTTTATATCCGATGATATAGAGGCAGTTTTTGTAATCAAGGGGATCGGGTATCCCCTAACCTAAGCAGGATCGATTTAAGCGTCGATATGGATCAGAGGAACGGGGGGATACGTATGAAACGGTTGATCGTCATGTCCGGCGTTTTGGCCATTGCCTTTTTGTTAACGGCGGCGGCCGTACGTGCCGACGAACACGGCTCAGGGAACCGGAAAATCCCGGGAGAAGAAGTTGCATCCGTTAAGCTGGTGGGCGGAAAACCCGGGGACGAACTGCGGGGAACGATATGGACGAAGGATGACCCGATCATCGCTCGAATGACGGGGTGGCTTCAAGCTGCCGAACCTGTTCCGGGGCATACGGAATATGGGCGGCACGGTTACCCGATGGCTGCCGAGCTTACGACCGAACATCATCAAAAGATGACGGTTGAGCCGGCGTATGATTGCGTTTCGGTTACGAATCCGGACGGCAGCGGCATGAAGACCTGCACGCCGGCGGAAAACGAAATCGTCGTCAGCCGCGGCCAAGAAAAACAAAGGGTCATTTCCCCGGAAATGTACGAATGGCTGCTTGCCGGATATCAATACGAACATCACGCCGCTGAATAGATAAAATCCCCAAGGTCATTTTTGAAATTTCACTAAAAAAGCCTTCCCGTCACCAAACGGGAAGGCTTTTTTTGCGTTTTTACAGAGGTTGCTTTTTAAGAAATCGTAGCCGGATCATTCAAGGCGGAAAGCGATTGAGCCTTAAGAGCTTCGGCTTCGCCACAGCAAATAAATGAAAAACGGAGCGCCCACCGCCGAAGTGAAAACGCCGACCGGAATGTCGAGCGGGGGGACAAGGTTCCGGGCCAGCAAATCGGCGAGAACGACGATCAAGGCCCCGCATAAGGCGCTTGCCGGAAGCAGCGAGCCGTAGGAAGATCCGATCAGCTTCCGGGCGATATGCGGCGACAGCAGCGCAACAAAGCCGATGGCCCCGCCGACGGAAATGCCTGCCCCCGCCAAACCAACCGCAATAAAGATGAGCATCGTCCGGTCTTTTTCGACGCTGCTCCCCGCTCCGGCCGCAAGATCGTCGCCAAGCTGGAGCATGTTGATGCGTCGGGATAACGCCAGGCTTAACAGGCCCAACACGATAAACCACGGCAGCAGCATGTTGACGTGCTTCCAGGAGCTGCCGTATACGCTGCCCAGCAGCCAGTTAAAAGCTTTTTGCGCGACGTCAGTCGGGCCGGTCACCAGAAGCATGGTCGACAGCGACGAAGCGACGGCCCCGATTCCGACCCCGACAAGCACCAGCATCAAAGGATTGACTCCTTTTTTCCACGACAGGAAATAAATGAGCAGGGTCGTCAAGGTCGCTCCGATGAAGGCTGCCGGAGGCAGCCAAAAGATGCTTGCCGAAGGAACCAGGGTGATGATGGCCGTTGCCGCAAGCGAAGCCCCGCTGGTTACCCCCATGACGTCCGGGGAAGCGAGCGGATTGCGGATCAAGCCTTGCGTGATGGCGCCGGACATGGCCAAGCATGCTCCGACCATGGCTCCGACCAACACCCGCGGCAGGCGCAGCTTCTGCACGACCACGACGTCCAAAGCATTGCCTTGTCCGAAAATGCCCTGCACGACGGCCCAAGGGTTTACGTATTTCGTGCCAAAGCCGATGCTTACGATGACGGCAAGCAATAGCAAAACGGCGAGGCTGCTCAAGACGGTTATTTGTTTTCGGCTGGTCAGAAAGGAAATCCGGCTGCCCTTCATCCGAATGGCGATCGGTTCTTTGGATTTATCGGAACGGCTCATTTTTTTAACAGCCCCTTTCTGGCAGCGTGAATAAAGAAAGGAACGCCGATGATGGCAGTCATGACGCCGATCGGAATTTCCCGAGGCATGGCGATGAAACGTGCCGCGATATCGGCGAGCAGCAACAAGATGCCGCCCATCGCCGCGCTGTACGGAATCAGCCAGCGGATGTCCTTGCCGACGACGGTTCGCGCGATGTGGGGGATGACGAGACCGAGAAAACCGATCGGGCCGGCCACGGCAACGGAGCTGCCTGCCAGGACAACGATCAGCACGCCCATCGTAAGCTTGAGCAGCGCGGTTTTTTGCCCAAGGCTTTTGGCGACGTCGTCGCCCAGCATCAGCGTGTTGACCGACGAGCTGATCAGGATGGAAACCACCCATGCAGCAAGCATATACGGAAGCAGGCGAAGCAATATATCCAGGCTTCTGCCTTCGACCGATCCGGACATCCAGAAGAGGACCTCTTCCATCGCGCGCCCGCTAATGATGAGCATGCCGTTGGTCATGGAACTGCAAAACGCGGTGATGGCCGCGCCGGCCAGCGTAATTTTCAGCGGCGTGAGCCCTTGCCGCCCGGCGGAGCCGAGCACGAAAACGAACAGGCAGCTGACGCCCGCGCCCATGAAGGCGATCCAAGTAAAAGAAGTGAGCGAGCTGACCCCAAAAAGCACGAAAGAAGCGACCACGAACAGGGAAGCTCCCGCATTGATGCCGAAAATGCCCGAGTCGGCCAGCGGGTTTTTGGTCAAGGATTGCAGCAGCACCCCGCAAATGCCGAGGCTGCCTCCGACAAACGCCGCGATCAACGCCCTGGGCACCCGGACTTCGCGCACGATCAGATGCTCCGTGCTTCCGTTGTAGGACGTGAATGCCTCCAATACTTGACGCCAAGCCGTGGCATGGACGCCGAACAGGATGCTTGCCGCGACGCAGAGCAGCAGGAGGATGATCCCAGCGATCAATCCGATCCATTTATATGTAGTTTTTTGCAGCCAAACCGTCTGCAAGGCTGATCCCTCATTCCTATCAGGCAAATAAACAACATCTAAAAGTGTAAGGGGAGGGATGAAACTTGTCAATGAATATCATTCTCAATTGAGGCAGGCCATGAAAGGGGATTCGCATACGGAAGTCCGATGTTTTCTCTTCGTTGTTGACAAGCCGAAGCGTTATCGATTAGGATAAGATTCGATACTGATAATCATTATCAGAGAATTCGAAGGGGAGACATAGATTATATGAAAAAGTGGAACGGAATCATACTTATGCTTCTGGCAGCGGTACTCGTCTTGTCCGCCTGCGGCAGCGGCAGCGGAAATACCGCGGGCACGGGAAGCGAAAGCGGAAATAAAGAGGCGGAGCAAAGCACGGACAATGCGAAACGCACCGTCGAGACGATCATGGGCAAGGTCGAAGTGCCGGCTCACCCGCAGCGTGTCGTGGTTTTGACCAACGAAGGCACCGAAGCCCTTTTGTCGCTTGGCATCAAACCCGTCGGAGCCGTTAAATCCTGGACCGGGGATCCATGGTATCCGCATATCAAGGATCAGATGCAGGGCGTAGAAAACCTGGGCGAAGAAGGCCAGCCGAACGTGGAGGCCATCGCGGCATTGAAGCCGGACCTCATTCTGGGCACGAAAATGCGCCAGGAAAAAATCTATGACCAGCTGTCCGCGATCGCGCCGACCGTCTTCTCCGAGACGCTGCGCGGCGAGTGGAAGGAAAACTTCAAGCTGTGGGCGGATGCCGTCAATATGAAGGACAAAGGCGACGAAGTCCTGGCCGCATACGACAAGCACGTGGCCGACCTGAAGGCGGAACTCGGCGACAAGCTGAAGACGAAAGTCTCCATGGTCCGTTTTATGCCGGGCAAAGCCCGTATTTATTACAGCGAAACGTTCTCGGGACTCATCCTGAATGAGCTTGGGTTCGCCCGTCCGAAAGCCCAAGAAAAACAAGGTTTCGCCGACGACGTAGGCAAAGAGCGCATTCCGGAAATGGACGGCGACATTCTGTTCTATTTCACGTATGAAACCGGCGACGGCAAAGGAAGCGAAATGGAAAAAGAATGGACTAACGATAACCTGTGGAAAAACCTCGATGTCGTGAAAAAGGGCAACGCCCATAAAGTCGACGACGTCATCTGGAACACGGCAGGCGGCGTTCTCGCGGCTAACCTGATGCTGGATCAGCTGAAAACTTATTTCGTAAAATAAAGAAAAAAACATTCAGAAAGTCGACACAAAGAGGCTTTCCCGAAGAGCAAGCCGCAGCTTGCCGCGGGGGAGCTTCTTTTTTTGTTGCGGGACGGCGGATCCTGCTTCAAACGTTCGGCTTTGGCAGCGGAAGCGGGTGCTTCGATTGACTGTCATGCCGTTTTGAGGCATTATTAAAAGTATTAACATGCCGCAAAATTCGATCGATTTTGAGGAAAGCGGCAAAAGCGAAGACAATGCTTTTTGCGTTGATCTCGACGGGAGGATGAGCGTAATGCTTTCGACGGACCAGATCATTAACGCCATGTCGGAACAGGGACTGCGCATTACCGACCAGCGGAAGACGCTCGCCGGCTTGTTTGGCGAACATGCGGGGTATTTGTCGGCCAAGGACGTTTATGAGTATATGTGTAAAAAATATAGCGGTTTAAGCTTTGATACGGTATACCGCAACCTCAGGGTCATGCAGGAGCTTGGCGTCCTGGAGCAGGTCGTTTTTGAAGACGGCATCAAATTCAAGGCCAGCTGCAGCGAGGATCACCATCATCACCACATGATCTGCCTGCAGTGCCAGCGGACGTATCCGATCCATTTCTGCCCCGTGCAATTTACGGATGCTCCCGAACAATTTCAAGTCGTGACGCATAAATTCGAAGTGTTCGGATATTGTAAGGACTGCCAGCAAGCCGTGCCGGACGAGGCGGGTTCCGGTGCCTCCAAAACCGCCGGAGGGCGATAAGATGGGCATTTCCCGGAAAGCGGTTCAAGGCCCGATCCGGTTCTACCGCAAATTCATCTCGCCGCTCAAGCCGCCGACCTGCAGGTTTTATCCGACCTGCTCGGCTTACGCTTTGGAAGCGATTGAAGTGCACGGGGCCTTAAAAGGCTCCTGGCTGGCGGCCAAACGGATCGCCAAATGCCAGCCGTTTCACCCCGGAGGATTGGATCCGGTCCCGCCGCGCAAGGAAAAAGGCGGCAAGCACGGGAGCAGCGCCGGACGCCTCACTTGACTTTGGCCGGTTCGGTTCAGTATATTAAGGAATATATGGCATTTCCGACGAACGGATGAGTAAGAAAATGTCCGCTTAGCTCAGAGAGCCGGGGGAGCTGCAAACCGGTCTAGGCGATTTTCCGAAGATGGTCCCGGAGGAACTGCTTTCGAGCGGAGCTGACGTTTACGTCCGGCTGCGTAAGGATGCGGCGTGTTCCAGCGTTAATGGATGGTCACCGGCGGCTGCCGGGAACCGATGGAGCCTGTCTTCCGGGAGGAAGCGGGGAAATTGGGTGGTAACACGTGAGAGAACTCTCGTCCCATAGCGGGGCGGGATTTTTTTGTTTTACGGGGATTTTGCCGAAATCGAAAAAGCGACTTTGCCAAATCCCGATTCAGGAAAATATCAGTATGTGGAGGATGACAAACCTATGTCCGAAAAAAAGACGTTTTATTTGACGACGCCGATCTATTACCCGAGCGACAAGCTGCATATCGGCCATGCCTACACGACGGTGGCCGGCGACGCCATGGTCCGTTACAAAAAGCTTCGCGGCTATGACGTGCGTTATTTGACGGGGACCGACGAGCACGGGCAAAAAATCGAACGCAAAGCAGCCGAAGCGGGCAAAACGCCGCAGCAGTTCGTCGACGATATCGTGGCGGGCATCAAGGAGCTGTGGAAAAAGCTCGACATCTCCAACGACGATTTTATCCGCACGACCGAACCGCGCCATACGAAAGTCGTGCAGGAAGTGTTTGAACGCCTGCTTGCGCAAGGCGACATCTACAAAGGCGAATACGAAGGCTGGTATTGCACGCCGGACGAGTCCTTTTTCCTGGAAAGACAGCTCGTGGACGGCAAATGTCCGGACTGCGGACGTCCCGTGGAGCGCGTAAAAGAGGAAAGCTACTTCTTCCGCATGAGCAAATACGTCGATCGCCTGCTTCAGTATTACGAAGAGCATCCGGATTTCATTCAGCCGGTTTCCCGCAAAAACGAAATGATCAACAATTTCATCAAGCCGGGTCTTGAAGATTTGGCCGTTTCCCGGACGACCTACGAATGGGGCGTCAAAGTCAAAAGCGATCCGAAGCATGTCGTTTACGTGTGGATCGATGCCCTGCTGAACTATATCACGGCGCTCGGCTACGGCTCGGAGGATACGTCGTTGTTCGATAAATATTGGCCTGCGGACGTCCATCTGATGAGCAAGGAGATCGTCCGTTTCCATACGATTTATTGGCCAATCATTTTGATGGCGCTGGATCTGCCGCTGCCGAAAAAAGTTTTTGCGCACGGCTGGCTTTTGATGAAGGACGGCAAAATGTCGAAATCCAAAGGCAACGTCGTGGACCCGGTGACGCTCATCGACCGCTACGGCCTGGACACGCTGCGTTATTATCTGCTTCGCGAAGTGCCGTTTGGCGCGGACGGAACCTTTACGCCCGAAAGTTTTGTGGAACGCGTCAATTCCGATTTGGCGAACGACCTCGGCAACCTGCTGAACCGTACCGTTGCGATGGTCGACAAATATTTCGACGGAAGGGTGCCTGAGTACAAATCCGGCGTCACCGCATTCGACGGCGAGCTTGAAGATGCAGCAAAAGCCGTATATCAAAAGGTCGAAGAAGCCATGGAAAACATGGAGTTTAGCGTCGCTTTGACGGCGATCAGCCAGTTCATCAGCCGCAGCAACAAATACATCGACGAAACCCAGCCTTGGGCGCTCGCAAAAGACGAAAGCAAACGCGGCGAATTGGCTTCGGTCATGACGCATTTGGTGGAAAGCCTGCGCATAACCTCGATTCTGCTGCAGCCGTTCCTGACCCAGGCGCCGCGTAAAATTTGGGAGCAGCTGGGCATTCAAGAAGGCGAACTGACCGCGTGGGACAGCGGAAAAACATTCGGTTTGATTCCGGCCGGCACGCAGCTGGTCAAAGGCAACCCGATCTTCCCGCGGCTGGATGCGGAGCAGGAAGTCGCTTATATTAAGGAAGCGATGACCGGCGGCGCGCCTGCGGCAAGCGAAGCGGAAACGGCTAAAGCTGAAACGCCGGCCGCGGCGGAAGCGCCGGAGCTCAAAGAAGAGATCGGCATCGAGGACTTCGCCAAAGTCGAGCTGCGCGTCGCGCAGGTCATCGCCGCCGAACCCGTCAAAAAAGCCGACAAATTGCTGAAGCTCCAGCTCGACCTTGGCTTCGAACAACGCCAGGTCGTTTCCGGCATCGCCAAATTTTATAAGCCGGAAGAGCTGGTCGGACGGAAGGTCATCTGCGTGACGAACCTGAAGCCGGTCAAGCTGCGGGGCGAGCTGTCGCAAGGCATGATTTTGGCGGCCTCCCAAGGCGACCAACTGACCTTGGCCACCGTGCCTGACGGCATGCCGAACGGAGCCGTAGTCAAGTAATCGGACTTAACCGGTCTGAACAAGAGCATATCTAGGGAATAATAAGACGGAGTACCTTTGCAGCCATAAGGTATTCCGTCTTTTTTTGCCTGGGTGTTGACAAGTTTTCAAAGCCCATTCTATAATTTGTTAGTAAAAATTACGATTAAGGAAGGTTTTAGTCAGGTGAAAAAAACATGGAGGCTTAGAAGCGGGGCGGTCGGGCTGATCGTGCTGATCGTCATGCTGGCGGCAGGCTGCGGTCCGCAGAGCCAAGGGAAAATCGTTGAAGGCAAGGTCAATGTGGTGACTACCTTTTACCCGATATACGAATTTGCGAAAGCGATCGGCGGCGAAGACGCCAACGTTATCAATTTGCTGCCGGCGGGCGTCGAACCCCATGATTGGACGCCGCGAAGCCAGGACATCGTCAATACGTCGAAAGCGCAGCTGTTTTTTTATAACGGCGCCGGACTGGAAGGATGGGTTCCGCAGTTTTTGAAGGGGCTGAACCGGGACAGCCAGGTGAAGGCTTACGAGGTCAGCCGGGGCATCAAGCTGATCGAAGCAAACGAAGAGGATGAGCATGAACACGAGCATCAGGAAGGCGCAGGCCACAGCCATCAGCATCATGTCGATCCGCACACGTGGGTAAGCCCGAAATCGGCGCTGATCATGGCGGAAAACATGAAAAACAGTTATATTGAAGCCGATCCGGCCCACAAGGATGCTTATAACGAACGTTATTTGAATTTGAAGAAACGTCTTGAAGAACTGGATCGTGAATTCACCTCCCAACTCGGCAAGATGCCGCGAAAGGAAATCGTCGTGTCCCACGAGGCTTTCGGTTATCTGGCTCGGGATTACGGTTTGACGCAGCATGCCATTATGGGGCTTTCTCCCGATGCGGAGCCGCGTTCACGGGATTTGCTGGAGCTGTCGAACCTCGTGAAGGAAGAAGGAATCCATTATATCTTTTTCGAAGAGCTCGTTTCCGATAAACTAGCCAAAACGCTGGCTTCCGAAACGGGGGCGGAAGTGCTCGTGCTGAACCCGGTCGAAGGTTTGACCGAAGATCAGCTGAAGCGCGGCGACGATTATTTTTCGCTCATGCGCAATAATTTGGCGAATCTGATTTTGGCGCTGCAGGAATAGGAGATTCCGGCAGCGATTCCTATGAGAAAGGTGGAGATCCACTATGTTAACGCCGAACCTCGAAGATTGCCATCAGCCCGTGGTGGAACTGGAGCATGTTTCTTTTTCCTACCGGGGCCAGCAGGTCATCTCCGATTTAAGTTTTTCAGCCAAAGAACGGGATTTCGTCGGCATTATCGGGTCCAACGGCGCGGGCAAATCGACGCTGCTCCGGATGATCGTCGGGCTTTTGCCTGCGGGGGACGGGCAGATCCGGCTGTTCGGCCAGCCGATCCGCAAGTTCAAGGACTGGGAGCGGATCGGTTACGTTCCGCAAAAAAACGCGTTTAATCCTTTATTTCCGGCCACGGTGCGCGAGGTCGTGATGTCGGGCTTGTACAATAACAAAACGCTGTTTAGAAGAGTCGGCAAAAGCCAGCAGCAAAAATGCGACGACGCGATGGAGGTCATGGGCATCGAATCGATCGCCGGCAAAAAGATCGGTGAGCTGTCGGGAGGCCAGCAGCAGCGCGCCTTTCTGGCGAGGGCGATGATCAATCGTCCGGATTTGCTTATTTTGGATGAGCCTACCGTTGGCATCGACGCCAAAACCCAGGCCGATTTTTTCGAGCTCGTCACGCATATGCATCAGCATCACCACATGACGTTCCTGATGGTTTCGCATGATATGGGGATGGTCGAAAGTTACCTGGGCCAACAGCCCAAACAGCAGAACGGCAGCATCAATTTTTACGTCCGGCATTCCCATGATATTCAAAATTGCGAGGTTCCGGATTTGCAGCATTCGTTGTCTTGACCCGGAGCCGAAAGCAATTTGCGAGAAGGAGTCGTTTGAATGGTTATCGATATTATGCTTAGTGATTTTTTTCAGCGGGCGCTTGCCGGGGGGATCTTGATCGGCATTACCGCTCCGCTGATCGGGATATTTTTGGTGCTGCGTAGGTTGTCCATGATCGGCGATACGCTTGCGCACGTCACGATTGCCGGGGTGGCGCTCGGTTTTTTGATCGAGGTGTACCCGCTTGGCGCAGGCCTTGTCTTTGCGGTTGTCGCTTCGTTTGCGATCGAAAAGCTCCGGAAAGCTTATAAAAGCTACGCCGAGCTGTCCATTGCCATCATCATGTCCGGCGGCGTTGCGCTGGCTTCTTTGTTTTTTACGCTCGGTATGGGTTACAATACAGATGTGATGAGTTATTTGTTCGGAAGCATTTATACCTTGGATACGCAGGATTTGTACGTGGTCGGAGCCGTTACGGTGGTCGTTGTCGCGGTGGTCGCCTTGTTTTTCAAAGAGTTTTTCCTGCTCAGCTTCGAGGAGGACGCCGCAAGCGTCAATGGGCTGCCGGTGCGTTTGCTTAACATGTTGATCACGGTTTTGACCGCGCTCGTCATCAGCACGGCTATCAAAATCGTCGGGGCGCTGCTCGTGTCGGCTTTGCTGACGATACCGGTCGCCATCAGCCTGCTGATCGCGCGCAGCTTCAAATCCTCCGTCATCTTATCCGTGGTCATTTCCGAAATCGCCGTCATTATCGGGCTCGTCATCGCCGGCATTTGGAATTTGGCGCCTGGGGCCACCATCGTGCTCCTGCTGATTCTGCTTCTTGTGTTAACCATGGCCGGCAAAAAAGGACTTTCGGTTTAACATAGATTAGGGGGTACGGCCTTGTCGAACTTGAATATCGGTATCGCGTTTTTGGCGGGACTGGCTTCTTTCATTTCTCCTTGCTGTTTGCCGCTATATCCGTCCTATTTGTCTTATATTACGGGCATGTCGGTGCAGCAGCTTAAAACGGAGCAAAACAAAAGGGAAGTCCGGTTCCGGACGATGACGCATACGCTAGCATTTATTTTGGGTTTTTCAGTAGTGTTTTACACCCTTGGGGTGAGCGCAGGTTTTTTAGGCAGCTTTTTTTACAACAATCGTGATCTGATCCGTCAGCTTTCCGCCATTTTGATCATTTTAATGGGACTTTTCCTTATCGGTATCTTTCAACCGAAGTTTCTGATGAGGGACTATAAAATGGATCTGAAATTCAAGCCTGCCGGATACATAGGTTCCTTTATTTTCGGCATCGGGTTTTCAGCCGGATGGTCGCCTTGCGTCGGACCGATTTTAACTGCAATTATTGGGCTTGCCGCAACTCAGCCAGGTTCGTGGTTTTCGCTGATTACGGCTTATTCGCTCGGGTTTGCGATCCCGTTTTTCGTGCTTGCGTTTTTTATCGGTTCCACCCGCTGGATCGTAAAATATTCCGGCATCATGATGAAAATCGGCGGCGCGTTGATGCTGCTGATGGGCGTGCTGCTGTTTACGAACCAGATGACCAAAATTACGATTTGGCTGCAGGCGATCACGCCGGAATGGATGAAATTCTAGCCGAACCACCGTTCGAAGCGATGGAAAAACAATACGCTCTGTGCCGAAACCGGCGCAGGGCGTTTTTGCCGTTCCTTCGGGCAATCGGTCATCAACAGCGCCTGCGGTCAAACGCTTCAGAAGCTTCCTGCAGCCGTTTTTCCAGACGTCATACCCAAACGGTCGGGGCAATGGCGAAACCAGGCGGTAAAGCGGCTCTCGCGCCTTTCAGGCCTTACAACGGGGGAGGTTCTCGTTTCTCTCCTCCATTTAAGGCTTTGGATTCCTCCATTTTGCATCATGTAGACGTAGACACGCACAGATGCTTGGCCCCCGGCGTAATTTGAAGAGGGGATGGCAGCGCCCGGTGATTGCTGGAACGATTCGATTCATTTTTGGGCTTTTGGAATAGTTCGGTGCATCCGGCTAAAAATAAACAAGGTCCAGGCAACGAACGGCTTGGCCTGCGCAGCGTTTTGGCGGTTTCGTGTTCGCCTTGGTTCCCTCCGGCATTCCGGTCCGGGACGTCGCCTGGTTTACGAGGCGTGAAGCGGTTTCGGGGCCGCCATGGGGAAGCGGCGTTCCCCGGCGGGACTTGCCAAGTGATCTTGGAAACATGTATCATTACAAGAGCAGGTATTTAGTGTCATGCTTAAAAAGAGAAGAGAGGGAAGAAGATGCCAACGCCCAGCATGGAGGATTATTTGGAGCGCATCTACAAGCTGATTGACGAAAAAGGATATGCTCGCGTTTCGGACATTGCCGAAGGCCTGGAGGTTCATCCTTCATCCGTAACCAAAATGATTCAAAAACTGGATAAAGACGAGTATCTGATCTACGAAAAATACCGGGGACTCGTATTGACCAGCAAAGGCAAAAAAATGGGAAAACGCCTGGTTGACCGCCATAAACTCTTGGAAGAGTTTTTGACCATGATCGGCGTGTCCGATGAGCATATCTACACCGACGTAGAAGGGATCGAGCATCATTTGAGCTGGGATTCCATTACGCACATCGAAACGCTTGTAGAATATTTCCGCCGGGATGAGCAGCGTCTTCAGGAATTGCGGAACATTCATAACGAACTAGTGGGCGATTCGTAAAAAAGGCATCTGTCCCTTCTTAAAGAGACGGATGCCTCTTCGTTTTTGGAAGAAGCCCATACAGCACAAGGCAGACGCCGGCCTTTTCCGGCGCGGTGCTCTATGCCTGCAAATCTATTATTTGTGGAGGATTCGTAGAATGAGGTTTTGGAAGTTTCAACGATGGATGGTTCTGGCACTTGTATTGATCCTGATGTTACCCGTCGCCAACGTTCAAGCAAAATCCTCGAAGCCGCCGATCACGATCACATTGGACGGCAACCCCGTCGCCAGCGACGTAGCGCCTTACATCATACCGAAAGTTTACGTGACGATGGTTCCGCTCGGGGTCATCAGCGAAGGTTTGGGAGCAAACGTCAATTGGGAGCAGACCACGAAAACGGTCACGATCAACCAAAACGGTTCGTCGATGTCGCTCACAAACGGCAAAAAAACGGCACAGGTCAACGGCGCCGACGTTGCGCTCGATGCTTCCGTCCAAATCAAAAACGGCAGAATCATGGTGCCGCTGCGTTTTATCGGCGAAAACCTGGGACTGCAGGTGTTATGGAACCAAACGGCGCAAAACATCGCCTTGATTTCGGGCGCATACATACCTGATCCGGCCGTTCCCGGCAATGGAGGCGGGCAGCAGGCGAAGGATCTACGCGGGGCATGGATCTCGACCGTGACCAATCTCGATTGGCCGACTGCGAAATCCTATGGAAAAATAGATCAGCAAAAGCAGGAGTTCACCGCGATGCTGGACAAACTGCAAGCGATAGGCATCAACGCCGTGTTCGTTCAGGTTCGTCCTGCAGGCGACGCATTGTACCCATCGGACCTGGTGCCATGGTCCAAATATTTGACGGGAACGCAAGGCACAGACCCCGGCTACGATCCGCTGGGTTTCATGATTGAAGAAGCGCATAAACGCGGCATGCAGTTCCATGCCTGGTTCAACCCGTTCCGGGCGAGCATGGACTCCGCCACAAGCAAGCTGGCGGCCAATCATGTGGCGATCCAGCATCCCGACTGGATCGTGAAATCGAACAATCAGCTGATCATCGATCCCGGCCTTCCGGAAGCCCGGCAGCATGTCATCGACGTCATCATGGAAGTCGTCAATAAATACGACATCGACGGCGTTCACCTTGACGATTATTTCTATCCTACAAGCGGAACGTTTAATGACGATGCCGCATTTGCCGCGTACAACACGACAGGGCTTTCGAAAGCGGACTGGCGGCGCGGCAATATCAACGATTTCGTCGAGCGGCTCGGCCAATCGATCCATGCGGCGAAACCTGCGGTTTCCTTCGGGATCAGCCCGTTCGGCGTATGGCGCAATAAAGCGAAGGATTCGACCGGTTCGGATACGAATGCAGGCATTACTGCATATGACTCCTATTACGCCGACGTCAGAACCTGGATTCAAAACCGCTGGATCGATTATGTAGCTCCGCAAATCTATTGGAGCATGTCGTTCAAAAACGCCCAATACGACAAGCTCGTCGATTGGTGGTCCCATGAGGTGGCGGGCACCGGGGTTGACCTGTACGTCGGCCATGCCGCCTATAAGCTGGGCACTTCGGAAGCCGGCTGGCAGAGCGCCCAGGAGATCATCAATCAGTTGAAATACAATGCGCAGCACGACGAAGTCAAAGGCAGCATCTTTTTCAGGGCGGCCAACCTTATTAACAACCCGCTTGGACTCGTTCCGGCATTGACCGCGTTTTATCAGCAATAATATCGTTCATATGAAGTCATGAATCGACCCCCGTTCTCATACATTATGTTGAATAGATGAGGACGGGGGTTTTCCTATGCTCATTAATGCGGTATTTGAGGGCGGAGGCGTCAAAGGAATATCGCTTGCGGGGGCCGTCAAAGCGGCGGAGGACGCGGGAGTGGTTTTTAACCGGGTGGCGGGGACCTCTTCGGGATCCATCGTGGCGGCCCTGCTTGCCGCCGGGTTTACTGCGGGCGAAATGAGCGAAATCATCAAAACGACCCCCTTCCAATCCTTCCTCCACCGCGCCCCTATTTTCAACGCCAAAATCATCGGTCCGGCTGTGCGCCTCCTGCTGAAAAAAGGGCTTTATTCCGGAGAAGCACTCGAATATTGGATTCATCACATATTAAGATCGAAAGGGATTCGCACGTTTTCGGATCTGCCTGCAGGCAAGCTGATGATCATCGCCTCGGATATCACGAACGGCAAAATTTTGGTCCTCCCCGGCGATCTGGCGAAGCTTGGCATCGATCCGGCCGCGTTCGAAGTGTCCAAAGCGATCCGGATGAGCACCAGCATTCCGTATTTTTTTGATCCGGTCATTTTGCGGATGTGCGGAAAAGCCGCCCGCGGCAAAGCATTTAAGGACCAGTTCGTATATGTCGTCGACGGCGGGCTGCTCAGCAACCTTCCGCTGTGGCTGTTCGACGATTCCGCGGAAAACCCCGGGCAGCCTCCGATCCAAACAATCGGATTTCAAATGGTGGGGCGCAGCTCGGGCAGGCCGCATATGATCCGGGGACCCATCAGCATGCTGACGGCCATGTTCGAAACGATGTTGTCCGCGCATGACGAGCGGTATATCGAGCAGGTGAACCGTTTTCGGACGATCAAAATTCCGACCCTGGGCGTAGGTACGACGCAGTTCCACATCACGCCGGAGGAAACGATGGAGCTGTACGAATCGGGAGTGCAGGCGGGAACGAAATTTTTTGCAAGGTTCAAGGGATCGGGATCATAAAGCGGCAGAGCCGGGGGCAATCAACAGGGCTGAGAGAGGCATTTAGGGACCTGCCTAAAAATAAAAGGCGTTCATCTTCCTGTGGGAGGATGAGCGCCTTTTGTTTGCAGTTTCGCGGATGCTCCGTCGGATAACGGAGGGAGTCAATGATATTTGGGCTGCTGGTCATCGTTTTTGCCTTTGGAGCCTTCAATGACCTGAAAAGGATAATGCTTTCGTTTGCCATTCGATTGGGAACGTTTTGCCGCGGCCACCTTTTCCATCGTTCGGGCGGAAGGTTTGACCTTCGGTTTTTTGCGGTAACGGGCAGGGGGAAACTTATAAAGCAAAAATACGACGCCTATTACGCACAACGGAACGAGAATGTTGCCGAGGCCGGAGCCACCGGAAAAAACGATATTGACAATCCCGAGTACGGCCAAACCGATGGCGATCCAAAAAATCAGAGCATGCCTTTTCATTTTATCCTCATCCTTTCAGGGGATCCAAGACTCCTGTTCTGACAGGCTGGTTCGTTTCAGGCGCTTTTTCCATCTGTGCGTCCAGCTCGAGCATCCGTTTGAAGGACGCGATGGAAACTTCCACTTGATCGTCCTTCGGCTCTTTGGTCGTCAACAGCTGCAGCCACAGGCCGGGGTATCCCAGGTACCGGAGCACCGGCACGTCCCGCAGCGCGTTGGTCAATTTCAAAAATTCAAAAGAGACGGCAATGACGACGGGGAGCAGAATGATCCGCTGCAGCACGCGCTGGGTCATGTTATCCCACGGCACGAGGGAATAAATCAGCACGCCCAGGACGATGGTGAGCATCATGAAGCTGCTTCCGCAACGGTAATGAAGGCGGCTGTGCTTTTGCACGTTTGCCACGGTCAGCTCTTCGCCGGCTTCGTACGTCGTGATCACTTTGTGCTCCGCGCCGTGGTATTGAAACAGCCTTTTGATGACGGGAGTTTGGGAAATTCCCCAAAGATAAGCGAGCAGGAGCAGCAGTTTGATGACTCCTTCTATCAGATTATGCAATATATAGTTCTCGAACATCGCCCCGAACAAAAATTTTTCCAAAAAGACGGGGAGCAGCGTCAGCACCAGCTTGCCGACCACGAAGGAGAGCACGCCCACGGCGGAAACGCCGATAATCATGCCGAGGCTCCATTTGGATTCTTCCTTTTGCTTCAGCTTTTCGCGTTCTTCGGGTTCGAGCGTATCGTCCGCAAAAGCATCCGCCGAATAGTTCAAATGTTTCGTCCCTTTGGCGCTCGAATCTATAATGCTTACGATACCGCGCAAGAGCGGAATTTTGCGCAGCTTCCGGATCCAATCCTTGTCCTGCTTGGGTACTTCCAAAAACGTAATCTCTTGATTTTTCCGACGCACGGCTGTCACATTGACATATTTGCCGCCAAACATCACGCCTTCAATGACAGCTTGGCCGCCGTAGCTGACGGGTTTCGATTGTTGCGACAACCAGTTCACCTTCCCTGGATAGATGGATTCAGGATTTTCATTGCATCCCGTGATTGGCTTCCGACTTCCATAGCGGGATTCCGCATGAAAGCCGGGGTTGATTATTACCATTGTATCGAATTTCAGGTCCGATTTCTAGTTGGTTTAGGCTCGAGGGAAATGAACCATACTAAGGAAAACAAAAGGAGACAGACGAAGATGGCATCTTATGTTGCACCGTTTCGCCAAAAGTCGCAGGAAGGCCCGACCAACCCGCTTAGGTTTGGACTCGAACTCGGATGTTTTGCGGGATTCATCTGGGGCGCGATCCATTGGCTGTTTTATACGCTGAACTTTACGAAGGTGATTCCGGGATTTCTGGGGGAACCGTTTTTTCACCACGGGTTTCTGAAAAGCGGCGCGGGACAGCTTGCCGGCTGGCTGATGTTTATCGTTCTCTCGGTGATCGCTTCCGTCATATACGTGCTGTTGTTCCGCAAACTCAAAGGGCCGTGGCCCGGGATCATCTACGGGATCGTCTGGTGGTGCGTCATTTTTGCCGCCGCCGGGCCGCCGCTACATATGACGAAGCCGCTGAACCAGCTCGGCTGGAATTCCATCGTCAGCGAATTTTGCCTTTTTTTGCTGTGGGGACTGTTCATCGGTTATACGATCGCATTCGAATTTACGGATGAACGCATGCGGGAACCGAAGCGGGCAAAGGCTTGAAGCAACCAAAAAAACTTCTCAAGTAGACATTCCCTATGTTAAAATAGCAGATGGTTATTTGACAGTAAGGGTGGGAATACCATTTTGAGAACCATTTGGGTGATCAACGGACCGAATTTGAACCTGCTGGGGCTTCGGGAGCCCGGCGTATACGGATCCCAAAGCCTTCAATCGATTGAGGAAGGCCTGAGCCGAAAAGCCGAAGCGCTCGGCGTGACGCTCAGCTTTTACCAATCCAATCATGAAGGCGGCATCATCGACCGGATCCACGGAGCCTTGGGGAAAGCCGACGGGATCGTCCTGAATCCGGGGGCGCTGACCCATTACAGCTACGCCGTCCGCGACGCCATCAGCTCTGTCCGGATCCCGACGGTGGAAGTGCATTTGTCGAACATCCACGCCCGGGAGGAATTCCGCCATACATCGGTCATTGCTCCGGTGGCTGTCGGGCAAATCGCCGGATTCGGGGCTGTCAGCTACGAGCTGGGATTGATAGCCTTGCTTCGCCACTTGGAGGGCCAGGGACAATAAGCCGCTTTCCTTTTCCATGGACGAAGCTCGCGAGAGAGAGGAGACGAACGAATGAGCAAAGATCGTGTGCTTAAATTGCGTGAAGCGATGCAGCAAAAAAATGTGGAGGCACTTTTCGTTACGAGTGCGATCAACCGGCGTTATTTGACCGGATTTACGGGCTCCTCGGGCTATTGTTTGATTACGATGAACGATGCTTACCTGCTGACCGACTTCCGTTACATGACGCAGGCGTCCGAACAAACGAAGGATTTCCGGGTCGTCGAACACGGGCAGCGGGTGATGGATACCGTGAAGGAATTGCTGGCTGCCGCAAACGTCGGCAAGCTTGCGTTTGAACAGGATGACGTCACGTTCGCCGCCTACAGCGTTTATGCCGAACAGCTTAAACCTGCGGAGCTGGTGCCGGTTTCCGGCCTGGTCGAGCAGCTTCGCATCATCAAGGATGCCGAAGAGCTGAAGGTGATGCAGCGGGCCGCGGATCTTGCGGACGCGACCTTCAAACACATTTTGGAATTTATCAAACCGGGCATGACCGAACGCGAAGTCGATCTGGAGATGGAATTTTTCATGCGCAAAAACGGCGCGACCAGCTCTTCGTTCGATACGATCGTCGCTTCGGGAGAACGCTCCGCGATGCCGCACGGCGTGGCCAGCGAGCGCGTGATCGCGGGGAACGAGCTGATTACGTTCGATTTCGGCGCGCTGCTGGACGGATATTGCTCCGACTTGACCCGCACGATCGCGATCGGCAAACCGGATCCGAAGCTGAAGGAAATTTACGATATCGTGCTGGAAGCCCAACTGCATGCGGTTGCGAACATCAAGCCGGGCATGACCGGGCGGGAAGCCGACGCGCTGGCGCGCGACATCATCGCGAAATACGGCTACGGCGACCAATTCGGCCACAGCACGGGCCACGGACTCGGCATGGAAGTGCATGAGAATCCGCGACTGTCCAAGCTGAGCGACGATATCCTGAAGCCGGGCATGGTCGTGACCGTCGAACCGGGCATCTACATACCGGGCCTTGGCGGCGTGCGCATTGAAGACGATATTGTGATCACGGAAACGGGAAATGCTGTCTTGACGCATTCGCCGAAAGAATATACCGTATTACCGGCGTGATTGAAGCAATATATACTTAATTTTAGGAGGCATTTTTGTGATTTCAGTAAACGACTTTAAAACAGGACTAACGGTAGAAGTGGATGGCGATATTTTTACCGTTCTTGATTTCCAACACGTAAAACCAGGCAAAGGCGCGGCGTTCGTCCGCTCCAAACTGAAAAACCTGCGCAACGGCAACACGGTTGAGCGCACGTTCCGTGCGGGAGAAACCATCGGGCGCGCCATCATCGAAAACCGCGGCGTTTCCTACCTGTATGCCAGCGGCCAAGAGCATACGTTCATGGACAACGAGACTTACGACCAATTCACCCTGAACAGCGATCAGCTCGAGTGGGAACTGAACTTCCTGAAAGAAAACATGAACGTGAACATCGTCAGCTACCAGGGTGAAATTCTCGGAATCAACCTTCCGACCAGCGTTGAGCTCAAGGTCGTTGAAACCGAGCCGGGCATCAAAGGCAACACGGCTACCGGCGCGACCAAGAACGCGAAGCTTGAAACAGGTCTTAACGTGCAAGTACCGCTCTTCATCAACGAAGGCGACGTGCTTCTGATTGATACCCGCGAAGGCAAATACATTTCCCGCGCGTAACGTTTCGGCAGGAACAAAGAAGCGGTTTATTAACGGATTCCCCTCACGAACGGTGAGGGGGATTTTTATATGCGCGGCCGCCGCAAAAAAAGTCTACCTACCCGATGAACTTTCGTATTATACTATGTTAAAGCGTAAAAAGACATTTGCATCAATCCATCTCGGTTTTCATGGGCTGTTTGGGCCGATGACGCAATGGATTGGCTTAAATCGGGATTTTCGCAACTTTCGATCTCAATCGACATGATCCGGCATGAATCGGAACGGCGATCGTTCGAATGTTGCGCGATCCTCAAACGAGTGGGGAGTGAATCGAAGTTGTCACTGTACGTCATGAAATTCGGAGGAAGTTCCGTAGGGGACACGGAGCGAATGAAGCGCGTAGCCAAACGCATCGTCGAAAAACAGGATGAAGGGCATCAATGCGTCGTGGTCGTTTCCGCGATGGGGGATACGACGGACGATCTCATTGACCAGGCAAAGCTGCTGAATCCGAATCCTCCGGCACGGGAAATGGATATGCTGATGACGACGGGGGAACAGATTTCCATAGCCTTGTTGTCGATGGCCATTCACGATCTGGGGCGGAGCGCCGTTTCGCTGACCGGATGGCAGGCCGGATTCCGGACCGAACCCGTGCACGGAAAAGCGCGGATTACCGATATTACGCCGGAGCGGGTCATGTCCGCCCTAAATGAAAACCACATCGTCATCGTTGCGGGCTTCCAAGGGATGACGGAAGACGGGGAAATCACGACGCTGGGACGCGGCGGTTCGGATACGACCGCGGTTGCGCTGGCTGCGGCGATCAAGGCGGACGTGTGCGAAATTTACACGGACGTGGACGGCATTTATTCGACGGATCCTAGGATCGTCAAATGCGCGCGCAAGCTTGCGGAAATTTCCTACGACGAAATGCTGGAGCTTGCCAATTTGGGGGCGGCTGTCCTGCATCCGCGGGCAGTGGAATACGCCAAGCATCACAACGTCCAGCTGGTGGTCAGATCCAGCTTTAACTATAACGAAGGCACAGCGGTTAAGGAGGAAACAAGCGTGGAACAGGGAGTTGTAGTAAGCGGCATCGCGTATGACAAAAATGTGGCAAGAATCAGCATCCTCGGCGTGGAGGACGTTCCGGGCGTGCTGGCCCAAGTATTCGGGGCGCTTGCCGAGGCGCAGATCAACGTCGACATTATCGTGCAAAGCGGCGTGCAGGACGGCAGAGCGGATTTTTCCTTTACGACGTCGCTGGCCGAATGCGATCTTGCGCTGGAGGTCATTCAAGGCCTCAGATCGAAGCTGCCGTACCGTGACGTCACCTCTGAACGCGACCTGGTGAAAGTTTCGATCGTCGGAGCGGGCATGATCAGCCATCCGGGCGTAGCCGCCCAAATGTTCGACGTCATCTCGCAGCAAGGCGTCAGCATCAAGATGGTCAGCACCTCGGAAATCAAAACGTCCTGCGTCATCGAAAACGGCAACCTGGAGCAAGTGGTGCGTGCTCTCCATACCGCTTATAATCTGGATACCGACGCGCAGGTTTACGTCGGCGGACCGCAGGTCAGACGTTAAGGATCGATTCCGTTTTAGGATACTAATGAAGAAAAAATAATGAAAAAAGGCCTGAAGCTGAAGCTTCGGGCCTTTTTTTGTTCTCGGGTCAGCAGGGAGCCTTCGCGTATAACGGCGTCAGAATCAAATCGTTTTTGGCGATGGGAACGACCGGCACGGTATCGATTCCGGTGCAGTATTCCACGTCATGGGCATATCCCAGCTTGACCAGCTGTTTGGCGGACGTTCCCTCCATGACGGTTCCGTACAGATTGGCACGGCATTGCCTGTAGGCAAGTTTCATGGCCAGCCCCAAATCGTTCAGGCGGAGCGGGCCGTCCACCATAGATTCCATGGCATCGATAATCATGCCTGCGCACAACCCGTCCTCCAGCGAAAACTCGTTTCTGCAGCCCGAGCATAGCAGGATGACGTCGCGGTCGAAGGCCGCGAGCGCCGAAGCGACGGCCGTACCGTTGATGAAGGAGGCCGCCAGAAGTTTGGCTGCCCGCTGCGATTTGAGAAGCCCCCTTGTTCCGTTCGAGGTCGTCAGAACGACAAGCTTGCCCGCAACTTCTTCCGTCATGTAATCGTGAGGGGAATTGCCTGCCTGAAAGCCGGGAATCTTCTTGTAATATCGTTCTCCGCCGACAAAGGTATGTTCGCTTTTTTTGCTCTGGGCTTGGGGGACGGTTTCAACGGGAAGCAGGCCGCAAGCGCCCTTGGCCAACGCCGTGATCATCGTGCTGGTTGCACGCAGCACATCGATGACGGCAGCGCTTTTCTGAATAAAATCCTCCGATCTGATATCGTCCACATTGGCAATCACATCCACCCGCATGGGTCAAATCCTCCTTAAGCCCTTCACTTTATGTGTCCCAATCTCTATCAGCATGTTTTTGCGCGCAGAGAATTGCAACTTCAAAACTAATATATGCAGCAGGCGCGGAAATGTTCCGAACGCTTTTCTCGCAAAACATAACTAAAAAGAGAGAATGCGGCATATCCATATAAAAGATGAACATTTCATTTCAAGGAGGTTTCCCGATTGGACAAGTTCGTGTTAAGTATGGCTACGCTGCGCATGCTCTCCGGCGGCATCGAAATTGCAGCGGCATTGTTCATGTTGAGGCTCGCCCAGGTCGATAAGGCGCTGGCGATCAATTCGCTCCTGGCTTTCGTCGGGCCGACCGTGCTGATCCTGACCACTTCCATCGGCCTGATCGGCCTTGCCGACAAGCTTTCATGGGGCAAGATCGCCTGGATCTTCGTAGGGGTTTCCTGTCTCTTAATCGGAATTTTAAAAAAATGATAGATTCGGTCGTCATAATTTTGAAGTACAAGCATAAACATGTGGTATAAAAAACATCTACTAGTCTATAAACGAAAAGCTCACGGACTTAAGAGAAGACAGCTTGGGGGTGGTCGTATTACGAATCCAAACTGGCTAGAACTGTTTCCCGACCGGATCAAGTCCATCCTGCTAAGATTGCCGAGGGAACTCCTCGGGAAGCTGGAAGAGGTTCGGATCCGCGAAGGAAGGCCGCTGGAGGTGAATGAATCGGGCGGGCACCGCTTCGTCACCGAAGAGGGGCAGCCGACGCTGGACGGGGACAAGGCGTACAGGCCCAGCCGCGACGATAGCCGCAGGTTTCTCGATCTGATCAGCAACCATTCCTTATATACCCTGGAGGAGGAACTGCGGAAAGGTTTTATTACGGTCCCGGGCGGGCACCGCATCGGGCTTGCCGGAAGAACGGTCTTATCCGGAGGGAAAGTGGAGCATATCCGGGACATCAGCGGATTCAACATCCGGATCGCCCGGGAAGTGAGGGGGGCCGCAAACGCCATTCTGCCGTTTCTGTACGACGAAAGGGAGCGAAGAATGAAACACGCGCTGGTCCTTTCGCCGCCGCAGCACGGGAAGACGACGCTTCTTCGGGATTTGGCCAGGCAGATCAGCTCCGGCGGCATGGAGGCGTCGTTTGCGAAGCCCCCGGGCATGAAGGTCGGCATCATCGACGAACGTTCCGAAATTGCCGGCAGCGTGCACGGGGTGCCAAGCTTCGATGTCGGCCCGCGGACGGACGTGATGGATGCGTGCCCGAAAGCCGAAGGCATGATGATGATGATCCGTTCGATGTCGCCGGATGTCCTCATCGTGGACGAGATCGGCAGGGAAGAAGATGCCGAAGCCGTCACCGAGGCGCTGCACGCGGGCATATCCGTCATCGCTTCGGCTCACGGCAGCGTCCCGGAGGAACTCCAAAACCGCCCGGCGATGAAACGGCTGATGGACAACCGGATGTTCGAAGTTTACGTCCTGCTTCACCGCAGCCGCGGCAAAACGGCATTCCGGATCATGGACCGGCAGATGCGTTTGCTTCAGCTTCAGGCAAAGGGGGAAGCCAACCATGCTTAAGCTTTTCGGAGCGGTGCTCATCCTCCTGGCCGGAACGCTTGCAGGATTTCACCAGGCTGCCCGGTTTGCGGCAAGGCCGAAGCAAATCCGCGAACTCATTCTTGCGATGCAAAGGCTCGAAACCGAAATCTCATACGGCTTTACGCCGCTTCCCGATGCGTTCCGCAGATTGGCCGGGCAGCTCGGGGAACCGCTGCGGAGCATCTTCAAAAGCGCGGCGAACCATATGGCGTCGGGGAGCGGAAATACGGCTCAGGAAAGCATCCAGCGCTCCCTGCACGACCATTGGAAGCGGACCGCGATGAAAGCGCCGGAGCGCGATATTCTCCATCAGCTCAGCTTTACGCTTGGGACAAGCGACAGGCAGGATCAAATCAAGCATATTGCCTTGGCCGCCCAGCAGCTGAAGCATGAAGAAGCACTGGCAAGAGACGAGCAGGCGAAATACGAAAAGATCAGCCGGAGTCTCGGGCTATTGATTGGAGCATTGATCGTCATTTTGATCTTTTAGCGAGGTGCCAAGGAATGAACTTTGAAGTGAACGCAATTTTCCAGATTGCGGGAATCGGCATCATCATTGCGATGATTCATACGGTACTCAAGCAAATGGGAAAAGAAGATATGGCTCATTGGGTGACGGTCATCGGCTTTGTCGTGGTGCTGTTCATGGTCGTCCGGCTGCTCGATAACCTGCTGCAGGAGATCAAAACCATTTTTCTGTTCCATTAGGGGTTGCTTATGGAAATTATACAGGTGGTGGGTCTTGGACTCATAGCAACGATTCTGATCCTGATCGTCAAAGAGCAAAAGCCGATGTTTGCTTTCCTGCTGGCCGCCGCGACGGGCGTGCTGATCTTCATGTTCCTGATGGGCAAAATCAGCACCGTCGTTTCGGAGCTGGAGCGGATGGCCAGGTCCTCCGGCGTCGAACTGATCTACCTGAAAACGATCCTGAAAATCATCGGCATCGCCTATATCGCCGAATTCGGAGCTCAGGTCGTGCGTGACGCCGGGCAGGAGAATATCGCCTCAAAAATCGAATTGGCAGGCAAAATGCTGATCATGGTCCTTGCGGTACCGATCATCGGCATCATCATCGAAACCGTGCTGAAATTGCTGCCAGCGTAGGAGAAAGTGGGAATACCCATGCTTTTAAAACCGCGCCGGGATACACGGCATTGGATCCTTTTTTTCATCCTGTTTTTGCTCGTGGGGACAACCCGGGTTTTCGCCGATTCCCCGGCAGAAGAGTGGATCAAGCATCAAGCGGAGTCGCTGCCGAAGGACCAGGTCGAAACTTACTGGGAAAGCTTGATGAAGGATTACGGCGGGTTTTTCCCGGATCAAAAAGTGCCATCCTTTATGGATATCCTGCTTCCCGGAGGGGAAGGCCTCAGCGTCAAAAGCGTTCTGGCGGCGCTTGGTTCCTTCATGTGGCACGAAGTGCTGTACAACGGTAAGCTGCTCGTCACCATCGTCATGCTGAGCATCATGAGCATGATTCTGGAGACGCTGCAATCGGCGTTCGAACGAAAAACCGTCAGCAAGGTCGCTTACGCATTATGTTATATGGTCATCATCGTCCTGGCGATCAACAGCTTCAACGTGGCGATCGGTTACGCCAAAGAAGCGATCGACCGCATGATCGATTTCATGATGGCCATGGTGCCGCTGCTGTTCGCGCTTTTGGCCTCCATGGGCAACGTCATCACGGTTTCGGTCACGCACCCGCTCATCATTTTTATGATCAACACCGTCGGCACGCTCATCCACACGCTGATCTTCCCGCTTCTGTTCTTTTCGGCGGTGCTTCATTTGGTCAGCTCCCTTTCCGACAAATACAAGCTGACGCAGCTGGCCAACTTGCTTCGCAACATCAGCGTAGGGTTTCTCGGCGTACTGCTAACCATTTTTTTGGGCGTCATTTCGGTTCAGGGCATCACGAGCTCCGTTACGGACGGGGTGACGATCCGGGCGGCCAAATACGTGTCCGGAAGCTTCATCCCGGTGGTGGGGAAAATGTTCGCCGATGCAACGGATACCGTCATCTCGGCTTCGCTGCTCATCAAAAACTCCATCGGCTTGGTCGGCGTCATCATCATCCTGTTCCTGTGCGCGTTTCCGGCAATCAAAATATTGGTGCTTGCGTTGATATACAAAGTATCCGCAGCCGTTATGCAGCCGCTTGGAGACTCGCCGATCACGACCTGCCTGGAAACGATCGGGAAAAGCATGCTGTACGTGTTTGCCGCGCTGGCCGTCGTCGGACTGATGTTTTTCCTGGCGATCACGATCATGCTTACGGCGGGGAACGTCACCGTCATGATGAGGTAAGGAAGGAGGCGTAAGATGGCCTGGCTGAGCAGTTGGCTGAAAGAAGTGATTATGGTGGTTCTGCTGGCCTCCTTCGTGGATCTCATCCTTCCGAGCCGCTCCATGGAGCGTTACGTCAAGCTGGTGCTGAGCCTGCTGATCCTGCTCACGCTCCTCGGGCCGCTGATCAAAATACTGACCGATGCGGCGGACATCAAGATCGCGGCCGTGTTTAACGGCATGAACCAGAGCCACGAGGCCGGAGGAAAAGGAAGCCTGCAGCAGATCATGGACGAAGCGAAGCAGCTGCAAACCCGGCAGCAGAAGCAGTCCCTCGAATGGGCGGCACGCGAAGTCGCCGCGAAGATGAAAGACCAGATCCGCAAGGAAAGCGGCGAACAAGGCGCGGACGTGGCGGTGGTTCTGGCGATGCCGGAGGGGACGGCGCAGGACGCGAACCAGAGCCCCTATATCAAAAACGTGACCGTGACGATAAAAGCAGGGCCCGCCTCGGAAGAAACGGCTGCCGCCCCGCCGGCGTCCGGCGAAATCCGAATCGATCCGGTGCTCCCCGTACAGATCGAAATCGGCGGCCCGCCAAGGGAAAATCCAAGCGGCACGGAATCGGGGCGGGAAGCGGCGACGAGCAGCCAGGAGAACGGCGGCGCGAACGCGGAAGCCATCAAACGAATCATCGGAAGCGAGTGGGGAATCGACCCGGAAATCATCGCCGTCCGAAACGGAACAGCCGAAAACGGGAAGCTATAAAAAGAGGTGATAAACGTGGGGAAATGGTTCAAGAAACTGGAGCAGTGGATCGGAGGCGGAGGGCAGGGCAGCGGCAGCAGGATCAACACCTTCCGCTGGCTGATCATCGTCGGCCTGATCGGAGTGGCGATCGTCCTCTTCAATTCCTTCGTCAACGTCAAAAAGCTGGATAACGAAAACATCGGCCGCGAACCGCCGGCGCAACCGACCGTCAACGAAAGCTCCACGGAGCACGGCGGGGAAAGGAACGCCTTCAGCAGCATCGAAGAAGACGCCGAAAACAAGATGAAGGAGATCCTCGAAAAAATCGTCGGGGTGGGCACCGTTGACGTCCTGGTCAACGTGGATTCGACGGAAGAAGTCGTCTACCAGAAAAACATGAAGGATTCGCAGCAGCAATCGGACGAAAACGACGCGAACGGAGGCAAACGCCGCACGACGCAATATACGCGGGACGGGGAAGTGGTTACATACG
Organism: Paenibacillus sp. YAE3; assembly: GCF_057546105.1. Classification (NCBI taxonomy): domain Bacteria; kingdom Bacillati; phylum Bacillota; class Bacilli; order Caryophanales; family Paenibacillaceae; genus Paenibacillus; species Paenibacillus sp. YAE3. The sequence goes on along the minus strand of NZ_BAAIYF010000002.1, from coordinate 598,096 downwards.
AGCAGTCAGGCACCCAGGCCCCGATCGTGACGAAGAGGGTGAAACCGCAAATCCGCGGCGTCCTGGTCGTCGCCAAAGGCGCCGAAAACGAGGTCGTCAAACAGCTGATCGTCGATGCGGTCGAAAAAGGGCTGAACGTTCCGGAATACCGGATCTCGGTCGTTCCGCGCAAACAGGGGTAGGCAGCAATTCAAATAATGAGTTCAAATTTGAGGAGGATTTAACGAATGAACAGTAAAAGACAAACGATTTGGTTGGTGTCCATGCTGAGCTTGATGGTTGTGTTATCCGCTTACTACCTGTTTACGGAGGACTCGGGATCGTCGAAAACGCCGAAAACCCCGGTTGCCGACAGCCAGCAGGTGAGCGGCGCGGATAAGTCGTCCGCCAAGGAAACGGCGTCCAAGACGACGACGGAAAGCGGAGTGGAAGTAACCGAAGTGATCACCGACGGCAAAGTCAACGAGAATGCGGCCGCCGCCAAAACGGACGCAGGCAGCGCGGATGCTTCCAAGGAAGCCGCCAAGGACACGACGAAAGAAGCGGCGAAGGATGCTTCAAAAGAAAGCAGCGATAAAACGACGGCTAAGACGGACGGCAAAGACGCCGCTTCCAAGGATGCGGCCGCCGAGGAAAAAACGGCTTCGACGGGAAAAACGGATAACGGCAAGGAAGCGCAAGCCGGAAAAAGCGACGATGAAGTGCTGAAGGAAGTGGCTTCCCAAAAAAGCTCCGCCTCCAGCCTGTTCGACTCCTACCTGATGGAACGGGACCAAAAAAACGAGTCCAAATATAACGAGCTTCTGGCTGCCATGAACGACATGAGCAAGGATCCCGCGGAAGCCGCGAAAGCAAGCGAAGAACTGAACGCGCTGGATACAAAAACAGAAAAAATTAAGGGCATAGAGGAGGAGCTGGAGCATAAATATTCCTTCGCCAACGCGTTTATCAAAGAAGAAGAAACCGATAAATACCAAGTGCTTGTCCTCAGCGACAAACCGGACGTGAAGCAGGCCGTCAGCATCGTTGAACTGGTGATGAAAGAGCTGAACGTCACCCAGGACAAAGTGAGCGTTCAATACATGGCGCCATAAGATGCGGTAAGCACGGAATATGTCGAAAGAGTCCGGGATTTCCCCGGACTCTTTCCATTTTGCTTGTTTATGATATAATACTTATCGTTATGTGTATGTATGTCCGGAAGCCTCCGAAAGCTTCCCTCGAAGGAGTGAATTGTACATGTTGAAGTTAAGCGAGATTAAAGAGTTGATACAATTGGTCGATCAGACCTCTGTACATGAACTGGATATTGAATTGGAAGGAACGCATTTAACGATCCGCAAGGCAAACAAAACCGAGGTTGTTGCAGCGCCGTCGGTACCTGCGCAGTACGTTCAGGTTCCGCAGCAGGCCGCTCCTCAATTCCAGAACCCAGCTGCGGCAGCGGAAGCCGCCCAGCAGCCGGCAGCCGAAGCGAAAGCAGCCGATCCCAACCTACATAAAATCGTATCCCCGATGGTCGGCACGTTCTACAGATCGCCTTCCCCTGAAAAGGGCCCGTTCGTGAACGTAGGGGACAAGGTCAATGAAAAAACGGTCGTCTGCATTCTCGAAGCCATGAAGCTGATGAACGAACTCGAAGCCGAAGTGAAAGGCGAAATCGTCGAAATTCTCGTGGAAAACGGACAATTGGTTGAATACGGGCAGCCTCTGTTTCTGGTGAAAACGGAATAACACCGCATTCGAAAGGGAGGTTATCTGCATGAAATTCCAAAAAATCCTGATCGCCAACCGCGGCGAAATTGCCGTCCGTATCATTCGCGCTTGCCGAGAGCTGGGCATTTCGACGGTTGCGGTCTATTCCGAAGCGGACAAGGATGCGCTTCACGTCCGTCTTGCGGACGAAGCTTACTGTATCGGACCTACCACGTCCAAAGACAGCTACTTGAACATTACGAACATCATGAGCGTGGCGACGTTGACGGAGTGCGACGCGGTACATCCGGGTTACGGATTCCTTGCCGAAAACGCCGACTTCGCTGAAATTTGCGAATCCTGCAACATTACGTTCATCGGCCCGTCGGCGGATGCCATCAACAAGATGGGCGATAAATCGGTTGCCAAGCAAACGATGAAAGCGGCCGGCGTGCCGGTCATCCCCGGCTCGGACGGCTTGGTCGAAAACATCGAAGAGGCCGTGATGATCGGCCGGGATATCGGTTATCCATTGATCATCAAAGCGACGGCCGGCGGCGGAGGCAAAGGCATCCGCATCGCCGAAGACGAAGAGGCCCTGATCAAGCAAATCACGGCCGCTCAGCAGGAAGCGCAAAAAGCTTTCGGCAACGCGGGCGTATATTTGGAGAAATTCCTGACCGGCATGAAGCACGTCGAAATTCAGGTAATGGCCGACAATCACGGCAACGCCGTCCATTTGGGCGAACGCGATTGCTCCGTGCAGCGCCGCAGACAAAAACTCGTCGAGGAATCCCCGTGCCCGGTGATTTCTCCGGAAGTCCGCCAGCGCATGGGCGAAGCCGCCGTACGCGCAGCCAAAGCCGTGAACTATTCCGGCGCGGGCACGCTGGAGTTTCTTCTCGGACCGGACGGGCAGTTCTACTTTATGGAGATGAATACGCGTATCCAGGTAGAGCATCCGGTTACGGAGATGGTTACGGGCGTGGACCTGATCAAGGAAATGATTTCGGTGGCGGAGGGCAACCCGCTTTCCTTTGCCCAAGAAGACGTCGTGATCAGCGGAAGCTCCATCGAATGCCGCATCAACGCGGAGGATCCGGATCGCAACTTTATGCCTGCACCGGGTAAAATCCAGTTTTATCTTCCGCCGGGAGGACCCGGGGTGCGGGTCGACAGCGCCGCGTACCAAGGATATACGATTCCTCCTTTCTACGATTCGATGATCGCCAAGCTGATCGTATGGGCGCCGACGCGCGACGAAGCGATCGCCAAGATGAAACGCGCGTTATCCGAGTTCGCCGTGGAGGGAATTCACACGACGATTCCTTTCCATATGAAGCTTCTGGATCATCCGACCTTCAACAGAGGCGACTTCGATATCAAATTTTTAGAGGAAAACGAGATATAAGCCTCCGCGGACGTTTGTCACGAATCGCCCCGAATGTTATAGTATGAGTGATTATGCGGCGTCCAGAAAGGTGTGCTTCTTATCCATCTTATCCGAAAGGTGTGTTAAGCCATAATGAGCACGGAACCGAATGAGTTTGAACGTACTGAAATCGGCGAAATCCAGATTGCGCCCGAAGTCATCGAAGTGATTGCGGGACTGGCGACCGTCGAGGTCAAAGGCGTGGCCGGCATGAGCGGCGGCTTTGCCGGAGGCATCGCCGAGCTGCTTGGACGCAAAAACCTGTCCAAAGGCGTAAAGGTGGAAGTCGGACAGCGCGAAGCGGCCGTTGACGTTTCCGTTATTATCGAATACGGGAACAGGCTGCCTCAAGTCGCTACCGAAATTCAGCGCAACGTCAAACGATCGATCGAAATGATGACCGGCTTGAACGTCGTGGAAGTGAACGTGCATATTCATGACGTTCATTTCAAAAGCGCCGAAAGAACGGAAGAAATCGATTTGACGCAACAACGCGTGAAATAAGAGATGACCGAAGGAATGAGCCCTGGAAAAGCCGTACTTCCGGGTTCATTCCGTATCCGTAACCCCCGACGAACGTCGAGGGTTTACTCTAATTTAAGGAGGCTGCGCCGTTCGTGGCTAAAATACTGGATAGATTTTTGCTCTTTATTTACAGCTTGAGCATCGGAATCATAAGCGTATTTGCCCTCCTCCGGTTAAGCGGCTTGGTTCCCGGTTTGGGAGAATACATGGATGCGTCCACGCTGGAAATCACGCTGCTGGTCATTGCCGCCGTCTTGTTTTTGCTTAGCGTCCGATTTTTCTATATCTCGATCCGCCGAGATCGTACGCAAATTCCTTCGATCGACCAACGCACCGAATACGGGGACATCCAAATATCGGTGGAAACGATCGAGAATTTATGCCTGAAGGCGGCAGCCCGCATCCGGGGAGCCAAAGATTTGAAGGCGCGGATCCGCGTGTCCGAAGCCGGGCTTGAAATCAAGATCCGGGCGGTGGTCGAAGGCGACGTTTCGATTCCGACCATGACGACCGACATTCAAAAGCAGGTACATGATTATCTTCAGGAGACGACGGGCATTCCGGTATCGAATGTGGCGGTATATATCGCGAATGTGGCCCAGTCGACGGCCATGAAGAGCAGAGTGGAATAGGGGTGGTCTTCCATGGCATTCTTGAAGGAAGTATGGGAGAGTCACAGAGGACGGATCGTCGGCATCGCCGGCGGGATTTTCTTTGGTTTTATTTATTTGATCGCGGGATTTTGGGATATGTTGTTCTTTGCATTGGTTGTGTTCATAGGATATGCCGTCGGCAAGCGGAAAGACTTGCGCATGGAGTCCGTTTTTCGCTGGGATGAGATGCGGAAATGGCTTTCCGAGCGCTGGCGTCCTTTTAAATGAACCGTGATATGCTTTCTCCGGAAAAAAGAGCTGCAGCTTCATAACGCCCATTTTCTGGTGAAACGTATCGCGGTTTTTTTGCGGAAATGCTTTGAAAAACCTTTGCCATAGGAGATTGCAACAATCCGCAGTAACCCATAATAAAGATAAGTGCCATAAATGACAGGTTCAGGAGGAACAAAATGAAAAGACGTTTGGCAAGGGAAATCGTCGTGCAAAGTCTGTACCAAATGGAAATGAATGAAGTGGGCAGCGAAGAAGCCATCAATATGCTGCTGGATGAGGCCGCCGAGGAAAACGATACGGAACGCGTCATCACGAACGAAATCGAGCTGAAAAATTACGTGCTGACTCTGGTCAACGGCGTATGGAGCCAGAAACAAGCCATCGACGGCCTGCTCGAAAATTATTTGAAAGGCTGGCAAATCAGCCGTTTGTCGCGGGTCGACCGGCAAATTTTGCGTTTGGCGGCTTACGAGCTGCTCTATTCGAGCGACGTTCCGGCGAAAGTGGCCGTCAACGAGGCGATCGAGCTGTCCAAGCATTTCGGCACCGAGGAATCCGGCAAATTCGTCAACGGCGTGCTGGGGAACATGATCCGCGAAGTGGACAAGCTGAAAAACACCCTTTCCTGACCTTGCCGCTTCCGCTTGGCGTTACCGAAGCCCACATATCGATTTGACCATTCTAATTACGGGGGAGAGAGTAAAATGACAGCAACCATCATCAGCGGAAAACAGGTATCCGAAGAGATCCGGGGCAGCATCGCCGGCGAAGTGCGGGCATTGGCGGCCAAAGGCGTCGTTCCGGGCCTCGCCGTCGTGCTGGTCGGGGAAGATCCGGCATCTCAGGTGTACGTTCGGAACAAGGAAAAAGCTTGCCACGATTTAGGGTTTTACTCCGAGGTTCACCGCCTGCCCGCCGAAACCTCGCAAGCCGATTTGCTTGCTTTGGTGGACCGGCTGAACCGCAAGGGCGACATCGACGGCATCTTGGTGCAGCTGCCCCTGCCCGGACATATCGATGAAAAAGCCGTGATCAACGCGATTGCCGTAGACAAGGACGTCGACGGTTTCCATCCGGTGAACGTCGGGAACCTCGTCATCGGCGACGACAGCCTGCTTCCGTGTACGCCGGCCGGCGTGATCGAGCTTATCAAACGGGCGGGGATCTCTTTGTCCGGCAAACATGCGGTCGTCATCGGACGAAGCAATATCGTCGGCAAACCGGTTTCCCTTCTTCTTCAGCGGGAAAACGCGACCGTGACGATGTGCCATTCCCGTACGGAGCGGATGGCGGAAATCGCGCGCCAAGCCGATGTGCTGGTCGTTGCGATCGGCCGCGCCAATTTCATTGACGCCAGCTACGTGAAACCCGGAGCCGTGGTCATCGACGTGGGCATGAACCGGCTCGAAAACGGCAAGCTTGCGGGAGACGTCGACTTCGAAAGCGTGAAGGAAGTGTCCGGTCCGATTACGCCTGTGCCGGGCGGCGTCGGTCCGATGACCATTACGATGCTCATGCAGAACACCCTCATCGCGGCAAAGCGCCATCACGGGCTTGTGTAAGCGGGGGCATGGCCATGGAACCGCAGCGAATATTATCGATCAAGGATTTGAACCGGTATATCCGGATGAAGCTCGATTCGGACCGCCTGTTGTCCGACGTGTGGATTCGCGGCGAAATTTCGAATTTCACGCACCATTCGAGCGGGCATATGTACTTTACTTTGAAGGATGAAGGCAGCCGGATTCGCGCCATCATGTTTGCGTCCCATAACCAAAGGCTGCCCTTCAAGCCGAAGGAAGGCGCCAAAGTCATTGCCCGTGGCAACGTCACGGTATACGAACGCGATGGTCAGTACCAGTTTTACGCGACGCATATGCAGCCGGACGGCATCGGCAGTTTGTATTTGGCATTTGAGCAGCTGAAAAAAAAGCTCGAAGAAGAAGGGCTGTTTGCCGCGGAACGCAAAAGGCCGATTCCCGAATTCCCGGAGACGGTCGGCGTCATCACTTCGCCGACGGGCGCGGCCGTACGGGATATCATCATTACGCTCGGACGGCGATATCCCCAAGCGAAGGTGGTGCTCTACCCGGTGCTCGTGCAGGGAAAAGGAGCGGCCGCATCGATCGTTCGCGCCATCCGCAGCATGAACGAGATGGACGAGGCGGACGTGCTGATCGTCGGCCGCGGCGGCGGTTCGCTCGAGGAACTGTGGGCGTTTAACGAGGAGCCGGTGGCACGGGCGATCCGCGAGTCGCGGATCCCGGTCATATCCGCCGTAGGCCACGAAACGGACTTTACGATCGCCGATTTTGCGGCCGATCTCAGGGCCGCGACGCCGACGGCGGCCGCCGAACTGGCGGTTCCCCATGCGGCCGAGCTGCAGGATCGTTTGCGCCAATTCGAGCGGCTGCTCAAGCAACTGCTGCTCGACCGGGTCAAACGCAGCCGCCAGCAGCTTGCGTCGCTGCAGCGTTCGCCGGTGCTCATGCACCCGCGGCGATATTTGCTGCAGCATGCCGAACGCTTGGACATGCTGCATATGCGGTTAAACGGCAGCATGCGCGCGGCGCTGAACCAGAGCCGCGAGAAACGGCTCCGGATTCACCACGGCCTGATGCGGTACCATCCGCAGGAACAGCTTTCCTACGCCAAAAAACGAAACGAGGCGAGCCGCAAACAGCTGGTTGCGCTGATGCAGTCCATTTTGAAGCACAAACAGTCGCAGCTGCGCGAATCGGTGCGCCATCTGGACGCGTTAAGCCCGCTGAAAGTGATGGCGCGGGGATACAGCCTCGTATACGACGAAAAAGAGCAGCATCTCATCAAATCTATAAACGACGTACAGCCTGGGGATTTGGTCCAAATCAAAGTAAGCGACGGTCAGCTTTCATGCCAGGTATGGGGAATGAAGGAGGATGGGCAAATTGACGGAAAAGGAAAATGAATTGAAATTCGAAGACGCCATGATCCAGCTCGAGGATATCGTCGGTGAACTCGAACATGGCGACGTGCCTTTGGAGAAGGCGATCGAGCTGTTCCAGCAGGGAATGAAGCTTTCACAGCTTTGCAGCCAGAAGCTGGAGCAGGTGGAACGGAAAATCGAAATGATCGTGGAAGAAAACGGCGAATTGCGCAAAAAGCCTTTCGGCAGCCCGCTCGATCCGGATGGCGGTGACTCGGTTGACTGAACGTGCCTCCTTCAGGGAATATCATCAGAACATCATCGAGCGGGTCGCGACGCGACTGGAGGAGAGCCTTCCCGCGCAGTGGCAAATCCCGTCTTCGCTGCGGGAGGCGATGCTTTATTCTTTGATGGCCGGCGGTAAGCGGATGCGGCCGCTGCTCGTCATGGCTGCCTGCGAAGCGCTGGACGGCAATGCGCATGCGGCGCTTGACGCCGCGTGCGCGGTCGAGATGGTGCACACCTACTCCCTTATTCACGATGATTTGCCCGCGATGGACAATGACGATTACCGTCGGGGCAAACTGACGAACCATAAAGTATTCGGCGAAGCGGCGGCGATTTTGGCGGGCGATGCGCTGCTTACCCACGCTTTTTATTTGGTGGCCCGGTTGTCGCAGGTCCATGGCGTTCCGGCCGAGCAGGTGGTCAACATCACCATGGATTTGGCGGAGCTTGCGGGGCCGAAAGGCATGGTCGGCGGCCAGGCGGCCGATATGGAAGGCGAGCAGGGGCTGACCGAATTGTCCCAGCTTGAATACATCCATCTTCACAAAACGAGCGATTTGATCACGTTTTCGCTTCTTGCCGGGGGAAGGATCGCCGGGGCGGATGAACAAAAGCTCGAGGCGCTCCGCACGTTCGGACAAAAGCTCGGGCTGGCGTTCCAAATTCAGGACGATATCCTCGATATCGTCGGCGACGAGGCAAAACTCGGCAAAAAAACGCAGAGCGACATGAAGCAGGAGAAGGTAACATATCCCTATTTTATCGGGCTTGAAGCTTCGCGGGGCGAGGTCGAAAGATTGACGGCCGAAGCGAAATCGGCGGTGATCGAAGCCGGCTTAGCCGACCCGTCGCGCCTGTTGGAGATCGCCGACTACCTGATGAATCGCGATCATTGACGCCGTGCTTAGGATTGCGTAAAGTTTTGTGATATAATGACGAAAAGAATCGTCTTTCTGCAAGGAAAGCGCTAACCATATATATAATGAAAAGAGGCTTTTTACATGGAAGCCGGACTTGAAGAAATTATTCCATTCTATAGAGGAAAGCGGGGAGATTGTCGTGCTGCTTCCACAAATTAAACAGCCAGAACAAATCAAATCTCTATCGGTTGAACAATTGGGCCTTCTTTCGGCTGAAATCCGTCGATTTCTGATCGAAAAGCTGTCCGTGACGGGAGGTCATCTGGCTTCAAACCTGGGAGTGGTGGAACTCACGCTGGCCCTGCATTACTGCTATGACAGTCCACGTGATAAATTCATTTTCGACGTCGGCCACCAGGCCTACGTCCATAAAATGTTGACAGGGCGCATGGACCAATTCGATACGCTGCGCAAGTACAAAGGATTGTGCGGGTTCGTGAAACGCAATGAAAGCGAGCACGACGTGTGGGAAGCGGGGCATAGCAGCACCTCGCTGTCCGCAGCGATCGGCATGGCCGTCGCCCGCGACTTGAAGGGCGAGAAAAACAAGGTCATCGCCGTCATCGGCGACGGCGCTTTGACGGGCGGCATGGCTTTCGAGGCGTTGAACCATATCGGCCATGAGCAAAAAGATTTGATGGTCGTCTTGAACGACAATGAAATGTCCATCGCCCCGAACGTCGGGGCCATGCATAACTATTTGAGCAAAATTCGTTCCGACCGCCATTATTTGCGGGCAAAGGACGAACTCGAGATGCTGCTCAAAAAAATTCCGGCCATCGGCGGCATGCTGGCTAAAACCGGTTCCCGCCTGAAAGACAGCCTGAAATACATGATGGTGCCGGGCGTGCTGTTCGAGGAGCTCGGGCTTACGTATCTCGGCCCTGTCGACGGGCATGACATCCAGAAGCTGATCGAAACCTTCAAACAGGCAGATAACGTGCGCGGCCCGGTATTTGTCCATGTGTTGACGACCAAGGGCAAAGGCTACAAGCCGGCCGAAGCCGATTCCCATAAATGGCACGGCATTTCGCCGTACAAGATCGAATCCGGAAAAGAGCTGAAGTCCGTCGGCAATCCGATGTACACGGACGTCTTCGGCAAAACGCTCATCGAGCTCGGGGAAAAGGATCCGCGCATCGTGGCGGTGACCCCGGCCATGCCGAAAGGTTCGGGGCTGATCGAATTCAGCGAAAAATTCCCGAGCCGAATGATCGACGTCGGCATTGCCGAGCAGCATGCGGCAACGATGTGCGCGGCTCTCGCCATGGAGGGGATGAAGCCGGTGTTCGCCGTCTACTCGACGTTTATGCAGCGGGCGTACGACCAGATCGTCCATGACATTTGCCGCCAAAACGCCAATGTCATGTTCGCCATCGACCGAGCCGGTTTCGTGGGGGCCGACGGCGAAACGCATCAGGGCGTGTTCGACGTGGCTTTCTTGCGCCATATTCCGAATCTCGTGCTGATGATGCCGAAGGATGAAAACGAGCTGCGACACATGATGAAGACGGCGCTGGACTACGATGACGGACCGATTGCGTACCGCTATCCGCGCATTAACGGGCTGGGCGTCCCTTTGGACGAAAAGCTTGTGCCGATACCGATCGGCTCCTGGGAAACCGTTCGCGAAGGCGAAGGTTACGCCGTTTTGGCATCAGGTCCGATGGTGCAGGTGGCGCTGGAGGCTGCCGATCAGCTGAAGCGGGAAGGCATTAACCTGCGCGTGGTCAACGCGCGTTTCCTCAAGCCGCTTGACGAAGAGATGCTGATCGAACTGGCCGACAGCCACACGAACATGATCGTGCTGGAAGAGGCCAGCGAGAAAGGCAGCCTTGGCAGCGCCGTGCTCGAATTTTACGCTTCCAAGCATATTTTTGATACGAGAGTGTCCTTGATGGGCGTGCCGGACCGTTTTATCGAACACGGCAGCGTCAAAGAACAGCGCCAGGAAACCGGGTTGACCGCCGAGAACGTATGCGCGGAGATCAAAAAGCTGATGTCTATGCATGCGTTCGGGATCGGAAAAACCGGGTACTCCTCCTAGGCGGAACGTACAGTCAGGAGATAATCATGAATTCGCCAAAAGAACGGATTGATGTCCTGCTGGTGGAGCAGGGATTTTACGATAGCCGCGAGAAAGCCAAGGCCGCCATCATGGCGGGCCTGGTGCTCGCCAACGAGGAACGCATCGAAAAAGCGGGCATGAAGGTTCCGAGGGACACGGTCATCCGCGTCAAAGGAGCCGTTCATCCGTACGTAAGCCGCGGCGGATTAAAGCTGGAGAAAGCCATTCGCACATTCGGCCTTGATCTGGCGGGCAAAACGATGCTGGACATCGGCTCCTCCACGGGCGGATTTACGGATTGCGCCCTTCAGCACGGGGCCGCATACGTTTACGCGATCGACGTGGGTTCGAACCAGCTGGACTGGTCGCTGCGCAACGACGAGCGCGTCTGCGTAATGGAGAAAACCAATTTCCGTTATATGACGCCTGAAGATTTGAAAGGTCCCGCGCCCCATTTTGCGAGCATAGACGTATCCTTCATCTCGCTTCGGATCATTTTGCCTCCGTTAAAGGCGCTGCTGCAGCGCCCCGGGGACGTTGCGGCGCTCATCAAGCCGCAGTTCGAAGCCGGAAGGGAGAAGGTCGGGAAATCGGGCGTCGTCCGGGAGGCGGCCGTTCATCGCGAAGTGCTCGTGAACATTTTGAGCTTTGCCCATGAACTCGGATTCGAGCTGAAGGGGCTGACGTATTCGCCGATCACCGGCGGGGAAGGCAACATCGAATTTTTGGCCCACTGGCATGTGAGCGATCAAGAGGGCGGTGCAAACGAGACATCCACCGAAGAGTTTGAAGCCGTGCTGCAGCCGCTCGTCCATGACATCGTGGCGGAAGCCTCGCATACGTTTACGGGAAACTCATCCAAGGGATGAGTTTCTTTTCGTTCATGACCGAAGAAACGCAAAAAGTGAATTGAGAAGAACGTATGTTTGGTATATAATGGACTTGAAATTGATATTTATGCGGTTCATTCACGGTTATAAAGGATTTTCTTCCGGCTGCCGCGAAATAAACCATCGAGGTGATCGAAATGGAGGAACGGGCGGATTGGCTCGTCATGCTTCTGATTGGATTGCTGTTGTTGGTTTGGATCGCGCATGGGCTTCGGACGTGGCTCTTTAGGCCCCTTCCCGCCCGCGTGCCGGACATGCCCATAAATGAGAACATCCCTGATCATCCGGCGGTGGACATGCTGGAGAATGCAGGTTATGAAGTGCTGGGCGGCAAGATCAAAATCCCGCTGTTGTTCGATGTGGACGGGGAAGATTTTCACAGCCGTCTCTTCATCGATTTTATCGCAAGAAATGACGAGAACGTTCTTTATCTGGTCAAGGTGGCCCGAAGCCGGCTTCCGATGGAATGGACGGGCAGTTCGATCCGGGACAGGCTGCTTCCTTATTTTCTCCTGTATCCGGGCTGCGGCGGCGTGTTATACGTCGACGTGGATAACGACGAGGTGGCTTGCATCCATTTCGACTGGGATGAAGAGGACGCTAATGGATATGATGAATAAATATAAGCTTTTACCAGGAGGTATGTATGAAAGGACAACGACATATTAAAATCCGGGAAATCATTACCCAGCAGGATATCGAAACCCAGGACGAGCTGGTCGAAGCGCTGCGGGCAGCCGGCTTTCAGGTGACCCAGGCGACCGTGTCCCGGGACATCAAAGAGCTGCTGCTGATCAAAGTGCCGATGGACGACGGAAGATACAAATATTCGCTCCCGACCGACCAGCGCTACAATCCGCTTCAAAAGCTGAAACGAGCTCTCGTGGACAATTTCGTCCATATCGATTACACCAACAATTTGGTGGTCATGAAATGTTTGCCCGGCACGGCGAACGCGATTGCGGTTTTGCTCGACAACATGGAATGGAACCAGATCATGGGCACGATTTGCGGCGACGATACGATCTTGATGATTTGCCGCACCAACGAAGACAGCGAAAGCTTGGTCGAATTGATCATGAGTTATATTTCATAAGGGAAACCGGGCAATATTTATGGGGGGATTGAATCCATGCTGCTGACATTAAGTATTCGGAATTTGGCCGTCATCGAATCGGTCGACGTGTCTTTTCATGCGGGCTTTCATGTTCTTTCAGGGGAAACGGGGGCAGGGAAATCGATTGTCATCGATGCGCTGGGGCTCATCGCGGGCGGCCGGGGTTCGGCCGAGCTGATCCGCTACGGCTGCGACAAAGCCGAAATCGAAGCGAGCTTCGAGCTGCAGCATAATCATCCCGTATGGGCGTCGCTCGAGCAGATGGGCGTGCAGGCCGATCCCGAGGAGCATTTGATCATTCGCCGGGAGGTGAACCAGCAGGGGAAAAGCACGGCACGGATCAATGGGCAGCTCGTCAATTTGACGATGCTTCGCGAAATCGGGGAACAGCTGATCAACATCCACGGCCAGCACGAGCATCAAAACCTGATGCGGGCCGACCGTCACTTGCATCTTCTCGATACGTACGGCGAAGCGGTCATCGGTCCGATCAAAAGAACATATCAGGAGCAATATGCCTCGTTTTCGAAAGTCGAAAAGGAATACAAAGAGCTGATGATGAACAGCCAAAAAACGTACCAGATGCTGGATTTGTACCGTTTTCAGCTGGAGGAAATTTCGGCGGCTGCCTTGAAATCGGGCGAGGATGAATGGCTGATGGAAGAACGGGTCAAGCTATCCCATAGCGAGAAAATGATGGATTCCGTTTCGGGCGCATACGACCTCGTTTTCGGCGAGAAGGGACTGGGTGCCGTCAGTACGGCGGTATCGCGCCTTGAGGACGTGGTGCAATACGACGAAAAAGAGCTGAAGCCGATTTTGGAGCAGCTGCAGTCGGCGTATTACCAGCTGGAGGACGTCGCTTTTCAGCTCCGCAACTACCGCGACGACATCGAATTTAATCCCGAACGCCTGGACGAAGTCGAAGAACGGCTGGATTTGATTTCTTCCCTGCGGCGGAAGTACGGGGAGAGCGTGGACGAGATCCTGGCATACTACAACAATATTTTGCAGGAAACGAGCGCGCTCGAAAACAAGGACGAACGTTTGGAGGAGCTTAAAACCCGGCGCGACGAATTGCTCGCGGCGCTGATCGCAACGGCTGAGGAGCTCAGCGAAGCCCGCCAAATGTGCGCGGCCGACCTGGCCGGCCAAGTGGAAAAGGAGTTAAAGGACCTTCATATGGAACGGACTTCGCTTCAAGTTCGTTTCGACCGGATCGAGGATCCTAAAGGCGTGGAAGTCGACGGCAGAAGGATCAGGCTGACGCGGCAGGGCATCGATACCGCCGAATTCATGATCTCGCCCAACCCCGGCGAACCGCTGCGGCCGTTAAGCAAAATCGCTTCCGGCGGCGAGCTTTCCCGGATGATGCTGGCGATGAAAAGCATTTTTGCAAGGCATGACCGCATTCCGGTGCTTATTTTCGACGAGGTGGATACGGGGGTCAGCGGAAGGGCTGCACAATCGATCGCCGAAAAACTGGACAAACTCGCCGAAAACTGCCAGGTATTCTCCATCACGCATTTGCCGCAGGTCGCTTGCATGGCGGACCATCAATATTTGATCGAAAAAAACATCGAAGGCGAACGGACGATGACGCATGTGGAGGAGCTTTCCGACCAGGGGCGCGTGGAAGAGCTTGCGCGTATGCTTGGAGGCGTCGAAATTACCGAAAAAACGCTCCATCATGCCCAAGAAATGTTGAAGCTGGCGGAGGAGCGGAAGGCCGTCAAAACCGCACCAGCGTAATGATTGACAGTAATAAAAGACTTGGGGCAGGGCAATCTTAAAGGTACGCAATTGGCGACCACCTTTTTCGTCAAGCGAAAGAAGCAAAAGGGAGCGTGACAGCCATTGAACTCCAGCCTCAGGAATAAAATGCTCGGTCTTTTCATTGTCTTCTTTCTGGTTTTTTTCAGCACGACAGCACCTGTCAAAAGTTTTGCGTCGATTCCGAACGAAATCAGGATGTTTGCCGGCGATCAAAGCTCCTTTCAGCTGGCGATGCCGGTGGAAGCACAAGCTACGGTGGACCGTCCCGATGTGCTTCAGCTGAACGGTTCCGCCGCTTCATCGCTGAAGGTTTCTCCGCAGCATCCGCTTCAGCTGATGCCCCAACAGAGCGGAAGCGCCAAATTAACGTTGAAGTTGTTCGGCAAAATTCCGTTCAAAACCGTGAATGTCCATGTCATACCCGGTCTGAAAGTGATCCCCGGCGGTCAAACGATCGGCGTTAAAGTCAAATCGGCAGGCATTCTGGTGGTGGGGCATCATCTGGTGCACGTGGATCCGACAACAAGAGTATCCCCCGGCGAAAACGCCGGAATTCAGTTAGGCGATTTAATGACGCATTTTAACGGCGAACCGCTGAAAGACATGTCAAAAGTCGCCCGAATCGTCGAAGAAGCCGGGATGAGCAAAAAACCTCTGGAAATCACTTTCAAACGGGGCGAAAAGATCATGAAAACGAAATTAACCCCTGCGTTTGACCAGAGCGAGCAAAAATGGAGACTTGGTCTTTATATTCGCGATTCCGCCGCAGGTGTCGGCACTTTAACCTTCTATGCTCCGGAACAGGGAGTTTACGGCGCTTTAGGCCATGTCATCACGGACATGAATACGCAGACCCCAATCACGGTGGGCAGCGGTGAAATTTTACAATCGAGCGTCACCTCGATCTCCAAATCGCAGGACGGGGAACCTGGAGAAAAAAGAGCTCATTTTTTAAAGGGCGGTAAAGTACTGGGCAACATTGAACGCAATACCCATTTCGGCATTTTCGGAAAGATGAATCAGAATCCTGATTACAGCCTTTATAAAGAAGGAATTCCCGTAGGGTTCGCGCAAGACGTCAAAGAAGGGCCCGCCGAAATTTTAACGGTTGTGGACGGGCAGCAGGTCGAAAAGTTCAAGGTGGATATCGTTCATGTCGCGAAACAGGATGCGCCCGCTACCAAAGGGTTGGTCATTCGCATTACCGATCCCAAGCTGATCGAAAAGACGGGCGGGATCGTGCAAGGCATGAGCGGCAGCCCGATCGTTCAGAACGGGAAGCTGGTCGGAGCCGTCACCCACGTCTTCGTTAACGATCCAAAGTCGGGGTACGGATGCTTCATCGAATGGATGCTGCAGGATTCCGGCGTCATACCTCAAAGGGATACAATGAATCTTAAGGCGAGTTAGCCTTAAGATTTTTTGTCGTTTTTGGCAGAAAATGCGTGAATTTTGAATAAAAATATTTATTATAAATCAACTTCAAAAAAAAATAAACAAAAATAATTTTCGACAGAAGGAATTTAAATGGGGATGTCGAAAAGTATTTCAGACGAAAAAAAATTGGATTTTGATTCTAAGGAGGAAGCAGCCAGTGCAAAAAATCGAGGTTTTGTTGGCAGATGACAACCGTGAATTTACGAATTTGCTTGCTGAATACATTACGGAGCAAGAAGATATGATGGTAACTGGAATCGCCTATAACGGCGAGGAAGTCCTGAATATGATCGGTGATTCGCGAAAAATTCCGGACGTACTCATTTTGGATATTATCATGCCTCATCTTGATGGCTTGGGTGTTCTTGAACGATTGCGGGAAATGAATTTGTCTCCACAGCCGAAGATCATTATGCTGACTGCTTTCGGCCAAGAGAACATCACGCAGCGAGCGGTTCAGCTTGGGGCATCGTATTACATTCTTAAACCGTTTGACATGGAGGTTCTCGCAAGCCGGATTCGTCAACTGGTCGGCGGACAAAACGTGACGGCCGGAAACGTAAGCATGGCTTCGACGATCAAATCCAATGTCGTTCCGATGGCCAAAGGCAAAAACTTGGATGCGAACATTACGTCCATCATACATGAAATCGGCGTGCCTGCGCATATTAAAGGATATCAATATTTGCGCGAAGCGATTACGATGGTGTACAACAACATCGAAATTTTGGGCGCTATCACCAAAACGCTTTATCCGGCCATCGCCGAAAAATTCAAAACGACGCCTTCCCGCGTGGAACGCGCCATTCGCCATGCCATCGAAGTAGCCTGGACGCGCGGCAACATCGATTCCATCAGCCACTTGTTCGGCTACACCATCAACATCAGCAAATCGAAGCCGACCAACAGCGAATTCATCGCGATGGTTGCAGATAAGCTGAGAATTGAGCATAAGGTGAGCTGAAAGGATCTCTAAAGAAGAGGATACCAATTTTTCACGGAAATCATATATATTAGATTTAAAGAGACGCCTGACTTCAGGAAGGCGTCTTTTTGTGTTTTTGTGGCAACATGTAACGTCTTTTTATTAATTTCACGATCCTGTATACATAACCCCGCTTCATATCGTTATTAGAATGGAAAGGAGCGGATCATAATCGATGACGAGTTGATAAGACAACTGCTTCATAGAGGCAAAGTCATTAAACACTACTTGGTGCGCATCGGTGCAAACCCTTCGGATGCGGAGGAAATCGTGCAGGACATGTTGCTCAAAGGCATAACGCATATCGATTCCATCAAACCGGAAAAGTTTATTTCCTGGCTTTTTAAAGTTGCCACGCATAAATATTATGACCTATACAGGAAGGAAACCCGGCGAGGAAAAACGGTATCGTTCGAGCTTTTATCATTCATGGATGAGTCATCACCGGAAGATCATTATTTGCGAAAGGAAAAAAGCCTGGGGGTAAAGGAATTGCTGAACCGGATTCCGCAAAAGTACAAACAGATGCTTATCCTGAAGTACGATTTGGGTTTGAGCTACGACGAAATCGGCAGATTGTTGAACGTAAAAACCGAGCGGGTCAAAACCGACTTGTACCGGGCCCGAAACATGTTCAAAAAAATGTATGAAGGAGAACGACAAGATGAGCAATGATTATTCTGAGGCTGTGGAGAAGGACAGTGAGCAGCATTTTCGAAATCTTTTGAAAAAGACGAAAAGGAAATCGATGTTGCGAAATATTATGATTTCCGTCTTGAGTGCGATGGTTGTAATTGTCGGGCTGCTCATTGCGGACAAAATGCTCTTATCACGCAGCGCGAAGCAAGCCCTTACGGACATTTATCACTATCAATTAATTTCGTCTCCTAATGTTCTTCTTGGCGAAAGCCAATCACTGGATAGCGTGTTAGGAGGAACGGCAATCTATCGGACATATAAAGTCATCGAAGGCGTGCCGCTGCCATGGGCCGAGGTGAAAGTTCATTACAATGTTTTTGGAAAATATGGGCAATTTGTCGGCGGATATTCTCCATTAAACGTTAATGATCCAGACATGGAGAAACTGAATATGGCAAGACCTTATAACGTCATGAACGGACAGAGGGAACTGATGTTTTTTCACCCGGAAGTACATTATCCCGATTTGCTGAACGAGTTGAACAAGCTGGATCAGATCGATGCCGGGAAAAAAGTAGAGATGGCTATCTCGCTCGATCATGCCTACACGTCAAAAGAAATCCGCGATATGCTCCCTTCCGGCGTACATGCCCGTTGGTTCTGGGTAGATACATATACACCCGAATACATCAAATTTATGAACGGCCCGCCGGCCCTGCCTCTCATCAGTCCTAACGTATATGGCTATGCGGCCTACGCCGATCGGGAGGACACATGGGAAAATGATGAGGGCAAATTTATCGAATACGTTAAAGAAGGATTGAAGCTGAACGGAAACTATGATTGGGAATACACGCAAATTTTCAATCAATTAAGAGGCGGCAAAAAAGAGCCGGCAAAAGACGATGTGCATTCTATCGGCGTTGTCGTGACGGGGAGTCCGGAAGCCTTGCGGGCTTTACAAGAAAAAAAATACGTACGTGCCGCGGTTTTAGGGGCGATTGCAGAGAAATACTGAAAATGAGAAGCTCATCGGCGACAAAACAAAGAAACGCCCGGCCTGAAAACCACCTTATTAGGCAGAGTGTTCTTAACTTGAAATGGCGTCTAAGATGTATGAATCGCTGCTGCCGCACGATCCGTAAAAGATGCCGCCAATGCATGGCGGCTTCATTAGTTTAATTGGCAGTTTGTACATATTTATGGTAAAAATATGTTATGAGGAGAAATGAACCAGGAGGGGGATCAAGCATGAACCGCGTATTTGTCATTTCGGACCATCATTTTGGCCATCAAAAAATCATCGATTTTGAGTCGAGACCGTTTGCATCCGCAGAAGAAATGGATGACTATATGATCCGCCAATGGAATGCGGTCGTTGCCAAGAACGACAGGGTGTTTCACCTCGGCGATTTCTCTTTTTACAATAAAGAAAAAACGAAAGCGATCGTGGAACGGCTGAACGGACAAAAATTCCTCATCCTGGGCAACCATGACCGGGGGCGGAGCAAAACTTGGTGGCTGGATGCCGGTTTTGACGAGGTGAGCGAATATCCTATCGTCTACGAATCTTTCTACATTTTGTCCCACGAACCTCTCTACATGAATAAACATATGCCTTACGTCAACATTCATGGACATATTCACAGCCAGAAATACGAAGGATTGCATTACTTCAATGCCTGCGTGGAGCACTTTGATTACAAGCCGGTTGCTTTCGAAGATATCCGCAATTCCTTGGCCGCCAAAGAGGAATAATAAGGAAATAAGTCTATATTCATAAACGCGTCCCCTGGATATGGTCCAAAGGTTACAAATTTTTGGCTGGATAAGCTCTTGAAAACAACATAATATGAAGATAGAGATGCTGGCTTGCAATGAAGCTGTGCGACCAAAGAGAGGAGCTTCACGTTGACGAGCAAAAAATGGATCATTGCGGCAGCCGCAGTTATCGCCATATGTTCTGCGACTTCGATAATTACCTTAGCCAAGGATCATGTTATAAAACAAGGGTTGCCCGTTGCAGATCCGGTGGCGTCACACGCCGTCCGACAAGCAAACGGAGAAGTCTCGCTGCTTTTACGGGACGATGCCGGCCATGACACGATGAATAATCAAGACCATGCCCTCCAATCGGAAATTGAAACGCCCGAGGAGACTATCGCCGAATCCGACGATCACACCATACATATGACAGGAATCCAAACAAACGAGGGAACCTACGACCATCTAAAACTTGAAACACCTACTTTCAGCCGCAGCCTGCCCGGTTATAACGTGACGAATCCGACCTATGCTCCGCAAATCATTTGCGAAGACGTGAACGGGGACGGCAACAAGGAGTCCGTCGTTATTTTGACAACCGGATACGGCACCGGAGTTTACCGTTCCGACGTTGTTGTGTATAATTCAGAAGGCGACAGGATACCGGTAGAAGATGCCAATACGGCGTTTTTGAAGCAGTTTGACGGGAGTTTTAACGGCCAAGGGCTTACGCTGAACGTTCAGGGGCAATCGTATCAAGTTCCATATGCGCTCATTTTAACGGATCGTACCGGGTTGAACGGGCGGCCGCAAATCGGAAGCATCATGCAGTATACCGTTTCAGGCGGCGTGTTAACCGCTACGACTGCGGTGCAAATTTCGCCTGCGGAATTCGTGGGAGACCTGACAGTGACATATACGTTCAAAAATGGCCAGCTGCAGGCCGGGAGCGCCACCTTCGAACTGTATCCGGAATACAGCTCCTAAACGCAGGAAAGGAAGTATATGAAATCATCAAGAATTACATACGTATTTATGGCCATGCTGGCGGGCATGTTTTTGTTCGTGTTTTCGGGATGCTCCGTCGGTTTGCCGGACACCGGGACGCCGGTTTCGACGGCAGGACAAAAGCTCAAAGTGTATTTTCTGGACGTGGGGCAAGGAGCTTCGCAGCTGCTGGTGACGCCGTCGGGAAAAACGATGCTCATCGATGCGGGGAATAATGATAAAGAACAAGTGATGCTGGATTACATGAAGCAGTACCATATTTCCAAATTGGACGTCGTGATCGGAACGCATCCGGATGCCGACCATATCGGCGGGCTCGATAAAGTGATCGACCAGATCCCCGTCGAAACGATCTACATGCCGAAAGTTCAATCCAATACCAAAACATTCGAATCCGTATTAAAATCGATCAAAAATAAAGGGCTGAAGGTTAAAACGGCAAAAGCGGGCCTGTCTTGGGACCTCGACGATGAGGTGCACGTGGACATGCTGGCCCCGACCCGCAGTTATGACGATTCAAACAACATGAGCGCCGTCGTCAAGGTCACGTACGGACAGACGTCGTTCCTATTGACCGGCGATGCCGAAAGCGCAAGCGAAAAAGACATGATCGCCTCGGGGGCGGATTTGCAGGCGGACGTGCTGCTTGTCGGCCACCATGGCTCGAATTCTTCGACAACCTTGAGTTTTTTGAAAAAAGTAAATCCGAAATATGCCGTGATCCAGGTAGGAAAAGGCAACACCTACGGCCATCCGAAAAGCGCGATTTTGAGCCGCCTGCAGAAGCAGGGCGTTGAGGTGTTCCGCAATGATCGACAAGGAACGGTTGAAGTCGATTCGGATGGCAGCTCGATTCAGATTTCCACGGAAAGGTAGTGGGACATATGAAAAGCATGACCGGAATTATCGAAGGTTTTGAAGGCGGATTTTGCAAGATCGAGCGGGATGGACATGTGGAAGCCGTGCCCAGGACGAAAGTGGACGTCTCCGCGAAAAGTGGCGACGTGGTCGAATGGAACGGTGAGCAATGGATTCCGAATCGGGCTTTAACCGCGCAACGCACCAAGGAAATCCGAACATTGATGGATGACGTATGGGACGATTAACACAGAAAAAAACCACCTGAGAAGGTGGTTTTTTCTATGAAATCGATTATTCAACGATCAGTTTGCCCTTCATATCGCTGTGACCCGCACCGCACATGACGGAGCAATCGAAGTCGAACGTCCCGGCTTTGTCGGCCGTAAATTCTACGGAGCCGTCTTTTTGCAGGTTTACGTTATAGTCTGGAATTTCCAAACCATGCGCACCGTCGGTGTTTTTCAACGTGAGTTTCACTTTTTCGCCTTTTTTCACTTTGATTTCGTTTGGCGAAAACTCAAAGCTTTTGGCGTTGACGGTAATTTCTTTCACGTCTCCGCTAGCGGAAGAAGAAGAATCGCTTGCGCTGCCGGAGCCGGAATCGTTATTGCCGCATGCGGCTAACACCGTGGCGGAAAGAGCTGCGACGGCGATCAGAGAAAAGATCTTTTTCATTTCTATGGCCTCCCCTTTTTGGTTAAAGATTGTTTAACCATTTACAAAAGACGAGTTTACGCTTCTCGTTTGCCGCTGTCAATGCCATTTTCTTGAAGAGTCCCCTGGCATCAAATCACTGCACTTTATGGGGAGGCACGAAACAATGTCGGCAGCGCGGCTCGTAATCGTCGGAATCGCCGATCAGAATGATCGAGCCGAGCGGCGCTGGCTTGCCGTTGACGATGCGTTGGGTGAAAACAGCCTCGGGGCTGCCGCAAACGGCGCAAAATGCGGTGAGCTGCTGGATGTCATCCGCCATCGCGAGCAGGCCGCCGATATAACCGAATTCTTTTCCCCTGTAATCCATGTTCAGGCCGTCGACGATGACATGTTTTCCGCGGTAGGCGAGTTCCTCGACCAATCCCAATATCGGTTTATTGAAAAATTGCACTTCATCGAATGCGACGACATCCGCATCGGCCGTTTCTTTATAAATCCGGGCAAGAAGCTCGTCCGTCAGATGCCTTGGAATGGAAATGGCCGGAAGACGGTAGCCGATCCGGCTGACAATTTCATCCTTGGCGTAACGCTGATCTTCCGCCGGCTTATAGGCAACCAGCTTTTTCCGTCCATATTGCACGAGTTTTTGGCATCTGCGGATCAATTCACCCGATTTTTCGCTAAACATGGGGCCCGTGATTACGGTAATCCGTCCTTTATTCACCTTTATGCTCCTTTCCCGCTTAAAAACCAGGTATTTTCATCGCTGGATGAAAAATCACGAAAAATAGCGGCTTTTATAGAGTACCATAATCTGTTGGGGGTGGCTATAGACATTTGGGACGCTGGCGTTGGCCCGGCTGAAAGTGGTAAGGTTAAAGAGATGAGTACATATGCACACGGAGGAAGGTCGCGATGAAAGAGAAATTGGTGGAATTCCGGGAGAGAATATCTGCGTTATCGCCGGAGCTTGAACGGATTCCGGAAGCCAAACAGTTGATAGAAGAAATGCTGCAGGAGATGAACGAGCTTCACCGGCAAAATCACGCGCTACGGAACAGGATATTAAAGAGCTCCAGCAAGGAATCGCGAATGTCGAGCAAACTGCGGGACGCCTTATATGAATGACTATGCGTAACCCCGGCTTCGCTTCGAAACATGGCTGCCGAGAATTCCCGAGAGGTAATTTGGCGGAACCGATACACACAATCCCCATTGCCGCTATATGCTGTTACAAGGTAGAACGAGAACTGTCGGCGGGGTGATGAGATGAGCCGTTCCAAGAAAAAACCGTCGCGCAAGGCCCAGGCATTGCCGAAAAAACGGCTCCTGCGAACCTCGGCGCGGCCGAAATTGAGCCCGCAGCAGATCGCTGTGATCGGAGGGCTCCTTTCGGGTTTTTTTGTGGTGGAATCCTTGATTTATAACCGCAACAATGAGCTGAAGGTCATTTTGACGAGCACGACGTTGACGGACTATCCGGTGCTTGGCAATAAAGAGAGGGAAGAGCGGGAAGACGAGGCACTGGAGCTCATCGCCAGCGAATCGGATAACGGATCGAATGAAACGGCTTATCCCGCCCGTAAAATATAGCAAACCCCGCCTTGAATCGCAGCTTGGCGGGGTTTTGTCATCGTCTTATTATGAGGTTGGCTGGGCGGGCGGCTTGGGTTTGCGTTTCTCCTTAAACCTGGGTCCGACGTAATTCCGCTTGCGGTCCCGGTACAAAATCCATCCGCCAAGAAACGTCATGCCGGCAAGGAACAAGAGAAGGCCAAGCAAAAAATGCCCCCATTCAAAGGAAGGATGGGCGACGCTTGCATCCCCATGGACCGAATAAAACGCAAATACGGCGTCTTTCATAAATAAAAAACCTGTCACCGCCATCAATCCGGGGATGACGAGGATTAGAATGGCAATAAAGCGGGAAATGACTAATTTCATACGGAATATCCCTTTCTGTCATTCGATTTTGCTTAATCCTATCATACCGTTTTCAAGAACTTCTGTCCATTTCGCCGGGGGTTTGTTTGTAAAGGAGGAAAAAGAGAGTAAAATAGAAAAGATAAAACATCACGGTGTTCCCGGGTGAGGGAGACCGTTCACGACAAACGATCAGCATGGATAAAAATTTATGGATAAATGTGGGGGATGGACATGACAATAACATGCGATGTGGCGGTGCTCGGCGGAGGAACCGGCGGATACGTGGCGGCGATCCGGGCGGCGCAGCTCGGCAAACAGGTTGTGATCATTGAGGCGGACAAGCTCGGAGGGACCTGTCTGCACCGGGGCTGCATCCCTAGCAAATCATTGCTGCGCAGCGCCGAGGTATATGCCGAAATCCGCGACAGCGAAAGTTACGGCATCGAGACCGCGGGCGCGACGCTGGTGTTCTCCAAGGTGCAGAACCGGAAAACGGCGATCGTCGACCAGCTTCACCAAGGGGTGCAGTACTTGATGCGCAAAAACAAAATTCAGGTGATCCATGGCAAAGGGCGCGTCACCGGCCCGTCGATTTTTTCGCCAAAAAGCGGCGCGGTAGCCGTTGAACTGGCGGACGGCGAAATGGAGACGGTGGTTCCGGCGAACTTGATTATCGCAACCGGATCCCGTCCGCGCACGCTCCCGGGCCTTGAGCCGGATGGCCGCTACGTGCTGACGAGCGACGACGCGCTTCTTCTGGAAGAGCTGCCGGAATCCATCATCATCGTCGGCGGCGGCGTCATCGGCGTCGAATGGGCTTCCATGCTTAGCGATTTCGGAGTCCGGGTGACCGTCGTCGAAGCGGCCGACCAGCTTTTGCCGGCCGAGGATCAAGACATCGCCCGGGAGCTGCAGAAGCTGCTGACCAAACGCGGGGTTGCCGTTCATACGGGAAGCACGGTACAACCGGATACATACCAGGCCAAGGATGGACAGGTCACCATCGGCATGCGCAAAGGAGAGCAAAACGAGACGTTAACCGCTTCGTGCATACTGGTGTCGGTCGGCCGTCAAGCCAACGTGGAGAATATCGGGCTGGAGAACACGGATGTGCGCGTGGAACGCGGTTTTATTGAAGTGAACAAATTTTTGCAAACCGGGGAATCGCATATTTACGCCATCGGGGACGTGATCGGAGGCCTGCAGCTGGCCCATGCCGCAAGCCATGAAGGCATTGCGGCGGTCAATCATTTGGCGGGAGAACCGGTTCACCCCGTCCAGCCTCATTTGATTCCGCGCTGCGTATACACGCGGCCGGAGGTTGCCAGCATCGGCATTACGGAGAAGGAAGCCCGCGAGAAAGGCCATGAGGTCAAAGTCGGCAAATTCCCGTTCCAGGCGATCGGAAAGGCGTTGGTTCACGGCAGCAAAGACGGGTTTATTAAGGTTGTGGCTGATGCTAATAGCAACGATATTCTCGGCGTACAGATGATCGGAGCCCATGTGACGGATTTGATCAGCGAAGCCGCTTTGGCCCAGCTGCTGGATGCGACGCCATGGGAGGTCGGCCAGCTGGTGCATCCGCATCCGACGCTTTCCGAAATCATCGGCGAAGGCATGCTGGCCGTGGACGGATTATCCATCGGCATGTAACGCCCCGTTGCTGGACATCGTTTCAGCCCGAGCAAAAAATTAAAAACCTTCTTTTCTTTTTGGTGCGGAAAGGATTATAATAAAGTTAACCCAAGTCTTAGTACCAGGTTTTAATATCAGGTTAAGAATTTGGCCTAAGGCTTTATTAATAAGGAGGTACCTACCATGAGCGAACAAGGTACTGTTGGAACAGGGCATGAACATGAGCAGCTTGGACTCAGCAACGGACAAGTGATTGACATGTACAGATATATGCTGCTCGCACGCAAATTCGATGAGCGCAATTTGCTGCTGCAGCGCGCAGGCAAAATCAATTTCCACGTTTCGGGGATCGGGCAGGAAACGGCACAAGTAGCGGCCGCCTTTGCGTTGGATCGCGAGCGGGACTATTTCCTGCCGTATTACCGCGATTACGGGTTCGTCATGGCCGTAGGCATGACGGCGCGCGAATTGATGCTGTCCTCCTTTGCGAAAGCGGGAGACCCGAACAGCGGCGGACGCCAGATGCCGGGGCATTTCGGCAGCAAAAGGCTGCGCATCGTGACCGGGTCCAGCCCGGTTACGACGCAGGTTCCCCATGCGGTCGGCATCGCGCTTTCCGCGAAAATGAGAAAGCAGGATATCGTTTCGTTCGTTACTTTCGGCGAAGGCTCCAGCAACCAGGGCGATTTTCACGAAGGCCTGAACTTCGCGGGGGTTCACAAACTTCCCGTCATCGTAATATGCGAAAACAACCAATATGCGATTTCGATTCCGGCGCACAAGCAAATCGGCGGCAAAGTGAGCGACCGCGCGCTAGGGTACGGATTTCCGGGATTCCGGGTCGACGGCAACGACGCGCTTGCGGTTTATAAGGCCGTCAAGGAAGCCCGCGAGCGGGCGGTCCGCGGCGAAGGGCCGACGCTGATCGAAGCGATGATGTACCGCCTGTCCCCGCACTCCACCTCCGACAACGATTTGGCTTACCGGACGAAAGAGGAAGTCGAGGAGAATTGGAAAAAGGACGGCATTGCCCGTTTCAAAGCCTATTTGATCGGCTGCGGCATTTGGGACGAATCCAAAGACGCCGATTTGCAGGAGCAAATTTCGCTCGAGATCAAGGACGCGACCGAATTTGCGGACAACGCGCCTTATCCGAAGCCGGAAGAAACGCTGCTGCATGTCTATGCGGACGATCGTGAAGAGGGGGAAAAGGCATGGCAGTAATGGAATATATCGACGCGATTCGTCTCGCGATGAAAGAAGAGATGGAGAAGGACGAATCCGTATTCGTTCTCGGCGAGGATGTGGGCGTGAAAGGCGGCGTGTTTACGACCACCAAAGGTTTGATCGAGCAGTTCGGCGAAGACCGGGTGCTTGATACGCCGCTGGCCGAATCCGCCATTGCAGGCGTAGCGATCGGGGCAGCGATGGTCGGCATGAAGCCGATCGCGGAAATGCAGTACTCCGATTTCATGCTGCCGGCTACCAACCAAATCATTAACGAAGCGGCCAAAATCCGCTACCGCTCCAACAACGACTGGAGCTGTCCGGTCGTCGTCCGGGCGCCCATCGGCGGCGGAATCTTCGGGGGGTTGTACCACTCCCAATGCCCGGAATCCATTTTCTTCGGGACGCCGGGCCTTAAGATCGTCGCTCCGTTTACGGCTTATGACGCCAAAGGGCTGCTGAAAGCCGCGATCCAGGATCCCGATCCGGTGTTGTTTTTCGAAAACAAAAAATGCTACAAAATGATCAAAGGCGACGTGCCTTTGGATGACTATACCGTGCCGATCGGCAAAGCGAATGTGCTCCGCGAAGGGGCAGACATTACCGTCATCGGTTATAGCATGCCGCTGCATTTTTGCATGCAGGCTGCCGAAGAACTCGAAAAAGAAGAAGGCATTACCGCCCATATCCTGGATCTGCGCACGCTGCAGCCGCTGGACCGCGACATCATCATCGAAGCAGCCCGCAAGACGGGCAAGGTGCTGATCGTCCACGAGGATAACAAAACCGGCGGCGTCGGCGCCGAGGTGGCGGCCATCATTTCCGAGGAATGCCTTTTCGACCTGGATGCGCCGATCATGCGCTGCTGCAGCCCGGACGTGCCGGCCATGCCGATCAGCCCGCCGATGGAGAAGTTTTATATGCTGAGCAAAGACAAAGTGAAGGAAGCCATGCGACAATTGGCAATCTACTAGGGGAAGCTTAGGGGTGAAAATATGTCTGAAAATCAAAAGTTAACCGATGTGGTGATGCCGCAGCTGGCCGAATCGCTGGTTTCGGCGACGATTGCCAAATGGCTCAAGCAGCCGGGAGAAAAAGTCGAACAGTACGAGCCGATCTGCGAGGTCATGACCGATAAAGTCAATGCGGAAATTCCATCGACCATCGATGGCGTGATGGTGGAGTTGATCGCGGAGGAAGGCCAAAACGTGAGCGTCGGCGAAATCATCTGCCGCATGGCCGTCGCCGGCGGGGCTCCGGCTTCCGCCGAACCAACGCCGCAAACGGCTTCGGCGGTTTCGAACGTTACTTCCGCCGCTGCCGCAGGCGATCAGTCCATGAGAAACCGCTATTCGCCGGCCGTGCAGACGCTCGCCGCGCAGCATGGCGTCGATCTGAACCAAATCCAGGGAACGGGAATGGGCGGCCGAATCACGCGCAAGGACGTCCTTGCGTACGTGGAAAAGGGAGGGGCTGCTCCGCGGCAGCCGCAAGCTCCCGAAGCAGCGCCTGCCCGGGCGGAAGCTCCGTCGCCGTTCAAGGATTTGCCGCACGCCGATCCGGCCGTCACGCCGGAGCAATACATTCCGGTTCAGCCGGTATCCGAAAGAAATTCCGGCCTGCATATGTCTGAATCGCCGAAAATTCCGCCGATCGAGGTGGAAAGAGGCGAACGCGAAACGCTGATTGACGTGACGCCGCTCCGCAACGCGATTGCGACCAACATGCGCCAAAGCGTATCCGAAATTCCGCATGCATGGACGATGGTTGAAGTGGACGTGACCAACCTCGTGCTGCTCCGGAACAAACTGAAGGATGAATTTAAACGGCGGGAGGGGTATAATTTAACGTATCTGGCGTTTTTCCTGAAAGCCGTCGTCAATGCGATCAAAGATTACCCGATCATGAACTCCGTTTGGGCCGTCAACAAAATCATCGTAAAACGCGATATCAACATTTCGCTGGCCGTAGGCACGGAGGATTCGGTCATGACGCCGGTCATCCAAAGGGCGGATCAGAAAAATATTGCGGGCCTGGCCCGGGAAATCGAAGAGCTTGCGACCAAAACCCGTCAAGGCAAGCTGAAGCTGGAGGATATGCAGGGAGGCACCTTTACGGTGAACAACACCGGTTCCTTCGGGTCCATCCTGTCGTATCCGATCATCAACTACCCGCAGGCCGCCATTTTGACGTTCGAATCGATCGTGAAACGTCCGGTCGTCATTAACGACATGATCGCGGTGCGTTCGATGGCCAACATTTGCTTGTCGCTGGATCACCGGATTCTCGACGGCGTCATCTGCGGACGGTTCCTGCAGCGGGTGAAGGAAAACATCGAAGCGTATACGCTGGATACGAAAGTGTATTAAGAAAGTGCATGAAAAGGCAGTCATTCATCATCTGGAGAGGACGTGATTTCGGTATGGGCAAAGAACTTCATGTTTCCTATACGCCGATGATGGGTTATGATGCAGCATGGGATTTGCAAAAATCGATCGTAAAAAGCATTGACCTTGGAGAGCAGCAGGATACCCTGCTGCTTTTGCAGCATCCGCCAACCTATACCATCGGATCCCAAAGACATCCGGAGCATTTGCTGCTCAGCAAGGAAGAACTGGAGGAAAAGGGCATCGGTTTGTTCGAAATCGACCGCGGCGGCGATATTACATACCACGGGCCGGGCCAGCTGGTCGGATACCCCTTGCTTGTTTTGGAGGGGGAAGGGCTGGATTTGCACGCTTACTTGCGCAACCTGGAACAAGTCATCATCAATTACTTAAAGCACCATGGCATCGACGCCGGCCGCAAGCCCGAATATACGGGCGTATGGGTCGGGGACTTGAAGGTATGTGCCATCGGGGTCAAATTCAATAAATGCCGCAGCCGCCGGGCATTCGTCACCAGCCACGGCTTCGCTTTCAACATTAAAGCGGGCATCGAAACGCAGGGCTTTTCCGGAATTATTCCTTGCGGCATCCAGGAATACGGCGTTACATCGCTTGAAGGTTGTACCGGCAAGACGTTTAGCGTGGAACAGGTTGCCGAGGAGATCGTGCCTTTTTTTGCGGAGGTTTTTCGTTACGAGGCGGTCGCCGGCACCGTCCCGGGTTCGGCCCGCTGAATCAGCGGGCGATCAGGGATTCGACCACTCCGAAAATGACGGAGCCGAACATGGCGAACAGCATCAGGTAAACAAACACGCGAAACCATTTCTTGTTTTGCATAGCTACTCCTTTTTCGATAGATGATGTATTAGCTTGGATAACATGTCATTTTGATGTTAGGACAGCTATGTTTATTGTAACTTAAACGCAGGGAGAGAGGAAAGTCCAATGATCAGACAAGACCGTTTGGTGGAAGAATTCATGGAGCTCGTCCAGGTGGACAGCGAAACGGGTCATGAGGAAGAGATCGCGGAAGTCCTGAAAAGAAAATTTTCGGATCTCGGGCTGAGCGTGACCGAAGATGACTCGAAGAGCAGAACGGGCCACGGGGCGGGGAATTTGATCGTCACCATGGCAGGCACGCCGGGTGTCAAAGCTCCGAAGCTGTTCTTTACATGCCATATGGATACGGTGGCGCCCGGCAAAGGAATTCAGCCGCAGCTCGGCGCGGACGGCTGGATCACAAGCGACGGCACGACGATTCTCGGTTCCGACGATAAAGCGGGGATCGCCGTCCTGTTCGAAGCCATCAAAGTCATTCAAGAGCAGAACATCGAACACGGACAAATCCAGTTCGTCATTACGGCCGGGGAGGAATCGGGCCTGCTGGGGGCCCGCTCCATGGATCCGAAATATTTGGATGCGGACCTTGGCTACGCCATCGACTCCAACGGGGAGATCGGCGCCATTGCGGTAGCGGCTCCGACGCAGGCGAAAATGAAGATGAAAATTTTCGGCAAATCGGCCCATGCGGGCGTAAATCCGGAGGACGGCATCAGCGCGATTCAGGTGGCTTCCAAGGCGATCGCCCGGATGAAGCTCGGACGATTGGACCATGAAACGACGGCCAACATCGGAAAATTCGCCGGCGGCGGCGCGACCAACGTCGTTTGCGATTACGTCGAAATCGACGCGGAAGCCCGCAGCATCGTGCAGGACAAAGTCGAACGGCAAATCGAACATATGCGCGAAGCGCTTGAAAGCGCCGTTCAGGAATGCGGCGCGACCTGCGAATTTATCAGCGAAATCGTCTACCCGGCGTTCAACTTCGACGAAAACGACGACGTCGTGAAGCTGGCGCAGCGGGCCATTGCCAATATCGGGCTTCCGAGCCGCACGTTCCATTCCGGCGGCGGCAGCGACGCGAACATTTTTAACGGCATGGGGGTACCGACCGTCAATTTGGCGCTTGGTTACGAGAACATCCATACCACCAAAGAACGAATCCGCGCGGCGGACATGGTCAAAGCGGCGGAAATGGTCATCAGCATTGTCCGCGAGACGACGAAATAAGGCCCAACCAACCAAAGGCTGTTACCGGCCGGCATGCCATGCCGCGGTAACAGCCTTTTTTAACGGGCCCCTCTCTTCTTGCGGCCTAATGCAGCATAACGGCGGAAGACGCTCCGTGATTGCGCATCTGGGCAGGTGTCCAACGGGTGTGCCATTCCGTAATATTCAAAATGTGCAGCGCGCGGGTAATGTTGTTCAGATAACGTTCGATTTGGAGAAAATGCTCGCTGCCGACGATCGTGTTTTCGAGCCGGGCCATCAGCGATTTTTTCGTTTGTTGCAAATAACAGGAGGCCGCGCCGAACCTCGAAGCCGAATGGTTGGGATCCGTGTTGTAAATGGCCTCAAAGATGGAAGCCGCCGTTTCGTAATTTCCTTCGTCGTATTGGATTTCCGCGGCGATGAAGCAAAGTTCAAGGGAAATCTGGCTGCGGTCGTACAAGGGGAGCTGTTCCATCCCGGCGATCCGCGAAGCGGCAAGCTCGCGGTATCCTTGCTTGTACAAGGTATAAATGAGCTCATGGTATTCATGCTCCGTCGGACTGGACAAAATAGCCAAAGCTTCTTCCACTTTGCCGAGGGCAATGGCGGTTTTGGCGGTTTCCAAAGCTTCGTAGCGTGATAAAGCAGGCATGCCGATATCTCCTCCGTTCTTACCATGCAGGCACAGTTTGCATACATGGATGGCTTCCGCGGTTCTGATCCTATGCCGGGCAGTAATCAGAAGCACGCGATCTTGCTGCATGGTTTTTCGTGATAATAGGGACAGCGCTTCTTTGAATTGATTTATATATATTAAGCATAAAATGTATTGGGCCAGGTTTCTGTCGGTATATCTTTCAGGAGGGCTTAGGGAAGCATAGAGTTCGGCAGCGGAAGCATAAGCTCCTAGCGCCCAAAGCGTTTCCGCTACATGAAGCGCCGGATCTTCGATGAATTCGGAGGCGACCGCGGTTAACCGGATCCGGAGATCCCCGTCGCTTATTTCCGACCGGCGGAGAAGCAATCCGATTTCCGCGAGTGCTTCCGGGATGTGCCGCTTCCTTGCGAGACATTCGCGGAAAGCCATTCCTGCTTCATGATGGCGGCCCAGCTGCCTCAGCAGCCTGCCGTATTCCATCCAGCACAAGGATTCGTCGAATGAAGGATCCGCCGTTTTCTCGCCGGACCTGGTGATCGAAAGGGCTTTCTCGAAACACGAAAGAGCAGCGGCATCCATTCCGCGCGTGCGATACCATAATCCTGATTTGTAATGAAACGTAGAAGATTCAGGTTTGGTTTGAAGCAGGGACAATGCTTGGTCTTTCTTCATACGAGACCCTCCGTTATATAAAACAACGCAAATATGAAATGGTTATAGGGGACGAGCAAAAAAAACGAGAAAATCCAAAAAACCATGACAATTTTCACATTTTTTTATATCTTTTCCATATTCGGGATCACCGCGATCCGGCATCCGTGCGTCTTAAGGCCGCTTCTCTCCCGAGTATCGCGCTTAGAGGGGCGCGGGGTTCGGTTTCTTTCATCCACTGTTTCAGCATGATCCGGATCTGCCAGGCTTGACCAACCATATGGATCGAGGTCTCCGTGCGGTAGCTCTTCATAAGGGGCTCTCCTTCTTTCCTGCGTGAAGTTTGTTATAATAACACCATATGTGTCAGTCTGTTCAAACATGCTTGTTTTTAAAATATAGGGCTTGCAAATTTCATAGAAACCATAGAGGACGTTTGCAAAGCCGGATCAAGGAGAGAGACGCTTTGAAACCAATTTCATATTCGAATCCAAAACTCGACGAAGTCACGGTTTCCACGAAACCCGTATTTGAGGGCAACATCATTTCGCTCCAAATCGACACGGTCAAGCTGCCGGACGGCGGCACGGCTTCCAGGGAAATCGTGAGGCATCCCGGCGCCGTGGCGGTGCTGGCGATCCATGACGACAAAATCATTTTGGTCGATCAATACCGGCAGGCCATGGGGCGCTGCGAGCTGGAAATACCGGCCGGGAAGCTCGAAAAAGGAGAAGATCCGCTTGAAGCGGCCAAACGGGAGCTCCAGGAGGAGACGGGGTATACATGCCAACAAATCCGGCTGCTGCATTCGTTTTACACTTCGCCGGGTTTTGCGGACGAGTTGATCCATTTATATGTAGCGGAAGGGCTGGAAAGCGGGGAAGCCGTACCGGACGAGGATGAATTTCTCGAGCTTTACGAGATGACCTTGCAAGAAGCGCTGGAGGCCGTGAAATCGGGGAGAATCAGCGATGCCAAAACGATCATGGCGGTTTATGCTTGGAAGCTGCAGCAGCTGACGGGAGAGTTCCGGATATGACGTTACCTGACGGCAGCATGACACCAGGAGATCCCCGCCCAACATTGAAGGAATTTTATGCCGATTTGCACATCCATATCGGTCGGACGACTTCCGGACAGGCCGTAAAAATAAGCGGAAGCAAGGACTTGACGTTCGCGAATATCGCCAAAGAGGCCGCCGGCCGCAAAGGCATGGATTTGATCGGCATCATCGACTGCCATTCGCCCGAAGTGCAAAAGGATATCATCGACTGCCTGGAATCCGGCGAAATGACGGAACTTCCCGGCGGCGGCATCGCCTATCGCGGAACGACGATCCTCTTGGGCAGCGAAATCGAAATCTATGAGGAAGGAAAAGGGGCGGCCCATCTCCTTGCCTATTTTCCGGACCTGGCGGTCATGAGTCATTTCACCGATTGGATGGCCGGGCATATGAAAAACGTCAATCTGAGTTCCCAACGGATTTACGTGACGGCGCGGAAACTGCAGGAGGAAATTTACGCCAGGGGCGGCATCATGATCCCTGCCCACGTGTTTACCCCGCACAAAGGAATCTACGGCAATGTGGCGCCGCGGATGTCCGACGTGCTGGACCTGGACATGGTAAGCGGCGTGGAGCTCGGGCTTAGCGCCGATTCGGAGATGGCGGGGCTGATATCCGAGCTGGACCGGTTTACGTTCGTCACGAATTCCGACGCGCATTCCTTGGGCAAAATCGGCAGGGAGTACAACCGGATCCGGCTTGCCGAGCCGGGCTTCCGCGAATTCGCGATGGCGCTGGACCAATCGGAGGGACGCCGCGTGACGGCCAATTTCGGCCTGAACCCCCGGCTCGGGAAGTACCACCGGACTTACTGCCTCGGCTGCAGCCGCATCCTTGACGGGGAGGAGGCGATGACGGGAGCCTGCCCCCATTGCGGCAGCTTGAAAAAAGTGCAGGGGGTGCTCGACCGGATCCTGGACATCGCCGACCGAAAACAGCCCGTGCAGCCGGACGGACGGCCAAATTATCATTATCAGGTGCCGCTCGAGTTCATTCCGGGCCTGGGAAAAGCCACGAGGAAAAAGCTTCTGGAGCGTTTCGGCACCGAAATGGCGATTTTGCACCGGGCGTCCGAAGAGGAGCTCGCCGGGACGGTCGGGGAAACAATGGCCCGTCAAATCGTCATGGCGAGAAACGGCACGCTGTCGCTGTCGGCCGGCGGCGGAGGGACATACGGAAAGGTAGACGTATCTACCGACAAGTCATAGTCGGACGCTTGTCTTCATAGAGTAGAGGTATGTGACAGGAAGGGAGAGATCCGTCAAATGCGAACTTTCCGCCATACCTTGAAGGAGCAAAATATTCTATACATTTTTGTTGCCGTGCTGTTTCTTGTAGGGGTCATATTCGGGGCTCTTATGGTCAATGCGTTGTCGCTGGAGCAGCAGCAGGATCTCGGGCGGTATCTTCAAAACTTTTTCATGACGGTAGACCAAAACGAAGCCGGTTCGGGCACTGCGCAGTCTTTCTGGAGCATCGCCGGCCTGCATTTGAAATGGGTCGGGCTGATCTGGTTCCTCGGCCTGTCCGTTATCGGGCTGCCGGGCATTCTTATCCTTGATTTTCTGAAGGGCGTGCTGATCGGGTTCACGGTCGGTTATCTCGTCGGGCAGTTTTCATGGAAAGGGCTGCTGTTTGCGCTCGTGTCGGTTGCCCCGTCCAATTTGCTGATCATTCCCGTGCTGATCGTGTCCAGCGTCTCGGCGATCGCGTTTTCGCTGCACGTGATCAAAAACAGGGTGATGCTGCATAATCGCGTCAATGTTACGCGTCCTTTCGCGCGTTATGTCGGTTTGACGCTGGTGATGTGCCTGCTGATGCTCGGCGTGTCCTCGTTCGAGACGTGGGTGACGCCAAGCATGATGAAATGGGTGACTCCCGTGCTGCTGGAGACGGCGGCGGTGCCCGGATCATGAGCAAAATGGTTTGACTTTGCCGCGCAACTCCCTCTATAATAAAAGATATGATATAGCATAGGTACAGTGATTTTCCTGTGGGGAGGGAGAAAATGGAAGCGCGGATCGATAAAATCAAACAACAACTGCAATCCCAGGGCTATAAGCTGACACCCCAGCGGGAAGCGACCGTCAGAGTTTTGCTCGAGAATGAAGAAGATCACCTGAGTGCGGAAGACGTCTTCATGCTCGTCAAAGAAAAAGCTCCTGAAATCGGTCTGGCTACCGTGTACCGTACCCTTGAGCTGCTAAGTGAATTGCATGTCGTTGAAAAAATCAATTTCGGCGACGGCGTTGCAAGGTATGATTTGCGGACGGATACCGCAAAACACCACCATCATCATCTGATTTGCGTGAAATGCGGCAGCATGGATGAAATCCGCGAGGACTGGCTGGGGCCGCTGGAAGAGCGGCTGGAACGCGAGTTTAATTTTACGGTGTCCGATCATCGGCTTGATTTCCACGGCATCTGTTACCGCTGCAAGGCGAAAGAAGAGGAAGAACGCAGCGAAACAGCGGGCAAGTCGAAACTTTAATCCATCGGATCACGATCCTCCAAGATCACAAGCTCTCGCCGGCATGATGTTTGCCGGTGGGGGCTTTTTTGGTAGGCGGGGGCGAAGGGCTTGTCATATCGCAAGGCGCATGTTCATAAGCTGTGTAACGGGAAGCGCTTATGCTTCGCTTTTTTCGATTTTCCCAGCCATCAGCCGAAAGGTGTGATCCGAATGATTATATCGGTGAGAAAATGCCTGTCGACATTGAAATTTCTGCTTGTTTTTGCCGCGCTTACCTACGCTTTGTACCAGCTATTCAGTCTGATTGGGGCATGGATTACGCCGGTCGACCATTACCGGATTCCGGAAGGGCATGCCGTTAAGGCTTTCCACCCCTCCGACCAGGCCCCGGCGGGCGAAATGATGGGCGACAGGCTGCGGTTCTTTTATTGGTACGGTGAGTAAGGGGAACGACAAAGAAATCCGGGGGGCTGTCCGATTCATGAACGGATCTGCAAAATCTATTTGAAGGAGCTTTATTTGACTTATGATACAGTACGTAGAATCCTTCATCCGCCATTTGGGTGAAGAGAAGGGGTTGTCTCAAAGCACGCTTGAGTCCTATGAACGCGATCTGCGGCAGTTTTTCGAGTTTGCCTCGCGGCAGGGGATTCAATCGGTCGACGAGATCAAAAAGCTGCATGTATCCATGCATATGAATGAAATGAAGCAAAGCGGGTTTACGGCATCCACGGTCATGAGGAAGCTGGTCTCGCTCCGTTCCTTCTTTCATTACATGGTCAAGGAGTCTTTGATGGAACAGGACCCTACGCTGTATTTGGAGTCGCCGAAACCGAAAAAAAAAGTTCCGCAAATATTAAGCGTCGAACAGGTGGAGCGCCTGCTGGCAGCGCCGGACCTCTCGACTTCGCCGGGAATCCGCGATAAGGCGATGCTGGAGCTGCTGTACGCGACGGGGATGAAGGTCTCCGAGCTGACGTCGCTTAACGTGGAAGACGTGTATCCCGACATGAAGTTTCTCCGCTGCACGAGCAGCTCGGGGAAGGAGCGGGTGCTGCCGATCAGCAGCATTTCAGCCGAAGCCGTGAGTACATACATCCATCGGATACGGCCTCAATTGGTCAAGGATGAACGGGAAAACGGGCTTTTCCTGAACAATCTTGGGACAAGGCTGACCCGCCAAGGGTTTTGGAAAATATTAAAAAAATATGCCGCGGAAGCACGCATTGACGGGGATATTACCCCGCATACGCTGCGCCATTCCTTTGCAGCCCATCTGCTCGAGGACGGGGCGGATATCCGTTCCGTCCAGGAGATGCTGGGGCACAGCGATATGTCCGCGGCTCCAATCTATAGCCTGTTGACCAAAAAAGCGATGAAGGACGTGTACCAAAGCCATCATCCGCGGGAGCGGGCGTATTTAACGATGTCGAAGGAGCGAAACGGAAATGACAATGATTAATCAGACAGTGATCCGCGAAGCGGCGGCTTACATTCAAGGCAAAACCGGTTTGAAACCCGAGGTGGGGTTGATTCTCGGATCCGGGCTTGGCGTTCTTGCGGATTTGATCCAGGACGGCATTTCGATTCCTTATCAGGATATTCCGCATTTCCCGGTATCGACGGTCGAAGGGCATGACGGCGAGCTTTTGCTCGGAACGATCGAAGGCCGCGCCGTCGTCATGATGAAAGGGCGTTTCCACATGTATGAAGGATACGGTCCGGAAGTAACGGCGTTCCCGGTGCGCGTCATGAAGGAACTGGGCGTGCAAAGCCTGCTCGTCACGAACGCGGCGGGAGGCGTAAATACATCCTATAAGCCCGGCGATTTGATGGTCATATCCGACCATATCAACCTGACGGGCCGAAACCCGCTGATCGGTCCAAACGATTCGGCGCTTGGCGTGCGTTTCCCGGATATGTCGGAGGGCTACAGCCGCCGTTTGCGCCAGACGCTCAAGACGATCGCCGCCGCGAAAGGCATCGAGGTGCAGGAAGGCGTATATGCGGGCATGCTCGGGCCTTCGTATGAAACGCCGGCCGAGATCCGGATGCTGCGGACGCTGGGCGCCGATGCCGTAGGCATGTCGACCGTGTCGGAAACGATCGTGGCGCGCCACGCCGGCCTCGAGGTGCTCGGCATCTCCTGCATCAGCAACATGGCGGCGGGGATTTTGGACCAGCCTCTTTCCCACGACGAAGTGATGGAAACGACCGATCTGGCCCGGGACAAGTTTTTGAGCCTCGTGCTGGCGGTTATTCCGCAGATGTAATTTATGTTCTAGCGTACTTATGGCAACATGCCGAAAGGATGTCCGCAGGTCAGGTGACCTGCGGATTTTTTTTTGCGTTTTACCCAAAATTTTCCTCATAAGTCCGCCGATCCATGGAATATTTTTCTCGGAACCTGACGACACTGGAAAACAGCAGGATTTGAATTTTGCAACATATTTCCGCTTCCGTTCGTTTTCAGCCGGCTATTTTTCGGGTTTGCAAAATTCTCAAGATCAAAATGACGAGAGTCAGGAGGGGACTTATTTTGAGGAAGACACTATTGGCGGTGGTGCTGTCGGCATGCCTGTCGGCCGCGGCATTCCCGCAGGCAGGATTTGCGGAGGAAAAGGCCAAACAGACGGGGCAGGCGGATTTGGCGGCAAACGCAAAGTCCGCCATCCTTATGGATGCGAATACGGGAACTATTATTTACGAGAAAAACAGCCATGATAAACTGCCGCCGGCCAGCATTACCAAAATTATGACGATGCTGCTTACGATGGAGGCGATCGACTCCGGCAAGCTGAAGCTGACCGACAAGGTGCGCACCAGCGAATACGCCGCTTCCATGGGAGGCTCGCAAATCTTCCTGGAGCCCGGCGAAGAAATGACCGTTGACGAAATGCTTAAAGGCATCGCCATGGCATCGGGCAACGACGCTTCGGTGGCCATCGCGGAAAAAATCGCGGGGACCGAAGAAGCGTTCGTGCAAATGATGAACGACAAAGCGAAGGCGCTCGGGCTGAGGGATACCCATTTTGCCAACTGCAACGGGCTGCCCGCCGAAAACCACTACTCCTCGGCCCACGACATTGCCGTCATCAGCCGCGAGCTTTTGAAACATAAAGACATTACGAAATACACGGGCTCTTACCAGGATTACCTGCGCAAAGATTCCAAAAATCCGTTCTGGCTGGTCAACACGAACAAGCTTGTCCGGTTCTACTCGGGGGCCGACGGGCTGAAAACGGGATACACGTCCGAAGCGAAATTTTGCCTGTCCGCAACGGCGGTCAAAGGCGATCTGAGGGCGGTGGCGGTCGTGCTCGGCGAACCGAACACGAAGACGCGCAACGAAGAAGTGTCCAAAATGTTCGACTACATGTTCTCGCAATACAGCATGCATACCCTGTTCAAACCGGGCGACACGATCGGAACGGTCAAGGTCAACAAAGGGAACGTTAAGGAACTGACCTTAACCGCCGGACAAAACTACAGCGTGCTGCTGAAAAGGACGGCCAATGCCGAAGGCATCCGCCACGAGCTGCAGGTGCCGAAGGAAGTCAAAGCGCCGGTGCAGGCCGGACAGGTGCTCGGCAAGCTGGTCGTGTACCAAGGCGACAAAGTTCTCAAGGAGTTCGAGCTGAAATCGCCGGAGCAAGTCGGCAAAGCCGGATGGTGGAAGCTGTTCAAGCGCACGGCCTCGAAATTGTTCCTTGTAGATTGATAGCGGTTTTCTTCTAGTTTTGTCGGGGTGCAGGAATCTCTTTTCGCTGCGTAGAAATCCTTGTTCAAGCGACAGGAAGGAGAGTGAGCAGGCGTGAATCTGCAAGTGGAAATGGAGCATCACCGCAAAACATTGATCGTCCGCCTTTCGGGCGAATTGGATCATCATACCGCCGACCATGTCCGTTTACAGCTGGACGAAGCGATCCAGAGAGGACAAACGGAGCATTTGGTGCTCAGCTTTAAAAATTTGCAGTTTATGGACAGTTCCGGTTTGGGAGTGATTTTGGGACGGTATAAGCTGATCAAAAGCAAAGGCGGAAAAATGGCCGTATGCGACGTCAATGCGGCGGTCTATCGTCTGTTGGACATGTCCGGGCTGTTTAAGATCATGCCTATTTATGATAACGAAGGCCAGGCGCTTTCGGGATTGGAGGTCGTGTCATGACGGAGAAAAAAGAGGTGCAGCGCAATTTCATGACGCTCCAATTTTCCGCCAAGTCGGAAAACGAATCCTTTGCGCGGGTGACGGTCGCGGCGTTTATCTCCCAGCTGGACCCGACCATGGACGAGCTGAGCGATTTGAAAACCGTCATTTCCGAAGCGGTCACGAACAGCATCATTCACGGGTATGACGGCAATCCCGAAGGAATCGTCACGATCAACGCCGAAATCGTCGGCGATACGGTGACCATCACCGTCGAAGACAAAGGGGCAGGCATCGAGGATTTGGATCTGGCCCGTCAACCGCTGTACACGTCAAAGCCTGAACTGGAGAGATCAGGGATGGGATTTACGATCATGGAAAACTTCATGGACGAATTTGAAGTTTCCAGCGAACCCGGCTCCGGTACATCGATCAGGATGAAGAAAAGGATTGAATCCAAGAAAGCTTTGTATAATTAGGGGTTGGGCGCATGGATGCTGATGTGAAAAAACCTTCGCAGACCTATCTGGAAGATGCGGAAGTCAAACGCCTGATCGCGCTGAGCCAGGCCGGAGACAGCATGGCCCGCGATACGCTGGTAAACTGCAACATCCGTCTCGTCTGGTCCGTTGTACAAAGGTTCATGAACCGCGGTTATGAGCCGGAGGATTTGTTTCAGATCGGCTGTATCGGTCTGCTGAAGTCGGTGGATAAATTCGATTTGAGCTACGACGTTAAATTTTCGACGTATGCCGTGCCGATGATCATCGGCGAAATTCAGCGGTTCCTCCGGGACGACGGCACGCTTAAGGTAAGCCGCTCGCTGAAGGAAATGGCGAACAAAGTCCGGAAGAAAAAAGACGAGCTGTCGAAACACCTGGATCGGCTGCCGACCGTGAAGGAAGTGGCCGAAGAACTCGGGGTCACGCCGGAGGAAGTGGTATTTGCCCAAGAGGCGAACAAGCCCCCGACCTCGATCCATGAAACCGTCTTTGAGAACGACGGCGATCCGATTACGCTGATGGACCAAATCGCCGACGATTCGCAGGAGCGCTGGTTCGACAAGCTGGCCCTGAACGAAGCGATCGACGGCCTTTCCGAACGCGAGAAGCTGATTGTGTACCTACGGTATTACCGGGATCAGACCCAATCGGAGGTGGCCTCCAGGCTTGGCATATCCCAGGTGCAGGTGTCGCGCCTGGAAAAGAAAATATTGCAGCTGATCCGTGATCAGATTGCGCAGTAAACGCGCGGCGGACCGGTTCTAAGGATGTTTTTCCTTGGGCCGGTCCGTTTTTGTTTTCTAGTGGGCTGTTCTCGAAAAACAAGGAAAAACGTCCAGGAATGGTATCGATGGAGTAGAAAACGGAGCTTTTTCCTATACTAACGTCATTGAGGCAGCAAAGGAGTGATAGGAATGTCATCGAATTCGGCTCCTACGGTATACCTGCAGCTGCGCAGCCGCGTGCCGATCACGCAGGGCAGGGTCGTGACGCTTGGGCATGTCGCCCGGATCCTGAGCGACCCGGAGTGGGAGGCGCCGCTTCGCAATTTGGAGCTGGTCGAGCCGCAAAAATGGGACGGCAATTTACTGCTTATCGACCTTATGCAAATCATACCGAAGGTGCAGGAGCTTATCCCCGGGGTGAAAATCGAACCGATCGGGCAAAACCACGTGCTGGTGGAGGTCGTCCAAAATCCGCGGAAGCCTTCCCTCGCGCTGTTTTTGCTCGTTTGGCTCCTTCTTTTTTTCGGCTCCGCGCTGACGATCATGAATTTTCATGCGGACGTCAACATGCAGGAGGTTCAGATCCGGACGGTGGAAATGTTGACGGGCAAACGGGACGAGCATCCTTACCTGTTCCAGGCGGCCTATTCGTTTGGCATCGGGTTTGGCATGGTCATTTTTTTCAACCATCTGTTCAAGAAAAAATGGAACGAGGAGCCGACCCCGCTTGAGGTGGAAATGTTCCTGTACCAGGAAAACATCGATCAGTTTGTCGTCGCCCAGGAATACAAACGGATGAAATCGTCGCAAAACAAGGGTGAACCGCATTGAACACGACGGCATTTGGTCTGCTGGTGCAAATTTTGCTGGGCATTGCAGGAGGCATTGCCGTCGGAGGCGGCGTGATCGCTTTGTTTATCGTGCTGGACATGATTCCGAGGCTTGCCCAACTGACGCGTTCATACCACCAGGTACACTGGTACGAAGGGGCGATGGTCGCGGGGTCGCTGGTGGGGACCGTGTTTGATTTTTGGAATTGGAAGCTGTCGCTGGGCCCATGGTCGGGGCTGGTCGTCGGTTTGTTCCACGGCGCGTTTATCGGCCTGTTGGCCGCGGCTTTGACCGAGGTGCTGAACGTCCTGCCGATCTTGGCGAAGCGGCTGAAGATGATCCGCTTTTTGTTCGGCCTTTTGATGGCGATGGTGACGGGGAAAGTGGCAGGTTCGTTGTTTGACTGGTTTGTGTACAGAAAGTAAGACGCGAAAGGGGTGCGTGGATCATGAACGAACATGAAAACGAACGAACAGCCATGGAGGATCCGGCAAAACCGGCCGCGGCGATGTCGTACGGCGACGCGGAGGAAGCAGAGGGAGAGGCGGCCTCGAGTTCAAACGCAGGCGATGGGAACGGCCATGATCCCGGGAACGGGGCAAGCATGAAGGCGGCGGAAGGGCAGCGGCAGAAGGGTCCGGTCAAAGCCGAGGAGAAAAAGCGGGAAAAGGAGCACTCCGACTCGGTCGAGGAGTCCGTCATCTACTGGCAAAAGACGGACGACATTTCGGGGAGCCTCGACCAAACGAAGGCGACGTTAAAGGAAGTGGTGGGACTCGGGACCTCTTTTGACATCGTGTTCCGCGAGATGACGCTGGCGGGGCAGCGCACGGGGCTGTTTTTCGTCAACGGCTTCGCCAAAGACAACATCATGCTCGAAATTTTGAAGCGGCTGACCTACCTGTCGGCGGATCAACTGACGACCGATGCGCTGAAAGCCTTTTTCGAATGTTATATCCCGCATATTCAGGTGGAAGTCGAAAGAAAGCTCAGCTCCACGATCAACAAGGTGCTGATGGGCATGTCTGCCCTGTACATCGAAGGCGAGCAGGCGGCCATCGTGCTGGATACGCGCACCTTCCCGGTGCGCAGCCCGGAAGAACCGAGCATCGAGAGGGTGGTACGGGGCTCAAGGGACGGCTTTGTCGAGACGCTGCTCAGCAATATCGCCCTTGTCCGCCGCCGCGTCCGCGATCCCGGATTCAAAGCGGAGCTGGTCCAGGTAGGTAGACGTACACGTACGGACGTGTGCATTGCATATATTGACGATATCGTCGATAAGGTGCAGGTCGATTCGATCCGGGAAAAAATCAAAGGCCTGGATATCGAAGGGCTGCCGCAGGCGGATAAGCAGCTGGAGGAGGCCATCATCAACAAAGGCTGGCATCCGTATCCGCTGGTCCGGTATTCGGAGCGGCCCGACGTGGTGGCTTCGCATATTTTGGAGGGGCGGGTGGCCGTGTTCGTCGATACGTCGCCGAGCGTCATGGTCATGCCGACCACCTTTTTCGACCTGTGCCAGCATGCCGAGGAAAACCGGCAAACGGCATTTATGGGCACGTATTTGAGGTGGATCCGTTTTCTCGGGATCGTCGCCTCCATGTTTTTGCTGCCCTTATGGATGCTGCTGGTGGCCAATCCGGAATTGAAGCCGGGCTTTCTCCAGTTCATCGGGCCTCATGACCATGGCAAAGTCCCTTTGGTCGCCCAGTTTCTGATGGTCGAATTCGGGGTGGACCTGCTGCGGCTGGCCGCCGTCCACACCCCTACGCCGCTGGCGTCCGCCATGGGTTTGATCGCAGCCATCCTCGTCGGCGACATCGCGGTCAAAACCGGATTGTTCGTCAACGAAGTCGTGCTCTACATGGCCGTTGCGGCCATCGGCATGTTTGCGACGCCAAGCTATGAGCTCGGGCTGGCCAACCGGCTGGTGCGCCTGGTGCTC
The DNA here is from genome assembly GCF_057546105.1 of Paenibacillus sp. YAE3. Classification (NCBI taxonomy): domain Bacteria; kingdom Bacillati; phylum Bacillota; class Bacilli; order Caryophanales; family Paenibacillaceae; genus Paenibacillus; species Paenibacillus sp. YAE3. Next base: position 554,019 of record NZ_BAAIYF010000002.1, on the reverse strand, counting down.
CTGGTGGCCGTTGCGCTCTTTAAGGTGCAGGGGTTCGTCATCGGCACGACGCTGCTCGTTTTGCTGCTGACGCTGCACCGCTCGTACAATTCTTCGTATTTGTGGCCGTTTATACCTTTTAATGCAAAGGCGCTGGCGAGCGTATTATTCCGTTTTCCGCTGCTGGAGGCGAAGAAAAGGCCATCCTTCAACAAAACGCGGGATAACACGAAAATGGCGCCTAACCCGGACAATACGGATCAATCGTAGGAAAAAATACAAATGTTTTGCTTAAAAATCCATTCATTCTCTTCCGTTGTCTGTTATACTGATGTAAAAGTTCAGATGGAAGTTTGATTTTCCACAGAAAGCGAAGGGATGCTGAATTATGTTCTTACATGGTACAAGTCAAATAAACGCAGCAGGGCATCTGGAAATCGGCGGTTGCGACGTGACGGAACTCAAGGCCCGATACGGAACACCGCTTTATATCGTGGACGAAGAGCTCGTGCGTCAGCGCTGTCAGCAGTACATCACAGCTTTCCGCGCATCCGGCCTGAAATTCCAGGTCGCTTATGCGAGCAAAGCGTTTTGCACGATGGCCATGTGCCGCATTGCAGACCAGGAAGGCATGTCGCTTGATGTGGTATCCGACGGGGAGCTTTACACCGCGCTGCAGGCAGGATTTCCGGCCAAACGCATTCATTTCCACGGCAACAACAAAACGCTGGAGGAAATCGAAATGGCGATCGACGCCGAAATCGGCTGCTTCGTTGTGGACAACTTGGTGGAGCTGCACCTCTTGAATGCGGTCGCGGCCGAGAAAAACGTGCGCGTGCAAATTTTGCTCCGCGTAACGCCGGGCGTCGAAGCGCATACCCATGAGTACATCTCCACGGGTCAAACCGATTCCAAGTTCGGCTTCGACATCGGCAACGGATCGGCATTCGAAGCCGTGAAGCTGGCGTCCGAACAGTCGAACCTGGAGCTGCTCGGCGTTCATTCCCACATCGGCTCCCAAATCTTCGAGGTTGAAGGCTTTGAAATGGCGGTGCAACGCGTGGCGGAATTCGCAAAAAGCGTGTCCGAGCAGCTTGCCGTGCAGTTCAAGGTGGTCAACCTGGGCGGAGGTTTCGGGATCCGCTATGTGGACGGGGATACGCCGCTTGAGGTTTCGCAATACGTAAAAGCGATCACCGATGCGGTTAAAACCCATTTTTCCGGATGGTCTTCCGAGCTTCCCGAAATTTGGGTGGAGCCGGGCCGGAGCATCGTCGGCGACGCCGGCACGACGCTTTACACGGTCGGAACGAGCAAGGACATTCCGGGCGTCCGCAAATATGTGGCCGTAGACGGCGGCATGACGGACAATCCGCGTCCCGCTTTGTACGAATCCAAATATGAAGCGCTGCTCGCCAACCGCGCGAACGATCCGGTCGAAGAGACGGTTTCCATTGCCGGAAAATGCTGCGAAAGCGGCGACATGCTGATCTGGGACCTGGACCTGCCGAAAGTAAACAGCGGCGATCTGCTGGCTGTTTCCTGCACGGGAGCGTACAACTATTCCATGGCCAGCAACTATAACCGCATTCGCCGTCCGGCGGTCGTATTCGTCCGCGAGGGCGAAAGCGATCTGGTCGTCCGCCGCGAAACGCTGCAGGATATCGTCGGCAACGACGTCATCCCGGAGCGGATCAGCAAGCAGGCTGTCCTGAAGTAAGGAGTTACAGCGGTCCGAAAGATCGGGAACAGCCGTCGTTAAAAAGCAAGAATTGGTGAAGAACAAAACACGGAAAAGATCATTTCTGTATTGGGGAATGCGGAAATGGTCTTTTTCGTTTCCCGAAATCATTGCAAAAGGGTCTGTATGTAAGATACAATCAGGTAGTGAGTCCAAACGGCGGACATGCTTGTAACGGTGTTTGTCCATTGGCGAATGAAGCAGCATCCAATAAACGAAAATATCCGGAGGAAGTGAATACCGATGAAAAAAGGTACGATTGAACTTGAAAAAGGCGGAGTAGTTGAAATAGAATTTTTGCCGGAAGAAGCGCCGAACACGGTGGCAAACTTCGAAAAGCTGGCGAATTCCGGCTTTTATAACGGCCTGACGTTCCACCGCGTGATCCCTGGTTTCGTGGCGCAAGGCGGCTGCCCGATCGGAAACGGCACCGGCGGTCCGGGTTACACCATCGATTGCGAAACCGCAACGAACACGACGAAGCACGAGAGAGGCGTGTTGTCCATGGCGCATGCCGGACGCAACACGGGCGGCAGCCAATTTTTTATCGTGTACGAGCCGCAGCATCATCTGGACGGCGTGCACACCGTTTTCGGCAAAGTGACGAAAGGCATGGAGCTTGTCGACGCGATCAGACCGGGCGACAAAATGAAAGAAGTCAAAGTTTGGGACGAACAATAAGAAGGGCAACGCCTCTTCGGAACGTTTTGGCTTGACCGTCAGCGAACGGCACAGCCGGCGTCGGTTTACCGGCGTCGGCTTTTTTTCGTTTGATGAAGCCCGAAAGCCTTTCGTTGCGGGCGTCTGCGAGCCATAGGATCGGCTTCGCGGGGCAAAGGTTGCAATTTGGCGGAAGTGGTGGTAACATTTCTTTTAGAAAGCGGCTTGATCTTTTTCAGCAGGCTTTCAAACAATTGTATACGCATGATTGGTTTATTCCTTCGGGGCAGGGTGAAATTCCCTACCGGCGGTGATGATGCATTTCGTTTATGGCGTACGGCCATGAAACTTGTGCATCTTAGTCCGTGACCCGGCCGCGTGGCCTTTAGCGCCCGCGTACGGTGGACCCGGTGCAAATCCGGGACCGACAGTATAGTCTGGATGGGAGAAGGAGCGAAAGCGCATGGTACATATGCTTATGCGTTTGCACCAATAAAGCTGCGGCATAGACGTGTCTTTTCACGTGTTTTCAGGACGTTCGTTCTTGGAATATCGGAAAACGGGTTTTTTGATGACTCCGGATTCGATCTTCAAGGAAGGTCCCGTTTTCGCGTCGCGTCTCGTATGAAGCAAGTGACTCAGGCTCGCTTTGTTTTGCCGTACCCGGTTGCGGGTACCGCCTATGATGATGATTGGGCGAAGCTTTATTCGCGTGTCTTTAGCTTACTCTCGACAAGCCCCCGGATGGTATCCGGAGGGCTTTTTTTGTTGCCTGGTTGATCAGGCAAAAGAACGGAAAGGAGGAGACTTGCGCGATGGAACTCCCCGTGAATGACGAATTTTACATGTCCCTGGCGCTGGATATGGCCGAACGCGCGCAGGGGCAGACGGGAATCAATCCGGTCGTGGGCTGCGTGATCGTCAAAGGCGGCGCGCTTGTCGGACTCGGGACGCATCTGCAGCGAGGAACCGCGCACGCGGAAGTGCATGCCGTCCGGATGGCCGGCGATCAGGCCGAAGGCAGCACGGTGTACGTCACGCTGGAGCCCTGCAGCCATCACGGCAAAACCCCGCCATGCAGCGACCTGTTGATCAAAGCCAAGGTAAAGCGGGTCGTCGTCGCTTGCGAAGACCCGAATCCCGTTGTCTCGGGCTCCGGGATCGAACGGCTCCGCCGTTACGGAATCGAGGTCGATGTCGGCGTGCTGCGGGAACGAGCGCTTCGCCTGAACGAAAAGTTCGCGAAGTATATCACGACAAAGCTGCCTTACGTGACGATCAAGACGGCAAGCACGTTGGACGGGAAAATCGCCGCCGACACGGGCGACAGCAAGTGGATATCAAACGCGGAAGCCCGGCTCCAGGCGCATGCCCTTCGCCATCGGCATCAGGCGATCATGGTCGGGATCGGAACGGTTCTGGCCGACGATCCCAGCCTGACGACGCGGCATGAACGCGCGGAAGGCTTGCAGCCGGTACGGATCGTCGTCGACTCCGGGCTTCGCATGCCGGCCGAAGCCAAAATGTTCAAGGATGGCACCTCGCCCATCGTCGTCTTGACGACGGAGCAGGCGCCGGCAGAACGGCGCAGGATGCTGGAGGAACTCGGGGCGGAGGTCGTCGCCTGCGGCGCGGGGCCTCGCGTGGATCTGAGAACAGCTTTGGAAGAGCTTGGCCGCCGGGAAATCGGCTCCATCCTGGTCGAAGGCGGCGGGACGCTGAACGGGGAGCTGCTGCAGGCGCGCCTGGCGGACCGAATCGTGATGTATATCGCTCCGAAAATCGTCGGCGGCAAGCATGCCCCGCATAATTTCGATTTTGAAGGCATCCGCCGCATGGCCGATGCGATCACGTTAAATGAACTTGAGGTCGAGCAGGTCGGGGACAACATCCTCGTTTCGGGAAAACCGGCGTGGCCCGCCAGCTCGAATGGGGAAAAACAATAAGGAGGAGGGAGACGTCATGTTTACCGGTTTGGTTGAGGAAATCGGGATTTTGGATGGCATTGCAAGGCAAGGGGAGGCCATGGTTTTAACGATCAAGGCTTCCGCCATCATGGACGACATCCGGATCGGCGACAGCATCGCGGTGAACGGGGTCTGCCTGACCGCCACGAAAATCGGCGGCGGCGTTTTTTCCGTCGACGTCACGCCCCAGACGTACCGCCATTCCAATCTGGGGCTGCTGAAGCCGGGAAGCCGCATCAATCTCGAGCGGGCGATGAAAGCAGGCGGGAGATTCGGCGGCCATCTGGTTCAGGGGCATGCCGACATGACCGGCACGGTCCGGCGGCTGTCCAAGGAGCAGAACGCGGTGCTGATCGAGATCGTGCCGGATAAACCGGACTTGTCCAAATTCATCATCCCGCAAGGCTCCGTCACGGTGGATGGAGTCAGTCTGACGATTGCCGACACCGACGGCGAAAGCTTCACCGTGTCGGTCATACCGCATACGCTTCAGGAAACCGGATTATCCGGCCTGAAGCCGGGCAGCGTCGTCAATATCGAATGCGACATTATCGGCAAATACGTGCATGCGCTGTTAGGGCCGGCGGCGTCCGGCAAAGGCGCGGAGCGGTCCGGCATAACGCTGGATATGCTGGCGTCCAACGGTTTTGCGTAACGCGCAGGGCTGCCGACAACGCAACTACAAAAGGGGGTAACGAACATCATGGAACCAATTCATTTTGACCCGATTGAAGACGCGATTCAGGATCTCCGGTCCGGCAAGGTGATCATCGTCGTGGATGACGAGGACCGGGAGAACGAGGGGGATTTTGTTGCTCTTGCGGAAAAAGCGACGCCGGAGGTGATCAATTTCATGGTTACCGAAGGCCGCGGGCTTGTCTGCGTCCCTCTGGCAAGGGAACGGGCGGAGGCGCTCGAGCTGATGCCGATGACGTCCCAGAACACGGATCATCACGGCACGGCCTTTACGGTGTCTGTGGACCATAGAAATACGACGACGGGGATTTCGGCGCAGGAACGGTCGCTGACGGCCATGGCGCTGATCGACCCGGCGGCGGCTCCGGCCGATTTTCGGCGTCCGGGACATATGTTTCCTTTGATCGCCAAAGACGGCGGCGTCCTGCGGCGCGCAGGGCATACGGAAGCTGCGGTGGACCTGGCCGTATTGAGCGGTTCGGCGCCGGCCGGCGTCATCTGCGAAATCATGAAAGAAGACGGCACGATGGCAAGACTGCCGGATCTGCAGGGGATCGCAAAAAAACATGGGCTGAAGCTCATCTCGATCCAGGACTTGATCAAATACCGGAATGAGCGGGAGAAGCTGGTGCACCGGGCGGCCGAGGTGCGGATGCCGACGGAATTCGGCGAATTCAAGGCTGTTGCCTATACCAACGACGTCGACGACAAGGAACATCTCGCGCTCGTGAAGGGAACGATTTCGGGCGACGAGCCGGTGCTCGTCCGGGTCCACTCCGAATGTTTGACCGGCGATGTCTTCCATTCGCTGCGCTGCGACTGCGGCCCGCAGTTCGCCGCTGCGCTGCGCCAGATCGAGCAGGAGGGTACCGGCGTACTGCTGTACATGAGACAGGAGGGCCGGGGCATCGGTTTGATCAACAAGCTGAAGGCTTACGAATTGCAGGAGCAGGGACTGGATACGGTGGATGCGAACCTACAGCTCGGATTTCCGGCAGACCTGCGCGATTACGGGATCGGCGCGCAAATTTTGAAAGATTTGGGCGTATCGAAAATCCGTCTGTTGACCAACAATCCGCGGAAAATCAAAGGCCTTGAAGGCCATGGCCTCGAGGTGGTGGAGCGGGTGCCGATCCAGATGGAGGCCGGGAAGGACAACAGCCGTTATTTGCAAACGAAACGGGCAAAGCTTGGCCATATGCTGAATCTGTAAACACTCGTCGGGCGCATGGCCCAAGTCAAGGCATGAGAATAAACAAATAAACTCAAGAACGAAAGGTTGATGAAACATGACGCATATTTTTGAAGGAAATTTGGTATCGAGCGGACTGAAATACGGAATCGTGGTAGGAAGATTCAACGAATTTATTACAAGCAAGCTGCTTAGCGGGGCCTTGGACGGACTGAAGCGGCACGGGGCTTTGGACGAAGAAGTGGATGTCGCCTGGGTGCCAGGAGCTTTCGAAATTCCGCTGATCGCCAGCAAAATGGCCGAAAGCGGCAAATATGACGCCGTCATCACGCTGGGCACGGTCATTCGCGGGGCGACTTCCCATTATGACGTCGTGTGCAACGAGGTCGCCAAGGGCGTAGCGGCAACGAGCCTGAAAACCGGCGTTCCGGTCATCTTCGGCGTTTTGACGACGGACAGCATCGAACAGGCCGTGGAGCGAGCAGGCACCAAAGCCGGCAACAAAGGTTACGAGGCGGCGGTGTCGGCGATCGAGATGGCGAACCTGACGAAGCAGTTCAAATAAAATGAAAGCCGGTTAACGGCAGCACAAGGCATCCTTCGGCATGAAGGGTGCCTTTTTGGCGCGGAAGCGATGCTTTTGCTGTAGTTGCCGAATGAAGCGAAAAACCGGATACCATTCCCTGTACGTCATCTATCAACGGCAAATCACGGGCCGGTTGACGTTGGGAGCCCTAAAGGGCTGATGCGGCGGGGACGGCCCGGCTTGACGAATGCGGCGATATCGTGCTTATTTAAATGTAGCGCCTTTACACGGGGCACTGCATTTTTTTAATATATAATAGTAGAAGCTCATTTTATGGACGGAGGATAAGCCGTGAACACAGTATTATATAAACTGGAGACATTTGAGGGTCCGCTCGATTTGCTCCTTCACCTGATAGACAAAGCGGAAATCAATATCCAGGATATCCCCGTCAGCGAGATTACCGATCAATACATGGAATATTTGCACACCATGCAGGAGCTGGAGCTCGATATTACGAGCGAATTTCTCGTCATGGCCGCAACGCTGTTGTCCATTAAAAGCAAGCTGCTCCTGCCGAAACCGCCGGTGTTCGAAATGGATGAATTCGATTTTTACGAGGAAGAAGACATCGATCCGCGCGCGGAGCTGGTGCAGAAGCTGATCGAATACCGAAAATACAAAGGCATCGCCAAACATTTGCAGGAAAGGGAATGGGAGCGCAGCCTGATTTATGCCAAAGAACCCGAAGATTTGACGCCCTGGGTGCCGCAGGTGAACGAAAACCCGGTGCGGGGGCTGCATGCCGCGGACCTGGTCGCCGCCTTTCAGAAGGCGCTCCGCAAAGCGGTGCGTCGGACAAGCTACACCCGGATCCAACGCGACGAAATCTCGGTTAAGGACCGGATCCGGCAGGTCGTGGACGTCCTTTCGGAGTCGGGACCTGGGGGGAAAGTGCTGTTTTCCCGGCTCTTGCACGAAGACATGGTAAGGCATGAGATTGTCGTGACTTTTTTGGCTATTTTGGAGCTGATGAAAATGAAGCAAATCCTGTGCTACCAGGAAAAGCTGTTCGATGATATCGTAATGGAATGGAGAGGAGGGGAGCAGCTTCATGGACTTTCCGAAATTGAAATCGATTATTGAGGGGCTGCTGTTTCTCGCGGGGGATGAAGGACTCACGGTCAAACAGATCGCCGAAATCGTGGATCACAGGCCGGAACTGGTCGAAGACGCGTTAAAAGAATTGAAGGAGGATTTCGAGCGGCAGCAGCGCGGCATCCAGGTGATGCAAATCGCCGGCAGCTACCAGCTGGCGACGCTTGCGGACCATGCCTCCTATTACGAAAAACTCGCCTATTCGCCTTCCCGTTCGTCGCTGTCCCAGGCTGCGCTGGAAACGCTGGCGATCGTCGCTTACCGTCAGCCGATCACGCGCGTGGAAATCGAAGAGATCCGCGGGGTCAAATCGGAGCGTGCCATTCAAACCTTGGTAAACAAGGATCTGATCGAGGAAACGGGGCGAGCCGAGGCGATCGGCAGACCGATTTTATACGGGACGACGAAATCGTTTCTGGATTATTTCGGTCTTCCCAGCCTTCAGGATTTGCCGGAGCCGCAGCTGTTCGAAAGCACGGAAAACCTGGAAGAGGAGACGCAGCTGCTGTTCGAAAAGCTGGACGGAAGGCAGCTGACGATCGATGACGTGGATTAAATAGAATCGGGTTGACGAAACCGTCGGAAAGAAAATCTTTCCGGCGGTTTTTTATTTTCCTTATGCCCAAACAAGTCAATAAAACGAAAACCAAGTAAGAAAATTGACATTTCGCTTAGGGGTCATCCATATTACAATGAAAACGCATACTGCGCATAATTGAAAAAACGTTCGTAAAGCGGCTGTCTTGAGCCAGCCGGTATACCTAACGATTTTGAAGAACGATTTATAAGGAGGAAATTGAAATGAACAGCAACCCGCACGCGCCCGGCTTCCCGGCAAATCCGCCGCAAAAGGAAGGATGGCAGCTGGTTTTCCAGGAAGAATTCGAAGGAACGGCACTCGATGAAAGCAAGTTTTTACCTTACGGGCTGGCGCATTGGTACGGGCCAGGAGAAAATGAGGCAGCTTACGAGCTCAGGGATTCCTGTCTCGTGCTGCAGCTGCCAGACGCCCAAAAAAGGATCTCGGCCGTGGCCACCGGCATGCGGGACGGGCTTCACCGTTTCTGGGACCAACTGGAGCTGCGCAGGCACGTAAGGCCTGCCATGAATCTGGTGACGCAATACGGTTATTTCGAGCTGCGGGCCAAAGTCGCGAAAGGCAGCGGAATCAATTCGGCCTGGTGGATGATCGGCTTCGAAAACCAGCTGCAACAAAACGCCGAAGTGGACATTTTCGAAGTGCTCGGCAAAGATACGCATGTCATGAACTCGACCTTGCACGCGCTGCGCGATCCTAAATTAAAATACGAGCATCAGCCTTACCGTGCCGAAACCGATTTGTCCGGCGGGTTCCACGTTTACGGCTTCGAATGGGACGAAAACGGCATGGCTTTTTATTTGGATAACCAAAAAATATGGCAGACGAACCAGTCTCCGGACTACCCGATGGTCACGCTGCTGCAGATCAACGAATCCGACGGTGGATGGGTCGGCGAACTCGATCCTGCAGTGCCTTATCCGAAGGAATTCGCCGTCGATTATTTCCGCGTCTACAAAAGGGAAGGGATGCCGATGGAGCTATTCCCGGCGGAAACGGCGCAGGAAGGCGAAAATCTGGCGCGCTCGGCGGTGGCCGGGAGCGGGACGGATATCGTATGGGGAGATTTGTATGAAGCAAAATCGCATATTTGCGCGCTGAATGACGGAAATCCGGATACCTGCGTCTTGAGCAAGCCGGGCATCCCTGCGCCGCACATGTATTATTTGGATTGGATGGAGCCGAAATCATTTAATACGGTACGTTTCGACCTTGCTTCCCAATGCCATTGCGAGTGGGCAGTCGAAGTGTCCGCGAACGGTTTGGACGGGTGGATTCAAGTAGCGGATCAACGCTCCGCCCTGAAGGAGCCTGCTTCTGGAAGCGGGCATCTCGTTTACAAAGCGAAATTCCCGATCGTCAAGGGGGCAAAAGCCCTGCGACTGATCGTCAAGAGCGTCGCGGAGGCGCCGCAGGGCTACCAAATCGCTGACCTGGCCGTATTCATGGCATAGGATGCACCCCCCGGAAAGCAAATGAACCGAATCTTTTCCAGACGTGTAGACAATACTATGTCCGAAGAAAAGATGCTCAGATCTGGGGGGCTCCATCGTGTGGATTGCGCTCGTTGTCATAGCCGTCATCGTCATCCTGATCATTGCTGCCGCAATGTCGAACATCACGTGTACCGTCAGGTACAAAAAAGAAGGAAGCGATGACCGCGCCGAAGTCGATATCCGGATGCTTTTCGGCATGGTCCGGTTCCATTACGAAATGCCGAAGCTGAAATTCGACAACATGAAAAAGGGCTTCCTGCTCAAACTTGAAAAACAAAACAACCTGAGCCGGAAATCGGGAGACTCCGCCCATGTGCGGCTCAATAAACGCCAAATCGAACTGTGGTCCAAGGAAGTGCACATTTTATTGGAATCGACCGCTTCCCTCAAAAAATGGCTGCGGCACACCTTTGCCCATGTCCGGGTGCATGAACTCAACTGGTCGACCCGTTTTTCGACGGGGGAAGCCGAGTGGACGGCCGTTGCCAGCGGCGTGCTTTGGAGCATCAAAACGACGCTGGTCGGATGGCTTTCCTTTCAGGTTCGCATGAAAAGCCATCCGCATTTGCACGTCATTCCCGAATTTAGCGACGAGATGTCCTTTTCGACCGAATTTTATTGCGTGTCCAGGCTTTCGTTCGGTTATGCGATGTATGCGTCGTTTATTTTGATGTCGCGGATTCTGCAGGTGAAAGGCGGGCTAAAGCGATGGTTCCGCTTGTACCGCCAAATGAAGGCCAACAACCAAAAGGTTCCAAGCGTATAGCTTGGCTGTGCGGGTTCATGCTCCTACATACTCGAAATGATTGTGGGCAAACTAAGGATTGAAGTGACCTTATTTAGTTTCATGAAGGAGGAAGCAGAACATGTCCGATCATCCGATTCAAGGCCTTATGCAAACCGCCATGGAAAACATCAAAGGCATGGTCGACGTTAATACCATCGTAGGCGACCCCGTGCAGACGCCGGACGGCAGCGTCATCCTTCCGATCAGCCGCGTCGGCTTTGGATTCGCTGCGGGGGGCAGCGATTTTAACGGCGAGTATGCAGGCAAAGTCGGCGAGCATGGCCAAGCAGATCTGAAGTCCTCGATGCCATTCGGCGGCGGCAGCGGCGGCGGCGTCTCCATCCGCCCGATCGCGTTTCTCGTCGTCGGCAAAGAAGGGGTCAACATCGTGCCGCTGGACAACCAAACGCATATCTTCGAGAAAATCATCGACTCCGCGCCGATGATGGTGGAAAAGCTTCAAGCCATGTTCCAAACGGGGAATGCCGCGACTGCAGGCGTAAACGCCCGGCAGCAAATGGTAAACGAACCGCCGACTTTTTATTAAACCAGAGCATGATCCCCTTCGCACCCGAAGGGGATTTTTTTGAGAACCGCCTTTTTCGGATGAAGAAGGCTTGATGGCATACGCTTTGAAAGACAAGCATATACTTGTACAAGATTTTCAAGAATCCGGAGGAATAAACGATGAGGATCAAATCGATCACCCGCTGGATCGCCGCGGCCGCGATATTTTTGGCATATTGCTTCCCCGTTGCGGCGGAAGGCTCAGCGAATAAGGTTCCCGGGTTATACACCCACGCCCAGGCGGCGGCTCTGATGGACGTCACCTCCGGGCGGCTGCTCTATTCCAGCCACGGCGACGACGAATTGCGGATCGCAAGCCTGACCAAAATCATGACGGCGATCGTGGCCATCGAACACGGCGACTTCAACAAACCGGTGAAAGTCAGCCAAAAAGCTTACGGAAAAGAAGGCTCCTCGATTTACCTGAAGCTGGGCGAGGAGATGACCCTCGAAAATATGCTGTACGGCCTGATGCTGCGTTCGGGGAACGACGCCGCGACGGCGATTGCCGAACATGTCGGCGGTTCGGAGGAAGGGTTCGTGCACCTGATGAACGAAAAGGCAAGGGAGCTCGGTCTGACGCATTCCCATTTTGCCAATCCGAGCGGGCTTGACGCGGACGGCCATTACTCCTCCGCCAACGACATGGCCAAACTGACGGCTTACGCGCTCCATAACCCGCTGTTCAAAAACATCGTCAAAACGCAGGTCAAAAAAGCGCCGAATCCGAACGAATCGTGGGATTACCGCTGGGACAACAAAAACAAAATGCTGCGCCTGTACGAAGGGGCCGACGGGGTCAAAACCGGTTATACGAAAAAGGCGTTCCGTTGTTTGGTCAGCTCCGCCACCCGGAACGGCCAGCAGCTTGTGGCGGTAACGCTGAACGACGGGGACGACTGGAATGACCATGGCAAAATGCTGGATTACGGCTTTAAATATTTTCCGCTCTCCCAATTAATGGAGAAAGGCGAATCCGTTCAGGGGCACGATCTAGTTGTGGCGAATACGTTCAAATATCCGTTTGCCGAAGGGGAGCAGGAACGTTTGGAAAAAAAGCTGGTGCTTCATTCGCCTGCAAAGGAAGGCAGGGCGGATTTGAGCTTCGGTTTGCGCGGAGAAATCCGAATGGTGCTTGACGGCAAGCTGATCGGGTCGGTTCCGGTGTACCAGAAAGGCAGTTTGCTGCCCGAGCCGAATGCCAGAAATCCGGTCAACGACACGCTGGGGCCTTTGCGGCCCGCCACGTTGTCCGAGGCCATGGCCCGGGTGTTCCGGCAGATGTTCCTGCAGCGGGACTGAGCTTTGAAGCAAGCGGGGGAGGAGAGGATATACCATGATCAATGTCATTTGGATGGCGCTTATTTTAATCGGCTTCGTTTTTGCGGCCGTCCAGGGGAATATCGAAACGGTCACTTCGGCCGCGTTCGACGGCGCCAAAACGGGGGTCACCGTATGTTTCGGCCTGATCAGCGTGCTGGTGTTCTGGCTCGGGATGATGAGGCTGGCGGAGGATTCGGGGCTGCTCCAAAAAATCGCGAAGATGCTCAGCCCGATCGTCCGGTTTCTGTTTCCCGACGTGCCCAAAAACCATCCCGCCATGGGATATATCTTGTCCAACATGAGCGCAAACCTGCTGGGACTGGGCAACGCCGCGACGCCGATGGGGATTAAAGCGATGCAGGAGCTGCAAACGCTGAATCCCGACAAAACGGCCGCAAGCCCGGCCATGTGCACCTTGCTTGCGCTCAATACGGCCAGCATCACACTAATACCGACTACTCTGATCGCGATTCGGATGAATTACCAGTCTGCGAATCCGACCGAAATCGTCGGACCGACGCTGGCCGCGACCATCGTGGCGACGCTCGCGGCGGTGGCGGCGGACCGGTATTACCGGCGGAAATTTTTAAGAAGGGGGCCGAAACCTCCAATCCCTTCGGGCCCGCCGCCTTCGGCCACACCGGATGCGAAAGGATGATGCCTCGTGACCGCTTTGATCAACGTCATTTCAGCATGGGCCATCCCGGCCCTGATCGCCTTCATACCGCTCTTTGCTTTCGTCAAAAAGGTGCCCGTATATGAATCCTTCGTTCTCGGCGCGAAGGACGGCTTTCAGACCGCCATTCAGATCATTCCGAACCTCGTCGGCATGATGGTGGCCATCAGCGTATTTCGCGCGTCCGGCGCATTGGACTTTTTTGTCGGCTGGACCGGCCCGTTTTTAAAAAGCCTGGGCGTTCCGAGCGAAATTTTGCCGTTGGGGCTGCTGCGCCCTTTGACGGGCACCGGTTCGCTGGCATTCGCAACCGATTTGATATCGGTCTACGGTCCCGATTCGATGATCGGGAGAATGGCATCGACCATCCAAGGCAGCACGGACACGACGCTGTACGTATTGACGGTATACATGGGGGCGGTCGGCATCCGCAACGGAAGATATTCGCTGAAAGTCGGATTGTTTTCGGATGTCGTCGGGTTCATCGCTTCCATCGCCGTCTGCCTGCTTTTCTTCGGTTAACCGGATCCGTTCGCGGATCAAGCCTCGACCCGTCACGCAATGAATGTTGCCTCATATACTGTATCACGCTTGACATCGTACAGGGATTGAGGTGAAATCATGGCGTTCGAAGGTTTTATCATCCATCATTCCTCCTGCGCGTCCATCAACGGATCCGGATATGACTTCTGGATCGGGGCGGACGGTTCCGTGACGCCGGCCCCCTTTTTGACGGACCCTTCCCACATCCATATTTGCCTGGAAGGCCGCTTTGACCGCAGCTACGATTTGCTCGGCACTGCCGAAAAGCAGCAGCTTTTTATCGCCGGCAAGCTGATCTTGGAGCTCTCCAGGCAATATGACATATCCCCCCTTTTCCTTTATCCGCATGCATCCGATTGCCCGGGGAAAGAATTTCCCTGGAATGAACTTGTGATTTACCCTTCTCGCGGGTATCATTAGTTCTGAGGTGACCTAAAAGACAATGGAAAGATTACAGAAAATTTTAGCCCAGGCAGGCATCGCTTCCCGCCGCAAATGCGAGGAACTGATTCTGGCCGGCAAGGTGGAAGTTAACGGGGAAACCGTGACCGTGCTGGGAACCAAGGCGGACCCCGAACAAGATATCATCACGGTGGAAGGCAAGCCGATCCGAAACGAAAAGAAAATCTACATCATGATGAACAAACCGAAAGGCGTCATCACAAGCGCGAAAGACCCGGCGGGCCGCAAAATCGTCACGGATTACATCAAGGGCATCAAAGAGCGGATTTATCCCGTGGGCCGGCTCGATTACGATACGGAAGGGCTGCTTCTGCTGACGAACGACGGCGAATTCGCGAATATGCTGACGCACCCGAAACACCATGTGCCCAAAACGTATCTCGCGACCGTCGAAGGGATTCCGCACGGGACCGACCTGGACAAGCTGCGCGCCGGCATTCAGCTCGAGGACGGTATGACTTCTCCCGCGGAAGTCGAATATAAGGATATCGACATCGAAAAAAACGAAGCGGTCATCACGATTACGATCCACGAAGGAAGAAACCGTCAGGTGCGGCGCATGTTCGACGCGATTTCCCATAAAGTGATCCGTTTGAAGCGCGTTTCGTTCGGCGATTTGCAGCTGGACAACCTGAAGCGGGGGCTTTACCGCCACCTGACGAGCAACGAGGTCGAAGCCCTGAAAAACATGGCTAAAACCGGAAAGAAAAGAAAAAAATAGCTCGGAAGGACACACAATATTCAAATCCGTCCGCCGCAAATATGACATGTTTTCGCTATAATTGTTCATAGGATGTTCAAACCTGTGAAGGGAAAACATGACGTTTGTCATAGTAAAGGAGCATTTGGCATGGGTAATTCAAAAAAGAAGCTAATGCAGATCGTTATCCTGCTGTTGATCGTGATCGTGGGCGGTTATGCGATCGTGACGCAAGTGTCGGGATCGGGCGGAAAACCTACCGAGGGCAGCAAAGCGCCCGGATTTCAGCTGCTTGGCCTGGACGGCAAAACCCATACGCTGGACGAATATAAAGGCAAGGCCATCGTTCTGAATTTCTGGGGCACCTGGTGCGAGCCTTGCGTAAAGGAAATGCCGGCTTTGCAGGCGCAGTGGGAGAAGTGGAAGGATAAAGGCGTCGTCGTCGTCGGAATCAATGCCGGAGAGGATAAAATGGCCGTCGAAAACTTCGTAAACAACGTCAACGTCGATTTTCCGGTGCTGCTGGACCCGGATAAGGATTCGATCGCCAGTTACGGCATTTCGCCTTTGCCTACTACTTTTTTTGTGTCCAAGAGCGGCAGGATCAACAAGATCCATCTCGGACAGCTGGATTTGGCCACCCTCGACAAACAAATTGAAGAGCTGGTGAAATCGTAAAATGTTGCAAAAAGTCATCGCTTTTAAAAACACCAAATGCGAATGCGGCCACCAGAACCCGGTCGGAACCGTGCTGTGCGAATCCTGCGGCAAACCGCTTGACGAAGAGGAGCAAAACTCGAAGGAAGTTTTGGAAATGCGGTACGACGGGATGGCCCGCCGTTCGCAGCGAGCCAATCCGAATATCATCGACCGGATCTGGAATTTTTTTGCCTCCGTCAAAATCGCGGTTTACATGATCATCCTGACCCTGCTGGGTTCGATGCTGGGCACGATTTTTCCGCAGGAAAACACGTTCCTGAACATCGATCCATCGACATACTACAAAGAAACCTACGGCACGTGGGGGCTGATTTATTACAAGCTTGGATTAACGCATACGTATGAATCCTGGTGGTTCATCCTCCTGCTTGTCATGATCGGCGCTTCGCTCGTCATCTGCAGCCTGGACCGCGTCCTTCCGCTGTACAGAGCACTGAGCAAGCAGCAAATACTTAAGCATATGCAATTTCTGACCCGGCAGCGCGTCGTTTATCAAGGCAAGATCGAAGGCGATGCGGAAGAATGGGTCAAGCAGGCCGCGGTTCCGATGAAGAAAAAGGGGTATCGCGTGCATACCGACGGAAACGCTCTCTTGGCCGAAAAATACCGTTTCAGCCGCTGGGGGCCGTACGTCATTCATATCGGTTTGATCATCTTCCTGCTCGCCGTGTTGGCCCGCGGTTTGCCCGGACTGAAAATGGACCAGCATATCGCCTTCCCCGAAGGGGAAATCAAACATATTCCGAACACTTCTTATTATCTTAAAAATGAGAAGTTTACCGTGGAGTTTTATTCGGAGGAGGACATGCCCGAGGAGTTCCGCAATCAAGGAAAGGTGCTCCCGAAACTGTTCAACACGAAAGCAACGCTTTACCACTGCACGGCGGATTGCGATGACCCGACCAAAGAGCCGAAGCTTGAAGCCGTCGCCCAACATGACATTCAGGTCAACGACCCGCTGGATTACAAAGGGCTCAAGGCGTATCAATTCGATTACGATTTGACGCCGGTCCTGCGATCGGTCAGCCCGTCGCTCGTCGATGCCAAAACGGGCAAGGAGCTGGGCAAATTCAAGCTGGACATCAAAAATCCGCAGCGGAATTACACCGCAGGCGATTATTCGCTGGAACTGAAAGAGAAATACAATGATTTCGGCCTGGACGAAAACGGAAGGCCCGTAACGAAAACTCCGAATCCGAACGCGCCTGCATTCCTCTTTTTGATCAAAGGGCCGAATTTGCCGGCTTCGGGCATGCAATACATCTATTTCCCGAAGCAAATCGATAAAGAGCGCTTCCAGCAGGACGCCATCAACGAAAAGATGAACGGCGGCACGCCGCCGCTGATGCTTGACGTGAAGGGAATGGAAAACGTCGACTTTTCCATGTCGACGACGTACCTGAACATCCGGGTGGACAAAGTGATGCCGTTTATCTGGGTCGGCGCGGCCATCGTGATGATCGGGCTCGTGCTCGGCTTTTATTGGCAGCATCGCCGGATTTGGCTGCGGATCGACGACGGCGTGCTGACGCTCGGAGCGCATACGAACAAAAACTGGTTCGGCATTCGCCGCGAAATCTCGGCCATTTTGAAAAAAATGAATTTGGACGTGGACGAAAAGTCCCTGGATAACGGAGGAAAACACGCATGAATGATTTGTTATCTATCAGCAGTAATATGTTTGTCGTCGCCTTTTTCCTCTACTGCGCGGCATTCATATTATTCGCTGTCGCCCTGATGGGCCGCAGGTGGAGCAACCGGGACCCGGTCGCCCATTCGAAAAAGTGGGGCAAAATCGCCTTCATCGGATCCGCGCTTGGCTTCATTTTTCATCTGATCTTTTTCGTGACGCGCTGGATCGGAGGGGGACATATCCCGGTCAGCAACATGTACGAATTTATGTCCTTCCTGTCGATGATGGTCATGTTTGCGTTTACCGTGGTTTACCTGATCTATCGAAAGACGCTGCTTGGACTGTTTGCGGTGCCGATTTCCATCATCATTATGGCATACGCCGCCGTATTCCCGCAGGAAGTGCAGCCGCTGATTCCTTCGCTGCAATCGTACTGGCTGAAAATCCACGTCACGCTGGCAGCGGCGGGCGAATCTTTCTTCGCCATCGGTTTTGCGGCAGGCTTCATGTATTTGATCCGTACCGTCGATTTCAAAAGCAAGGATAAAAAAGCGAAAAGGCAGCAGCGCTGGGTCGAGGTCGTATTTTTTTCCGTCATTCTCGTTATTTCCTTTATCGCGACCGTATTTATTTTCCGTGCGGCCGGATACGAATCCGTGTTTACCCAAACGAAGGTAACCGGACAGCCCGGTGCGGAGCAAACGGTCACGCAAACGGTGTCGTACAAGCTTCCGCCGATCGTCGGACCGTACCAAAGCAAAGTCGTCAGCTACGAACCGTTCCTCGGCATGACGAAGCCGCTCTTTAACGCGCCGTCCTGGATGAACGGGGTCAACGCCGGACGCAAATTCAATACGATCATCTGGTCCTTCATCACCGGCATCATTTTGTACGCCGTGTTGCGCCTGATCGCGCGCAAGCCGCTTGGCCGGGCGGCGTCGCCGATGATGGAAGGGATCGATCCGGACGATCTGGACGAAATCAGTTACCGTGCCATCGCCATCGGCTTCCCGGTATTTACGCTGGGGGCCTTGATATTCGCGATGATTTGGGCTGAGATCGCCTGGGGAACGTTCTGGAGCTGGGACCCGAAAGAAGTATGGGCGCTCATATGCTGGCTGTTCTACAGCGCATACCTGCATCTCAGACTGTCCCGCGGCTGGCAGGGCGGCAAATCCGCTTGGCTGTCGGTCATCGGTTTCCTGGTCGTCATGTTTACGCTCGTCGGGGTCAACCTCGTCATTGCAGGCCTGCACTCTTACGCGGGCGTGGATTGAGCATATCGCCAAAACGAATAACGCAGTTGCAAGAAAATCCGTTTCCTCATTTGAAAGTTGGATGTCGAAGCGGATTTTCGCTATAATTGTCCCTATAAGGGTATGTTTTTCGCATAATTTGGGATGCTGCAAATCCGGCTTCGGCCGTTCCTTTTTTTGCGCCATTCCTGAACTAAAAGGGGTTGTTGTCTAATGTCAGAGCATGCAAATCGGATACTGGTAGTGGACGATGAAGAGCGGATTCGCCGTCTGTTGAAAATGTATCTGGAGAAAGAAGGATACGAGGTGGAAGAGGCGGAAGACGGGGAGACCGCGCTCCGCAAAGCCGCCAATCAGGATTACGGACTTATTTTGCTTGATTTGATGCTTCCCGGGATGGACGGCATGGAGGTCTGTTCCCGTTTACGACAGTTAAAATCCACGCCGGTCCTGATGCTGACGGCCAAAGGGGAGGAAATCAACCGCGTGCAAGGGTTCGAGGTCGGGGCGGACGATTACGTCGTGAAGCCGTTCAGCCCAAGGGAAGTGATCTATCGGGTGAAAGCGATTCTCCGGCGCGCTTCGGCAACGGCGTATTTGTCCAAAGACAGCAATTCCAGCAACAACATCGTGTTCCCTCATTTGGTCATCGAGCATGACGCGCACCGGGTGACGGCAAGCGGGCATGAAGTCAGCCTGACGCCAAAGGAATACGAGCTGCTGCATTATCTGGCGGTATCGCCCGACAAGGTGTTTTCGCGGGAAGAACTGCTTAAGGATGTGTGGAATTACGAGTTTTTCGGCGATTTGCGCACCGTCGACACGCACGTGAAACGATTGAGGGAAAAGCTGAACAAGGTATCCCCGGAATCCGCCGCGATGATTACGACCGTATGGGGCGTCGGTTACAAGTTAGAGGTGCCAAAGTAACGTGAACTTCTGGACATCGCTGGTCGGAAAACTGTGGGCGACGATCATTTGCCTGGTTGCCTGCATACTCATCATTTTAGCCTTGTTTCTGCTCCCGTACATCGACACGAATTTTTCGAACAATTCCGGAGATATCAAACGTTTGTTTACGTACACGGCCATCATCGGTTTTTCGATGACGACGTTTTTTGCCTTGTTTCTGCTCACCAAAATCACGCAGCCGATGCAAAAGCTGATCAGCGCGACGGAGGCCATCAGCAAAGGCGAATACAGTACCCGCCTATCGATTGTGACCAGCGACGAAATCGGCAAGCTGGCCAATACGTTTAACCATATGGCGGCCGAGCTGGAGGACAATATCCGCAACCTGAATCAGGAGAAGGAACATTTGGCGAGCGTCCTGCGCAGCATGAGCGATGCCGTGATTACGATCGATACGTCGGGACGCATCATTTTGACGAACCCGCCGGCCCAGAAGCTTATTCCGAAGTGGAGGGACATCGATTGGGATATGGAGCAGGAGGGCGAATTGGAAGGCAATGCGGAGGAAAAGGTGCCGAAGCCGCTGCTCGACCTGTTCGAACGCATGCTGAAGGAAAGCGCGGACGTCAGCGCCGACGTCCATGTCAAACAAGGGGTATGGTCGGTGCATATGGCGCCGCTATATGCCGAGAACGATATCCGCGGAGCAGTGGCGGTGCTGCGGGATATTACGGAAAAAGTGAAGCTGGAGAAAATGAGGCAGGACTTCGTGGCCAACGTTTCGCATGAAATCCGGACGCCGCTTTCGATGATGCAGGGATACAGCGAGGCGCTTCTGGACGGCATGGCCGCTTCCCCTGAAGAAAGCCAGGAGCTGATCCAGGTCATCCATGACGAATCGCTGCGGATGGGCCGTCTCGTGAAGGATCTGCTCGATCTGGCCCGAATGGAAGCGGGGCATACGGACATCCAGCGCAGAAGGGTGGACGTCAACGAAATGCTCGAACGCGTGTACCGGAAATTCTCCGTTCGGGCCAAAGAAAACGGGATCGAGCTTATTTACGATAAAAAAACTTCTGACCTGGTGCTTGAGGCCGCGGACGAAGACAAACTCGAGCAGGTGCTCACGAATTTGCTGGACAACGCGTTCAGGCACACGCCGGGAGGCAGACAGATCCGGATCGTGGCCGACAGGACGGAGGCGGGCCCCGCTTCCGAACTCCTCATCAAAATCGAAGACGAAGGGGCAGGAATCCCGAGCGAGGATCTGCCTTACGTTTTCGAGCGGTTTTATAAGGCGGACAAGGCGAGGGTCAGAGGAACGTCGAACGGTACGGGGCTCGGCCTTGCGATCGTCAAAAGCATCGTGGACGCGCACGACGGAACCATCCGCGTTTCGAGCCAGATCGGGGAAGGAACCGTATTCTCGATACGGCTTCCTGTCGAAAACGATAAAGCTTGATCAAAAGGCAAAAAACACCTCAAACCGGGGTGTTTTTTGTTGAAGTTGCGAGATAAATCTTGTTCAACGTGGAACAAATGAAAAGCGCATGCCGTTTGGATCGGGCATGCGCTTTTGTTGTGTTTCGCGTTAGATTTTTATTACAGCGTGATTTCGATCGCGCTGTTTAATCCCGGCAACGTCGTCAGCTGCGTCAGCACGTCTTTTTGCACGGCTTTATCGACCGTCAGGATCATGATGGCTTCCCCGCCGATAATTTTGCGGCCGACCTGCATCGAAGCGATGTTGACGTCGTTTTGGCCAAGCAAGGTGCCGACGCTTCCGATCATGCCCGGTTTGTCATGATGGGAGATGAGGATTTGATGCCCTTCCGGCGCGACATCCACCGGGAATTTGTTGATTTGCACGATCCGTTCGCCGTAACCGTTCAACAGCGTTCCTGCGACAAGCGTTTCTTCGTTGTTTTGCGTTTTCAGCGTCACTGTGAGCAGGTTGGTGAATCCTTTGGATTTCGACGCTTGCGTGACGACGACGTTGATGTCGCGGGATTTGGCGAGATGCATGCAGTTGACGATGTTGACGTTTTCGCTGCCGAGATGATGCGCCAGCACGCCTTTGACGATGTACCGGGTCAACGGAAGCGTGTCAACGTCGGACAATGCGCCCGCGTAGTCGACGTGAATTTCGTTTACGGCCTGGTTGGCGGATTGGGCCGCGAAGCTTCCCAGCTTTTCGCCGATCGAAAAATAAGGCTGCAGGCGGCTCATGACGCTGGCGGCGACCGGAGGCATGTTGACCGCGTTTTTGAACGGTTCGTTCCGCAAGATGTGAAGCACTTCTTCGGATACGTCGATCGCTACGTTCTCTTGGGCCTCCACGGTCGAAGCGCCAAGATGCGGCGTAACGATAATTTTCGGATGGTTCAGGAACGGGTGATCCTGCTGCGGCGGTTCGCTTTCAAACACGTCGAACGCGGCGCCGGCAACGATGCCTTCGTCGATCGCTTCCACCAGGGCGCGTTCGTCGATGATGCCGCCCCGGGCGCAGTTGACGATGCGCATGCCTTTTTTCATCACTTCGAACTGGGGACGGGAGATCATATGGCGCGTATCCGGCGTCAGCGGCGTATGCACGGTCATGAAATCCGCGTTCCGCACGATGTCGTCGACGGAGGCGAGCTTGACCTCCATTTTTTCCGCCCGCTCTTGGGTCAGGAACGGATCGAACGCCAAAATGTTCATGCCAAACGCTTTGGCGCGTTTTGCGACTTCGCTGCCGATCCGGCCCATGCCGAGCACGCCCAGCGTTTTGTTGCGAAGTTCGACGCCAAGGAACGATTTGCGGTCCCAAACGCCGCCGATCGTTTTTGCGTAGGCTTGCGGAATGTGGCGGGCAAGGGCCATCATCATCGCAAACGTGTGCTCGCATGTGGTGATGGTGTTGCCGTCCGGAGCGTTAATGACGATAATGCCGCGTTTGGTTGCCGCTTCCAGGTCGATGTTGTCCACGCCGACACCGGCGCGGCCGACCACTTTCAGATTGGTGCCGGCTTCCATGATTTTTTCGGTGACCCGCGTCTGGCTGCGGACGAGCAGGGCGTCGTATTCTCCGATAATTGCTGCAAGCTCGTCTTCGCCAAGGCCCGTCTTTTTCTCTACCTGGACATCGGCGGCGTCCATCAACTGCTGGATTCCCAGATCGCTGATCGGATCCGATACTAATACTTTAAACATGGTTTCTTCCTCCTTTAATCTGTAAAACAAAAAATAAAATATGATTGAAGGGATGCTTCCCGAAAGAAGCATGCCCATAAAACACGTGAAAAGGATGTTTCGGATACGGCTGCAACGTTAAAGAATGCAATTCGGCGCTGTATTCCAAAAGCAACGCGGTACTGTGTAAAAGAATACACGTATAACGCACCGCGGATTCAAGCCGCAAGGGACGCTGAACGGACTTGCAATCGATGCTGAACAGACTTGCGAAGAGGAGCATATAACAAAAAAACTCTCAATCCGCACACTACTTGCGTAGCAAGGGACGAGAGTTGTTCGTGGTACCACCCTAATTCACCGCCGGATTTGACGCCGGCAGCCTCAGAGGCCATGGTAAAGGCCTATTTGATAACGGAAATTACCCGGCTGCACCTACTGTAAAGTTCAATGCAGCTTCTCTGGAACGCTGAAGACGTCTTGCCCGCCACCGGTTTGCACCAACCACCGGCTCTCTGAAGGCATTCAAGGGTCTTTTTTCCTTCATCGGTTTTGACTCGATAATTTTTTTCATAATGTATCATGGCCCCGCGGCTGCTGTCAATAGGAAAACTCGGGCTTCTTGAATCTTTTGCGCGAAATCTGATATGATTTTGATGGTGTTTCATGGCGTTTTTTCATAGGCTCTATCATACCCTATCGCCACATGGCGCAGCTTTGGAGGCGGCGATTTCCCGAACGCGACAAAATGCGATATGATAGAGGTGAGGGCGAACGAACTTTGTAGCTAAATTAAACGACAGGCAGGCAAAAGATGAAAAAATTCAAATTCCGTGCGCCTAAACTGAAACAGGCCACTCCCGATCAGCTGACGGACCGTCTGCTGCTGATCAATCTGTACCTCACCCAAGGACTTACCTTCATTATCGGAATCATTTGGATATTGTTTCAGAGAAGAAATCCCCTGGAGCTGTTTGCCGTACAGCCGGGATCCTATTTTTGGGCGTGGGGCCTCGGCCTTGCGGCCGTGATGTTTCTGATCGATTTTGCGGTGTCCCGGATTACGCCCGAGGAAGTCATGGATGACGGAGGAATCAACCATTTGTTGTTCCGGAAGCGTCCCGTTTGGCATATCATATGCATAGCCGCCGTCGTCGCGGTATGCGAGGAGCTGCTGTTCAGGGGCGCAGTACAGCATTCGTTCGGCCCTTATTGGACCAGCATCCTGTTCGCGGCGATCCATGTCCGTTATCTGCGGCATTGGATACCGACGGCCTGGGTATTCCTAAGCAGCTATGGGCTGGGTTACATCTACATACATTCGGGCACGCTGCTTGCCCCGGTGGTATGCCATTTTGCCATCGACTGCATTTCCGGTTTGGTCATACGATTTCGGAGGGAATCATGAGTACTGAGTTAAGCAGAGTCAAAACGTATAAAAGCCGAAAAAAAAACGCTAGAAAAAAGCCCCCCTTGCCGGCGCAGGACGGCAATCAACCGGTCGCCGGAACGTCGCGCCGGGAGCGCTTGAAGACTGCGGGGGCGACCTTAAGCAGGGTGAAGGCAAGGAAAGAGCGAAGCGAAGCTCCCAAGCCGGAGGAGGAAGTACGGGAACAAAGCGCCCCGTTCGAGCCGACGGGTTCGTTCCGCTCCCGGTCTGCAAGGCATAAAGCAGGACACGAAAGAGTTCAAAACGCGGGGGGAGAAGAAGATGGCACCCCGAGCCGAACCGACAAATACACCTCCAGGAAAATCGTCGTCAGCAAATATTTTACGAATTCGCTCTTTTTCCTTTTCCTGGTCCTGACGATGTTTTTGGTGTATTGGGGAGTCAAAGGCGCCCCTCCGCTGGAGGATCTGTGGTAACGGCAGCGCTCCTGTGGAGCGCCGGCCTGATCGCGGCCTGCTGCGTCCTGCTTTTTGCAAGGATGTCCTATGAAGCGAGGATGCACGCGGTCACCCGTTCAGAGGTAAAGCTTGAAAGATTGCCGGAGGCGTTCGACGGAAGCCGGATTTTTTTTATTTCGGATATTCATAAACGAAAGCTTTCGGAATCGTTTTTACGGACGATGCAGGGGAAAGCCGACTGGGTGATCCTGGGCGGCGACATCATGGAAAGGAACGTGCCGCTCGATCGCGTGCGGGACAATTTGAAGCTTCTGTCGCGGATCGGCCCGATGTACGCGGTATACGGCAACCATGACCTGAAGGCCGACCCTGCGGGTTTGGCCGCTGCGCTGCAAGAAGCCGGAGGCAGGCTGCTGAGGAACGAAAACGTCTTGCTGGAACGGGCGGGCGACCGCATCCTTCTTACCGGCGTGGACCAGCCGCTTCAAAAGCGCGATGGGTACCCCGGGCTTCCCGAGTTGCCTCCGGGGACTTCGGATCTTTGCCGGATCGTCGCCGTTCATGATCCCGTCTGGATCCAGCACGTGCCCGAAAAGCCGGCGGACCTGATTCTTGCAGGACATACCCACGGGGGGCAAATCCGTTTTCCGTTTCTCGGCGCGCTTCGGCTGAACCGGTTTTACCGCAAATACGATTGCGGATGGTTCCGGTGGTACCAGCCCGGGGCGGACGTTCAAAGGCCCCAAATGCTGATCAGCCGCGGATTCGGCAACCGGCGGGTAACGCTTCGTTTATGCTGTCCTGCCGAAATGCATCTTATTCGGCTTCGCAGGGCGATCCCCGATCAAACCGAGGCATAAAAGCCGATACGTCAAAAAGGCGCTTCTCGCCGGCACAGCCGGGAGAAACGCCTTTTTTTGGTTTTTTAGCGCATTTCAAGCTCGATGCTGCGCGGGTCCACGAAGGAGTAGCCTTTGCTTTCCAGCTTGGTCAAAAGCTCGTCCAGCGCTTCGGCCGTCCACGGGAGCTCATGCATCAAGATATTGCTGCCGGCGTGAAGCTGGTCCATGACGTTTTGGATGACCTGTTGGGGGTTGTCCTTTCCTTTGGATTTCATCGTCCAATCCAGGGATCCGTTGGACCAGGTCATGTAGAGGAGGCCGTTTTCCTTGGCGACCTTTTTGCCGACATCGCCGCCTTCGCCGAAGGGCGGGCGGAAAAATACCGGCGCTTCTCCGATCGTGGCTTTCACGATGTTTTGCACGTCTTCGATTTGCTGCCTTACTTTCGCCTCGGGCTCCTTCCGCAGGGAGATATGGTCCCAGCTATGGTTGCCGACGATTTGGCCGCGATCGTGGATCAGCTTCAGCAATTCGGGATTTTCTTTTACCCGGTAGCCGTTGACGAAAAAGATCGCTTTGGCGTGATGCTTGTCCAGCGTATCAATCAAACCGTTGATCCATTCCGCTTTTTTCGGACCGTCGTCGAACGTGAGCAGCACGACCTTTTTCTCCGTCCCTTCATCGTTAGGCACGATGTTGTAGGCTTTGTTCATGTGGTACTTCACCGGAACGGCCGCCGGGGCAGCGTCGTTTGCGCTTTCCCCGCCTGCGGGTTGGCCTGAGCCGCCGCTTCCCTGCTCCGCGCCCGTTTCGCCGGCAGGCTGATTCGCCCCGTTTCCGTTTGGCTTCGCCGGCGCTTTTTCTTTTGTTTCGTCCTGCTGCTGTACCGCCGTTTTGGCGTTTTCGGTGGCCGCCTCGTCTTTTCCTCCGCATGCGCTGAGGAGCAGCGCCGTCAAAAGAAGCAGCGCAGCCGTTTTTCTTACCATTATTTCATCTCGCTTTCCTGTTTTTTTGCCGCATGAGCATGCCGTGATCCGCGAACACTAGACTTGATTTTATCACATAAGGAGGTTGTAATTGTGAATACTTCGTCATTTATAAGCGGCGTTTTGATTGGTGCGGCGGCAACTGCCCTCGTCTCCAGAAGCAGAGGCAACATCACTTCCGCCATCGCCAGCAACGCGGGCAAAATGATGGACATCGGCTCGATCGGTTCCATCGGCATGAACAACCATGAATCCCGTTATTCGGAACCCCATTCCAAGGTGGAAAGCATGAAGCAAATCAATGAATTCATCAACAGCAATCCCGACGTAAAAAGGGAAGTGGATTCGATTCTGAAGGAGACAAACACCGTCATTCCGGGTTTGTAAACGATTGAAAAACCATAAGAATCATTTTTGGGGCGACAGTGCCCAAAATGATTCTTTTTTTGTCTATTTTACAGCGTGCATTTTGAGTTATATAATGATAACATACTTACATAGAACTATTTTCAGCACACCATTATGGGAGACATCATAATTTGTTATAACATTGCTTACAGAGGAGGATCCTGTCATGAAAATAGAACGATTAAGCTCAGATAAGATACGGATTTTCCTCACGTTCGACGATTTGAGTGAGCGAGGAATTCAGAAGGAAGACATGTGGAAGGAACTTCCCAAAGTCCACGAGCTGTTCACCGAAATGATGGATCAGGCCTACAATGAACTCGGTTTCGACGCAACC
Organism: Paenibacillus sp. YAE3; assembly: GCF_057546105.1. NCBI lineage: Bacteria > Bacillati > Bacillota > Bacilli > Caryophanales > Paenibacillaceae > Paenibacillus > Paenibacillus sp. YAE3. The sequence continues at coordinate 526,832 of NZ_BAAIYF010000002.1, read as the reverse complement.
GGACCGCTCGCCGTGGAAGTTTTTGCCCTTCCCGCTCAAGGCATGGTCGTCATCGTGACCCGCGGAAAATATGATTATCAGCACTACAGCCACTTAGGGGAAGATGAGCTCCCCGAGGAAGTGTACGAAATGGAAGTCACTTTGGAGCAAAGCGACACCATCGTTTACGCGTTCGGCGATTTTGAAGTGCTGATCGAAGCAGCGCATGTTCTTGGCGGTCACATCACCGAGGAAGGCCGTCTTTATCATTATAGAGATAAATGGATTTTGTTTATCGATCCGGACAACGTCGATTCCGGCAAGCTTCCTTCGCTGATCGCCGTTTTGGCGGAATTCGGGGAAGCCGCTTCCTATACGGAAGCGGTCCTTGAAGAATACGGCAAGGTGGTTATGCCGGAAAAAGCCATTGCAACGATCCGTGAACATTTCAAAAGACAGGACTAAAGCTTGTCATCCCATGGGCATTTCTTTGCTTCATGGGATGAATTGCGTTTAATTCATGCGGTATTTTAATCAGAAAAAGGGGGGAAAACGGTGCTTTGGTTTTCGGTTATAGCTTCGGCGTTGGCGCCGGGTCTCGCCCTTTTGACGTATTTTTACCTGAAGGACAGATATGAGCAGGAACCACTCATGATGGTCGTCAAAGTGTTCGTGCTCGGTTTTTTGATCGTCGTGCCGGTGATGATTATCCAGCGGGGGATGACCGGCGGGTTTGGCGGCAATCCATACGTGGAGTCCTTTGTCATATCGTCTTTCGTCGAGGAATTTCTGAAATGGTTCGTGCTGTACCATATGATCTACAACCATACGGAGTTCGACGAGCCTTATGACGGCATCGTATACGCGGTGGCGATCTCGCTCGGTTTTGCGACCGTTGAAAACGTCATGTACGCTTGGTACAGCCACGCATCGATCGGCGCGATGTTCCTCAGGGCGCTGCTCCCGGTTTCCGGACACGCGATGTTCGGCGTCATGATGGGGTATTACCTCGGCCGGGCCCGTTTTTCCGAAGGCGCGAAAGCCAAACGTTTTCTGGTGTATTCCATGGTTATTCCGTGGTTCTGGCACGGCGTGTACGACCTGATTTTGGCGACCATGACCCAATATTGGATTTGGTTCATCGTTCCGCTGATGGCCTTTTTATGGTACGGAGGCATGGGGAAGGTCACCCGGGCCAACAACCGCTCTCCTTTCCGTTTCCTTAAACGTGAGGAAGAGGTTAATATGTGACGAAAATGGGCACACTTGATCCTATGAACTTCCATTTCTGGAAATTTGTTTGATCGGGGGGTGCTTTTTTTTGCGCGTAAAAGTGACGATCGTGTGCAAGCAGTGCGGAGAGCGCTTTGTTTTGCGGGGCAAAAGGGATCGGGGCCGGATCGAGACCGGATTTAAGCAATGCCTTTGCAACAACAAAAACCATTTCGACATCGAAGAGCTCCCGCTTTAACCGGCACAGAAAAATGGCGCTTACCGCTGCCAATTGATGCATAAGACTCCTTTCTTCTTGTCAAACTAACAGCAGCAACCAGTAGAGTGATCCATCAGCCGTTATGAAAGCGAAAAGCTTGGTTTGATCGGTTCAGCTGAAGAAAGGAGACTTAAAGCAATTATGTACAAGCGGTTAAGCGCTGTTTTGTTTCCCATCGTGACTCTCCTGATGATCGGCGCATTTGTGTGGGGGTACCAGGAGAACCAGGAAAAAAACTCAATTTTGATTAAAGCCGAAAACCAATATCAGCGTGCGTTCCACAACTTGTCTTACCACATGGACCGGCTCCACAGCGAGCTTGGCAACACGCTGGCCGTCAGCTCTTCCTCCAATGCGATGCACCGCAAAGGGCTTATCAACGTCTGGAGGCTGACGAGCGAAGCCCAAAACGAGATCAACCAGCTTCCGCTGACGATGCTTCCGTTCAATAAAACCGAGGACTTCTTGTCCCGGATTTCGAACTTCTCGTATCAGACGTCGATGCGCAATCTCGAAAAGGAACCGCTCAGCAACGAAGAACTGCAAAACCTGAAAGTGTTGTACAAAAACTCCGGCGAGATCACCAAACATCTGCAAGACGTCCAAAGCAAGGTGATCAGCAACCGCCTGCGCTGGATGGACGTGGAAAGCGCCATGGCGTCCGAAGAGAAGCAGATGGACAACACGATCATCGACGGCTTCAAAACCGTCGACAAGCGCGTCGGCGAATACCCGGAATTAAACTGGGGCCCGGCCGTATCGAGCATCTACGACAAACGGTCCGTCAAAATGCTTTCCGGCACGGCGGTATCGCAGGAAGACATCAAACGCAAAGCGGTTAAGTTCGCGGATGCCGGTGCGGGAGCGTCCGTCCAGGTAACCGAAAACGGCAAGGGAACGGACTGGGAATCGTACACCGCAACCGTGAAGGCAAAAAATCTGCCGGCCGTCGTTTCGATGGATTTTACGAAAAAAGGCGGGCTTCTGATCAGCTACCATGACAACCGCAAAATCGGACACAAGGCGGTGACGATGGAGCAGGCCAAAGCAAACGCCGACCAGTTCCTCAGCAAAAAGGGTTACAAAGGCATGACGGCCGTCACCGCCGACCAATACGGGAATATGGGGAACCTGACCTATGTGAGCACGCAGGACGGCGTCCTGATCTATCCTGAGAAAATCACGGTTCGCGTCGGGTTGGACAACGGCGAGGTGACGGGGTTCCAGGCCAGCGATTACGTTTATGAGCATAAAGAGGGCAAGCGCAACTTGGCAAAACCGAAAATGGGCATCGCCGAAATCCGGAAAAAATTGAATCCGGAATTCAAGGAAACCTATCACCGGCTGGCGCTCATCAAGGACGATTTGGGCAAGGAAACGCTTTGCTACGAAATCGGGGGCAACATCAACGGTTCAAGATACCGGATGTACCTGGATGCGAATGACGGGTCCGAAAAAATGGTGGAGGAGCTGAAATCCTCCGACCGCCAGTCTGCAGTCCGGTAAAATAGACTTTTATACCCGCCTAACGAAGGGGCCTTTTGAGAAAAAAGGCTCCTTTTTTGCTGAAATAATACGCGTACCTGAGACAAAAGACATGGTATAATCAGGGCATGCGGTACATTTTTAAGTTGGCGGTGAACGTTTTTGTATCCGAAAATTAATGACTTATTGATGATTAGCGTAGATTCGGGAGACGAAAAAGAAACGAGGGTGGAATATAAATCCAGAATCGCCGACATGGACGAGGACTCGATTCTCATCGAAGTTCCGATCCGGGAAGGAGGAGGGCAGCTTAAAAAGCTGTTCGTCGGGGACGAGCTGTCCATCTATTTTATGACCGACGGCGGCGTCAAGAACTACTTCAATTCCTATGTGACCGGGTTCAAGCAGGACGTGATCCGGATGGTGAGGATCCGAAAGCCCGACCCCGACTCGATCGGCAAAATCCAGCGGCGCAGCTTTTTGCGGGTAAGCGGAGAACTCGAGGTGGCCGTCAGGATGGATAACGGCCGGCGTTTCCTGACCCATACCGACGATATCGGGGGAGGCGGAATATCTTTTTACTGCGAACCGGAACATCGCGTGGCGGAAGGGGACAGGATGTCCTGCTGGGTGCTGGTGCCCTATAAAAACGGAAGCCTTGAGCATGTGCCGTTCGAAGGCGAAATCGTCAGGATCAAAGCGCTGGATAACGGCCGCAAAATTGTCATGGCCAAATTCACGACGATCGCGGACATCGAACGGCAGAAGCTGATCAGATACTGCTTCGAACGCCAGCTCGACTTCAGGCGATAAGCCCTGTTTGCAAGATAAGCAAGATCCTGAATAAAACGGGCGGTTTCCGGACACAGTAATAGGAAAAATCCGGGAGACTTGCCATGATGAACGAAAAAGAACAAGTTGAGCAATATGTGCGGCTGTTCGAACGGCTGTGCGAACAAACGGGGAAATGGACGAAAATTTTGCTCGTTTTTTTGATCGCCGCGCTCGTCTTTTTTCAGGCCGCTCTGCACATCCATTCCCTTCGTCCGCTGATTTCTCCGGTGGACCGATTGGACGGAATACCGATAAAAGAGCGAAATGTAAAGGATTGGCATCCATGAACCGAAGGGTGTTTTTTTGCATCGGTGTAGGTTGTGTGGTATAATTTTCACAGCGCAGGCAATGCCTGCTTTTTTCTTGAGTGATCGAAGAGGCGTTAGCTCGGGCTGAAGCCGCTTATGGATCGCAGGGGGAGTCGGCTGGCAAGCCGCGTTCCCGCCGCTCTATAACATTTCTTATGCTTATGATTTGAGGAGGAATGCCCCTTTGAGTAGGCAGGGGACGGAGAACAACATGAAGATCAATATCGCGATTGATGGACCTGCCGGGGCGGGAAAAAGCACGATTGCTCGATTGGTGGCCAAAGAGCTGTCCTACATATATGTGGATACCGGCGCGATGTACCGGGCCGTGACCTGGTATATGCTGAAGCATGGAATCAAGCCGGAATCTTCGGCGGAAGTGCTGCGTCATGCCCAAGCGTTGGAGATCGAACTTCTTCCGGGGGCCGACGGGCAAAAGGTGCTGGTGGACGGCCAAGACGTGACGGGGTTCATACGCTCGCTCGAAGTCAACGGCACGGTATCGCAATACGCGCAAATCGAAGGGCTTCGCAAGCATTTGGTAGCGCTGCAGCAGCAGATGGCTGCCCGCAAAGGCGTGGTCATGGACGGAAGGGACATCGGGACGACGGTTCTGCCGGACGCCGAACTGAAGATTTTCATGACGGCCAGCGTGAAGGAACGTGCGCTCCGCCGATTCAAAGAGTTGAGTGATGCGCAGGGCTTGACCTTGGAGCAGCTGGAAAAGGATATTTCCGAACGCGATCGTTTGGACGCAGAACGCGAAATTTCGCCGCTGCGCTGCGCGGATGACGCTATCGTGCTGGATACGACGCATATGGACATCCCTCAGGTCGTCGACACGATCGTTTCCTATTGCAAAGCGCAAACGAACTCTTAAGGATGGGGAGAAGGAAGCATGTTTTATGAGTTTTGCCGGGGGCTTTTGCGGGGGATTTTCGCCGTGGCTTACCGTCTTGAGGCAACGGGGGATGAGAACATCCCGAAGGAAGGCGGAGTGCTGCTCTGCTCGAACCATATCAGCGTCCTGGACCCGATCACGGTGGGCATCAGAATCAAGCGTAAAATCAAATTCATGGCCAAGGCCGAGCTGTTTAAGGTGCCCGTGCTCGGACCGATCATCACGAAGCTGGGTGCGTTTCCGGTCAAACGCGGAGGCGTCAGCAAGGAATCGATCAAAACATCCCTCACCATTTTGCGTAACGGCGAAATGATGGGCATTTTCCCGGAAGGCACGCGACATTCCGACAGCGGAGCGGCCAAAAAGGGCGCAGCGACTTTTGCTCTGCGAAGCGGGGCTGCAGTCGTGCCTGTCGCCATTGTCGGCGATTACAAGCTTTTCCGGAAAATGAGAGTGATATACGGCGCTCCGTTGGATTTAACCGAATTCAAGGAAATGGAGTCCGGGGAAGCGGTGGAAGCGGTCACGGACAATATCATGTCGCGCATCCGCGAGATGCAGAAGACCGGGAAGCCGACGGTGAAGTAAGCGCCGGTGCATGAATGCAAGCACTTATTGGAAAGATATGATCACAACTGTTTTCAAGTTTTGAACTCTGCGTCAGCAGGTTTGAATAAATGGTTTTTTTGAATTGAGGAGGGTATTGACATGTCGGAAGAAACAAAAAATCAAGAAGCAGAAGTAACTCAGGAGGAAATGGACCAAATCGTATCCTTGAAAAAAGGGGACACCGTAAAAGGTTCGATCGTCAAGCTGGAAGATAACCAAGCTTATGTAAGCATTGGATATAAATACGACGGTGTGATCCCGATCCGCGAACTGTCTTCGGTTCATCTGGACAACGCGTCGGACGCGGTTCAGATCGGACAGGAGGTAGAATGCAAAGTGGTCAGCATCGATGACGAAAAAGAAAAACTCGTTCTTTCCAAACGCGCGATCGACAGCGAAAACGCTTGGGAAGAGCTCGAAAAACACTTTGAAGCGCAAGACGTGTTCGAAGTTACCGTGGCTGACGTCGTGAAAGGCGGATTGGTTGCGGACGTGGGCGTGCGCGGATTCATTCCGGCTTCCATGGTAGAGCGTCATTTCGTTGAAGATTTCAGCGACTACAAAGGACGCACGCTGCGCGTGAAGGTGAAAGAAATCGACCGCGAGAACAACAAGGTGATTCTTTCCCAAAAAGACGTGCTCGACGAAGAATTCGAAGCCAACAAACTGAAAGTGATGTCCGAACTTCAAGAAGGCCAAGAGCTTGAAGGTACGGTACAGCGCTTGACCCAATTCGGCGCATTCGTTGACGTAGGCGGCGTAGACGGACTGGTTCACGTGTCCGAAATGGCATGGAACCATGTCGAAAAACCTTCCGACGTCGTATCCGAAGGGGATAAAGTCAAAGTCAAAGTTCTGAAAGTAGACCCTGAAAAAGGAAAAATCAGCCTCAGCATGAAAGCGGCTCAGCCTGGTCCTTGGGATACTGCTGCAGAAAAATTCCATACAGGCGATGTGGTAACAGGCGAAGTCAAACGTCTGGTGACCTTCGGTGCATTTGTTGAGCTTGCTCCAGGAGTCGAAGGACTTGTTCATATTTCCCAAATTTCTCATAAACACATCGGCACCCCGCATGAAGTCCTGAAAGAAGGACAAGAAGTTCAAGTGAAAATCCTTGACATCAACACCGCTGAAAAACGCGTGAGCCTCAGCATCAAGGAAACGGAAGAAGCTCCGGCTCCGGCTCCTAAAGCGGACAGACCGGCAAAAAGCGGCGGAAACCACAAGGATGAGCTTAAAGACAATCCTAACGTATCTCTGAGCAACCAAGGTCTCAGCATTACGCTTGGGGAACGTTTTGGAGACAAACTGAGCAAGTTCAAGTGATGACCACCGTCTCGGAAGCAAAAAACGGCGAACCCTTCATCGGGTTCGCTTTTTTGCTTTCATGTCATGCGCAAAAATGTATAATAAACAGGTTCAATGGCGCATGGAATCCCGTTTCTACGGGAAAATAGGATTAATAAGACGATCCGTCCATGAAAGGTTAGCCAAAATAAGCGTTTTTTGCTATGATGATTATCGTAAGTATTGACAGGAGGAGTGAATATGGCAAGACCCGTAGTAGCTATCGTTGGCAGGCCTAACGTTGGTAAATCAACCATTTTCAATCGATTGATCGGCGACCGGCTGGCCATCGTGGAAGATAAACCGGGTATTACCCGCGACCGGATTTATGGGGTATCCGAATGGAACGGCAAAGCGTTCAGCGTCATCGATACCGGGGGGATCGAAATCGACGGCGATGACGTCATTTTGAAATCCATCCGCATGCAGGCCGAGCTTGCAATCGAGGAAGCGGATGTGATCGTGTTCATGTGCGACGCCAAAAGCGGGGTCACGCAATCGGACGAAGAAGTGGCCCAAATTTTGTTCCGCTCCGGAAAGCCGATCGTGCTCGCCGTGAACAAGGTGGATAACCTCAGCCGCCATGACGAAATTTATGAGTTTTACAGCCTTGGATTCGGCGACCCGATCGCGATCTCCGGCAGCCACGGAACAGGCATCGGCGATTTGCTTGATGCGATCGTCGATATATTGCCCGATCTTAGCGACGACGACTACGACGAGGACGTCATCCGCGTTGCGCTGATCGGACGCCCCAACGTGGGCAAATCTTCTCTCGTCAATGCCATTCTGGGCGAGGAACGCGTCATCGTCAGCGATATCGCGGGCACGACAAGGGATGCGATCGATACGCCGTTTGAAAAGGACGGGCAGCGTTACGTCCTGATCGATACGGCGGGGATGCGCAAACGCGGCAAAGTATACGAGACGACGGAAAAATACAGCGTCATGCGGGCCATGCGCGCCATCGAACGGGCGGACGTCGTATTGATCGTTATCAACGGCGAGGAAGGCATCATCGATCAGGACAAGCATATTGCCGGTTACGCGTATGAAGCGGGCAAAGCATCCATTTTCGTCGTCAACAAATGGGATATCGTCGAGAAGGACGACAAAACGATGCACCAGTTCGAGAAAAAGATCCGGGATCATTTTCTCTTCATGACGTATGCACCGATCGTGTTTTTGTCCGCCAAAACGAAGTCTCGCCTGCATAAGCTGCTGCCCGTTGTTCAGCATGTGGCCCAGCAGCATTCTCTTCGCGTGCAGACGCATCTGCTTAACGACGTCGTTTCCGATGCGGTCGCGATTAACCCTCCTCCGACGGATAAAGGAAGGCGTTTGCGCATTAACTATGTCACCCAGGTGGCCGTCAAGCCGCCGACCATGGTTGTATTTGTTAATGATCCTGAGCTGATGCATTTCTCCTATGAACGGTATTTGGAGAATAAAATACGGGGGGCGTTCGATTTTGAAGGGACCCCGATCAGGATCTTTACGCGGCGCAAATCGGATGAAAGTTAGGGGAGAATAGTTTGACATTACAGATCATCGCCATTGTACTGAGTTATTTGCTCGGCTCCGTCAGTTTCAGCGTCGTGCTGGCCAAACTTCTGAAAGGGATCGATATCCGCCAGCATGGAAGCGGAAATGCGGGAGCTACCAACACGCTGAGAATTTTGGGAAAAGGGCCGGCCATTGCCGTGCTGCTGCTTGACGTATTGAAGGGCATCGGCGCCATTTGGCTGGGCAAGTGGCTTGGGGGAGGAAACGAATGGATTCCCGCCCTCTGCGGCCTGGCTGCCATCGTCGGCCATAACTGGCCCGTGTACTTCCGTTTCCGCGGCGGCAAAGGGATCGCCACCACGATCGGCATTATGGCAACGCTCTGCTTTTTCCCGGCATTGTGCGCGGGAATCATCGCCATTTTATTGATCGTGTTTACGCGTTACGTTTCGCTCGGTTCGCTTGTATTCGTGGCGCTGACTCCTATTTCTCTGTTAGTCTTTGGTTTGATCCAAGGTTTCGACTGGCCGATTTTCTGGTCCAGTTTGGTCATTTGTTTGTTTGCCTTCTGGAGACACCGCAGCAATATCGTAAAGATCGTTCAAGGACGGGAAAACAAAATTGGCTCCGGAGGTTCCAAAGGGGGAAAGGGCATTGTCAAATAAGATAGCCGTACTGGTTGCGGGAAGCTGGGGCACCGCCCTGGCCAGCGTTCTCGCCTGCAATCACCCGAACGTGGTGATCTGGAGCCGCAGCAGCGAGCAGGTACGGGAAATCAACGAGAAGCATATGAACAGCCGGTATTTGCCTGACGCCGCGCTGCCGGCCAACCTTAAAGCGACAACGGATCTCGAAGAGGCCGTCAAGGATGCGGGGGCGGTGCTGATCGTGGCCCCGTCCAAAGCGATGCGCGAAGTGGCGCGGTCGCTGAAGGCGTATTGGCGCAAAGACATGCTGTGCATCCACGCGACGAAAGGGTTCGAAACCGAAACGCTGAAGCGGATGTCGACGGTCATTTCCGAAGAGCTTGGCATCGAAGAGGGCGACGTTGTCGTTCTATCGGGGCCGAGCCACGCGGAGGAAGTCATCCGCCGCTGCCCGACGACGGTCGTAGTGGCCTCCCTCAACCAAAAGGCCGCGGCCGCGGCGCAATATTTGTTCATGAACGCCGACTTCCGCGTGTATACCAACAGGGACATGTTAGGCGTCGAATTGGCCGGGGCGCTCAAAAACATCATTGCGCTCGGGGCCGGCATGTCCGACGGGCTTGGTTACGGCGACAATGCAAAAGCGGCGCTGCTGACGCGGGGGCTTGCGGAGATCACCCGGATCGGCGTCGAACTGGGGGCCAACCCGCTTACGTTTTCGGGGCTTGCCGGGGTCGGTGACCTGGTGGTTACTGCGACCAGCCGTCACAGCCGGAACTGGCGGGCAGGCTCGATGCTTGGCCAAGGGAAAAAGGTCGACGAAGTCCTGGACTCCATGGGCATGGTCGTAGAAGGGATCCGCACGACGCAAGCGGCCCACACGATCTCCGCCAAATACGGCGTGCAAATGCCGATCGCGGAGCAGCTGTACCAAGTGCTGTTTGAGAACAAAGATCCCCGCATCGCCGTCGAAGCCCTGATGGGCCGCGACCCGAAGACGGAAATGGAAGCCATGAAGCTCGAAACCTGGGAGCAGTGGCATAGCTGATCTTTTCACCTTTCAGGGCCAATCCTCATATATATAAGTTGAGGACTGTCGGAGGAGGGGAGAAGATGAGCAAAAATTTCCCGAAAGATGTGCTGAACGTCGTCAACAAGAAATCCGGTAAGCGCATCTCGGAAAGCCAGGTTAAGAAATTAGCCAGTACCGTAAAACCGTCCACGATGCAAAACGAGACCCAGCTCCGCCAACTGATCAAGCAAGTGTCCGCGATGGCCAACGTTCCGGTCAGCGAAGAGACGATCCAGGACATCGTGAGCGCGGTCAAAAAAAGCGGCATGAACCCGCAAAACATGGAATCGTTGATGAAATTAATGATGAAGAAATAAATCGGGTTACCCAAAATCAAAGGGCAATAAGCCTTTGAAGCCTTAAGCTTCAAGGACTTTATGCTCTTTTTTTCAGATGTCGATTTTACGTAACCCTTTTCGCTAAAAATGCGGACAAGTTTCATGCTATAATACGTCTATATATCAAGAAATGGAGAGTCAGCCTATGGATCCGATGACAAAAATGTGGGTCTCCCTGATTGCCATCCTGATCATGGGATTATCCGTGTTTTTAATTACGTTTGCCCGCACGAAAACAACCGGCATTCTTCGCGGCGCTTTATCTTTTGTGGCGTTTATTTTTATGGTAGTGGGATTTCTCGGAGGAGTGGCGGCGTTGATATGAACCCGTTCCGCATTTTTTTTGACAAAAAAAAGCCGGCAAACGAAGAGACGGTTGAACCGGAACAACGCGCAACCGCGACTTCCGGGGAAGCCACCATGCAGCTGAAAGGACGGACGATCGAAAAAACGGTCGTGCCCGAACCGGGAAAAACGATCCTTCAGCATGCAAAGGACCATGAAATCGACTGGCAGCATATGTGCCGCCGCGGCACGTGCGCCCGCTGCAGATGTCAGGTCGTGGAGGGAGCGGAGCTGCTCGAAGAGCCGACGGAAGCCGAACTTCGGCGCCTCGACCCGGAAGAATTCGACGAAGGTTTCCGCCTAGGATGCCAGGCGGTCGTACGATCCCCGGGAAAAATCGTAGCGCGGAACAAAACTTATTTTTAAACGGATGGTTGGATAGGAGAGTGGGACATGCAGGTTTCATCCGAACTACATCATGCGCTGCAGCAGTTATCTGAACGGTTCGGGCAAGCCGGGAATTGCTGGCTGGTCGGCGGAAGCTGCGGACTTCTGCTCCAGAACGTGCGTCTTGACGCCATGCCCCGGGATATCGACGTCTATGCGGATGATGTCCGCGTAAGCCGGCTTCACGGCCTGCTGAACGACTTGGCCGTCGACGAACCCGAAGTGAGCCGGACGGATACATATCACTCCACCCTCAGCCATTATAAGCTGGGCGATTATTTGATGGAACTGGTCGGCAGCTTTAAGGTTCATGCGTCGGGGAGCCGCTATGAGGTTCTGGTGGAAAAACTTTTGCTCCCGGAAGCCAAAACGGCTGAGATCGGAGGCTTTTCCATTCCCCTGATGCCGCTTGGACATGAATTGGTGTTTAACGTGCTTAGGGAGCGTCCCGACCGGTATCAAGCGATCGCCGCAACGATGACGACCGATTTGGGGAGCCATATGCCGCTGCTCCGCCGCATCTTCGAAACCTGCCGGCTGTCGCGCAAGCATGCGGTGCAAATCGAAAAACTGCTCGGCTTAAGCGGAGACGGCAGCCATTTTCGCGTCGCGCCCGAGGAGCCGTTGCATGATGAAGCATGAAATTACGTTTAAGCCTTCGGGCAAAAAGACGGCCGTAAGCCCCGGCACGACGGTGCTGGAGGCTTCCCGCCGGGCGGGCGCCCCTATTCCGACGCGCTGCGGCGGCAAAATGGGCTGCCTCATGTGCAAAATCGAAGTGGACGATCAAGCCAAAGAGCAGCTGTCTCCCCCGTCGGAGGCGGAAAGCCGGAAGCTTGGTTCGTTGATCCATACAGGGATAAGGCTGGCCTGCCAGTCGAAAATCGAAGGAGCGGTGACAGTCACCATACCTGAAGACAAGCTGAAGGCCGCGATCCGCAAACAGCTGGAGGCGGCGCGGCAGCGGGATCAGGAAGACCTTTGGTGATGCCTGCCCGATTTGACATTTTCACGACATAAAGGATGATGATTGTGATTCAGGCTCATTTCGCCAAACGTTCCGGTACCCTCCGGAAAGCCGCGGCCGCCGTCATGGCGGTTTTGCTTGCGGTCAGCTTGTCCGGATGTTTGTACCCGGATGAGAAAAAAAACGAAAACAGGGTGTCGTATCGCGAAAGCGTCAAACGCATCCAGTCCGCGATCGACGATTATCAAAAAGAAAAAGGTCTGCTGCCGATATTGAACGCGGACCAGGACACGCCGAAATATGAGAAATTCCGGATCGACCTGGATAAGCTGCAAAAAGAGGGATTCATCGATGAAATCCCGTCGACGGCCTTCGAGAAGGGCGGAAGCGCCTACTTCCTCATTCAGGACGAAGAAACGAAACCTACGGTCAAAGTGATGGATCTGATCACGGTCCAAAAAGTCAACGACGTACAGCGTCTCGTCAATCAATACAAGATCGCGCATGACGGGAAACTCCCTGCCGGCGACGAAGTTTATCCGGATATTCATGCGGTGGACCCTTCGCTTGCAGGTTTGAAGGATATCGGTTTGAAAAGCGTCTATTCCGGCCAGGAGGTCCGTTTTATCATGGACCGGGCAGGCACGGTTTACGTCGACTACGCATTCGATATGATGCAGCTGATCGATAAGCAAGGCCTCAAGCCGACCCAAGAGGAGGATTTGCGGGAAGAGCTGGTGAAAGCATCGGAATACGTTCCCGTCAAATCGCTGCCGTACCGATGGTCCGGGGATGCGCCGGTAGCCGTCGCGCCCGGATCCTCGTCCCAATAACCCCATAGATTCCTATAGCCGTTGTTCCAAGCGATCCGCTTGCGAAGAGCGGCTTTTTGCATTTTTCGGGGAGGGCTTCAGAAAATCTTCTTTTAGCGGCGCTCCGCGCTTTGTTTTCGCAAAATAAGTTACATAGATGGACGGCAAGGCGCATATAACTGGAAAGGATGACGAGGCCGGGCAAAGCTCGGGATCTATGGAATGGGCTAAAGAGCGGCGGAAATCGGGCGTGAACGGGCTTTAGAACACTCTCTATAGGTTAAGAGATTTTGCAAAATACCCGTCATATTGTTTTTCATAGGTACATAATATGATACTAGTCCAAATGCCTAAAGCGAGTATCGCCGCTTTGCCGTTCCAATCCGATTCTGACCCCGGCGGCGGACTACTGACGACATTGTATGGCTCCATTCCGTTGCAATGGCTCGAGGCTTCAGATGGAACACGAAGCGGGATGCTCTTAAGCATTTTTCCTTCGGAGTAAATGAGGAGGGGATCTCTTTTGGAAAAAGTGGACATTTTTAAAGACATTGCCGAACGCACCGGCGGGGACATTTACCTGGGTGTGGTCGGCGCGGTCCGAACAGGCAAATCGACGTTCATCAAGCGGTTCATGGAAACCATCGTGCTTCCGAACATCGCAAGCGAAGCCGACCGGGCACGAGCCGTGGATGAACTGCCGCAAAGCGCGGCCGGCAAAACCATCATGACGACGGAACCGAAATTCGTGCCGAACAATGCAGTGCAAATCAAGGTAACCGAGGGACTGGAGGTCAACGTCCGCCTGGTGGACTGCGTAGGCTACGCGGTTGAAGGGGCAAAAGGGTACGAGGATGAAAACGGTCCGCGCATGATCTCCACCCCTTGGTTCGAGGAGCCGATTCCGTTCCAGGAAGCGGCTGAAATCGGAACGCGCAAAGTCATTCAGGAGCACTCGACGCTTGGCGTGGTGGTCACCACCGACGGAACCATCGCGGAAATCCCGCGCAGCTCCTACGTGGAAGCCGAAGAACGCGTCATCGCCGAGCTGAAGGAAGTAGGCAAGCCGTTCGTGCTCGTCATCAACTCGACCCGTCCGCGCAGCGAAGAAACGCTGCAGCTGCGCAACGAACTGGCCGACAAATACGACATCCCGGTCATGGCCCTCAGCGCGGCGACGATGACGGAGGACGACGTGACAGGCGTGCTGCGCGAAGTGCTTTACGAATTCCCCGTGCATGAAGTCAACGTCAATCTGCCGAGCTGGGTGATGGTGCTGAACGAAAAGCACTGGCTCCGGAGCAACTATGAAAATTCGGTCCGCGATACGGTCAAGGACATCCGCCGTTTGCGCGACGTGGACCGCGTCGTGTCCCAATTCATGGATTACGAATTTATCCAGCGCGCCGCGCTCAGCGGCATGAACATGGGGCAGGGCGTGGCGGAAATCGACTTGTTCGCGCCGGATGAATTGTATGACCAGATCCTGATGGAAGTGGTCGGCGTCGAAATCCGCGGCAAGGATCATCTGCTCCAGCTGATGCAGGAATTCTCCCATGCCAAACGCGAATATGACCGGTTCGCGGAAGCGCTTGAAATGGTGAAAACAACCGGTTACGGCATCGCCGCGCCGTCCCTTGCGGAAATGTCGTTGGATGAGCCTGAGCTTATTCGTCAGGGAACCCGTTTCGGCGTGAGGCTGAAAGCGACGGCGCCTTCGATCCACATGATTCGGGTCGACGTCGAATCCGAGTTCTCCCCGATCATCGGCACGGAAAAGCAAAGCGAGGAGCTTGTGCGCTACCTCATCCAGGATTTCGAAAACGACCCGATCAAAATTTGGGATTCGGACATCTTCGGACGTTCCCTGCACTCGATCGTACGCGAAGGCATTCAAGGCAAGATCGCCATGATGCCGGACAATGCGCGATACAAGCTGCAGGAGACGCTGGGCAGAATCATCAACGAGGGATCGGGCGGCCTGATCGCCATCATCCTGTAACGCTGCATGCGAAACCCCGCAGGCGGAGCCATCCGCCGGCGGGGTTTTTTGCGTTCGTTTCCAGGGTCAAAACGGTTGTTATTCCCAGCCGCGCCTGCTTTTTTACTTGATCATACCGATGAGAACGGCATTTTTAGTCGAATTTTGCAAAAATATGGCGTAAATAATTAAAAACCTATTTACATACTTGGTTTTAGGCCTTATATTATGTATAACATTTTTACATTGTACAGAGTTGAAGGGGGAAAGAACCGATGCGATTCGGTAGAAAAAGAAATGCGGCATTGCTCTCATTATTCCTGATTTTGGCTTTACTGGCAAGCGCCTGCGGGCAAAAAAACGCATCGACCGTCGGCGGCGAAGCGGACGCTGCCGGCAATGCGGACAAGCCGCTGGCAGGCAAACGCGTCGCGCTCATCATGGAATTCAACACAGGCACGTTCTCGCAGCAATACGTGCAGGGCGTCACCGAGGAAGTCGAAAAATTCGGGGGCAAGCTGACGAAATTCGTTGCGGGCAACGACAAGGCCAAGATGGCATCCTTGCTCGATTCCGCCATTACCCAGCGTTTTGACCTGATCCTGACGGACCATGGCGATCAGCTCTTGCAACCGGGCGTTCAGAAGGCGGTGTCCCAGAAGATCCCCGTCGTCGTATTCGATGCAGACGTCCACGTGGCGGGCGCTACGACATTGTCCCAGGACGACCGGAAAATGGCCGAGCTGACGCTGGAACAAATGAAAAAGGATATCGGCGGCAAAGGCAATATCGTCAAGGTGTGGGTCGCCGGCTTCGCTCCGATGGAACGCCGTCAGACGGCATACAGCAAATTCATGCAAGAAAATCCGGACATCAAAGAGATCGCGACGTTCGGCACGGCCCAAAATCCGGCCCTTGATACGCAAACGCAAATGGAAGCCATTCTGAAGCAGTATCCGAAAGGCCAAATTTCGGCCGTCTGGACCGCCTGGGACGAGTTCGCCAAAGGGGCTGCCCGCGCGATCCAGCAAGCGGGACGCGACGAAATCAAAGTATACGGCATCGATATGAGCGACGAAGATTTGCAGATGATCCAGGATCCGAAAAATCCTTGGGTCGCCTCCGCCGCGGTGGATCCGAAGGACATCGGGCGCATCCAGGTCAGATACGGATACCAAAAGCTGCATGGCGACAAAACCGAGGACGAAGTTGTGCTGGAGCCGGTTTACGTATCCCGCGACGCTTTGCCTCAAGAGCAAATTTCGACGACGGAGCTGTCCAAATACGTGAAAGGCTGGGGCGAAAGCAAGCAAGGCCTTGCGGATTGGATGGCGGAATACGGCAAGTAATGGCTGAACGTCAAGCCAGGGCTTCATGCTGAAAGGCCGTGCTTAGGCACGGTCTTTTCAATCATATGAGGATGATCCACAGTCCTTGAGCGAAAAAAGGAGGGGCCGCTTTGACAGCTTCATACCAATTGGAAATGAAAAAGATCACCAAGCAATTCGGCGGCGTTCCGGCCCTGAACGCGGTGGATTTTACGGCAAAGGGAGGGCAAATCCATGCGCTCCTCGGCGCCAACGGGGCGGGGAAAAGCACGCTGATGAAAATCCTTTCCGGGGCCTACCGGGCGGACGGCGGGGACATAGCCGCGGATGGCAGGACGCTCCGGATCGCCTCTCCCGCCGACGCGAAAAAAAGCGGGATCCACTGCGTCTACCAGGAGGTGGATTCGGCTCTGGTGCCGCAGCTGACGGTCGCGGAAAACGTGATGCTGGACGCGCTTGCCTCCAAGGAATCGAGCCTTTGGATTCGGACCGGGGACCGGGCGAAGCGGGCGAAAAGCGTTTTATCCCGTCTTGGGGCGGACATCGACGTGAATCGGAAGGTCGCGGAACTCAGCCTTGCGCAAAAGCAAATCGTGCTGCTGGCCCGCATCGTGGCGCAGGACGCCAAGGCGATCATTTTCGACGAGCCGACCGCTCCGCTCAGCGACGGCGAATGCAAGGCGTTGTTCAGAATCATGCATGAATTAAAAGATAGCGGCGTGGCTTGCATCTTCATTACGCATCGGCTCCCTGAGGTGCTGGAACATGCGGACTGGGTGACGGTCATGAGGGACGGGCAGAAGGTGCACTCCGGGCCCGCGTCCGAAATCAGCGCCGAAGGCATCATCGGCCATATGCTCGGCAAAACGTTCGAGGAGGAATTTCCGAAACGGGAGACGAAGATCGGCGAACCGCTGCTTAAAGCCGAAGGAATCCGTAGGGGCTACAAAGTCCGCGGGGCGGATCTCGAGGTGCGAAGCGGCGAGGTGCTCGCCGTCGTCGGTCTCGTCGGCGCGGGCAAAACGGAGTTTGCCCGGATACTGGGCGGCGCGGACAAGCATGAAGAGGGCCGGATCGAGATGCGCGGGAAAAAGCTGTCGTTCCGGCAGCCCGCGGACGCGGTCAAGGCCGGGATCGTGCTCGTGCCCGAAGAGCGGCGCAAGCAGGGCATTTTCATTCATCAGTCCGTCGATTTGAATCTGACGCTGCCCATTCTCGACCGGG
This sequence comes from Paenibacillus sp. YAE3, assembly GCF_057546105.1. Classification (NCBI taxonomy): domain Bacteria; kingdom Bacillati; phylum Bacillota; class Bacilli; order Caryophanales; family Paenibacillaceae; genus Paenibacillus; species Paenibacillus sp. YAE3. The sequence continues at coordinate 509,270 of NZ_BAAIYF010000002.1, read as the reverse complement.
TGAGCCGTTTCGGCTTCGTTTCCCGCAAAAAAGAAAAGCGCCTCAGCTCGGACATCGCGCGTTCGCTTGGCGTCAAAGCGGCTTCGGGCGATCAGCTTGCCCTCTATTTAAGCGGCGGCAACCAGCAAAAGCTGGCCATCGGCAAATGGCTTGAGAGCGGCGCCGAAGTATTCATTTTCGACGAGCCGACCAAAGGCGTGGATATCGGGGCGAAAAGCGATATTTTCCGCATCATCGGCGACCTCGCGGCAGCGGGAAAAGGCATCATCTATTTTACTTGCGAATTGGCGGAAGGGCTCGGGATCGGCGACCGGATCGCGGTCATGGCGGACGGCGCGGTCAGCAAGGTGTTCAAGCGCGGCGAAGCCACGCAGGCCCGGCTTTTATATTACGCCAGCGGAGGCATGGAGGAAGATTATGAAGGATAAATTGCTGCATTACGCGTTCCGTTACGGGGCGGTTGTCGTCATTATCGGGGTGATCGCCTTTTTTTCGTTCCGGCTCCCCTACTTTTTTACCTACGGCAACTTAAGCGATATTTTGGGCTCCATCACGATCGTGACGTTCGTCGCCATCGGCGTGACGCTTTCCCTTGTCGTGGACGGCTTCGATTTGTCGGTAGGCTCCACCGTCTCTCTGACGACCGTAGGAGCCGCTTCGCTGATGATCTGGTACCAGCAGCCCGTTTATGTCGTGATCATCGTCTCTTTGCTTGCAGGGGCGTTTATCGGCCTGCTGAACGCTTTGCTGATCGTTAAACTGCGGATACCGGATTTGCTGGCGACCCTAGCGGTGATGTACATCGTCGGCGGCATCCACAAAACCTATGCGCAGGGCTACAACATCTATAATCATATGGAATTTCCCGACGGCACCAAAGCTCCAGGCGAAATGAGCGCCGCTTTCCTTCAGCTGGGGCAGGGGAAGTGGTTCGGCATCCCGATCTCCGCCGTTTTGTTGATCATTGCCGTGGCGGCGGTCCATATTTTCCTGACGCGCACGAAATACGGCAGGCAAATGTACGTCACCGGGGGCAACGAGGAGGCGGCGCGACTTTCCGGGATCAAGGTGAAAAAAGTCCGCACGCTCGCCTACGTCGCTTCGGGCATTTTTGCAGCCATCGGCGGCATTTTGTATGCGTCGCGCGTCGGCTCGGGGCAAATCGACGCAGGTTCGCCCTTGCTGATGGAATCCGTCGCCGCCGTCTTCGTCGGCTTCTCGGTTTTTGGCGCGGGAAAGCCGAACGTCATCGGCACCTTCATCGGCTCCGTGCTGATCGGCGTGCTTGTCAACGGCCTGACCATGATGAACATGCAGTATTTTACGCATGACATTATCAAAGGAACGGTGCTTGTGCTGGCGCTTGCCGTTACTTTTTATGTTTTGAACCGTTCCAAAGCTTAAAACTCTTGAAATTATAATGGCGCTGTATTACTATAAGTTTGTCCGCGCCTGCGGCTGTACTGGCTTTACGGCGATTCTATCTGTAAATAACAGCAGATGAACGTATATTTTGCTGCAAAACGGAAAGAGTGAGTAACAACTGATTGAACCTTTGGGGAGGTGAAATGACCATGAATAAATCCGAACTGATTTCCCAAGTAGCTGAAACTGCAGAATTGTCCAAAAAGGATGCGACGAAAGCCGTTGACGCGGTATTCGAAGCTATCGCTCAAGCTCTGCAAAACGGAGACAAAGTCCAACTCGTTGGATTTGGCAACTTTGAAGTTCGCGAGCGTTCCGCCCGTAAAGGACGCAACCCGCAAACCGGTGAAGAAATCGAAATCCCTTCGAGCAAAATCCCTGCTTTCAAACCAGGCAAAGCGCTCAAAGACGGAATCAAATAAGATTTCTACATATTTCCAATAAGCTGGTGAGAAAAAGACCGTGATGAACCCGGCTGCCGCTGCAGATCTTGATCCGCAGCAACGTTTCGGGTACCTGCAAAGCTTTTCGGTTCAACCCGATTTGACGCGCAGGCGTTCACGGCCTTTTCTTTTCTGTCTGGACGGTACGAGACGGATCTAGAGGGAACGGCCGGGGGAGTTTTCAAGCGTACTTCATTGGGATGCGGTTTGGTCTTGGTCCGCGTATGCGATCAAGACGACGGGATAACCTGCTTCCCGGCTGAGCTGGCGTTCATACTCCCGGAGCTTCGATATCGTTTCTTCGTCCAGCGGCGCAGGTTCGTAATTATTCATCATGGGGCTCACTCCTTTTTAGTATATTGCTTGATTATCTTTCCCAGGACGGCATCGAATTTTACGAAAAGAATCGGTCGCGCAGATGATGGCGGAAGGAGGGAATTCATATGGAAAATCCGAACAACAACGATTACATCGTCGTGAAGGCGAAAGAAAACGGCGTGCAGGTGATCGGGCTGACCCGCGGTCATGATACGAAATTCCATCATACCGAAAAGCTCGATAAAGGCGAGGTTTTGATCGCCCAGTTCACGGATCATACGTCCGCCATGAAAATCCGCGGCAAGGCGGAGGTTCAAACCAAGCACGGGGTGATCGAAAGCGACAGCTAAATGCAGGCATAGCCTGCTTTTTTTCGTTGGGCAATCGAGGTATGGACTCCTGGAATGAAGCTTAAACTATAAGTACCGAACAAGCGAGGAGGACTACCAGATGACCCGTTATATCCTGCCATGCGCCGCGCTCATCCTTGCCTTGGGAACGGCGCCGCCTTTATTTTGGGCAACCCCGCATGCCGATGCCGCCCCGGCCCGTCCCAAACAGGTGATGCCGGTCGCTTTGCATCGGCAGGGCTGGGAATTGAGCGACGACAACATCGTCGACGTGCTGCATTCGCTGCCTTTGACGCTGGCGATCCGCCGCGTGGAATGGCATGCCCCCGTGATATCCATCGACCTGACGGTACCCGCTCCCGAAACGACGCGAACGGAAATGTACAAAAACATCGCCGAAATCCTGTCGTTTTGCTTCTCGGGCACAAGCAACGTCCAGCAGGTCAAGCTGAGGCTGATGGCCGAGGATCCGTGGCTGGATACGCGCCATCTCCTCCTGGCGGCCGACACGGGACGAAGCGCATGGGATTCGGCCATGTACCGCGAACTCCGGCTGACGGGAGAAGCGGCGCTGCCCGAATACATAAAGAGCCGTTTGCACGTGATCGAAACCCTGTTGTGGAAAGAGCGTTACGGCGGATATTTTAGCGGGTAGATATATAAAAATAAGGCTTCCCCACCCGTGCGTGGGGAAAAAACATGTGATATAATAGAAAAGATTGTGAACAAATGATCTTGTTCGTCGGATTAGCAAGTGATTCAAGAGAAATAAGGCTCGGAGGCTGACGATGAAACCGTACCGCGTACCCCAACTAGCAAAGAAATATGTCGAATACGACATGATCCAAAAACATACGGAGCTGCCGCCTTTTCCAGACGCTCGTGTTCAGCTTTTATACATTTTCCTGAACCAGGGAACCAGCAGTCACGGCATGCACAGCGAGCTGTTTTCGCTGGTGACTTCCCTCGTTCAATTAGGTATAGATACGCATGAAACGATTGATACGCAAAAGGACAAACCGGGCGAAGGCTTTATGCGTTCCCGCCAGCTGAAGGTTCTCGCAGGAGACTATTTCAGCAGCCGGTTTTATCAGCTCTTGTCCCAGAAGGGACAAATCGAAGCCGTTTCGCGCCTAAGCCAAGCCATTTGCGACGTAAATGTGCTGAAGATGAACTTGTACGGCAAAATGAAAAGCCTGTTATTGTCGGCAGAAGAATATTTGCGGCATACGGTGCAGCTGAATATGCAGCTGTTTCTTTCTTTTACGCCCCTGCTGGAAGAATCCCTTCACGAGTTGTGGGGCACTCTGTTGCGCAAAGTCAGCGAATGCGAAACCGTGGCGAGGGAAATGCAGCGGAGCGGCGGCGAACCGTTTCTTTACAGTTACTCTTACTGGCACATTCTGGATGTTGCCAATGAAGAGGATAAAGAGGCGCTGAGAGAACGAAAAATCGACAACAAGGACTGGAAAAAGCTGATGCTGAAATACAAAGCGGCCGAGCATATGGCCGAACGGCTGCGTCAAGCGGTAAACGGCGTCCAATCCGTTTTGAAAAACGCCAAAAGCGACGGCTGCCTCCGCGAGATCGGACAGGTTCTGGAGCCGTTCCAGCGTCAGCTGCACGCTTCCGGTTCAGCCGTCGGAGAAGGGTAGGGTTGCTTAATGAATATCAATGCTTCGGAGCCCAAAACGCATACGGAGGACCACAAATACGACCATGTCCAATCCGTATTCGAAAGCATCGCTCACAAGTACGACATCATGAACGACATTTTAAGTTTCCGCAGGCATAAGGCCTGGCGCAAATTCACGATGAAGAAGATGGCGATGAAACCCGGGGATACGGCCATCGACCTGTGCTGCGGAACATGCGACTGGACGCTCAGCATGGCTGAGGCCAGCCGGACCGGCCAAGTGGTGGGACTTGATTTCAGCCCCAACATGCTGAAGGTAGGGGAAAGCAAGGTCCGGGCCAAACATCTCGAAAACCAGATCACGCTGGTGCAGGGGAATGCGATGGAGCTGCCGTTCGAGGATAACCGGTTCGATTATGCGACGATCGGTTTCGGCCTTCGGAACGTGCCGGATCTGGTGCAGGTGCTCCAGGAAATGAAACGCGTGGTCAAACCCGGCGGCATGGTCGTTTGCTTGGAATTGTCCAAGCCGACATGGCAGCCGTTCAAAGGCATTTATTATTTTTATTTTCAAAAGGTACTGCCCAATCTGGGCAAACTGTTCGCCAAAAGATACGAGCAGTACAAGTGGCTGCCGGATTCGCTTGCGCTTTTTCCCGGAAGGGAGGAGCTGGCGTCGATATTCCGGGACGTCGGGTTACAGCATGTCAAGGCCTATCCCCTGACTGGCGGCATCGCGGCACTACATATTGGGATTAAGGAGAATCGGCATGTTTAAGAAAATCGGCGTTTTTTTGGAAATGATCAAAATCGAACATACGTTGTTCGCACTTCCGTTTGCGTTTATGGGGGCCATTCTGGGATCGGTGACCGTAAACGGCCACCTGCCTTCATGGGCGCAAATCGGCTGGATATTGATGGCCATGTTCGGGGCGCGGAGCGCCGCATTCGGTTTGAACCGGATGATCGACCAAGTCATCGATAAAAAGAATCCCCGCACGGCCGGGCGGGCGATTCCCGCAGGGCTTCTCAAAACGGCCGAAGTCATCGTGTTTACGATCGTTTGTTTCGTATTGTTGTTCTGGGCGGCGTTCGAATTGTCCCCGCTTGCCGTAAAGCTGCTTCCGATCGCGGTCTTTTTCCTTGTATTCTATTCTTACACGAAGCGCTTTACATGGCTTTGCCATTTGATTCTCGGGCTTACGATCGCGCTGGCTCCGCTGGGCGGCTGGGTGGCCGTGACGAACAACATCGACTGGACGGCGCTTTTGCTCTACGTTTCCGTCGCGTTCTGGACGGCGGGTTTCGACGTGATTTACGCGATTCAGGACATGGAATTCGATAAAAAGGAAGGGCTGTTCTCCATTCCTGCCCGCTTCGGCTTGCACGGGTCGTTGAAAATCGCAAGATATTTTCATATGGTCACGGCGGCAGGTTTTATCATCCTCTTTTTTGCGACGGATTTGAGCTGGTGGTATTTCGCCGGGATGGTCATTTCGTATTTTATCCTATTCTATGAACATTTCATTTTGTCGCCAAATGATATGAGCAAGCTGCAGACCTCGTTTTTCACCATGAACAGCGTGCTTAGTATCGTTGTTTTTGTCTTTACGCTGATTGACTTGGTGGTGCAGTTCCATTGATCGATGCGAAAAAACGGGGCTGGGTCGTCGGAATCACGGGAGCTAGCGGCTCGGTTTACGGCGTGCGCCTGATCGAGGTTCTTTTAAGCGAAGGTTACCCGGTTCATCTGGTCGTCTCCAATGCGGGCTGGCGGGTCCTCGGCGAGGAACTTGGATGGAATGCCGCCAGGCGGGAGCAGGCGCTGCAGGACAAATTCGGCGGGCTTCCGGGCAAGCTGACGTACCACGCGATTGCGGACATCGGCGCGACCATTGCAAGCGGCTCCTATCAGGTCGAAGGCATGGTGATCGTTCCGTGTTCGATGGGCACGTTGTCCGCGGTGGCCAGCGGCGCCTCCGACAATCTGATGACGCGGGCGGCGGACGTCATGCTGAAGGAAGGGCGACCGCTCGTCCTGGTGCCGCGGGAAACGCCTTTGCATGCCATCCATCTGGAAAATATGCTGAAGCTTGCCCGGCTCGGAGTGAAAATGATTCCGGCCATGCCGGCTTTTTATTTTCATCCCGAAACGATCGACGATCTGGTCGATTTTCAGGTAGGCAAAATATTGGACAGCCTGCGGATCGAACATCGGCTGTTTACCCGCTGGGACGGCGGGCAGGCCGCGCACAAGCGGGAAAAACCCTGAATCCGGTACAGTGTCATCTGCGTATGAACTGTGCTATGATGAACTAAAACTGGTTATTGCATGAAAACAACTCGAATTCTGCTGCTGCAAAAGGGAAATGCGGATTGAGAATACGCTGACACGGGTGAAGGAATGAAAAGATTAGACATATTCGGCTTACTGAAAAAAGATATGAACTACATTGAAAACGAGCTCTTTCGCAGCATCGAAGGAGAGCATCAGCTGCTGAACGAAACGTCGATGCATCTGCTGAAGGCGGGAGGCAAACGGCTGCGCCCCGTGTTCGTGCTGATGGGGGGGAAGTTCGGAAACTACGACTTGGAAAAGCTTAAGCATGTGGCGGTTCCGCTGGAGCTGATCCATATGGCCTCTCTCGTTCATGACGACGTGATCGATGACGCGGATACCCGCCGCGGGGAGTTGACGGTCAAGTCCAAATGGGACAACCGGATCGCGATGTACACCGGCGACTATATCTATGCCCGGGCTCTCATGATCGCAGCGCAGCTGGAAAAACCGCAAATCCATCAAATCCTGTCCAAAGCGATGGTCGAAATGTCCATCGGCGAAATGGAGCAGATCCGCGACTTTTTCAATACCGAGCAAAGCGTGCGCCGCTACCTGCTGCGGATTCGCCGCAAAACCGCCCTTCTGATCGCGGTCAGCTGCCAGCTCGGAGCCGTGGCCTCCGACGCGGATGAGAAAGTGTCCAATTTGCTGTACCGTTACGGATACAACGTCGGCATGGCCTTTCAAATCCAGGATGACCTGCTGGACCTGTGCGGGACGGAAAAGCAGATCGGCAAACCTCCGGGAAGCGACATCCGGCAGGGGAACATTACGCTGCCGGTCATTTTTGCCCTCCAGGACGAAGAGCTGAAGGCTCCCCTGTTGCGGGAAATCGGCTATATCCGCGAACGCAACGGGGAATGCGACGTGACCGGGGCCATTCAGATGATCAAGTCCAGCAGCGGCATTTCGCGAGCCGAAGCCTTGGCGGATCGTTACATAAAAAAAGCGCTTGGCGCGCTGGAGCGTCTCCCGGATAACCGGACGAAGAAAAATTTGAGGGACATCGCCCATTTCGTGACCAAACGCTCTTATTAAAGCACCTTGCCGCCTTCCAGTGCAGGTATGACGAAGTTAATATCAGTCTGATTTTATATATTGTAAGATTGCCATACTTAACCTTACGACTTGAGTCAAAATAGGAGAGTGAGTTTATGGAACGAACTTTTTTAATGGTCAAGCCAGACGGAGTACAACGTGGTTTAATCGGCAAAATCATCGCAAGACTGGAAGACAAAGGGTTCAAAATGGTGGCAGGCAAGCTGGTGCAAGTGTCGCAGGAACAGGCGAAACGCCATTACGCCGAACATGAAGGCAAGGATTTTTACGATAACCTGGTCAACTTTATTACTTCCGGCCCCGTCTTCGCCATGGTATGGGAAGGCGACGATATCATCGCCCTGTCGCGGATGCTGATGGGGAAAACGAACGTAAAGGAAGCGCAGCCGGGTACCATCCGCGGCGACTACGCTTCGCACACCCCGCATAATCTGATCCACGGTTCCGATTCCCCGGAAAGCAGCGCGCGCGAGATCGCGAATTTTTTTGAAGCGCATGAACTGGTGGAATACGACAAGACCATCTCGCCGTGGACGTAAAGCAGCCGTATCCGCCGACCGGGGGGGAATCTGCCGGAACTTCCCTGCCGGACCGCGATTATATGATGTTCATCGAAAACGTAAAGCAAAGCACCGGCATCGATCTGTCGGAATATAAGGAAGCGCAAATGAAACGCCGTTTGACTACGCTCCGCGTTAAAAACGGTTACACGAGTTTCGCCGCTTTTTTCGAGGCTTTTTCCAAGGACAAATCCTTGTTTTATGAATTTTTGGACCGGATGACGATCAATGTATCCGAATTTTGGCGCAACCCGAACCGCTGGGAGGTTTTGCGGGATATCATCCTTCCCGAGCTGGCCAGCGGAAGTCCGCGGGGGCTTAAGGTTTGGAGCGCGGCCTGTTCCACGGGGGAAGAACCGTATACACTTGCGATGATCCTCGACGGCAAAGGCCTGCTGGATACGTCCAAGCTGGTTGCGACCGACATCGACGAAGGCGCTTTGGCCAAAGCCAAGCAGGGGCTCTACATGGAGCGTTCCCTCAAGGATGTGCCGCAGGACGTCGCCGCCCGCTATTTTACGCAGGATGGAGCCCTGTTCAAATTCAGCGAGCTGCTGAAAAAGAAGGTCGAGTTCCGGAAGCAAAACCTGCTGCTTGACCCGTTCGAAAAGGGACATGACTTGATCGTCTGCCGGAATGTCATGATTTATTTTACGGAGGAAGCCAAATCCAAGCTGTACCACAAATTCGCGGAAGCGCTCCGCCCGGGCGGGTATTTGTTCGTCGGCAGCACGGAGCAAATTTTTTCGCCGGGACAATACGGGCTCGAGCCGACCGAAACGTTTTTTTACCGGAAAAAAGGCTGACGTTCCATTGCAGGTATAATGAAGGCCGGTTCAAACCGATACTATGATTGACATGGGAACTCACAAAAGTGGAGGTTCGTATCATTCATGGACAAACGCCAGGTCATTACCGCGTACCGCCGCGGGTTTATTACGATTCAGGAATGCGGGCAAATTCTGGGCATCGAAGATATCCGGCTAAGCCGGATGGTGCAGGATTCCGTGGAAAACCTGGAGAACGTCCCCAAGCCCGCCGGCAGACTCACCGCAAACGGCAGCAGCGCAGAATAAGACGCCGACCCTTGATTTCAAAGGGCCGGCTTTTTTTGTATGCGGATTTGCAGGCAACAGCTTGCGTCCATCGTGCTCTGGCGGGCAAATTTTGAATCAACGCGTGACAGGGCCTACCGTTAAATATTATAATGGGCAAAGATATCATCGGATTTTAGCCGTTTACCGTTTAACAGTTTAAAGGGGGAAAGCAACATGAGTATTTCTAACTTCATCGCAAGCGGAGTGTTGCGAATATGAGAACGGTACATGTGGATTTGGGAGAACGCTCGTACCCGATTTATATCGGCGCCGGCCTGCTGCCGCAGGCGGGATCGTTTCTGGTCAAACACGGTTTGTCCGTCAAAAGCCCGCATCTGATCGTCACCGACGACAAGGTCGCCCCGCATCATCTGGATACGCTGAAGTCAACGCTCGAGAAAGCCGGCTTTCGCCTGGTCGTCTCGGTGGTGAAATCGGGCGAAAGCTCCAAATCGCTGCAGGTGTTCGAGGAAGTCATGACTTCGGCCATCCAAGGCGGCTTGGACCGCAAATCTTCGGTCATTGCCCTCGGCGGCGGCGTCGTCGGGGACTTGGCGGGTTTCGTGGCCGCTACCTATATGCGCGGCATCGCATTCATTCAAATGCCGACCACGGTGCTGGCCCATGACAGCAGCGTCGGGGGCAAGGTGGCCGTGAACCATCCGCTGGCGAAAAACATGATCGGCGCCTTCCATCAGCCCGAGTTCGTGCTGTACGACCTCGACACGTTGATGACGCTGCCTCCGCGCGAAGTGTCCGCGGGTTTGGCGGAGATGGTCAAACACGGGCTTATCCGGGATGCCGCATTTGCCTACTGGTGCAGAGACCATGCGCAGGAACTGCTTTCGCTCGACCGGGAAGCGCTGGGGTACGGTCTCGAACGCGGGGTGGCCATCAAGGCGGAGGTGGTGTCCCAGGACGAGCGCGAAGGCGGTCTGCGGGCCATATTGAACCTTGGCCATACCATCGGCCATGCCATCGAGGCGGTCGCCGGGTACGGCGAATTCCTTCACGGCGAAGCCATTTCGATCGGGATGGCCGGCTCGGCCCTGTTGGCCGAGGCGCTCGGCCGCGGCACAGGGCTGTACGAAGACACTACGGCCATGTTGAAAGCGTTGAATTTGCCGGTCATTTTGCCCGACCATTTGGGCGAAGAAGAGCTGATGGCAGCGATGATGCATGACAAAAAGTTCAAGGAAAACACGATGGTATTCATCGTACCGGATGCCATCGGCTCCGTCAGCATCGTGAAGGATATTCCGCAGCAGCTGGTCAGAGATATCCTGAAGCAGCTTAGAAAAGGAGGAAAAGCCAATGTATAACAGAGGGATAAGGGGCGCCACGACCGTCCGGCATAACGACGAGCGGGAAATTCTCGACGAGACCGTCGTTCTGATGCGCGAAATCGTCGAGCGGAACCAAATCGATCCCGAAGATATCTGCAGCGTGTGGATCACGCTTACCCAGGACCTGGACGCGGCCTTCCCGGCCAAAGCGATCCGGGAGCTCGAAGGCTGGGAGATGGTGCCTTTGATGTGTTCCGTGGAGGTGCCGGTGAAGGGCAGCCTTCCGCGCTGCATCCGGCTGATGGTACAGGTGAACACCGAAAAAAGCCAACGCGAAATGAAACACGTGTATTTGAACGAGGCCCAAAAATTGCGCCCGGATTTGGCAGCTCCCAAATCCTAACTTTTTTTGGAAGTATGCTTGCCAGGACAGGTTTCATCCTGTATAGTGTAGGTTAATGGTTCGAGCAACAGGGAGTCCTTTGCAGGAACCGAAACAGGATTGAACCGGGATGGAGATTCCGGTTAATCATGAGACGAGTAGAGTTTAGTTGAGCTTAGTTGAGTATAGAAGAGCCGAGTCCATATGAATCGCAACTTGGAACGTGTCGGGCATTCGTTTTAACGCCCCTTGAAGGTTTTTTGCCCGATTGCAGGCAATAGATCCGCAAGGCGCCGTTGAAGCCGATCTGCTGACGGACCCCTCTTTCCATATACTTAATGAACGTCAAACCCTCTACTTCGGTAGAGGGTTTTTTGCTGTCCAACATCAAAAAACTCGATTCGCTGCCGACATGAAGTCCTTACAACCTGAAGGAGGGAATATGGCCAATGATGAATCCGGGCGTTGAACAGGTTTTGAAGCTGTCCCGCGAATACAATTTGATCCCCGTCGTAAAAAGGCTGCTTGCCGACATGGAAACCCCGATCCGAATTTTCCAGCGGTACGCCGGGCGCGACTGCGCGTTTTTGCTCGAAAGCGTGGAGGGCGGCAGCAGATGGGCGCGATATTCGTTTATCGGCACCGATCCGTTTATGATGATTTACGGCAAAAAGGGCGAAATCGTGCTGGAGCGCCAAGGGAGCAAGGAATCGATGAAAGGCAGGCCGGTGGAAGAGCTGAAGCAGCTGCTTCGCCGGTACCGCAGCCCGAAGCACGAAGAGCTGCCGCCGTTTACGGGCGGGGCGATCGGATTTTTTGGTTACGATCTGCTGCAATATTACGAGAAATTGCCGGCGCATGCGGTGGATGACCTGGGCATGGACGACATCCGGTTTATGTTCTGCGATTCGGTCATCGTATTCGATCACGTGAAGCAGCAGATTTTGCTGGTAGGCAACGTGCATGTCAATCCGGGCGACACGGATGAGGACATCCGCCGCAAATACGCGGAGCTCGACGGGAAGCTGGACCGAATCGCGGAGCAGCTGCAAAGCCATGGGCCGCGGGAGAACGTGAACGGTCGTCCGATTCCGGCAGACATCCCGCTCGGCGACATCAAATCCAACATGACCAAAGAGCAGTATATGGCAAACGTGGAGCGGGCCCAGGAATATATACGGGCAGGGGACATTTTTCAGGTGGTGCTGTCCCAGCGTTTCCACATCGAAACCGAAGTTTCCCCGCTGCATGTATACCGGGTGCTGCGCACATTGAATCCGTCGCCTTACATGTACTACTTGAAAATGCATGAGGAGATCATCGTCGGCACGTCGCCGGAAGCGCTGGTCAAGGTCGAAGGCGACCGCGTGGAGACGAGGCCGATAGCGGGGACGCGCCCGCGGGGGAGCGACGAGCACGAAGACGAACGGCTGGCGCAGGAGCTCCTGGCGGACGAGAAGGAACGCGCCGAACATTTGATGCTCGTCGATTTGGGACGCAACGATCTGGGGCGCGTCTCGAAGTTCGGAACGGTCAAATGCGACATGTTCATGGAAATCGAACGGTACTCCCACGTCATGCATATGGTCTCGAACGTTTCCGGCACGCTTCGCGACGATAAGGACTTTTTTGACGCTTTCCTTTCCTGCCTGCCGGCCGGAACCGTCTCCGGCGCCCCGAAGCTGCGGGCCATGGAGATCATCGCCGAACTGGAGCGGGAAGCCAGGGGAGCTTATGCGGGAGCGATCGGGTATCTCGGATTTAACGCCAATATGGATTCTTGCATCACGATCCGGACGATCATTTTCCGAAAAGGAAAAGCGTTCGTTCAGGCCGGGGCGGGCATCGTCTGGGATTCGGTGCCCGAGAAGGAGTACGAAGAAACGCTCAACAAGGCGAAAGCCCTGCTGAAGTCGATACGCGTGGCCGAAGCGATGTTCCCGCAGGCCGATCAGGCGATGACGGAGCAGCTGAATCAGGATTATTTTTATGAATATACGCCATAAACCCGAAGGAGGAGATGAGGTATGAGTACGGGCGGATTTATCCCTGCATGCTTAAACCGGTTGATCGAAGGGCGCGATTTGACGCGCGAGGAAGCGCGGCAGCTGATGTCGTCCATCATGGAAGGCAGCGTGACGCAATCGCAGATCGGCGCGGTGCTGATGGCGCTGAGGATCAAAGGCGAAACGGTCGATGAGATTACGGGCTTCGCGGAAGCGATGCGTAGCGTGGCCAGCACGGTCAAGGCGGACAACGAAAAGCTGCTGGACACCTGCGGAACGGGCGGGTCGGGCATCCACAAATTCAATATTTCCACGGCGTCGGCCATCATCTCTTCCGCGGCTTCCGTGCGCGTGGCCAAACACGGAAACCGTTCGGCCTCCGGACGCGCCGGCAGCGCGGACGTGCTCGAAGCGCTCGGGGTGAATATTCATCTGAGCAGCGAGCAGGCGAAACGCTGTCTTGATGAAATCGGCATTTGCTTCTTGTTCGCGCAGCTGTACCATCCGTCCATGAAACATGCGGCGGCGCCGCGGAAGGAGCTTGGGGTCCGGACGGTGTTCAACATGCTGGGGCCGCTGACGAACCCGGCCGGAGCGGATCGGCAGCTGCTTGGGATCTACGACCGCAACCGGACGGAAACGATCGCGGAGGTGCTTCGCGAGCTCGGCTCCAAACGGGCGCTTGTCGTAACCAGCCACGACGGGCTGGACGAAATCAGCATTTCGGCGCCGACCCAGGTCTCGGAGCTGCGGGACGGCGTAGTGCGGACCTACCAAATCCACCCTCACGACCTCGGTCTCGATGTGCATCCGCTGGAGGCCGTTCTGGGCGGGGACGCGTTGCAAAACGCCAGGATCGTCGAGTCCGTGCTTCAAGGCGAACGAAGCCCGTACAGGGACGTTGTGCTCGCCAACGCCGGAGCATGCATTTATGTGGCCGGCCTTGCGGACAGCATCGCCGAAGGCGTTCATGCCGCCGCGAAAGCGATCGATAACGGAAGTGCTTATGCTAAATTGCAGCAATTGATTCAAATGACGGGAGAGCTGAGTTATGTATCTTGATCGAATTGTCGTGACGAAACGGGAGGAAGCAGCCAAGCTGGCGGAACGTTTATCGGTAGACCATGCGCTGCAAGCCATTGAGAACATGCCCGCGACCAAAGGTTTTGCGCGGGCGCTGACGGCCGGGAGAAAGCGGGACATGGGGCTCATCGCGGAAGTGAAGAAGGCATCCCCTTCCAAAGGGCTGATCCGCCCCGATTTCGACCCGGTCCGGATCGCGCTTGGTTATGAAGAAGCGGGAGCGGACTGCCTGTCGGTCCTGACCGATGAGCCGTATTTTCAGGGCAAAGGGGAGTATTTGCAGGCGGTGCGCAAGGCCGTGAGCCTGCCGCTGCTCCGGAAGGATTTTATCATCGACGAGCTTCAAATTTATGAAGCCCGGCTGCTTGGCGCCGACGCGATCCTGCTGATCGCCGCCATTCTAACGCCGGAACAGATTTCATCGTATATGAGAACGGCGGCCTCCATAGGCCTCGATTCGCTGATCGAGGTGCACAGCGAGGAAGAGATGAAGCAGGTGCTTCGGCTTGACCTTGCGGACGGCGCGTTGATCGGCATCAATAACCGCAATTTGCACACGTTCGAAACCTCGTTGACAACCACCGAGACGCTGAGCAAGCTGGTACCGGACGGCGTGCCCGTCATCAGCGAAAGCGGCATTTCCGGGGTGCCCGACATGGAGTTCCTCAAGAAAACAGGGGCGACAGGCGTTCTTATCGGGGAGTATTTCATGCGCCAGCAGGACGTAGGGGCTGCGGTTCGGGATTTGATGGGCCCCGTTACGGAGGAAGGCGGCGTGTACCGAACATGAACAAAACGAAGGTAAAAATTTGTGGACTTCAAAGCGTTGAAGTGCTAAAATCTATGAATAACCTGCCGATCGATTATATCGGCTTCGTATTTGCCAAAAGCCGGCGGCAAGTATCGCCCGGCGCGGCAGCCGAGATGGCCGAAACCGCCAAGGCTTGGGAGGGCGTTCCCGCCCCGCGCACCGTAGGCGTATTCGTCAATCCGGACATGGAGCGGCTTGAGGACGTCATGTCCCGGGTCGCGCTGGACGTGATCCAGCTTCACGGACAGGAAAGCCCAGATTTTTGCCGGGAGGTCAAAAACCGTTTTCAAGCGGAGTTGTTCAAAGTCGTCTCCGTCGAGCCCCAGCACCGATCGGACGGGAATCCGATCCTTATTCAGGACTATGCAGGGGCGATCGACGCGCTGCTGCTGGACACGTTCGAACCCCAATACGGAGGCGGATCGGGGACCACATTTGCTTGGGATAAAATCCCCGCATATCAAAAATGGACCCGGAAGCAGGGAATTCCGCTGCTGGTGGCAGGGGGGCTGAACGCTTCCAACGTCGCGGGTTTGGTACGGGATTATGCGCCGGACGGCGTCGACGTATCCAGCGGCGTGGAAACGAACGGAACGAAAGATCTCGAAAAAATTGCAGCTTTTGTGGAAAGGGTGAAGCAGGCATGACTCAATTGCCGGATCAAAATGGACGTTTTGGCGAATTCGGAGGACGGTTCGTTCCGGAAACGCTGATGAATGCACTCATAGAGCTCGAGGAAGCTTATCATCGCTATGCGGAGGATCCTTCCTTCCAGGAGGAGCTTTCCTATCTGTTGAAGCAGTACTCGGGAAGGGAAACCCCGCTATATTATGCGGAGCGGCTGAGCAAACATCTGGGCAAGGCCAAAATTTATCTGAAACGCGAGGACCTGAACCATACCGGGGCGCATAAGATCAACAACGCGCTGGCGCAGGGCGTATTGGCGAAACGCATGGGCAAAAACAAGGTGATCGCCGAAACGGGAGCCGGCCAGCACGGGGTGGCCACGGCCACCGTCGCCGCGCTGCTCGGCATGGAATGCAAAGTGTTCATGGGCGAGGAAGACACAAAGCGCCAAGCATTAAACGTATTCCGGATGCAGCTTCTCGGGGCCGAAGTCGTACCGGTGACCTCGGGATCGCGGACGTTGAAGGATGCCGGCAACGAGGCGCTCCGGTATTGGGTGAGCAACGTCGACGACACCTTTTACATTTTGGGTTCCGCCGTCGGGCCGCACCCGTATCCGATGATGGTGCGCAACTTCCAGCGGATCATCGGGGACGAGACGCGCCGCCAGATTTTAGAAGCCGAAGGGCGCCTTCCGGATCATGTCGTCGCGGCCATCGGCGGCGGCAGCAATGCCATCGGCATGTTTTATCCGTTCATTGAGGACAAGGGCGTGGCGCTGATCGGAGTTGAAGCTGCGGGCAAAGGCGTCGAAACGGCTTTTCATGCGGCAACCATGAGCAAAGGGACCAAAGGGGTGTTCCAAGGTTCGATGAGTTACTTGCTCCAGGATTCGTTCGGACAGGTTCAGGAGGCATTTTCGATCTCCGCGGGCCTGGACTATCCGGGCGTCGGACCCGAGCATTCGTATTTGAAGGATATCGAACGGGCCAAATACGTGCCGGTTACGGACCAGGAGGCGCTTGACGCGCTGCAGCTGCTGTGCCGTACCGAAGGAATCATCCCGGCGCTGGAATCCGCGCACGCGATCGCGCAGGTGGTCAAAATGGCGCCAAGCCTCGGCAGCGAAGACCTCGTCGTCATTTGCTTATCCGGGCGCGGGGATAAAGACGTTGAATCCATTATGGCGTACACGGGAGGGAAACAGGCATGAACTTGATCGACCAAACCTTTTCCAGATTAAAGGAAGCGCGGGAGACCGCCTTGATCCCTTTCCTGACCATCGGCGATCCCGATGTGGAGACGTCGGTGGAGATCATCGCGCAATTGGAAGCGGCCGGAGCGGATATCGTCGAGCTGGGCGTCCCTTATTCCGACCCTCTGGCCGACGGACCCGTCATTCAGCGCGCTTCCCAGCGGGCTTTGAAGCATCAGGTCAACATCAGATCCTGCATGGAAGCCGCCGTCAAAGCGCGCAGCGCCGGGGTAAAGCTTCCTTTCATCCTTTTTACGTATTACAATCCCGTGCTGCAGTTCGGCTTGGACCGGTTTTTCGATGAGGTGAAGAAACATGACATCAGCGGTCTGATCATACCGGATCTGCCGGTGGAGGAATCGGCGGAGCTGCTTCGCCGGGCGGAAGCCGCGGAGATCCATGTCATCCCGTTGGTGGCGCCGACCTCGAAGGAAAGAATCAAGAGCATCGTGGCGGGGGCCAAAGGGTTCATCTATTGCGTTTCTTCGCTGGGCGTGACGGGGGAACGGTCCAGTTTCTTTGAAGGCGTCGAGGAGTTCATCGGCCAGGTCAAAGAATTTACGGACACGCCGGTCGCCATCGGTTTCGGAATTTCGAACAGGGAACAGGCCGAGCGTTTCTCGCGCATCTGCGACGGCGTTGTCGTAGGCAGCGCCATCGTGCGAACCATCGAAGAAACCATCCCCCTTCTGCAAAATGCGGACACTCGCCAAGATGGCCTCTTGCAAATACGCAAGTTTGTGTCACAATTAAAAGCATAAATTTGCTGAAAGTGAGTGGTTATTGTGAGACCTAAATCCCAAATTGGAAATCTTCCCGTGTATCAGCCCGGAAAACCGATCGAAGACGTCAAACGGGAACTCGGCTTGGACGAGGTCGTCAAGCTGGCGTCCAACGAAAACCCGTACGGCGCATCACCCAAAGCAAAAGAAGCCATCGTGGCCGAGCTTGAACATATCAGCCTTTATCCGGACGGAGGCGCCGTCGAGCTGACTTCCGACCTTGCGAAGCACCTCGGCGTGAATACCGACCAAATTATTTTCGGCTGCGGCTCCGACGAGATCATCGCATTGATCTCCAGGGCATTTTACGTGCCGGGCGACGAAACGATCATGGCCGACCAAACGTTCTCCGTGTACAAGAGCAACGCGGATATCGAAGGGGCGGTCACCGTTGAAGTGCCGCTCGTGGATGGGAAACATGATTTGGATGCGATGCTGGCCAAGGTCAACGATCGCACGAAAATCATTTGGGTGTGCAACCCGAACAATCCTACCGGCACGCTTCTTTCGGAGCAGGAGGTCACGGCTTTCCTCGAGAAAGTGCCTTCGAACGTCATGGTCGTCCTTGACGAAGCTTATTTCGAGTACGTGACGGATCCTTCTTACCCGAACGGCATCCGATATATCGAAAAGTATCCGAACGTCGTCGTTTTGCGTACGTTCTCCAAAATTTACGGTTTGGCATCGCTGCGCATCGGATACGGCGTCGCCCAGCCGGAGGTCATTCGTTTGATCAATCAGGTACGCGAACCGTTTAACACGACGCGCGTGGCTCAGGCCGCGGCGAAAGCGGCTTTGAAGGATCAGGATTACATTGCCAAATGCCGTGCGGCGAACCGGGCCGGCATCGAACAGATCCAGGCCGAATTCGACCGCCTTGGACTCGATTATTTCCCGGCTCACGGCAATTTCATCATGGTGGACGTGCGTAAGCCGGCCGGTGAAGTTTTCGACGCCATGCTCCGCAAGGGCGTGATCATCCGGGCAGGCCACAGCAAATATCCGACCCATATCCGGGTGAGCGTAGGCACTCCAGAACAAAATAAAGCATTTATTCATGCCCTTGAGCAGGTCTTAAACGCGGAAACAGCTCATGTGCAATAGGATGCGAACAATGAAGTGAGGTACCATGACGACGAAAATCGCTATTTTCGGAGTGGGACTGATCGGCGGCTCCCTGGCCCTTTGCTTTAAAGGCAAGCCGGGGATTACCGTCGTGGGCCATGCCCACCGTCCCGCATCCGCGGATAAATATATAAGCCGCGGCGTTGTCGACCAGGCCACGCTGTCGATCGAGGAAGCGGCACTTGATGCCGACTTCATTTTTTTGTGCGTGCCTGTCGGCAATCTCGACGAATACTTGACGAAACTCAGCGCTTTGCCATTAAAAAAAGGCTGCATCATCACCGACGTCGGCAGCACGAAGGCCAGCATCGCGCTTGCTGCTGAGAAGCTGGCCCTGGAGGACGTTTATTTCATCGGCGGCCATCCGATGGCCGGCTCGGAACGCTCGGGGGTCGAAGCGGCGACGCCGCTTTTGTTCGAAAACGCCTACTATGTGTTGACGCCGCCGCCGGGTTTGCCTGAAGAAGTGTATGATTCGCTGGTCCACCTTCTCAGCTACACGCGGGCTCAGATCGTAAAAGTCGATCCCGTGGAGCATGACCGCATCGTGGGGGCGATCAGCCATCTTCCGCATGTCATTGCCGTTGCGCTCGTCAACCAGGTGTGCGACTACAACAAGGACAATCCGTTGTACCGGCAGCTTGCGGCCGGCGGATTCCGGGATATTACGCGGATCGCCTCGAGCGATCCGATCATTTGGCGCGACATTTTATTGAATAACCGGGACGTCATGCTGCAGATGCTTTCGGATTGGAACGACGGTATTTCGGCATTCGTCAACCTGCTGAAGCAGGAGGACGGGGAAGGGATCGTACAAGCCTTCGCCAAAGCGAACGACTTCCGGAGCGAGCTCCCGGAGCGCCGCAAAGGCATGATCGCTTCGACCTTCGACCTGTATATCGATGTTCCCGACCATCCGGGCATTATCGGCAAAATCACGACCATCCTCGGGGAAAACCATATCAACCTCAGCAATATCCAAATTATCGAAAGCAGGGAGGATGTGCCGGGCATCATGCGGTTGTCTTTCCGCCAGGAAAGCGATATGGAGCGGGCCAAAGAACTGCTGAACAACACGGATTACAGCATTTCGCTGTAATCCGTGTTGTTCTTTTTCTACAGACGGAAAAAAACGGTCTCAAAACGTGATGTACGGTACGGTTTTTTCTTTGTTTACAAGCTTTTGAAATGAAGTTCGAATATAGGGTTGACAAAATGAAAACGTATACATATAATAAAAGTACAGTATGGTTTCTCTCCACTCCTATCCAAATAAATGGTTGTTCCGAAGTGAACAACGGACCGCGAATAATTCGCGGTCTTTTTTTTGTTTTTCTGCTAACCCCATGATTGTCCAAAGCGTTTTACATATCGTAAAGCGGGTGTGGGAGTTTTGATTGGTCCGGTCGCGGCGCGGTTAAACGTGGTTTGCTTTTTTGGCCGAAAGCTGTTTCCGAAAAAAATATGTATGTTCTAGTAACATTTTGCGAGGTTGTTCCGTCTATTGATATATTGGAATCTTTTTTTATTCGGCAGAATTCCGGTTTCGGCGGGGGAAACGGACAATTTGCGCGCGGCTTTCCTGACGGTTATACTTGAATGTGCTACAATGATAGTGATAGTTTTGTAGAATCGTTGAGGAATTTGCCAATACATAGTGTTTGCGTGTCATGGACCGCCGACAACAAATATCGACCGCAACTTTTCGGATCCTGTTCGGTACTTATATACGACTGAATCGAACGGGGAGGTTTTGTACGGGCGAGGAGGTTACATAAAAATGACGGATTCCCAAATGATTAGGGAAATCAAGAAGGGCAACGTCGAGCTCTTCTCTGAATTAATGCGCCGTTATCAACGGAAAATTTTGGCTTTTGTTTACCATATGCTTCGAAGCTCCCATATGGAGCTCATGGCCGAGGACTTATGCTCCGAGACATTCTATAAGGCATTTCGCAGCCTGCATTCCTTCCGGGAAGTGGATGCATCCTTTTCGACCTGGTTGTATACGATCGCACGGAACACCGTGCTCAGCGAGCTGAGAAAACAAAAGGGCGCCCATGTTCCGATCGAGGAAAGCGGTGTGACGCCCGTTGCGCCGGCGGAGATTGCTCCGGAACAAGCCGTTTTGCGGAATGAGAAGGTGGAGCTTGTGCGCGAGGCCATCAACAATTTGCCGGAGAAACAGCGGTCTGCCTTGATCCTTCGGGAATATGACCAGCTCGACTATCAGGAGATCGCCGATATATTAGGACAAAGCGTCAGTTCGGTCAAATCCTTGCTGTTCAGAGCCCGATCCAGCGTAAAGGTACAGCTGGAACCGTATTTTTATGAGCAAAACTATGAACAATACGAAGGGATGAAAAGCAGATGACTTGCGATGAGGCTCAAGAATTATTCGGGCTGATATCGGATTTGAATGAAAATGATCCCAGATGGCGGCAGCTGGAAATGCACATGACGACCTGCAGCGATTGCGCGGCGGAGTTCGATTTGTGGATGGAAAGCCACAGCTACATTTTGGAATTGCAAGAGGAAGCCTCCGAAGAAAAAGCGGAGGAGATCAACCGGAATGTCATGGACCGGATTTACCGGGAATCCCCGTGGCTCATACCGGACAAGGGCAAGCCGTTTGACGTGCCTGCGGCGACGAGGAAACGGTTGTCGTTATGGATCACCGGCTTCGTGATGGTGTTCCTGTGCAGCGCGCTTTATTTCTTGCTTATGGATAAGCCGCATCCGAAGGAAGCCGCCGACGCCGCAACGGGCATATTGCCGACGGGGATTGCCGGCAGCGCGGAATTAAGCCGTTTCAGCTACAATATTCCGGCAACGAACAGCGGGATCATCGAACCGTTTGTCGTCAGCATGGGGCCGACGCATCCGCAATATTGGATGATTCTATCGGTGCTGGGCGTTGCGATGGCCCTGCTGTCGCTGCGGCGGCTGAGCCAAATGCGCAAATAAAGCGTTTGGATGCGCGAGAAGGCCGCGCGAAATCCGGAATATGCCTTTTCGGGAGCGTGAAGCGGCGGCGGGGCATTTGGCGGACGGCGCGAGCGCCGAACGGCATTTCCCGCTTTTCCGTTCATAACATTTATCTTCATCCCAAAGAATAACTTGGACTTTCGTTCGGGTTATTTTTTTTGTTTTTGCCGAATAAAAATTGTAATAATTCCCATAATGGTAGTAAAACGGCGAGGCGATCAGAGATGAATTTAGCGGATATGCTGACATATGCCGACATCGGCCAGCTGACGACCATTGCGGAGCATTACGAATGCGAGTGCAAGCGGAATTCCAAACATGAACTGATCCAGAGCATTTTGGTTATGCTAAACCGTAGGGAATTTATCGAGCAGCAGGTCAGCAGCAGTTCGGCAAAAGATTTGCGTTTTCTCAACACCCTTTTGTTTGACGGCCGCGGCTCCTACAGCCTGGAAGAACTGCTGGCCATCATCGGGCAAACCGCTTTTGATGCCGATCCTACGGACAAGCAGCAGAAGGCGGAAAGTCCGCGCGAAGCCATCGCCAGGTATAAGCGAAGCGGGTGGCTGTTCAACGGCACGACCCAAAGCACGAGATTTCTGTTTCAAATGCCGAACGATCTAAAGGAACGGTTCAGGCAGGAACTCGGCGCCATGCTTCGCAACCGGGTCAGGCGGTCCGGAGAACCCGGGGCCTACCGTGAGGAACAAAACTTGTATGCGGAGGATCTGCTGTTATTTTTGCGGTATGTCCGCGATCAGGAAATCGAGCTTAACCAGGAAGCGGCCATGTATCGCCGTCAGCAGCAACAGGTTATGGACATGCTTCACGTAAGCGAACCTTTGGTCACGAAAGGCGGGTGGCGTTTCGGATACGGAAGATCATTCACCTCTTACCCGAGCCGGTTTGCTTTGCTGTACGACTTTGCATCCTATCAGGAGTACATTGCCGAAGAGGGAGGGCGCTTGCGCTTAACCCCGAAGGGAACGGAAATGATAGACGGCGGAATGAAAGAAAGCATGGTGCAAATTTTCCGTTTCTGGTTAAGGCTATATAAACAAGCGATTCCCAACCTGACTTCCCTGGTTTACTGGACAAGCGAGTGCGCCAAGGAATGGGTGACCGTCTCATCGCTGCATCAGGCGATCGGCTGGTTGATCAAACCTTATTACTACGACACCGCGGAATCGATTCTCAATGAGCGGATTTTGAAGATGATGCTCCATTTGGGACTGCTGCGGATCGGAGAAAGCGAGGAGCAAGGAGCCGTGGTCCAGATGACCGCTTGGGGACTGAAACTTGCGGGGAAAAGCTCCGTTTTAGGCGGAGGGAATGCTTCTTTCGTCCATTGACAAAAGCTTGTAAAAGTTGTTAAAATCACTCCCAAAGTTAGGAGTGATGTGAAATGTTATTGCGTTACGGTCAGCATATGCCGAAGCTGCAGCCTTCCGTTTACGTGGCCGAAGGTGCCAAAATCATCGGGGACGTTAGAATCGGAGCGGACTCGAGCGTATGGTTCAATGCCGTTCTCAGAGGCGACATGGCGCCGATCGTGATCGGTGAGCGATGCAACATTCAAGACGGAACCGTCGGACATGTGAATACGGGTGAGCCGCTCATCGTCGCTGACGACGTATCCGTTGGACATTCCGCCATCATTCACGGATGTACGATAGGTAAAGGTACATTAATCGGCATGGGGGCCATTGTACTGAACGGTGCCGAAATTGGAGAATATGCTTTAATAGGTGCAGGCAGTATCGTTACTGAAAACAAAAAAATCCCACCCTATACGCTATCCCTCGGTTCTCCAGCAAGAGTGGTCCGCGAATTGACGGAAGCGGATTTGCAGCGAATGTACCGCACGACTCAAAACTATGTGGAGAAGGGGAAAGAGTATAGGATGTTCTAAACAATGTTTGGAGGTGCATCCTATGGATAAAATGAAAGCTACGTATGAAGTCATGTTGGGGCTTGCTGCTGAAATGGTATGGGACGAAGCGTTGCGCAAACATCGGAGCGAGGAGCTCTATCGCGAAATCGATCGGGCGCTGGCTACCGGAGACGAATCGGCTTTCCGTAATCTAACGGATGAACTGAGGTTGTTGAATTAAACCGAGCGCATGATATGCGATTATGCGCTCGGCGTGGAAGGCAAGTTGGTTCCACCCTAAAAGCCCGTCACAAAAAGAAATGCAGGCAGCTTTCCGTTCGGGAACGCAGGACGTTTACCCGAGCGGAGAGACCGGCGTTTCTTTTTTTCTTCAGCCGAGGCATAATATGAAATATAATGGAGAAAAATGATGGAAGGGTGAAACGAATGAAATTCAGCGAAGTGGACGAGTCGTCATGGGGGGAATTGCAGCCCTATTTTGACACTTGTCTCATTCCCTATACGGGATTGACCGGAACCGAAAGCCCGGTCGAAGCCACGGCAGCCCTAGAACGTCTAAGGGATTTCATGGACCTGGTCGAAATTCCGTTTAAGGGAAGAATGATTACATATCCTGCATTCCAATACGGATTGCAGCGGGAAATGTCGCTTTTGAACGAAGTGTGCCGCAACGTGAAACAGGCGGGCTTCAAACATGTCGTCATCATGTCGGCGGACTGCAGCCTCCCGGCAAGCGATCTGCCGGAAGCCGATTTGATCTTGGCGCGGCCAGCCATAGAAGCCGAGAGCGGGAAAGAATTGGCCGGTATCGTGCAAGGAGAAATTCATAAATTATGGAATTCCGGAACCGAAATGTAATTGTGACAGAAATTCAACAATTTAATTGGTTAATTCTTCAACTGTAGAATAAAAAGATCTGGTTATTCTTGACGGTCTTATAAGGCTAATATATTATTATTATGTCCTAGTAAGTCGTGTGATGATAATCATTGAAAGCACTTAAAGAATTGGTTGACAAAGGGGGTTGAAGACATTATGAGCAACCAAAATGACCACCATGAACCATCTGAGAAACCACCCGGGCGTAAAGAAATGTCCCGTCGACAATTTCTTGCTTATACTTTAGGTGGTGCAACCGCATTTATGGCTATGGGCCCAGTGCTCCCGATGGTGCGGTTTGCAGTTGATCCGATTCTGCATAAAAAAGGTGAAGGCGAATTCATTAAGGTCGTGGAAGAAAGCAAAATTACGGACGAGCCTCAGGAATTCTCTTTTGAACTCCAACAGCAGGATGGATGGTACGCGAGCAAGGCTACATTGACGGCCTGGATCCGTAAGGATGAGCAAGGGAAAATCTATGCGCTGTCCCCGATCTGTAAGCACCTGGGGTGCACGGTCGGCTGGAACAACGACAAAAATTTCCCTGACGAGTATCACTGCCCATGCCATGGCGCACGTTACAACAAACTCGGCAAGAACTTGGCTGTAGCGCCTAAACCACTCGATACGTATAAACTGAAATTGCAGGACGGTTGGGTGTATTTGGGGCAACTAGAGCCAAATACTGAAGTGAAATAGGAGGCGTAGATTCGGATGTTTAAGAATGTTTACAACTGGATTGATGAACGTCTTGATGTCACGCCGATTTGGAGAGACGTTGCTGACCACGAAGTGCCTGAGCATGTTAACCCGGCGCATCATTTCTCCGCATTCGTATACTGCTTTGGCGGATTGACGTTTTTTATCACGGTCATTCAAATCCTGTCAGGGATGTTCCTGACTATGTATTATGTACCGGACATCATTAACGCGTACAACAGCGTCGAGTACCTGCAAACGCAGGTGGCATTCGGCCAAATCGTGCGCGGTATGCACCACTGGGGCGCGAGCCTTGTTATCGTCATGATGTTCTTACATACTATGCGCGTGTTCTTCACGGGTTCTTACAAAGCGCCGCGTGAAATGAACTGGGTCGTTGGTATGCTTCTGTTCTTTGTTATGCTGGGTCTGGGCCTTACCGGTTATCTTCTGCCTTGGGATAACAAAGCTTACTTCGCTACGAAGGTTACGCTGGAAATCGCGAATTCCGTTCCTTGGCTCGGGCCAATCATCAAGGAATTCCTGCAGGGCGGCACCATCGTAGGCGCGGAAACGTTGACACGGTTCTTCGCGCTGCATGTATTCTTCCTCCCGGCCGTATTGCTCGTACTGATGGTGGGACACTTCATCATGATCCGCAGACAGGGCATTTCCGGTCCACTATAATAAGAAGGGAGGAATATCGATGGCACACGGAAAAAATTCGAAAGAAAAAGTTGTGTACGTAGGAGACTCCCGCGTTAAAAAGGGCGCAGGGTTCGTCACTCCTCCGGACTACACCGCGTATCCGGGCAAATCGGAAGCGTTCATCCCTAACTTTCTGCTGAAAGAATGGATGGTCGGCGTTGTCGTGCTTGTCGGATTCTTGGTACTTACCATCGCAGAGCCTGCTCCGCTGTGGTTCCCGGCGAATCCAAGCGCTTCGATCATTCCGATGCCGGACTGGTACTTCTTGTTCCTGTATCAGTACTTGAAGATGCCATACGCATCCGGCGATTACATCGTGCTCGGAACGATTGGCGTGACGGGCGTTGCCTTCGGTTCGCTGCTGCTTGCTCCGTTCCTTGATACGGGCAAAGAGCGCCGCTTCTATCGCAGACCGATCGCTTCGTCGCTTATGATTCTTTCTTTGATTGCGTGCGTATACCTGACGAACAGCGCCTGGACTCATTACAAAGCCGAGCTGGCTGAAACGGGTCAAGTCCCTGAAAACATCCAGCGTGAAGAAAAAGCGGCAGAAAACAGAGCCAAAGGCCTTCCGACGACAAGCGGCAATCAACAACAAGAAATTGCGATCGTCGATAAAGAAAACCCGGCGATGGAATCCTTCAAAAAAGCGGGCTGCATTGCTTGCCACGCTGCCGATATGAAGGGTGCCAGCGGACCATCGCTGCGTGGCGTCGGCGATAAACATGATAAAGCAGCCATCCTCAAAATCATCAAAGAAGGTTACGAAGGCAAAATGCCTGCACAGTACGACAGTGCAATCGCGGCAGGCCTGACGGACAAAGACATTGATAATTTGGCCGATTGGCTCTCGAAACAAAAGGCTGAAGCAAAATAAGCCGAAATATGTGATCCAAAAACCTGATCGTGAAAGCGATCAGGTTTTTTTGGAAAAAAAACGGCGAAGGGAGGGACCGCCAGTTGTCTGTTTCGTTTTTTTGGAGCCGCGCTTTTTTAACCAACCGGGTGATTTTATGGCTTCTGTTTTGGTGCAATTTGATCGGAACCGTTTACGGGTACATATGGTATGGCGACCAGATCGAATATACGTTGGCACACAACGCGGTATGGCAGGTCATTTTTGTCCCTGACAGCCCGACGGCAAGCCTCTTTTTTACGATCGGCGTGTTGTTTCTTTTGTATCCGCCGAAGTCGTCCTTTTTCGCAGGTTTCAGGCTTTTGATGGAATCGCTGGCCGTTGTGACCTCCGTTAAATACGGGGTATGGGCGGTGAGCATCATTTTTGCCGGGGCTGCCCAAGGGGATCAGCTGGTGTGGCAGGATTGGATGCTGGTTGCATCCCATTTGATCATGGCCATCGAAGCGCTCCTGTTCGTGCGGTTTTTTCGTTTTGGCGCGATCATGCTTATTCCGGCCGCCGCCTGGACGTTTCTTAACGATATCGTGGATTATACGTTTGGCGTCTACCCGTGGCTTCCCCGAGTCTTGGAGGACGATCTGCAAGGAGTTCAGAGCTTTACGCTAGGGCTTACGCTGTTCAGCGTTTTGCTCGCCTGGCTCGTGCTCCGTCTTGGCAAACGCAATTCTACATAGCTTGTTCTACCCGCATCCCTTCTGCCATACATTTACGGTAGGAGGGATGTCCTATGCTGCGGAGCATACCGTTAAAGCCCAAAACCCGATGGTTCATCCTATGGCTCCTGGCCGTTGTGCTGTCATTGCAGCCGGTTATCGCGCATGGCCGCTCGGCTGACGACCAGGCTCCCGCAGGGCCGGAGGACGCTGCCCGGCAGGCGGCTCGATTAAGCCAGGTGGCGGAGCAAATGTACAACAATGTCCTTCAAGGCGACATTAACCAGGTCAGCAGGGAATTGCAGGAGGTGAACGCGATCTTCGAGTCTTCCTCTTTTCAAAAGCTGACCAGCGTCGAGGGGATTCATGCCCTGTCCGAAAGCATCATCGAAATGAAAGAAGCGGTGGCGCGGGTCCACCTCGACAAGAAGCAGTGGCTTACGGCATCGGCCAAGCTTAGAATGGCGGCCGACAGTCTGAACAACCCCAAACAGCCGATATGGATGCAATATTACAAGGTGATCCGCGAGGAACTGAGCCAGATGAGGGCAGGATTGGGCAAAGGCGACGTATTGGCCGCCAAACAGGCATACGACCGTCTTCAGGAGCATTACGAGCTTATCCGTCCGGCGGTCACCATCCAGCGTACGCCCTCGGACGTGGCGATGGTGGATTCCTGGATTTCGTACATGGGAGGGTTGGTGAATGCCGTCCAGCCCAAACCCGCCGAAATCGAAAGCATGATCGGGCAGGGCGAGGAAATGTTCAACGGGCTGTTCGGCAAGAAAAAAGATCATCCGGCGTTGGCGCCGCTTGATCAAGTGGATGGTTCGTGGCCGTGGATGTTTTGGGGAGGCGCTTTTATTGCCGCCATTCTCGCTTATACCGCATACCGAAAATACAAAGGCGAAAAAAACAGCTTTAAAAAGGTGACGCCAAGGACGTAATGCTTCAAAAAGCTCCCTGAACAGCGAGTTCGACAGGAGCTTTTTTTGTTTTGCAGGGCATGCAATCAAACGCAAGCGGAAGCAGCAGGCTTTTGGTGCTATTTACGCTTACCGCCGATGAGTCGTCGAGGCTTGCCGGCGCCAATTCGTCAGGTCTCTTTGAAGCCTTCGCCAAGCACGTCATGGACGTCATTGATAATGACAAACGCGCGGGGGTCGATCGATTTGACGATTCCGTTCAGCCTCCGGATTTCGTGTCTTGCGACGACGCAATAGGCCATATGCTTCGCCTGTTTCGAATAAGCCCCGATGGCCGGAATAAGCGTTACCCCGCGCTCCATTTCGGCCGTGATTTTGTCGGCGATCTCCGGCGCATGGTCGCTGATGATGGTAAAAGCTTTGGCGGCATATGCCCCTTCTTGAATGAAATCGATCACCTTGGACGATATGAACACGGCGACAAGCGTGTATAATATTCGTTCTCTGGGGATAAAGAAAAGGGAAGCGCCGATAATGATGATATCGATTCCTAAAATAACCTGGCCCATGCTCCAGCCGAACTTGCGGTTGCAGATCCGGGCCACGATATCCGAGCCGCCCGTCGTCCCGCCGAACCGGAATACGATGCCGAGTCCCGCGCCTAACGTGACGCCGGCGTACAGGGAAGCGAGAATGTAGTCCCGTTCGGTTTGGAACGGGGTGATCCAACCCCATCCTATCATTTTTTCGAACACCCATAAAAAAAACGTGAGCGCGGCGATGCCGACGCCGGTATAGATCATTTGCCTGCCGCCCAACACTTTGAGTCCGATCAGGAACAGCGGAATGTTCAGCACCAGCGTCGAAAGCGCGGGCGGTACGGCGAAGGCGTAATTGAGCAGGACGGTGACGCCCGTGACCCCGCCTTCCATCAGCTGGTTCGGAATGATGAAATACAGCAGCCCAAAAGCATACACGGCGGTCCCGAGGATGATCGGCAGGACCATTTTCATGGGAGACAACCATTTCGATAATGTCATGAAACCCCTCGCATTAACCAAAAGTAGGAAGAACAAGCTCTTCGCTCCAACCATAGTATACCTTTTTCCAGGCGATTTAAAAAAGATTTGTGTTCATTTCGGCTTTGCGATAACATATGGAGTAAACTGATACCTTGTCTAATCGGGGTAAAAAATGCAGATTTAAGGGGGATGGTCCATCCGAAATGGAAAAGACACTGGCTGAAATGCAAAAGGAAGTCGACCGGTATATCTCCCAGTTCAAAGAAGGATATTTCAGTCCTTTGTCCATGCTGGCGCGGATGTCGGAAGAGGTGGGCGAACTGGCTCGCGAGGTGAACCACCGCTTCGGGGAAAAACCGAAAAAAGCCACGGAGGAGGAAAACTCCATCGAGCTTGAGCTTGGCGACATTTTGTTCATCACGATCTGTTTCGCCAACTCTCTAGGCATTGACCTGACGGAGGCGCATGACAAGGTCATGCATAAATTTAATACGCGGGACGCAAACCGTTGGACGAAAAAGGACACCGAATAAGCCCGTCATACATATGCTGTACAATAGCCTGTAATAACAGGGGGGAGTACGGCAGGATGAAATCCGAACAATTCGTTCGAAATGCTTACCAGTGCATTTTGCAAAATGATTTCGAAGGGGCTCTTCAGTGGTTTGAGGCAGCTGCTGCGGAGAATCCGGCGTCCGCTGAAATTCGTTACCGGTGCTCTGTGACCTATGCGCGAAGCGGAAAAATCGACAAAGCGCTCGAACATGCACAAAAGGCCTGCGAGCTGG
Source organism: Paenibacillus sp. YAE3 (assembly GCF_057546105.1). Classification (NCBI taxonomy): domain Bacteria; kingdom Bacillati; phylum Bacillota; class Bacilli; order Caryophanales; family Paenibacillaceae; genus Paenibacillus; species Paenibacillus sp. YAE3. Next base: position 479,208 of record NZ_BAAIYF010000002.1, on the reverse strand, counting down.
AACCGGATAAAGCGGAATACGCCCTCAATCTTCAGCATCTGCAATCGATGCGAATCGTGCAGGATGCCAAAAAGGTGCTCGACTCAGGCGATATGGCACAAGCCAGCGAACTGTATCAAACGGTGTCCGTGCTGAAGGAAGCCGTACGTCTTGACCCGCTCTACGCGGAGGCGTACATTTGGCTTGCCGTCGCTTACAGCCAGCTTAACGAGCATGCGCTTGCGATCGCTTCATTAAAAGAAGCCATGGCTCTGCAGCCGCAGGATGACGGACTGCAAAGCATGCTTGACCAGTTCAAAAGCCGATTGAGCACCTATTTGCACGATTCCACTACGTAGCAAAGAAAAAAGCGGGGGGAAAAGCGCATGTCAAATCGAATCAAAGTTGCAGTCGCCGGGGCTGCCGGAAGAATGGGGAAAGAGGTCGTCAAACTGGTTCTTGAGGATCCGGATTTGGAGCTGGCGGCAGCGGTCAACCGCTCCCAGCAAGGCACCGATGCCGGAACCCTGGTCGGTCTGCCGGCCTGCGGGGTCCAAGTGACAAACGATCTGGAGTTAGCGTTGGTAGAAACGAAGCCGGATGTCCTCGTTGATTTCACGACGCCGCAATTCGCTTATGCCAATACGGCACTTGCGGTTGCTCACGGCGTTCGTCCGGTCATCGGGACAACCGGGTTCACCCCGGAGCAAATCGAAGAGTTGGACAAGCAGTGCCAGAGCAAAGGCATCGGCGGCTTGATCGCGCCGAACTTTTCGGTAGGCGCCATTTTAATGATGAAATTCGCCGCGCAAGCGGCAAAATACTTCCCGCATCTGGAAATTATCGAGTACCACGGGGACCAAAAATTGGACGCTCCGTCCGGGACCGCAGTGAAAACGGCCGAATTGATCGCCCAGAACCGCGAAGAAATCCGCCAGGGAAATCCGAAAGAGGAAGAGACGATTGACGGAGCCCGCGGCGGTTATTATAACGGCTTCCGCATCCACAGCGTCCGGCTGCCGGGCGTGTTCGCGCAGCAGGAAGTGATTTTCGGGGGCTTCGGCCAAACCCTGAAAATCCGTCATGATTCCTATGAACGGGCAGGTTATATGCCTGGGGTCAAAATGGCGATCGAAAAGGTTATGGGTTATACCGGCATGGTTTACGGATTTGATCATTTTATAGAGTAGCTTCCGAAGGAGTGGGACAGGATGAAAATCGCATTTATCGCACACGACCGCAAAAAGGACGAAATGGTCAATTTTGTGACGGCCTATGAAAATGTATTTGAAGGACATGAACTGTACTCCACCGGGACGACCGGCAAACGGATCATGGAGAACACCAATCTGAAAATCCACCGTTTTATGTCGGGGCCGCTCGGCGGCGACCAGCAGATCGGGGCGCTTGTCGCCCAAAACGAAATGGATTTGATCATATTCCTTCGCGATCCGCTGATGGCTCAGCCGCATGAACCGGATATCAACGCTTTGCTGCGCCTTTGCGACGTGCAGGGCATTCCGCTCGGAACGAATATCGCGACGGCGGAAATTTTGGTGAAAGCACTGGACCGCGGTGATTTCGCCTGGCGCGAGTTGGTACATAAATACAAGCCGGGTGTTGAGGAATGAGCGACAGGCTGGACATTCTGGTCTTCGGCGCTCATGCGGACGACGCTGAAATCGGCATGGGCGGCACGATCATCAAGCATGTGGACGCCGGTTACCGCGTGGGCATCTGCGACTTGACTTATGCCGAGATGTCTTCCAACGGCACCGTAGAGCGGCGCAGGCAGGAAGCCGAAGCGGCAGCAGGCGTGCTTGGGCTGGCGATGCGGAGCAACCTGGGATTGCCGGATCGGGGATTGTTCGCCACTCCGGAGCACGTGCGCCGGATTACCGAGGAAATACGACGTTACGCTCCCCGGATCGTGTTCGCGCCTTATTGGGAAGACCGGCATCCGGATCACGTCGCTTGCAGCCGGCTGGTTGAGGAGGCGGTTTTTAACGCGAAACTCCGCCGCTATATGCCCGAGATGCCTGCCGTGCAGGTGGATCAGCTGTATTTTTACTTTATAAATGATATGGGCCGGACGGACGTCATGGTGGACATTACCGCCGAGCAGGAGAGAAAAGAACAAGCGCTTCTATGCTACCGTTCGCAGTTCGAAAGCGGGCTTGGCGAAGAGGATGCCGTTTCGACCCCGCTCAATCAAGGTTATATCGAACGCGTCCGTTCCCGGGACAAGCTGACCGGCCAGCGCAGGCTTATTCCGTATGCGGAAGGTTTCGCGGCGCGGTCGCCGTTCCTCGTGGACAAATTCATGTAGAGATGCCTTTCAATCAAAGTCAGGACTGATCTTCAGCCATGTTGCGGGGGTCAGTTCTGACTATTTCACGCTTTAGGAACAAACAGGTTCATCATATACTTCTCTTCATAAGGGAGGCAGGCAGAATTGAGTCAACCATTAAAAATAGGAATCACGTGTTACCCTTCCCTTGGCGGTTCCGGCGTCGTCGCCACCGAACTCGGGAAGCTTTTGGCCGAAAAAGGGCATCAGGTCCATTTTATCGCGAACAGCATACCGTTTCGGCTGGGAGGCACGTTTCACAAAAACATTTTTTATCATGAGGTGGAAGTCAGCGATTATTACGTATTCCGCTATCCGCCGTACGAAATGTCGCTGGCGACGAAAATGGCGCAGGTTGCCAAAATGCAGCAGCTGGACGTTTTGCACGTCCATTATGCCGTTCCGCATGCCGTTTGCGCATTCCTGGCCAAACAGATGGTAGGGGATCAATTGAAAGTCGTTACGACGCTCCATGGCACGGACATTACCGTTTTGGCCCAGGACGAGTCGCTTAAGGACTTGATCCGCCTGGCCATCAACGAAAGCGATGCGGTAACGGCCGTTTCCCGGGATTTGATCCAGGAGACGCGCGAGGTCCTCGACATCAGCCGGGACATCGACCTGACCTATAACTTTGTCGACAAACGGATATATTATCCGCGGGACATCAGCTCGCTGCGCGGAGACTACGCGGAACCGCACGAAAAAATATTGATGCATATTTCCAATTTCCGGCCCGTTAAACGGGTGGGGGATGTCGTGGACATTTTTGCGAAGGTCCGAGAGAAAGTGCCTTCCAAGCTGCTGCTCGTCGGGGAAGGTCCGGACCTGCCGAAGGTTCAATGCAAAATCCGGGAGCTCGGCCTTGAGGAAAAAGTGTTGTTCTTAGGTAAACAGGACGACATCGCGCAAGTGATTTCCCTGGCGGATGTGCTGCTGCTCCCTTCGGAAAAGGAAAGCTTCGGCTTGGTCGCGCTGGAGGCGATGGCTTGCGGCGTGCCGACGATCGGTTCGATTGCCGGCGGCATTCCGGAGCTTGTCGTCCATGGCGAAACCGGATTTTTGGCGCCGATCGGCGACACGAAGCGCATGGCGGATTACGCCGTTCAGCTGCTGTCCAACGATACGCTTGCAGCCACGTTCAAGGAGGCCTGCGTCAAGAGGGCATGCGAAAAGTTCTGCGACGGGCTGATTACCCGGCAGTACGAGAAAATTTATTACCGCGTTCTTGGGCGCGAGGTTCCGGAGCTCGATTCGGTGTGCGGCTGATCCGGCTTCGGACGAGAGGCAGGGAGGAACGATATTGGTACGATGGAAACAAGCCGATCCCGCGATGGCGGAGCAGGGCAAACAAGTGATTTCAAAGCTGCTTGAGCATGGTCATGAGGCTTATTGGGTCGGCGGCTGCGTCAGGGACGAGCTGATGGGCAGGCCGGTCGACGACATGGACATTACGACCTCCGCGTTGCCGGAAGAAGTGCAGGACGTATTTGAACGGACCGTCCCGACGGGCATCCAGCATGGAACCGTTACGGTCCTGAGCGGGGACTGCGCCTTCGAGGTGACCACATACCGTGTTGAAGGAGCTTATGAAAAGCATCGACGGCCTGCCGAAGTCGCGTTCGTGCGGGATTTGCGGGAAGATTTGAAGCGGCGGGATTTTACGATCAACGCGATTGCCAGGGATATCGAAGGCAATGTCGTGGATCCGTTTCACGGCATAAACGATCTGGAGGCCCGCTTGGTCCGCTGCGTAGGCGATGCCAAAGGACGCTTTCAAGAGGATGCGCTGCGCATGGTGCGCTGCATCCGGTTTGCCTCGGTGTTCGGATTTAACATTGCCTACCGCACTTGGAAAGGGCTGCTGGAGGAACGGGAAAACATCCGCTACGTAGCGATGGAGCGCTTCCGCGTGGAGCTGGAGAAGCTGATGGCCGGCAGCAAGCCGTCAAGAGGGCTGGGATTGCTTTACCGCAGCAAGCTGCCGGCTTATGCCAAGGTTCCTTTTCCCTATGCGTCCGAGGCAAGGCTCATCCGCCTGATCGACGATCTCTCTCCCGAAGAATCGGTGATCCGATTTGCGCTGCTGTTATATGCCTGCGCTGTGCCGGCTGAGAAAGCGAATGCGTACCTCCGGGATTGGACCTTTCCCAATACGGTCCGGGAACGGATTGTCGGCATATTAAACGTCGGAGAAGCCGTCGAAGCCATGGACCGTACCTCCCCTTCCCGTCTGGAGTGGATCCGGATCGTGCTTCGGTTCGGGCGGGAAACCTCCGAATCTTGGCTGAGGCTGGCCGATGTGCTGAAAGCGGGGGAAGCCGCTGGGTGTTATCCGCAGGACGTATTGGAAAACGGACGGGCGTGGATGGAAGAAATGGCCGTATACCACATGTCCGAGCTGGCCGTCACGGGCAAAGACGTGCTTGCGTTGTCCGGGCGGAAAGGCGGGCCGTGGTTGGGCGAACTATTGAACGGGCTGCTTGTACGCGTTAGTTCGCGCGAGCTGCCGAACGACCATAACCGATTAATCGAAGAAGCGAAACAGGTGATATCAACCCATGAGTGAAAAAGAAACGCTGCTTGATTTGCTGCTCGCCAGCCCGCAGGAGTTCGTTTCCGGCGAGGAAATCAGCCGCAGGTTGTCCGTCAGCCGCACGGCCGTCTGGAAGCAGATCAACAAGCTGAGGGAAGCCGGGTACGAATTCGAGGCCGTCCCGAACAAGGGCTATCGGATCGTCAACAAACCGGAACGGATCGACACGCTGACGCTGCTGAAAACGTTAAAGACGAATACCGCGGGCAAGAAGCTGAAAGTGCTTGAAACGACGGTATCCACGCAGGAGGAAGCCAAGGCGCTCGCCGAGGCCGGGGCGCCGGAGGGAACGCTGGTCGTTGCCGAGGAGCAGACGGGGGGCAAAGGCAGGCTCGGGCGGAAATGGTTTTCTCCTAAAGGCAAAGGCATATGGATGAGCCTGGTGCTAAGACCGAAACAGCCGCTGCATTACATGCCTCAGCTGACGCTGTTGACGGGCGTCGCGGTGTGCAGGGCAGTACGGAGGACGACCGGCGTCATGGCCGGGCTGAAATGGCCGAACGACCTCCTGGTCGACGGCCGCAAAATCTGCGGGATCCTCTTGGAATCGGCGGCGGAGGACGAATATGTCCGTTACTGCATCGCCGGCATCGGGATCAGCGCGAACCTGGACCCCGGCGATTATCCGGATGAGCTCAAATCGGTCGCAACCTCTTTAAAAATAGAAGCCGGCCACCCCGTCGACCGCGTGCAATTGATCGCGGCGGCGATGGAAGAATTCGAAACGTTGTACCGGCTTTACCAGCAGGAAGGATTTGCGCCGATCGCCTCGTTGTGGGAAGCGTTGTCCGTCACTTTGGGCAAACGGGTCACCGTGGGGGCCGCATCGGGTCCCGTAACGGGCCAGGCACTGAAGCTGGATCCTCACGGCGCGTTGGTCATCCTGACGGAGGACGGGCGGGAATTGCCTGTTTTTTCCGGAGATGTCGAACTTAGACGATGAAATTTTGCGAAGGATTTGATATACTGACATGTAGAGGCGGTATCGGCAAAGGACCGAACTGCACTCTGCATGTGCAAGCAATCACAACAGCATAATGCATACGTTGGATTCTGCTCTGAGCCGAAGGGACCGAGACAGAAGGGACGATCGCAAGTGACTCTTTTTTGCCCTTTCGGAACTTTTTAGTGATCTGCTAAAAGGTTTTTTTGTTTTTCCAACACTATTCCGAAGGAAGGGGCTGCAAACATGGCAGTGAAACATCCGCTCAACATCGTTAAAATGAAAAAGATGAAAGAGGAAGGCACGGCGCTCAGCATGGTTACCGCTTATGATTACCCTACGGCGCGCCTCGCCGAAGAAGCGGGCGTCGACATGATTTTGGTCGGCGACTCGCTCGGCAACGTCGTGCTTGGGTATGATTCGACGCTCCCGGTCACCATCGACGACATGGTGTACCATACGCGTTCGGTCGTCCGGGGGGCGGGCAATACGTTCGTCGTCGCCGATTTGCCGTTTATGACATATCACGGGAGCATCGACGAAACGCTGCGCAACGTGCGCAGGCTGATGCAGGAAGGCCATGCCCATGCCGTCAAAATGGAAGGCGGCAAAGAAATCAGCGCAGCGGTCGAAACCATCGTTGCCGCAGGCGTTCCCGTTTTGGGCCATATCGGCCTCACGCCCCAGTCGGTGAATCAAATCGGGGGGTACCGGATTCAAGGGAAAGACGAAAAGGATGCGCAGCGCTTGCTGGAAGACGCCAAAGCGCTGGAGAAAGCGGGCGCGTTCGGGGTCGTCCTGGAACTGGTCACCGAACAGGTTGCGGCTTATATCACGTCGCAGCTGTCCATCCCGACAATCGGCATCGGCGCGGGCCGGGGCGTGGACGGCCAGGTGCTTGTTTTCCATGATATTTTCCAATATGCTTCCCCGTACCGCGCCAAGAAATTTGTAAAAACCTTCGGGGATGCCGGAACGATGATCCGCGAGGGTCTGGCTCAATACGTCAAAGAAGTGAAAGAACGTTCTTTCCCGGATGAGAGCCATGTATTTACGGCAGACGACCACGTCGTCGACAATCTATACGGCAGAGGCCGGGAAAAGGTGAACAACGCATGAAAGCCGTCAGAACAATTGCAGAGCTTAGGGAAGAAATACGAAGTTTGAAAGCGGCAAAGGATGTAGAAACGGTCGGGTTGGTGCCGACGATGGGATATCTCCATGAAGGGCATGCCAGCTTGATCCGGGCAGCCAAGGAGAAAACGGGCATCGTCGTCGTCAGCATATTCGTCAACCCGATCCAGTTCGGGCCGGGGGAGGATTTTGAAACATACCCTCGCGACGAACAGCGGGATTTGGCCGCGGCGGAAAACGCCGGCGCCGATCTTGTATTTCTTCCGACCGTGGACACGATGTACCCGCAGCCGACCAAAACGAAAATCGCCGTATCCGAGGTGACCTCCGGACTTTGCGGCGCGTCCCGCCCCGGACATTTCGACGGGGTGACGACCGTGGTGGGCAAGCTGTTTAATATCGTGCAGCCGGATTACGCGTTTTTCGGCATGAAGGACGCGCAGCAGGTGGCCGTGATCCAGCAGATGGTTTACGATTTGAACTTTAACGTGACGATCGTGCCTTGCCCGATTGTACGGGAAGAGGACGGGCTGGCCCTCAGCTCGCGCAACGTGTACCTCAGCCCGGAAGAACGGACGCAAGCGCTGGTACTTTCCCGTTCCCTTCGCGAGGCGAGAGAAGCGGTCGAAAGCGGCCGAATCCGGACCGCGGGCGAGGTCAAACGATTTTTGACCACCCGAATCAGCGAATTCCCGCTGGCCGTCATCGATTACGTCGAAGTTGCCGCATTTCCGGCCCTTGCGCCGCTTGCGGACGGCGAGTCGGTGATCGAACGCAACGAATCCGTATTGATGGCGCTGGCCGTCAAATTCGGCAGAACGCGCCTGATCGACAATTGCCTGCTCCATTCGAAAGGGGAATGAGACATGTTCAGAACGATGATGAAATCCAAAATACACCGCGCCACCGTAACCGAAGCGAACCTTAACTACGTAGGCAGCATTACGATCGACGAAGACTTGATGGAAGCCGCCGACCTGCTGGAGAACGAAAAAGTCCAGGTGGTCGACAACAACAACGGCGCCCGGCTCGAAACGTACGTGATCCCGGGTCCGCGCGGGAGCGGCGTCATCTGCCTCAACGGGGCGGCGGCACGGCTGGTGCAACCGGGGGATACGGTCATTATTATGTCCTATGCCATGATGTCCGATGAGGAGATCAAAAACCATAAGCCGAGAGTGGTGTTCGTCAACGAGTCCAATCGGCCGCTGACAACGATGAGCAAGGAAGTACACGCAACCATCGTCTAATGTTTATGAAGACAAGGAATGGCAGGCTCCGCGGAGAATGAAAACAGCCCGTTCAACAAAAAATGAATGCAGGTGACCGCACTGATTTCATTTTTAGTTTAAGGGTGGGATGCAGCGATGTTCCAGCATGTTTTCGCGGAAATGAACCACATGTTAGATGAAATCATGAAACATTACCCGACGGCGGAGGAAACCCAGAAACATCAGTTGATCCAAAAATGGAATATGCTGAAGACGATGAGCGACGGCATTATTGATGAATGGTTATCTTTTGAGGAAAAAATGGGGGAATTCCGCCAGCATGTCGAGGTGCCTGCCACCTTGTTTTCAGATCAGAGCTCGCCCGAATTGGAAATGAACGCATTCGTGCGCGGGCAGGGGTATTTCAGGTTGTTGATGTACCGCCAAGCCGCGCAGCAGTTTGCCCAAGTCATCCGTCAATATCCCGACAGCCTTTTGGCCCGGATGTATCTGGCCATGTCCCATTTGCACCTGGACGAAACGGAAGCGGCCCAGGAACATTTCCAATGGATTTTGCCGCTCGCCAACAGCCAAAAGCTGAAAGCGATGATTTACAATGCTTTGGGATGCATTGCCGTGAAGCATGGAGCAACAAGTAAAGCCCAGGAATTTTTTACCATTGCGCTGCAGTGCGATCCGACGCTGCCCGATCCGCTGATCAATTTGAAGGTGTGCCAGCAGAACCGCGGCCAGCTTCAATACGGCAGCCAGCTCATATCGATGATGTAGAAAGCAGCAAAAAGGCCGATGCATCATGCGCTCCGGGAAGCGCCTTGTGCATCGCCTTTTTGCTGCCCTTTAATTTTCAAATGTGAAATCTTCTGTTATGCTGGTAATTGAGACTGGAACGAAAGGATTAATTTTGATCATGAAATTTGCCGTACTGGATTTTGAGACAACAGGCAACCAGTCCGCCGATGAGATCATTCAAGTTGGACTTGCCATCATAGAAGAAGATTTGACGATATCCCGCGTGTACGGTTCCTACGTCAAACCGACGGTGGAAATCCCGCCGTTTATTACGGGGCTGACCGGTATAACCGAAGAGGATGTGGCGGATGCGCCGCCGCTGGAAGAGATGCTGATGGAGCTTGTGCCGATGCTGGACGACGTCGTCCTGGTCGGGCATAACGTCGCGTTCGACTTCAATTTTTTGCAAAACGCGCTGGACAGCTCCGGGTATCTCCCGTTTTCCGGGCGCATTCTCGACACGTTGGATTTTCTTAAAATATGCTTTCCGTCCCTGACTTCCTACCAATTGGGCCAGGTTACGTCGCATTTCGGCATCCAGCATGACCGGCCCCATCAGGCGGACAGCGATGCATTGGCGACGGCTTATGTATTTTTGAAATGCCTGTCAGAACTCAGGGATTTGCCTCTCATCACGCTGCAGCGGCTCACCGAACTGTTTGCCGACGAAGACAGCGATTTGGGATGGTTTTTTGACGGCCTGTGCCAGGAAAAGGAGCAGGAGCCGATTCAGGACCTGAACAGCCATACGTTTTACCGCCAGTTTGCGCTAGCCGTCGAAGACTGGACGGAAATGAAACCGCCGCGGGACGAAACGGACGACAACCCTCTCGCCGGGGTGGAGTTCAAGGAATATTTGGGCGAAATTCAGAAGCGTCTTAAGGCTATTATGCCCCAATACGAGGAGCGCGAACCGCAAACGATCATGTTCGATCAGGTGATGAACGCGCTGAACGAGGACAAGCATCTGTTGATCGAGGCGGGAACGGGCACCGGCAAATCGCTGGGATACCTTATTCCTTCCATTTACCAAAGCGTCAAGCAGCAGCAAAAGGTGATGATCAGCACGCACACGATCAACCTTCAGGAGCAGCTGCGGGAGCGCGACGTGCCTTTGTTGACGCAGGTTGTGCCGTTCCCTTTCAAGGCGGCGGTCTTTAAGGGAAGACAACATTATTTGTGTTTGAGAAAATTTGAACATAAAATAAACAGAAGAGACTTTTTTAATCCCAAGGAAGATACGATTACCGCTGCGCAGATGATCGTATGGCTTGCGCAAACCGAAAACGGCGACGACGAGGAGCTGAATCTCGGGGGAAGGGGCGGCGACTTCTGGGAAACGGTGAGCAGCGATTCGGATTCCTGCCTGGGCCGAGCCTGCCCGTGGTTCCGCAAATGTTATTATCACCGCGCGAAACATGAGGCGGGCATCGCCGACGTCGTCATTACGAACCACTCCAAGCTGTTCACGGACGTTAAAGCGGGTCATCAGCTGCTGCCGTCCTATGAGCGCCTCGTCATTGACGAAGCCCACCATTTGGAGGACGTTGCCGGCAAACATCTGGGGCTGCACATGAAATATTTCAGCGTCGTCCACACCCTTACGCGTCTGTACAAAGATGCGCGGAGCGGACAGCTTATCGCCCTCCGCCAACAACTGCAGTCGTCCGGGCAGGAGCGGGCCGGCGACTGGATCGCGGCGATCGACCGCATCAGCGAAGATTTGGTCGACGTCAAGGAAACTTGGGACAAGCTCAGCGAATCCCTGTTCGCCCTGATGCCGGAAAGGAATGACGCCGCGCCGGGAGAATCCGGGCAATATGTGCTGAGGCTCCAGCCGTCGAAATGGCCGCAGGAATGGGAAACATTGAAGGCGATGGAGAACCAGATCCATGTGAAAATGAGCGAAATCGTCCGCCGCGGCGAAAAAATGCTGGCCGAATACAAGGAAAACGAAGACGATTACAGCGCGGACAGCCTGATAACGGATCTTAGCGGCCTGTTCAAGGACCTGGCTGCCGAACGGGACGATCTGAGGACGTTCATGAATCTGGACGATGCCACCGTCGTTTATTGGATGGAGGCGAGCAGCCATTTCCGCAGCAAATCGCTTCAGCTGTATGCGGTTCCGGTGGACGTCAGCAAACAGCTCAAGGAGTTGTTTTTCGATAAAAAGAAAAGCGTTATATTAACGTCGGCTACTTTGTCGGTGGACAAGTCCTTCCAATACATGATCGATAATCTTGGTCTGCAGGAAGACCAGGAGAGCGGCAGGCTGGTATCCGTGCAGCTTCCTTCCCCGTTCAAATACCGCGACCAGGCATTGCTGGTCATTCCGCGGGATTTCCCGAGCGTAAAAGGAAGCGTCGGCGATCCGGTGTTCGTGGACACCCTCGTGCGGTCCCTGGCCGACGCGGCGATCGCAACCCATGGCCGAATGCTGGTGCTGTTCACCTCGTACCGGATGCTCCGGCAGGTGCATGAACCGCTGAAAAACGCCCTTGCGGGCAGCGATATCACCGTGCTCGGCCAAGGCGTGGACAGCGGCAGCCGCACCAAGCTCATTCGCCGGTTTCAAGACAGCAGCGCTTCGGTGCTGCTCGGTACGAGCAGCTTCTGGGAGGGAGTCGATATCCCCGGCGAAGCGTTGACCTGCCTGGCGATCGTAAGGCTTCCGTTCCAGCCGCCGAACCACCCGCTGAACGAAGCGAAAGCCGAACTGTTGCAGCGCCAGAAGAAAAATCCGTTCATGAAGCTTTCCGTGCCGCAGGCGGTCATCCGCTTTAAGCAGGGCTTCGGCCGCTTGGTTCGTACAGCGAATGACCGCGGAATCGTCATCGTTTACGATACGCGCGTAATCGAGTCTTACTACGGGAAATATTTTCTCTATTCCTTGCCGGGGCCAAAGATGGAGCATATGAATACGGAAAAAATGGTTCCCCGTATATCTGAATGGCTTCAAGAGGGTTAAAATGACCCTTTTCATAGGATCGAACGATAGAAATTAAGCTGTTAAATAGGGGGAACATGCATGAAATCGGAGAAAATTTCCGAAGCGGTCGTCCGCAGATTGCCTGTATATTTACGTTATTTGAATGATTTGCACAAGCGGGAGGTAGCGACGGTCTCCTCCCAGGAGCTTGGCCAGCGACTGGACCTGAACCCGGCGCAAATCCGCAAGGATCTTGCGTATTTCGGGGATTTCGGCCGGAAAGGGATCGGATACGACGTTTCGTACCTGATCGAAAAAATCCGCCACATCCTGAACCTGGATCAGCAGATCAACGCGGTGCTGGTGGGCGCCGGCAACCTGGGACAGGCGCTTTCCAACTACAACTTTTACCTGCGCGAAAACATTAAAATCGTGGCGGTCTTCGACGAAAATCCGAAAAAAATCGGCAAAAAAATCAATACGCTGACGGTGCAGCCGATGGAAGAGATCACGGATACGATCAAAAACCGGAATATCCGAATCGGCATCATTACGGTGCCCGCCGTCGAGGCCCAGAACGTGGCCGACCAGCTTATTGGCGCCGGGATCGAGGCGATCCTGAACTTCGCGCCGACCATTCTGAAGGCGCCGGCCAACATCCGGATCCATGCGGCGGATTTCACGACGGACCTGCTGAGCCTGGCTTATTATTTGAATAACGGAAAGGACGATTCAGCTGATGGCGGAGAACAAGACAAACCAATGGATCATTAAAAACGGCAGCTTTGCCGTGCCTGACAAAGACAAGCCCGTAATCCAGGGCTGCATGGTCATCGAAGGCGACCGCATTGCTTATATAGGGGAAGAAATGCCGGAGCTTGAAAACGATGTTCCCGTATTCGACGGCACGCATCTGTTTTTTATGCCCGGTCTGATCAATACGCACGGGCATGCGGCGATGTCGCTGCTGCGGGGGTACGGGGACGACCTGGCCCTGCAAATTTGGCTGCAGGAGAAAATGTGGCCGATGGAAGCCAAGTTTACCTCCTCCGACGTCTATTGGGGAACGGCGCTGTCGGTGCTGGAAATGCTCAAGGGCGGGACGACGACCTTCCTGGACATGTATGACCATATGGACCAGGTCGCCAAGGTGACAGAAGAGTCGGGAATCCGCGCGTCCCTGATGCGGGGCGTCATCGGGTTATGCTCCGAGGACATTCAGCGTCACAAGCTGAACGAGGCGATCCAGTTCGCACGCGATTGGAACGGCAAAGCGGACGGCCGGATCACGACGATGATTTCGCCGCACGCGCCGTATACATGTCCTCCGGATTTCATCGAGAAATTCGTGCAGGCCGCCTTTGACCTGGATTTGCCGATGCATACCCATATGTCCGAAACGATTGCCGAGGTCGAGCAAAACGTTCGGGATTACGGCTTGCGTCCGGTCGCCCATTTGGAGAAGCTCGGCGTATTTTCAAGACCGTCCCTGGTCGCCCATGCCGTTCACTTGACCGATGAAGAAATCGGCATTTTGGCGCGCAACAACGTGGCCGTGTCCCACAATCCGGGCAGCAACCTGAAGCTGGCGAGCGGCGTGGCCCGCGTGACGGATCTGCTCAAAGCGGGCGTAACGGTCTCGCTCGGCACCGACGGCGCGGCCAGCAACAACAATTTGGACATGTTCGAGGAAATGCGTCTTGCGGCGCTCATCCACAAAGGGGTGTCCGGCGACCCGACGGCGGTTCCGGCTTACGAAGCCTTGAAAATGGGAACGGTATACGGAGCGCAATCCCTTTTCCTGCAGGACGTCGGTACCCTTGCGCCGGGCATGAAAGCCGATTTTATCGCACTAAATACCGATCAAGCCCATTTTCTTCCGCATACCGATCTGATTTCCCACGCGATCTACTCGGCTAGCGGCAAAGACGTCGAACATGTGTGGGTGGACGGCAAGCAGATCGTGAAGCATGGCGCGTGCCTGACGATGGACGAAGAGCGCATCCGCCGGGAAGCCCAAGCCGCGTTCGAAGGTCTCTTGTCCCGGTAAGAACGGCCAAAGATAGGGGAACTTATGCTAAAGAACAAAAAGAAATGGATTTTTCTCGGCATCGTCGCGTTTCTGCTGATCGTGTTCGGGCTTTACCGTTATTACATATACGTAACGCAGGATATCCGCGCGCAAGAGACGGCGGCCATTCTGAAGGCCAAACAGGAGACAAGCCTCGTGAAGGTGACCGAAGCCCAAAAATCGGTATGGGATACGATCTGCTGGGCGATCGAAGGGTTGGACAAAGACAACCGTCCGATCATGGTGTGGGTGACGATGGACGAAAACGGCAAAGTGAAATCGGGCGAGGGCGCGGTGCATGAAGAGCTGCTCTCAAACGGCATGTCGGAAAATCAGATCAAGGAAAAAGCGACGAAGGAAATTCCGGACGTCAAAAAGCTGAAGGCCGTGCCCGGGATGTACAACGGCGAATACGCATGGCAGCTTTTTTACTGGTCCAAGGATCATTATTATTATCAATTCTACCGGTTCAGCGACGGCCAAAGCATCGGGGGACCGTTTACGCTGCCTAACCGGTAATCCGTCTAAACGCATTGATGCGAATCATTAGCTAATAAATGGAAAAGAACCTCATGAAAATGGGGTTCTTTGGCGTGCGCAGGATAATATTTTAAATACTTTCACACATTACCTTCGATTTAGTATATACGATGTGATATACTCTATATTGTGATTCAAAGATATACTCTCTGAAAATGGTGTGACCGTCGTGTTTAATGCAGATCGAAGAAGCTTGGAATGACCGTGTCTTAGAAGCTTTGCTTAAAGCTCCTTTGCCGCGGTTGTCTATTTTTCGTATGATATAGATAAGATAAGTTTTTTAGAATAAGAGAGGAGGACAACGTCTTGAAACTGCGTCCAATACCAATTGCGCTTACTGTTGTCATATCGGCGGCGGTGCTGTTCGGCGGATGGTTCGTTTATCGCCAGACGACGATGCAAGGGCCGCTGCAAAAAATCGTTCAAAATTATAAAGGCGTCAACAACGCCCAATTCGATATTACCCGCAATCAGATCAATCTGAAACTGGATTTGAAGCCTGACACGAACTTATCGGGACTTGTAAACCAAATTACGACCAAAGGCAAATCAGTGGTGGGCAACCGCAAGCTGAAATTCGATTTCGTGGACCATTCCTCCGAGAAGCTGAACCGTTTCTGGAATTCCGCGATGTTCTCCGTCGCCGAAGCGATGGACAACAAGAAATATACCGAAATTCCGGCCAAGCTGGAGCAGCTGGCCAAAGATTCCGGCATCAAAACCCAAACGGAGATGGATACGGACAACGTGTATATCAGCCTTAGCGACGGCGATTCCAGCAAGTTTATCGTGCTGCCCCGGAACCCCGCGAAGATAGGGGTGTGGGAATAATGCCAAGATGGACCAAAGAGGTGCTGGTCGGTTTCGTTCCGGTATTGCTCATATTTTTGGCTTATATCGGCGTCAATATCATTCCACTGATCATTGCGGCGCTGCTGATCGGCGGGCTGCTTTTCATGGCGAGCGTTCGCGGCGGACTGGCCGTAGGAGCCGGGGCGGAGCGCAAACGCAAAAAAAGAGGGCCCAAGAAGCTGACGTTCGAAGAAATCGGCGGGCAGGATCATGCGAAGCAGGAGCTGATGGAGGCGCTGGACTTTTTGATCAAGCATGAAGAAATCCGCAAGCTCGGCATCCGTCCTTTGAAAGGGATTCTGCTGACGGGACCTCCGGGAACCGGGAAAACGCTGATGGCGAAGGCGGCCGCGCATTATACGGATTCCGTATTCGTGGCTTCGTCCGGCAGCGAATTCGTCGAAATGTACGTCGGCGTCGGCGCCGGTCGCGTGCGCGAGCTGTTCCGCGAAGCGCGGAACCGCGCTGTAAAGGAAAACAAGCAAAGCGCGATCATCTTCATCGATGAAATCGACGTGATCGGCGGCAAACGCGAAGGCGGACAGCAGCGCGAATACGATCAGACGCTGAACCAGCTGCTGACCGAAATGGACGGGATATATTCGTCCGACAGTCCGAGAATTTTGCTTATCGCGGCAACGAACCGCAAGGAAATGCTCGACAGCGCGCTGCTCCGTCCGGGACGTTTCGACCGGCATATCCAGGTCGACCTGCCCGATAAAAAGGGGCGCGAGCATATTCTCCGGCTGCATGCAAAAAACAAGCCGCTTAAAGAGGGCGTCGACCTCGGGAAAATCGCCGAGGAATCCTTCGGTTTTTCCGGGGCGCAGCTCGAGAGCGTCATGAACGAGGCAGCCATTTACGCGATGCGCGAAGGCTTAAAAGAAATCGAACAAAAACATTTGTCCATGTCCATAGACAAGGTGATGATGGGCGAACGCACCGACCGCGAATCGACACTCGAAGAGAAAAAACGGGTTGCGATTCACGAGCTTGGCCACGCGATCATGGCAGAGCTTGTCCGTCCGGGCAGCGTCAGCCAGGTTGCGCTCAGCCCGCGCGGCAAAGCGCTTGGTTACGTGCGGCATAATCCGACCCAGGAACAATACCTGTACACCAAAACGTTCCTGGAGGAGCAAATTATGATCGCCCTTGGCGGCGCCGCGTCGGAGGAGATTTTCTACGGCGGACGCAGCACCGGCTCGAGCAACGACTTCGAGCAGGCGCTGAACATCGTGCAGACCATGATGAAATCCGGGTTGACGTCCCTTGGCATCGTCGATTTGGACATGGTGACGAAAGAAGAGCTGATGAAAGAAAACAATGCCATTTTGGAAGAGCTCATGAAACGGACGCGGACGATGCTGGAGGAACGCCGGACGATTTACGAACAGTCGCTCGATATCCTGCTGAAGGAAGAAACGCTGTCCGGAGACCAATTTCGTCGACTATTTCGTGAACATTCCCAATTACCAGCATAATTTGTGATGCTGGTTCTTTTTTTTTACTTTTTTTCTGTGCTAAGTTATTATTATAGTTTGGGTCACCATGTACCCTCCTACATTAAAGATACGGGTACGACATAGAAAATTCGCAAACAAGTGGCCATAGGAAGGTGGAAGAGAAACATGTACTTTAAAAAGATTGGCGTCATCGGCGGGGGCACGATGGGTCAAGGCATCGCCGAAATGCTGGCGACGCGCGGCCTGGACGTGCTGCTCGTGGAGAAAACGCCGGAAAAACTCGATTATTCGTATTCCATGATCGAACTCAGCTTGGACAAACAGCTCGAAAAATGGGCCATTACCCAAGCAGAAAAAAAATTGATTTTGGGCAGAATTCATAAAGTGGTGCATCTTGCGGAGCTCGGCACATGCGACATGGTCATCGAGACGATCTCCGAAGACCTGGACGCCAAACGCGTCGTGTTCTCGCAGCTGGACCAAGTATGCCCTAGCCATATCATTCTTGCCAGCAACACGTCTTCGCTCAGCTTGACGGAGCTGGCCAGCTCGACCATGTATCCGGAGCGGGTGATCGGCATGCACTTCATCCATCCGGTAAGCAAAGTCGACCTGGTCGAAATCATCCGCGGTTTGAAAACTTCGGATACGACGTTTACGGAAACCAAACGTTTCGTTGAGGAAGTCGTCCATAAAAAAGGCATCATGGTCTATGAATCCCCTGGTTTCGTTTCCAGCCGGATGATTTGCCTCATGATCAACGAAGCGCTGCATATCCTCCAGGAAGGCGTGGCTTCTCCGGAGGACATCGACGACGCGATGCGCATCGGATACCAGTTCCAATACGGACCGCTGGAGATGGCCGACCGTTTCGGCCTCGACTCCGTCCTGGCAGCGCTGGATCGGATGTTCCGGGAATTCGGCGAGCTGAAATACCGTCCGTCGATCGTGCTTAAAAAGATGGTGCGCGCGGGGCATTTGGGCGTCAAAACAGGCGAAGGCTTCTTCAAGTACGACAAGGATGGTGACCGGGTATGAAAATTTTAGTCATTAACGCGGGAAGTTCTTCCCTTAAATACCAGCTGTACGACATGACCGACGAATCCGTGCTTGCCAAAGGGCTGGTGGAACGGATCGGCATGGATTCCTCCATCGTAACGCACAAACCTGCGGGACGAGCCGACGTGACGGAAGTGAGCGAAATTTTGGAGCATACGACGGCGATTCGCAAAGTGCTCGGACTGCTGACAAACCCTGAGCACGGCGTGATCGGTTCGATCGACGAAATCGACGCGGTCGGGCACCGCGTCGTTCACGGCGGCGAATATTTCGGCGAGTCCGCGGTCGTGGACAGCGACGTGAAGTCCAAAATCCGCCAGCTCTTCGACCTGGCGCCGCTTCACAACCCGGCTTCCATGATGGGAATCAAGGCCGCCGAAGCCAACATGCCGAACATTCCGCAGGTTGTCGTCTTCGATACCGCCTTCCATCAATCGATGCCGGAACATGCGTACCTGTACGCCATTCCGAGAGTGCTCTATAAAAAACATAAAGTAAGACGCTACGGCGCGCACGGCACGTCGCATGATTACGTCAGCCAAGCCGCGGCGGAATTCCTGGGCCGTCCAATCGAAGATCTGAAAATCATCACTTGCCATATCGGCAACGGAGCCAGCATCACGGCCGTGAAAAACGGACGTTCCATCGATACCTCGATGGGCATGACGCCGCTTGAAGGCTTGATGATGGGCACGCGCAGCGGCGATTTGGACCCGGCGATCGTGCCGTTCGTCATGAACAAGGAAGAATTGACGGTCAACGAGGTCAACTCGATGCTGAACAAACATAGCGGACTTTTGGCGATTTCGGGCATCAGCAGCGACATGCGGGAAATTACCGAAGGGATGCAAAACGGCGACGCCAATTCGAAGCTGGCATTCGACATGTACGAATACCGTCTCCGCAAATACATCGGTTCGTATGCCGCCGTCATGAACGGCGTCGATACGATTGTCTTCACGGCAGGCGTCGGAGAGAATTCGGTTGTTTTGCGTGAAAAAGTATGCGAAAATTTGACTTATCTGGGCGTCGAGCTGGATAAGGAATTAAACGCGATCCGTTCCGGCGAACCGCGCCGCATTTCTTCGGCCGATTCCAAAGTGGAGGTTCTGGTAATCCCGACCAACGAAGAGCTTGTTATCGCCCGGGACACGAACCGCCTCGTACAAGGATTGAAGTCGTAGACGCGATATCATCGAATTCAAGCAAGTTATTGTAAAGGGAGAGATTTAGGCATGGCCACCAAAAGTGTGATTCGTGACGTGAACAAGCACGTAGGAGAGACCGTTACGATCGGCAGCTGGATTCATAACAAACGTTCGAGCGGAAAAATCCAGTTTCTGCAGCTGCGTGACGGCAGCGGATATATTCAGGGCGTCGTCGTGAAAAACGAAGTTTCCGAGCAGGTATGGAACGATGCCAAAAGCCTGACGCAGGAAAGTTCGGTATACGTCACCGGCGTCATTCGCGAGGAGCCGCGCAGCCAGTCCGGCTATGAAATGACGGTAACGGGACTTGAAATCATTCACTTGACCGAAAATTATCCGATTACCCCGAAAGAGCATGGCATCGATTTTCTGATGGACCATCGCCATCTGTGGCTGCGTTCGCCGAAGCAGCGCGCCATTTTGGTCATCCGCGGAGAAATTATCCGCGCCGTTCAGGAATTTTTCGATCAAAACGGATTCACACTGGTCGATCCGCCGATTTTGACTCCGACGTCCGCGGAAGGAACGACGAACCTGTTCCACACGAAATATTTCGAAGAGGACGCTTATTTGACGCAAAGCGGCCAGCTTTACATGGAAGCTGCGGCCATGGCGCTCGGTAAAGTCTATTCCTTCGGGCCGACGTTCCGCGCCGAAAAATCGAAAACCCGCCGCCACCTGATCGAGTTCTGGATGATCGAGCCGGAAATGGCCTTTACCGATCATGAAGAAAGCCTTCAGATCCAGGAGCAGTTCATCACGCATGTCGTGCAATCCGTCGTGAAAAACTGCAAGAAGGAACTGGAAGCGGTCGGACGCGATATTTCCAAGCTGGAAAACATCCAAGCGCCGTTCCCGCGCATTACGTATGACGATGCCATCAAATTCCTTCAGGAAGAAGGCTTCGACATTCCGTGGGGCGAAGACTTCGGGGCACCGCACGAAACGGCCATCGCCGAGAAATACGACAAACCGGTATTCATTACGCATTATCCGGCGGGAATCAAGGCGTTTTACATGAAACCGGACCCGAACCGTCCGGAGGTCGTGCTGTGCGCCGACATGATCGCGCCGGAAGGTTACGGCGAAATCATCGGCGGTTCGCAGCGGATCGACGATCCGGTCCTGCTGGAACAGCGTTTCAAGGAGCATGACCTGTCGATGGAAACGTACCAGTGGTACATGGATTTGCGCAAGTACGGAACGGTGCCGCATTCCGGATTCGGTCTGGGGCTGGAACGTACGGTAGCTTGGATCTGCGGACTCGATCACGTTCGCGAAACGATTCCGTTCCCTCGCACATTGTATCGCCTCTACCCTTAATAAAGAGAGGTGAAGCTCATGGACGGCGCAGGATGGAACGCATGGGCCGAGGGTGCTTCCTTCGGCCTGGGATCCGGCATGGCGGTCATTCCGTATGTGCTGCTCCGGCATTACCGCAAATTGAAGCTGAGCGATCAAGAGGTGCTGCTGCTCATCCATCTGATATCTTTCAAGCAGGTAGAGCACAAAGATTTTCCGACGCTGGAGGAACTTCAGGAGGTCATGGGCGTCTCGGCCCAAGCCATCGCCCAAAGCCTGCAGAAGCTGCTGAAAGCAGGGATGATCAGCATCGACGAAGAACTTGACGAGCTCCGCAACATTCAATACGAGCGGTACAATTTGTCCGGCTTGTTCGAGAAGCTGGGCATGCTTTTGGCGGATCAGCGGAAAAACAGGTCCACTCCCGCGTCACGCCCGCATTCGGACACCGGTCCGGAGCAGGAGGCGGGCCGCAATCTGTTCGTCGTGTTCGAGAAGGAATTCGGACGGCCCCTGTCGCCGATGGAACTGGAGGCCATCTCCGGATGGATCGATCAGGACCGTTATCCGGAAGAACTGATCCGCATGGCGCTGAAGGAGGCCGTATTTGCCGGGAAGGTGCATTTCCGGTACATCGACCGGATTTTGCTGGAATGGAGCCGCAACCGGGTCAAAACGGTCAGCGATGCCAAAGCCTATACGCAAAAATTCCGCAACGGCGGACGAGCATAACATGACGGGCCGCATGCGGCGGGCGTTTTAATGGCGAGATGTTTTGAAATTCCACGTAAAGCGTGCCTTTCCGGTGCATTCGGAGGGCACGCTTTTGTGGTAAAATACATAGGAAACGAAAGTAAGGACTGATCGAAAATCGATGTTGGGAGGACATCCATGAAAAACATATTAATCTTGGGTGGAACGCGCTTTTTTGGCAAAAGGCTTGTCCGTTTGCTTTTGGACGAAGGCTTTAAAGTGACGATTGCCACCCGTGGGAATACAAACGACGAATTTGGCGACCAGGTGGAACGCATCCAGCTGGACCGCAACGTTAAAACTTCGCTGATGAAAGCGGTCGAAGCGGGGCAGGAATGGGATACCGTCTTCGATAATATCTGTTATTCTCCGCAAGCGGCCAAGGATGCCTGCGAAGTGTTTCAAGGCAAGGTTAGGAGATATATCCTGACTTCGACGTTGTCCGTCTATGACCCGGCTCCGCGCAAACATAAAGAAAACGACGTGAATCCTTATATTTATCCGGTAACGCTCGGCGGAAAAGACGATTTTTCCTACGGGGAAGGCAAACGGCTGGCGGAAGCGGTATTTTTGCAGCAGGCCGATTTTCCGGTCGCGGCGGCACGTTTTCCGATCGTGCTGGGCGAAGACGACTACACGGGCCGGCTGGAGTTCCATATCGATCATATCAAGCAAGGGCAGCCGATCGGCATCCCGAACCTGAAGGCGGAGATGTGTTTCATATCCTCCGGCGAAGCGGCGTCGTTCCTCGCCTGGCTGCGAAAGCAGCGCGTCGAAGGAGCGATCAACGCATGCTCGCAAGGGGTAGTGAAGCTGTCCGAGCTGATCGGGTGGATCGAAAAAGAAACCGGCAAAAAAGCGGTAATCGCCAAACAGGTCCGCGATGAGGACAAATCCCCGTTCGGCGTTCCCGATTCGTGGGTGATGGATACGAGCAAAGCGGAACGATTGGGCTTCGAGTTCCAGCCGCTCCGTGCTTGGCTGCCGGCGCTGATTGGCCGCATGTCTGCCGAAAGATGATGAAACTTCGCCTTGTTTAAGCCTTTTCCTGCGGGGAAAGGCTTTTCTTTTTGCAATCGTACGGGGAAATCTATCATGCTAAAAATTTTTTGAAAAAGATGCAGGGTTGGCAAAGCGGTTGTCGTCTATTGTTACGGGGAAGGGGGAGAGAAAGATTGACGAAGCACGATTGATCGATCAAATCAGGCGCGGCGACCAGGCTGCATTCCGGATGCTTGTGGAGCAATACTCGCAGCACGTGTTCCAAACCGCCTATTCCGTGCTCAAAAACGCCAAAGAAGCGGAAGATGCGGCACAGGAAGTTTTTTTGCAGGTCTATAAATCTCTCCCGGAATACCGTTCCCAAGGGTTCAAAACATGGATTACCCGTATTAGCGTGAACAAGGCGATCGACGCCAAACGCAAGCTAAGCAGGCGGCGGGAAGAGCAGATGGCCGATGGAGAGCTCATCGAGCATTTGCCGTCGGCGGAAGAGGATGTGCTGAGGCAGCTGGTCCGCAAAGAAAAGCAGAAGCTGCTGGAGAGAAAAATGGACGGTTTGCCTGCCCAGCACAGGGACATTTTAGTTCAATTCTATATAGAGGAAAAAAGCTATGACCAGATCGCCAGGGAGCAAAACATTGCGGTAAAAACGGTAGAATCGAGGCTTTACCGGGCGCGAAGCTGGATTCGGAAGCACTGGAAGGAGGAAGAATGGGATGAATGACAACCGGAAAGCGATGCCGTCCGTCGAGGCATGGGCCGCATACATCCGCGGGGACGAGTCGGTACGGGAGCAGGTGGAAAATATGGAAACGCTCCTGCTCGAAGATGAACAGGCGCTGGAGCTGTACATGCAGGCGCTGGAGCTGGAAGGCTCCGAACTCCCCGTTTTGGCGCAGCCCGAGCGGTTTGCGGACAATGTCATGTCGCGGATCGCGGAGCCGCAAGCCAAGGTCGTCAACATGGAGGCAAGGAACGACAGGCGCCGCTGGTACGAACATCGCTTGTTCCATTATGCTATAGCAGCTTGCCTGACGCTGATCTTCCTCTCGGCGGGGTGGTTCGATAAGCTGACGCCCGGTCCGGAAGATGTCAAAAAACATGGCAACGAGGCATCCTTCAGCGAAGAGCTGGTTAAAGTTACGACGGGCTGGATCGACCGGCTAAAGCCTCAAGGCCGTTAAAGATAAAGACCGTACCGTTCAGGATGCCTTGGGCATCCTGAGGACGAACATTTTTTGAAAGGACAGATGAATGTGGAACCTTACCGCAATAAAATGACAGCCTTTATCCTGAATTTCATCCCTGGGCTGGGGCATTATTATATGGGCAGAAAAGGAAGAGGATTTGTTTATCCGTTTCTGTTTTTCGGGGGAATCTTGTTCGGTTTTATGCTGGCCGTCGCCAACACGCACGAAGCGGGTTTTTTTATCGTTTTGACCGCGATTTGCGCGATAGCGCTGTGGCTCGTCTGCATGCTGGATTTGGTCGTGTTTTTGCTGCGTCTGCCTTCGTTCCCGCCTCAAGGTTATGATCCTAACGGATATCACCCTGGCGGCCATCCGCCGTATGCCGATCTGAACGCGCCGCCTGCCGGCATGTTTGCGGGGCAGGATGAAACGGGAGGCGACTATGCGTATCCGCCGTATCCGCCACGTACCGGATCGTCCCAGAGCCCGGAAAGCGAACGTTTTTATACGATTTTGCTGTCCTTCGTGCCGGGACTCGGCCATTTGCACATGGGACTCATGCAGCGGGGACTATCGTTTTTGATCGCCTTTTTCGGCTTGGGCACGATCATGTTTTTCCTGACCGGACTTACGAGCCATACGATTTTCCTGTTGTTCCTCGGCGTGCTCCCGATCATCTGGCTGTACTGCATGTTTGACGCCGTTCAGCTTATACACCGCAGACAGGCGGGGGAAGCGCTTCGCGACCGTTCGCTGTTCGACGATATGGAGGCGGGCCGCGAGGAAGGCAAACGCAGTAAAGTGATCGCGACGCTGCTGTCCGCTTTTCCGGGCGCGGGGCATATGTACCTCGGACTGCAAAAACGGGGGCTGCAGCTGATGGTGATTTTCCTTGGCAGCGTGTATGTGCTGGATGTGCTGCATTTGTCCCTGTTTCTCTTTCTCATTCCGCTAGTCTGGTTCTTTTCGTTTTTTGACGGGCTTCAGCAAACGAGCCGTTATGGACGCGAGCCGCTCGTGGACCGTCCGATCGTCGAAGGCATTTCCGACCACCAGCGCTGGCTGGGCATCGGGCTGGTGCTGCTTGGACTGTATTACGTCGGATCCACGATCTTGGTCCCGTTCCTTGACCGGTGGTTCCCGGAGTGGTTTATCGAATATAAAATGCGTTATTTGAAGCCTGCGATCGTGTCGATCCTGCTCATTGCGGGCGGCATCAAGCTGATGACCGGTTCGAATAAAAGCCGCGCGAACAAAAATAGGAAGTTCCACTAAACGAGGCTGCTGCGGAAACTTGCATTCGACTGCTGGTCTAACCGGGGCTGCCTGGATGATCGGCATGATCGCGAGTACAAAATGACAATATGACGTTTACAAAGGGGGAGCGGCGGCTTCCCTTTTTTGTTCGTATTTTTTTATTTAAACCATGCTTACGTTTGTGCATCTTTCGGACGATCTGCTAAGATGTGTAGGGATTGACAGATCGCCGGAAATGAACGAACAATAACTTGGAGTGTGAGCGTGATGGAAATGGCAATGTTTGAAGATTTTTTGAAGCTGGATTTACGAATCGGCACGATCATAAAAGCGGAAAACTTTGCGAAAGCCCGCAAACCCGCAATCAAACTTGAAATCGATTTTGGCGACTTGGGAATCAAACGTTCGTCGGCGCAAATTACCCGAAGATATTCGCCCGGACAATTGGTGGGGAGACAAGTGGCAGCCGTCGTCAACTTTCCGCCCCGCAGGATTGCGGGTTTCGATTCGGAAGTGCTGGTCCTTGGGGGCGTTCCCGGGGAGGGGGACGTCGTGCTCTTGAAGCCGGATTTGGTTGTGCCCAAT
Source organism: Paenibacillus sp. YAE3 (assembly GCF_057546105.1). NCBI lineage: Bacteria > Bacillati > Bacillota > Bacilli > Caryophanales > Paenibacillaceae > Paenibacillus > Paenibacillus sp. YAE3. Next base: position 453,971 of record NZ_BAAIYF010000002.1, on the reverse strand, counting down.
GGAACGCCGATTGCTTAAGGGGCTGGAACGCATTAGGGGAAGAGGCTCCGCTATGGTATAGTAAAGACATGAATTCAGGACAGAAACGGAGCGATTGACAGGATGGCCGAGAACAAACAAAACAAAGCAAAGGGAGCGGCAGGCGGCCGGGGAACGGAACAACGCGATTTCAACCCGGCGGGCGTCCGCCGAGCCAAGCGACAGGCTGCCCATCCGAAAGAAACAGGCAAGCATGGAAAATCGGAAGAAAAATGGCATAGAGCAGCCCCAAGCAAAAAAGGGCTCTCCCCTAAAACCGAGCCTTCCGCGGAATCCGTGAAGGCAGGAGAAAAAATTGTCGTGACGATCAAACGGATCGGCATTAACGGGGAAGGCGTCGGTTACTATCGGCGGAAGGCGGTGTTCGTGCACGGCGCGCTGCCGGAAGAGGTCGTCAAAGCGAAAGTGACCCGCGTCGAGCCGGGTTATTTGACCGCGGAGATTCTCGAAATCGAAAAAAAATCGCCCCAGCGCAAAGAGCCGCCGTGCCCGATTTATTACAAGTGCGGAGGCTGTCAGATCCAGCATATGACCTATGAAGCGCAGCTTCAGGCCAAAGAAGAGATCGTCCGGGAATCTTTCCAGCGTTACGCCAAGCTGGAGACGCTCCTGATCCGCCCGATCATCGGGATGGATAATCCGTGGGGCTACCGGAACAAAGCCCAGCTTCAGGTGGGGCGCGAAGGCAAAGACATCGTTGCCGGCCTGTATGCGATGGGAACGCACCGGCTCATCGATATCAGCGGCTGTCCGATTCAGCACCCAGTGGTGAACCGGGTCATTGAGCAGGTCAAGGAAGTGCTGGAGGAGCTGGATATCCCCGTTTACGATGAACGGACGCGCGAAGGCGCAATCAAAACGATCGTGGCCCGCGTCGGGCAGACCAGCGGCCAGGTTCAGCTCACGCTGATTACCGCGACGGACCGGCTGCCCGATTCGAGAAGGCTGGTCGGGCACCTCCGGGCGCGCCTGCCGATGGTGACGACGATCGCGCATAATATCCACAAAGGGAAGTCGCCGCTCGTGTTCGGCAGCAAAACCGTCATTTTATGGGGCGAAGAACAGCTGGAAGAGTCTCTTGGAGACGTGCGGTTCGCGTTGTCGCCGCGCGCTTTTTTCCAGCTGAATCCCGAACAGACGGTGAAGCTGTACAATGCCGTCCAGGAAGCGGCCGGCCTTAACGGTTCCGAGCTTGTCGTCGATGCCTATTGCGGGACGGGCACGATCGGGCTGTGGCTTGCGCCGTTTGCGCGGGAAGTCCGGGGGATCGAGCTGATACCGGAGGCGGTGGCGGACGCGCGCGACAACGCCAAATCGACGGGCGTGGACAACGCGCATTTCTACGAAGGCCGTGCCGAACAGCTGCTGCCCGAATGGGTGAACCGCGGCATCCGCCCCGACGTCGTCGTCGTCGATCCGCCGCGTACCGGTTGCGAGCGTCCGCTGCTGGACGCCATCATCAAAGCCAAACCGAAGCGGATGGTGTACGTATCCTGCAACCCGGCCACTTTGGCCAAGGATTGTCAGGTGCTCATCAGCGGCGGCTACAAGATCGAGTGGGCGCAGCCGGTGGACATGTTCCCGCAGACGAGCCATGTGGAGTGTTGCTCACTGTTAGTTAGGAATGACTAATAATTGAGGTGTATTGGCGGGAAACTGACGAAGTGGGTTAATAGCCCGCTTCTTTTTTATGCTTAATGTGGGCTGTGCAGAAATAGATGTTTTTTCTGTACCCAACTCAGAAGTCCTAAAAAAAGTATTTTTTAACTTGAATCGCAAGTACGGAGGGGATTTTTTTCTTTGAATCTCATTCTTGTTAATTCACTATAGTTGTAATGAAGGAATTTATGTGATTTTGTAGAAAACTGTAGAAATATACATTTCCAATTCATGGGGGGGACTTGTTTTGAAGCTATCATACTATCTCTTTAATGAGAATGTAAGGAATTTTAATCAGTTGATTCTACCTAATAAAGTTAATGAGGAGAATAACTACTTTGAATTACAACCGACAGAGGCAGAAAGGAATTTCGAGTTTAAGGTTTTTATTCAAAGAAATAGATCAAAAGAGCCAAAATGGATAAGCTTTCTTGAAAGGGATTTACAAATTCCTAATAGGGATGAAATTAAAAATACAGTTAACTCATTTGTCATTTTAGTTAAAGTATTAAAAGATAACACGCCGTACTTTTTCGCTATCACTGGTGGATTTGGGTTTACAGCAATAAATAAAAATAATTTAGAAAACAATTTTGGATTGAAGGTAGCCTTAAATTCCATTGATACTAAGGAACTTAAGGCTTTTGATGTAAGGAATATTGATTTGAAAACGAGACAAAAGAGAGTACTCTTTAATAAGGGGAGTGAGATCGGAGAGTTTGATTTGGATTTTGAGCAAGACCTTATAAATTTGGTTTCGGGAAAATCAAGAGATCAAGAATTTGGCACTTCAGTAAGGGGTTCTACATCGTCTTTAAGCTTAAATAGTGATATAACTTTTTCGAGGCTAGGTGAGAAATGTCTGCAAATATTGGATTTATATTTAAGCGAAGATTACAAGGAGAATTTCGGATTTATTGATAATATTAAAATAATTAAAGACCCTGAAATAGTTAATGTTTTAAATGATAACTTATTTAATGCTATTCGTAATCGCCAAGGTGATAATCTTTCTTTGGCTTACCCAGATATGATCGAATATGAAAGGTGTTCTTCTTACCAAATTAAACGGGGATATAGGAAAACGGATACTACTGAGGTCACCTTAGAAGATTTGTATGCACTACTTGATGATCAAAATGTTAAATTCGATTCACCCAATGATATTGAGAAAATAAAAATAATAGGATTTGACGATGCGAACAGTCCCGTTACTCCCTCAGTATCACTAAATCATTTTTTGATTTATCAAACTGAGCATGATCAGAACACCTATATTTTTTCACTTAATAATTGGTATAAAATTGACACTGATTATATTGCAAGAATTGATAATGAAATAATGGAAATACCGTTAGTTGAAAATGATAACTTTCTTACTGTAATTCAACCTAATGAGTCGGAAGGTAGCTATAACGAACGACAGGACTCAGAATATTTTCTATGTTTGGATAAGCGTAATTTTCAGATAACAAATACGAGAAGCAAAATTGAAGTTTGTGATCTATTGTCGAAGGATAAACACTTTGTTTGCGTCAAAAAAGGAACACGTTCAGCGACTTTAAGTCATCTTTTTGCACAAGGTTCTGTGTCAATGGTTTTATTAAAGGACTCGTCTGAATATCGGCAGTATGTGGTAAGTCAAGCTACAAAGAAATTTCCCGAGGAAAATTACAGCATTGAAAGCTTTCCTTACAACGAATGTACCCTAGTTTATGCAATTTCTTCTGCCAATTCGTCTGATATTAGAACGACATTACCGTTCTTTAGTAAAGTTAATCTTTTGCATCATGTTAGTCTTATTAGAAGACTGGGAATAAAAGTAGCTTTATACAAAATACCAGTAAATGGAGAAATAGGTGATACTGATATAGATGAAGAGTGATAGTTAACAAGTTTGGCAGAATAATGTCTATTCAGGAATATTCCGTATCAACACTCACTGTTGGTCTGGAAAGACCCATAGTTGAGGTGTATTGGCGTATATGGCAAAGGAGCGGGTACAGTCTCGCTTCTTTTTTTGATCATGAGTTCAGTCAGGGGCGGCTATTAACAGCCGTCTTTGTTGTACCCCCTACACAAAGCGCATTGAAAAGCTGAAGGAACAAAAGACAGGATTAATCAGACTGTTGGCAAGTGGCACAACCACAGAGACTGAATACAAGGAAGCAACGGAGAGTAGCAATGCTGAACTTTATAGCTTACATGCCCAGTTAAAAAGCTATCAGTCGTTGCAGACAAGTAGTAGCACAGGTGAAAATATCGTTCGATTGGAAGAAGGAGCTCAAGCGGTTCATGAAGTTGGATGAACTGACTTCTGAGATGGTACATCGTTTGGTCGATAAGATTGATTTCAGAGCGGATGGCTAGGTAAACATTCATTATAAGTTTTACTGCCCCCGCCCTTATTTCATCTTAAAATACAGTGACCGACACTCAAGCTACGCGTGGAGTGCGTTTGCTCCTTGGTTTTACAAAGGTAGCGGATGGCAGGTTCACTGATCTTCGTTTGTCTCAAATAAAGGCATAGAAAAGGCCTCTTCCTACATCGTGGCGTAGGCGGGGCCTTTTATAATTTATTCCTATCAGAATATCAACAATTGCCTGCCATTTTTTCATTATACTTACCGAATCGCCCCTTACCAGTTAATGACTAATACATAGGAAATAACGTATTCAAAATATACGAATCTATCAGAATAATAGTACAAGACTTTCCTCTTGTTTTTCATAGTATAGAACTATCCAGATAGAGGAGGTGAGGATCATGTCTCATAGCAGAGGCTCTAGAGGACAGCGAAGCGCTGGTAATCGCAGCGTAGGGAATCGTAGCGTTGGTAACCGCAGCAGAGGAAATCGTAGTGTCGGTAACCGCAGCGCGGGGAATCAAAGCGCAGGAAACCGGAGCCGCGGAATCCAGGAATTTCTTGAAAATTTAAGCCCGGGAACTAGAATTAGAATTCAGTTTGACGGTGGAGGAATTCAAGGCGCTTTCCGGGGGACTTTTGAAGGCATGGATGGTTTCGGAAATGCTCTTTTTACCGATTTGAGAAGTTTGACAACTGGTATTCGACTTCGTAGACTTACTAGAATCAATATAAAAGATATTAATGCGATCTCGACTTAATTCCGTCTCACAAGAAATCGCCACGTTGCTTGAACAGCACGTGGCGATTTCTTTTTATTTGAACGTTATTCTGAAAAATTCGAATGATCGTTGAAGTAAACCGCCCTATGAAGTTGCAATGAGGCAGACCGACGAAATGATTTGTCAATATTTCCGCATTATTTTATGATGTTAGTTTTGAATGAGAAACATACAAAAAAATTTTGTTGAAACCGTTTATGCGAAAAAGGTAAGGTCGAAGGGGAAGTGGAAAAGACTAATGGGTGGAGGAATCATGAGTTTCGTGGTATGCTAAGCTATTCACGATTGTTGTTGCTTATGCAAATAGTCCAATCGATATCCATCCCTGATTTCATTCCCTTTTTGGGTTATCTTGATGATTTCATTATTTGTACCGCTCGGAATCACGCTTGCACTTTAAATGATTCCATCGTCTGTCATTGAAGACTGCAGAATAAGGGCGAAGGAAATGGGAAAGAACGGGAAGCCGAAAAATTGGGTGGCTGGGGCAATATTGAAGAAGTCTGAACTTAAATCGAAAAAAGGCGGTGCCAACGATGAACTTTGAATCGGTCATGCAGGAGCTTGAAGCTCTCGGCAAGGAACGGCTTAAGAAACAGTATATGTCCAATGGAGCGCACGAGCCGCTTTTTGGCGTAGCGACGGGCGCCATGAAACCCATTGCCAAGAAAATCAAAATCAATCAGCCTTTAGCCGAACAGCTATACGCGACAGGAAACTACGACGCGATGTATTTTGCCGGCATCATTGCGGATCCGAAAGCGATGACCCCGGCGGATTTTGAGCGTTGGATCGAGGGCGCCTATTTTTATATGCTATCCGATTACGTGGTGGCGGTGACCTTGGCGGAAACCGATATTGCGCAAGAAGTCGCGGATCAATGGATCGAAAGCGGCGAGGAATTAAAAATGTCGGCGGGCTGGAGCTGTTATTGTTGGCTTTTGGGCAGCCGGCCGGACGTCCAGTTTGCCGAAAGCAAAATCGCCGGCATGTTGGAGCGGGTGAAAAAGACGATCCACGATTCTCCAGAACGCACAAAATCCGCGATGAATAATTTTATGTACACCGTGGCTGTATCCTATCTGCCACTCCATGAATTGGCGGTCGAGACCGCAAAGGCCGTAGGCCCGGTGGAAATGAAACGCGACAACAAAAAAAGCAGCATCCTAAACGCTTCCGAAAGCATTCAAAAAGCGGTTGAAAAACAGCAGCTCGGTTTTAAACGCAAATATGTCAGATGTTAAAACATCCAAGCGAAGTGTTCATGCTTTTGGATGGATCGCGGGAAAACACGCCAATTGAAATACGTTTCACTTGAAAATATCGAAGATGCAAGAGAGCGCCTAGTTGCGTTCTCTTTTTTATTTGCCTCTCAAGGCTCCGCTTCCCATGCGAATGGCAAGGGGAACCTACGGGTGCCATTTGTTTTTAATAAATATCCTAAAGTTCCCATTAATTATATCTAAAAAATATATTTATTTATTATATTATTTTGATATAATAAAACCGATCGAACGAATAAGGAGGAATTTTATTATGTTGAAAAGCGGAAACGTGACGGTGATGGCAGCGGATATGAAAAAGGCGGTGCAATTTTACGTCGATACTCTGGGACTGGAGCTGCAGCATGAAGGGGATGGACATTTTGCCCAAGTCGCAGCGCCGGGATTAACGATCGGACTGCTGCACCTGGCCGGAGATCATGGTTCCGAGCCGGTTAAATCGGGGAGCATGTCCATTGGTTTTGAAGTGGACGATATGGAGTCAGCCATCCAAACCCTGAAATCCCGCGGCGTCGAGTTCCATGATGCGGTGGAAGGCAAAGCGGCCCAAGTTGTGCACTTCAGCGATCCGGAAGGGAATACCCTCTATTTGGTTTGCAATCGTTAAGCCGAAAGGTTGGCGCAACCGTTGCTTCCCTGCCGCCAAATGCTGCTGACAGCGGTTCAGACCATTCGGAGGATTCACCTCACCGGCCGCAAACGGATGCGGCCCGGGAAAGCCGCGGCGACCGCGGCTTTTCTGTTTTTTCAGGCAGCCGTATGTTATACTGTTGATTGCTTAAAAGCAGTAGAACTTACAAGGGAGGCCATTCGTTTTGTACGAATTGTTCATACTCGGCGAATTGATGAATAACCCGATGCACGGCTATTTGCTGCATCAGATTTTGAACGGAATTGTCGGTCCTACGCGAAAGGTGAGCTGGGGGGCGATTTATCCGCTGATCCACGGCATGGTGGCGGACGGGCTGATCGAGCAGGTTCCCGATGAACAACCGGAAGGCGCCCGACAAGGAAGAGGAAAAAAGATCAAAACCTATAAACTTACGGACGAAGGCAGAATACGTTTTTTCCGGTTGATGGAAGAACCGATTCCATATTCACCGGATTACGAGCTCCATTTTTATACGAAACTGAAAAACTTCGGATTGATCAGCAAGGAATTGCAGTTTTTGATTTTGCACCAATACAAGGACTACTTGCGGTACGAAATTCGTCACGAGGAAGAACGGTTGGAATATGCGAGCAAAGACGAACGGATTCCCGGCGGGGAGCAGCAATATATTCAGATCTTTTTCCGGCATCGGTTGGAAAAGCTTCGATTTGATGAACAATGGGCTATGCAGTTAATCGAGAGCCATCGGGCCGATGGACAAGGGCTTGAGCGGGAGTGAACGCCAGAAAAGCTAATGCGAAGCATATATAGCGTCTAGCGATGGAACGAAGGGGCGAGCTTATGCAGGCTGCGTCCTTTTGTTTTAGTGGGGGCGAATCTTCGTCTTGCATCAGAAAGGCAAGCTGCTTTTATCGATCTTTTATCGAACGCCAACCGATGGCTCGGCAAATTGTATTTTTTGAGTGGCCCGTCTTCGCTTAAATGACCGATTTTTTTAACCCTGATTATGGCTGGAGGTGCCAAGTTGTTCCCCATTTCCCTGCAAGAAATTCCCCACGAGATTCTCAATGCACTCGGCGCGGTCGGCAAAATCAGCTTTCCCAGGCAGGGGCATACCTCGGACGTCGGAACCATCGATACCGAAAAAGGGCGTGTTGTCCTAAAAAGAACGAAGGGAACACACTACAACGAATGGCTGAAAAGAGAATCGTTCATCTTAAAATGTTTGTTGCAAACGAATCTTCGCGTCCCCAAGGTCTATCAATATGTAGAGCGGGAAGATAAAAATCAGGAAATGCAGAGCTGGCTCTTGATGGAATGCCTTCCGGGAGAAACGCTGCGCCGAACCTTAACCCATGAAAACGATCCTTCCGCCAGATATGACATTCTGTTTCAGGTTGGAAAAAGCCTACGGAATCTTCACATGACTCCTTGTCCGGAAGAACTGAAAAACGAGGAAACATGGCTTGATCGTATGTTCAAACAAGCCGAACGCCATTTGGGACATTTCGAGGTGGACGGCAGTCCGGCATTGCTTGAAAGTTTAAAAACCGCAAGGCCGGCGAAAATTGAACAAACGTTGATCCATGGCGATTTTACCATTGACAATGTATTGGTGCACGAGGGCGGCGTATCCGGAATGATTGATTGGAGCGGCGCAGCTTTGGGAGATCCTCGATACGACGTGGCCCTGGCGATCAGACCGAAACCGCATGTTTTTCAAACGACCCTGGACTATCGCGCTTTTTTTGACGGTTATGGCAACCGGATCACCAAGGAAGAATACGAGTACTTTGCGAACGGCCTCTACGCCTTTTTCTAATGCCAAAATAGCGATTGGAAATTAAAATAGAAGAAGGTAAGCATACATATTTGTAAACCGACCCAAGGAAGCCGAATATTTTATGTGGAGGTTCGACGATGAAAAATCATCCCCCATTTCGTTCCGATGCTTCTTTTCATACTGGGCATGAGCTTAACGGGCTGCACTAGCACTGAAAGCCAAGACTGGCAAGAGAGTCCGACTTTTGAAATCCCCTATACCGCAAGTGACGGAAAAAAGAGCAAATACGTCCTGCGGGGCGAAGAAGGCAGGCTTGGCTTTTTGATCGACTCCTATTCCGTGGAAGATGGGAAGCCGGCTGAATTTAAGCCCATTGTTGCAGGGCAAAGCAATAAATATATGTGGCATTTTTGGGGAAGCGCAGAAGAAGTGGCGGGAAAACTAAAAATCATCGGAATCAATGAAAAGGGAGAAAAACATCAAATATTGATTGCCTCCGACGAAAAAACATGGGAATATCCCGAATTTGGGGTGAACCCCCACAACGGCGCCGATACGCATGTTCCCTCTTTAATGGAGTTTCCAACCGCAGGCTTATGGAAGCTGGAAACTTATATCGACGATCGGCTATTTGGAAACGTTGTCGTAAAAGTTCAAGATGGCCATTGAAAAGAAGTTCGTAATCCTCTCATGCTGAATGGGAGTATCAAGAATGAATTCCAATACTTTACAATTGATAGAACATCTATGATAATAACGGTATATACTAGAATTTGAGAGGTGTTCTATGAATCAGGTTTATATTACAAGTGTTGGAAAGTTCCTGCCGGGATCTCCGGTAAGCAATGATGAAATCGAGGATTATATCGGCAAAATCGGGGGCAAACCTTCCAAAACAAAACGGATCATTCTGGAGAAAAATCAAATCAAATACCGGTATTATGCGATGGATAAAAATCAAAAAAGTTTATATTCGAATGCCGAAATGGCTGCTTTGGCGATTCGCGACGCGCTGGAACGGAATACGAACGTAACGGAACGGGAGATCGGGTTTCTGGCGGCCGGGACGACCAGACCCGATTTGCTTTTGCCCGGGTTTGCAAGCATGGTGCACGGCGAAACCGGCTTGCCCGCGATGGAAATCGCCTCGCATTCCGGTTTATGCGTAAGCGGAACCCAAGCGCTTAAAAATGCATACGTACAAATCAAATCGGGCGAGCATGACGCCGCCGTCTCTTGCGGAAGCGAGTTTTACAGCCGAGAGTTTAAGCATACCAAGTTTGAAGCGCAGGGGATCTACACCAACAGCCGCGTTCCGTTCGATACCGATTTTTTGCGGTTTATGATATCGGATGGAGCAGGGGCGGCCGTCTTGCAAAACACCCCGAACCGTACGGGCTTATCGCTGCGCATCGATTGGATGGATAACAGGTCCTTTGCGAATCAATACGAAGTCTGCATGTATTCGGGCATGAATAAGGAGGACGGACTTTCGTCCTGGCATGATTACCCTTCGATTCATGAAGCGGCGGACCGCGGTGCGCTTAATTTGCGGCAAGACGTCCGGCTGGTTAATGAAATCGTCAAAGTAGGCGTCTTCCGTTTCCTGGAGCTGATGGAGGAGGGGCGATTCGATCCGAAGGATATCGATTGGATGCTTTGCCATTATTCATCGCATTTTTTCAAGGATGAACTGTTCCGGATGTTTGAGCTTGGCGGCGTGAACATTCCGGAGGAAAAATGGTTTACGAATTTGTACACGAAAGGGAATACGGGCGCGGCTTCGATTTATATCATGCTGGAGGAGCTGTTGAACGAAGGGCATCTTGCCGAAGGGCAGCGGTTGATGTGCATCGTTCCCGAAAGCGGAAGATTCCAGACCTCGTTTTTCATGCTGACCGTCGTGGGGCCTTCCCCGGAAGCCTAACGAGCTTGTACAGGTTTGACGGGCGGCCGTCTGCAGGTCAAGCATACAAACATCAACGTAAGGCTCATGCTGCGTTCTGCAGCGTGAGCCTTATGTTTGTACGGGCGCTATTTAAATTCTACTTCTTGCGCGACTTGCCCGGCCGTTTTATGCAGCGAATTCATGTTTGAATTTAGTTGAACCGCATAAAGTAATGACCTTCATCTTCGGATCCTTTCCCAATAATTGGCTGCGTTAGTTTCCGCTAAGCTGTCCATATCCATATTACCACATTAGAAATTGAACTCCGCCTTTGTTACAATAATCATCATTAAGAAGGAATACTCTGAAAATCATTTTCATAGGGAGGTTTTCCAACATGCCCGCGCAATCGCTGCACAAGGGGCAACCGATTATCGAGCGAAAAATCCGCTATGATGCAACCGTTGCCTATCATGACTGCACACTTTTGAAGATGGAGCTCCCGAAGATCGTGCTGCTGCACCAGGTAGACAAGCCGTTTACGATGCCGGCCGGCGCAAGCGAACTCACGATACCGGAAGGAACGTATACCATTGCTTATTATTGGATCGATCGGCCTTATAACCTTTATTTTTGGAGAGACCGCCAAGGGAACTATCTCGGCTCGTATTTTAATCTGGTGAGGAACACGACCGTTACCGATGAGGCCGTATCTTTTGAAGATTTGATCATCGATCTGCTGGTTCTTCCGAACGGGGAGCATTTCGTTTTGGACGAAGACGAACTGCCGGAGCCGCTGCCTCAATTCGAAAACGGGTTTGTGCATGAGGCGCTCCATGCATTAATCGGCCAGAAGGATGCCATCCTCGAAGATGCCAAAAAGGAAACCGAACGGCTAGGAGGAGAGATGGATGGCTGAATCCAACCATGCTGTTCCCGTCATTTGCAGCGGAATCGCTGCCGTCCTATTGAAAAAAATCGATGATGAATACAAGGTGCTTTTATTAAAACGAGCCTCTTCGGTGCTGAACGGTGCATGGTGCTACATCGGCGGAAGCATCGAGGAGGGGAAAAAGCCTGGGAAGCCGCTTTAAGGGAAATATGGCTTCGGATTCCAACATAAAGGAGGAGCGACCGTGCACACGTACATATACATGGTGAGACATGGGGAATCGCCCAAAACGGGCGGAACGGAGAGCACGCGAGGGCTCACGGAAAAAGGGCGGTTAGACGCCCGCCGGGTCACCGAACTTTTGCGCGAGGAAGAAATCGGCGTTTTTGTTTCCAGCCCGTACGCCCGCTCGGTGATGACCATACAGGAGTCAGCCGATCAAGCCGGGAAGGAGATCATTGTATACGAAGGGCTTAAAGAACGGAAATTTGACGAAGGAGAACACCGGATTTCCGATCGGGAGCTGTATCCTTTGCTGGACCGGTCGTTTGCGGATCCGCATTATGCGTTGCCGGGAGGGGAATCGAACGCGGCCTGCCGGCAGCGGGCGATCGGCGTTCTTCAGGAAATTTTGGAGGTTTACCGCGGACAAAAGATAGCCATTGGCACCCACGGCGCCGTGATGACGCTGATGATGGGGCATTACGACAGCCGGTACGGTTTGGAGTTTTTGCTCCAATTATCGAAGCCGGATGTGTACCGGATGCAATTTGACGATCAGGAACTGATAGGGGTTAAAAGATTATGGGTCGAATGATCAAAAGGGATATGCTTGATGACGCCTTTGATTCAGACGACAAATGACGATGATCATAGGAGCCATCAAAGTAACGGCTGCCCTGGGCAAGGAGGGGTTCAGCCGTTTTTTTCATCCATGTTCTTCAGCCGTCGTGGAAAGCGCGCCGCGGGCGTCATAGCCTTTTGTCCCTTAGATCGCGCGGATTGGCGGATAGCGCATCCCATACGCTCATCAGTTGAGTGATGGCAGCGTCAATGGTTTCGTATGGGACACCGTCCCGGGCTTGTAAGGAAATTCCTCGAAGAAATGTTTCAAATAACGTCACCAGCATGGGGATATCCGTTGAATCGGGCAGCTCCCCGTTGACAACGGCCCGTTCGATGCAATCTTTCAGCCAACCGTGAACCTTTTCCCGTTCCTTGGCCAGGATCTCCTGAATGTGATGGTGCCCGGGAGAACAGTTTACCGCGGACAAAATCAACAGACAACCTAGTGGATGGGAGTGCTCCGTCTGCATCCGCGCCGATTGCCGCAAACCCTGTTCCATGGCTGCTCTTGATGTCAGACTCGTATCCCTAAAACATTCCGACACTTGTCCATAAGTAGAGAGATATTTGTCCACCGCTTCGCGGAACAACGATTCCTTGGAATCGAATGCCGCGTAAAAACTCGCCGCCGATATATTTCCCATCGCAGCGCGCAGCTGAGCGAGTGAAGTGGATTCATAGCCGTGTTCCCAAAAAAGCACCATCGCGGCGGCAACCGCCTCGTCACGGTTAAATGCGCGCGGGCGTCCCGTTCGTGGCATAAGAAGACCTCCTTTATTTTTTATATACTAATCGATCCATAAGTCCTTGACAAGGGAGCAAGGTTGAAATTAATATATGGAATGATCGATTCAGAATTCGTCATAAGTGAGGATGTTGCAAAAACTGAAGTAATTCACAAATGGTCTTTCTTCATTTCAAAGAAAGGGATGTGTTGACAGATGATAACGTTTAGAGATAAAACCTATCGCTGCACCTCCGAAATCGTCCTCAGCTTAGTCAGCGGCAAGTGGAAAATAGCTATTTTAAACGAACTGGCCAAGGGGCCGATCCGGTATAATGAGCTGCGGCGGCTGCTTCCCGACGCGACGCAACGCATGCTTACGATGCAGCTTAGAATGCTTGAAAGCGACGGACTCATTAGCCGCAAGGTGTATCCGGTGTCACCGCCGAAAGTGGAATACGATTTGTCCGAGTTGGGCAAACAACTGGCTCCCATGCTCTTGATTTTGTGCGATTTTGGCACCGCTTATATCGAAAGCTACCCCGATGAAGTATCGCGCACCAATCAAAAGCATGCCTAAGAAATGAATTCAACGCGGCTCGTTGTCCGTTGCTTGTTCACCATACCTGATTGATTAGCTGAAGGTACTGGAAGTTGAAGAGGTACCCAGGAAGGGTACCTCTAAACCTGATGTTCCTATATTACATGCTTTCCCCGTATTGGCCGCTTAGCCCGGTTTCCTCTTTAAGTGCACTTGCGCTGCGGTCTCCTCGCTCCAAACGATAGTTGATAAAAGCCAGCACGGCTGCCAAGACGGCAACGATTCCCCCGGACCAGGACAGATCAATAAGCTTCATATTCGTTGTGACAAACCCTCCCAAGGCGGATCCCATCGCAATGCCAACATTGATGGATACGGAGGTTAAGGACGAAGCCAAATCCCTGGCTTCCGGAACATGCCGACCGGCCCAATCAATGAAGTACAACTGCATCGTTGAGTTCATGAGGTAAACGACGAGAGCCATGCATGAGATGCTGATAAGTCCCCCGACAAGTGAGCCGGATGAGACAAAAAGCGACGCGAGAATGACCGCTTGAGCCAGGAATACGAAGCGTATTTTTCCCGTCCCATGACGGGCCGCCAACTTTCCGCCAATTAACGTGCTGAAGATGGACACGACGCCGTACAGCAAAAAGACGAGGCTGATATACTGTGCCGGAACCAACAGCACATCCTGAAGCAATGGGGCTAAATAGGTATAAACGCTATAAGTTGCTCCAATGCTTAACGCAGGGATAAAGAAAGCAAGCACAATTCTAGGATAGGCGAATAATCTGAGTTGTTTTTTGAGCGAACTCCGAGCTCCTTTTAACCCCTTAGGAATGGTTGCATAACTTGCCAACAGAGACACGATTCCCAATAACGTGGTAAACCAATAGGACAAATGCCATCCGCCCCATTGCCCGATGGAAGTGCCGAGGGGGACGCCGAGAACGCTTGCCACCGTAAAGCCCGTAAAGATGATGGAGATCACCGGCCCTCTTTTTTCTGGAGGCATCGTTTCGCTGGCCACCGCCATCGCGAGTCCAATCAAGACGCCCGTAACCACGGCCGTGATCACTCTGGACGCCAGAAGCAATCCGTACGATCCCGATATAGCGGTTATCATGTTCCCGAATATAAATACGCCGATCAAAGCAAGGATGAGCGGGCGCTTGGAGAACCGGCTGAATAAAGCCGTAAAGATCGGCGTACCGATGGCAAAAGACAAAGCAAAAGCCGATACCAGGGAGCCTGCGGCCGAGATGGCGATCTTCATGTCCTCGGCCACTTCGGTTAATAATCCGACCATCACAAATTCACTGGTTCCCAGTACGAAGGTCAATAAAAATAAATTGAATGTCAACAATTTTTGCTGCTTAGTCACGGTAAGTCTCCTTCCTGCTCCTGATCCGGATGACTGAATATCATCTTGTATATTTCGAAATAGCTTGATGTAGGGCTGCCGAATATGGATGTCAACAGCCATGGAGGTTCGCTTCACGGCACCGGCATTGTCGCTTTCTTGCGGCCGATATAAAAGCGTTGCCCTCTAAAAAGCTGACCGAGATCTACTGTAAACTCGCGGCCGTTCGCCAGGATATTTGCCAAATAGAGAGGCTCAAGGTCGATCGCCTTCCCCCATACGATCCGCTTATCTTTCAAAGTCAGTTGATATTCTTGCATATTCTCGCACCCCGCACACCATTTTTTTAAACGACCGTGCCGTTTGTTGAAATCTGGATCGATCGTTCTGTATGTAGGTTATCAGGTTCTATTACGCTTGAGTAGTACGCACTATTTTGTATGATCGGAACATTTTTGTAAGGTAGGATACATTTTGATACCGGGATTAAAGGCAACCGCACGCTATGGATCACCTGGTTGGGTTTACTTAGAGGGGAGGGAGCTTGTGGGGGAACGTGATTTTTGGGAATACCATTTGGTTAACGGAAAATAAAAAAGAGGGGAAAGGTCCCCTCTTTTTTGGCTGAAGATCAGCCTGTGGCGGTTTGAACGGAGCGATGGGCGGTTGCTCACGGAACGGACGTCATATAGTCGCCTTTCCCGATGAATGTAGCCGCCTATCCCTCACGCCTTATGGCTGCCAATTCACGTTAATGGTCGCGGTGCCGCTGGACGGCGCGGTGAAGGTGTGGTTGCTGCCGCCTTCCCACGTGACGGTGGAGCCTTGTTTTTTCAAAAACTTGAATTCGATCGTTTTGCCGGCCGGAACGCTGACGTCATAATACCAGTTTGGATATTGGTAAACGACCTGATTGTACATCGGCCCGATTGCTTTTGCCGGGTCCCAGTTCCCCAGCTCGCTGACACTGCCCGTCAGGTACACATTTTGCCCAAGGGCCGTCGTCGCGTTGTTGACCACGAAGCGGACGCTGACCTGGTCTCCGGACAATACCTCGAAGTTGTCATACACATTGCTTGCCGTTCCGGCGGCGTTTGCGACTTTAATGTTGTAGTTGCCGCCTGCGACGGCCGGAATTTTCACTTTGATCTGCGTGTCTTCCCAAGACGTGATGTCCGCCCCGCTCACCGCCGTCGTACCGAAGTAGACGGTGCCTTTGCTAGAGCCGAAGCCGCGGCCGTCGATCGTGATCGTCACGCCCGGCTTGGCCATCATCGGCCCGACATGCCCGATGGTCGGCGTCGCCGTTGCCGCGGTGTACTGCCACACCGCCGTGCCGCCGGCCGCAAGCGTGAAATTGGAGGCGGCCCCGCCGGAGCCTACCGATAACGTGTTGCCGTTCAGAAGGCCGCCAAGGACGTCGTTGTAGCTGCCTTGCGGCAGGGAAGTGACAAGTCCCGAAATGGAAGCCGGCGTGTTCAAATTGCGGTTGACGGCAACGACGGCAACGTTGCTGCCGAATTTGCGCTCATAAATGAGCACGTCGTTGTTGATCCAGCGCTCCTGCGTCGATCCGTAGGCGATGGCCGGGTTGGACTTGCGCAGCGGCGCCAGCTTTTGAATGACCTGATAGGCGGTCGTCGACGTGGAGAAGGAAGGGATCCGCGCCCGGTTGTCCGGATCGGTCCCGCCCGACATGTACTGCTCGGTGCCGTAATAAATGGCGGGGACGCCGCGCGAGGTCAGCGTGAACGCAAGCGCTTGCTCCAGCTTCCGGCGGTTTGCATTGCTTGCTTGGAAACGCTCCATGTCATGGTTGTCGATGAACGTCACTTGGTCATCCACCTGGGCGTAATCGGCTGCGGAGCCCTCCAGCATCGCCTTCAGGCCGTACATATTGTCGGTGTTGTCCCGGAACACCTGCCGCACCTTTTGGGCAAAACGGAAATCTAGCAGGCTCATGCCGGATTCGTTGGCAAACTTATGGTTTTCCGGACTCACTTCATTTACGCCCAGGAACCATTCGCCGAAGGTAAAGACCGGCTTATAGTTGTTGACGGCAGCCATAAAGCTCTTCTGCCAGCCGAACGGCATATGCTTCACCGCATCCATGCGGATGCCGTCGATGCCGAGGTCCAGCCACATTTTGATCGCGTCCTTCAAGTAGACGTCCACGGTGCTGTTGTTACGGTTCAGGTCGGCGAGATCGTACAGGTTTTTGTATATGCCGTTTTCGGTCGTGGAAAAGTCCGTGCCGCCGTTATGGTGGAACAGGTTCTGCGTATCGTTCGTGTATCCCCCGAGCAGCGTGCCGTTATCGTACAGCCGGCCGTTTTCCGCAAAGGAAGGCTGGTCGGACGAGGCGGGCGACGTATGGTTCGGGGCAAAGTCGATAATGACTTTGATGTTTTTTGCATGCGCGGCGGTGATCAGGTTCTGGAAGTCCGCAATCGTGCCGTAGGCCGGATTCGTCTTCTTGAAGTCCCGAGCCCAGTAGCCGTGATAGGCCGTGTTGTTTACGCCGGAATAATTGATGATGCTGTAGATGTTTTCGACCGGTTGGGAGATCCAGATGGCGGTAACGCCCATCCCGGTCAGGTAACCGTCGTTGATTTTGTTGATGATGCCCTGCCAGTCGCCGCCGCAATACAGCCGGAGGTTTGTGCAGGTTCCGTCAAACGCCGCGCCGGTCGGATTGTTGGCGGGATTGCCGTCCGAAAACCTGTCGGTGAAAATTTGATAGATGACGTCGGTGCTGAAATTTTGCTTGTTGGATACCGAGGTATCCGGCGCGGCCTGGGCAGGGCTGAAAAGCCCGAACGTCAGCGATAATCCCAGGGCAAGCGCAGCTGTCGTTTTCAGAAATTTCTTCATGTTATACCTCCTATGTAATCGTTTGAATTCCAGGCTTGTCCGCTGTCGCCGCCGGATCACCTCCTAAAAAAGGGCGACAAAAAACCCCGGCTTCTCCATCGAGATACCGGGGTTGTTCCATACCGGGTGTGCGGTTACGGAATGCATGGCCCTTAAATTATATCGAGTATTGCGTTCCTCCATCATTGTAGATGAAAGCGAATACAACTGTCAATAAATAACAAAAAAATTTTTTGGGCGCTTTCCCGCGATTTTTTTCTAAGCGTAGATATCGGGCGCAATGTGGGAATACATAAAATGTACCTCCAAAATAACAATCGCTACGAGGTTTATGATATGAAGGAAATTACTCTCTCTTCTTTGACTGTTGAGCTGATTGTCGGATTTTTTTTGTTGTTTATCGTCGTTAAAATCGTCGGAAGAAAGCTGATCCGGCAGATCACGCCGTTTGCCTTCATCGCGTCCATCGTGTTTGGGGAGCTGCTTGGCAACGCCTTGTTTGAACCCGGCATCGGGCTTATTCACATTTTATATTCCATTTTCTTATGGGGATTGCTGCTCATTGTCGTGGAATACCTTGGACAAAAATCGTTGTTTTTCCGCGGGATGTTCGAGGGCAAGCCGTCCGCGCTCATTAAAAACGGCGTCGTGGATTATGAAGCACTGAAAAAAAACCGGATGAATCTCAATCAGCTGCAAAGCCTGCTTCGCCAAAGCGAAACCTTTTCGATCCGGGAGGTGGCCTTTTGCTACCTGGAGGTCGATGGTTCCCTCAGCATTTTGAAAAAGTCCAAATATCAGAAAACGACGCAGGGAGATTTGAAACTCCAGGAAACCCCCGTTTATGTCCCGGTCACGCTTATTCGCGACGGAAACGTATTGTGGGACGAAATCCGAGACGCGGGCTTTGACGAAGCCTGGCTGCACAAGCAGCTTCAAACCCAGCATATTTCCGATTATCGGGAGGTTTTGATCGCCGAATGGCTGGAGGGGGATGGCATTTTCGTCCAAACCTACGCCGGTAGCCGAAGCCGTTAAAAAAATCCCCGTCTTACTTCGGGCATCCTCTAGGTTATAATGGAACCGGAAGCAGAAGAGGAACGAAGGGGATGGGGAAAATGACTTATCACATGCTGTGCCTGGACATCGACGGAACGCTGCTGAATTCGAACCATGAAATTTCTTCCGGGACCAAGCGGGCCATTCGCGCCTTGCCCGGCGACGTTCGGGTCGTGCTGGTTTCCGCAAGGATGCCCAAGGGCATTGCGTTTATTCATCGGGAGCTGGGTCTGGACACTCCGATTATTTGCTACAGCGGCGCATTGGTTGTCGAAACGGAGGAGGAAGGCTCCTATCGTGCGCTTTGGAACAAAACGATGACCATGGCTCAAATCGAGAACATATACCGGCAGGCGAAGCTCGGACGAATCCATGCCGGGTTTTACAAGGACGACGACTGGTATGTCGACAGCCTGGACGAGTGGGCGCTGCAAGAGCGGGATATCGCCAAAACCGATCCGGCCGTCATCGACTTCGAAGCCATGTTCCGTTTGCCGGCAAGTTCGCTTCATGGGGCCCATAAGGCGTTATGCATGGGCGGGGCAGATGAGATCGGGGCGCTGGAAAACTCTTTGAAAAAGCAGTTTGCGGAAGAGCTTGCCATCTACCGGTCCAAACCTACCTACCTGGAAATTATGAACCGTACCGTTTCGAAAACGTCGGCCATCCGGTTTTTGCAGGAACGATGGGACGTGGCGCGGGAGCAGGTCATCGCGGTCGGAGACAATTTCAACGACATGGACATGCTGGAATATGCGGGCCTTGGCGTAGCCATGGGAAACGCGCCCGAGTCTGTAAAAAACGCGGCGGATGAAGTCACGTTGTCGAATGATGACGACGGCGTAGCCAAAGTAATAGAAAAGTATTTTCATGTCTAGCGGCCAGCGGGGGTGTCCTCCGGATGAACCAGGGGCCGGTGCTTCAAAAAAATGAGGCAGTGCCACCGTATAAGAGAAATCCTATCAATGATGAGACCCTCTCAATCGCTATAATACGACAAAAGGAGCAAATTTTGACAAGGTGTTACCTTTGGAGTATTATGGAAACGTTATCAGTAGTTCTACATACCTATATCGTTAAGAGGGGAGAACAGTTAAATCATGCAGCCACCCCATCGGTCGGCAAGCAGCCAAGCCCGGACGAGCAGTACGCCTGCCGGGAATCAGGGCCGTGCTCCTGTTGCCGGCAATCAGAAGCAAGCACCGCAGGCCGGCAGGCCGGCCCCCGCAACCAAAAAGAAAAAGCAGCCCAAGGACAGGCTGGGTCAAGCGGTCGTTTCGCTCATCTTTGGGATCTTCGGGATTCTCATGTTTATCATGTCGTTGTTTGCGATGGATTTAGGATCCGGATACAGTTACGAGGCTCCAGCCGGCGCAATGTTCATGATGCTCTTGTCTTTTATCGTCAGCCTTCTCGGTTTTGTGCTTGGAATCCGGGCCAGGCGATCGCCAAGCGGCAGGGGGATGGCCATCGCAGGCATCACCTTAACGGCGATTCCCGTTGCGTTGATGACGATCACGATCATTTTGGTCATTGCGATCATGTACGTCGGGAGTCAGGCCACGATTGGTTAAAAAGGATGTCATCACGGGTGTTTTTTAGGACTCCTTCAAAACAAAGGGGCCGTTTGGCCCCTTCCTCAAAACGCTGCCTTCTTTCCGGAAAAGGCTCAGCGGACTACACGGAGACTTTTCGGGCGATCAATTTCGTCATGGCGTGCTGGTGCGGAACGCCCGATGAATTGCAGTCAAATACGACTTCGGAGCTTTCATGCAGGAACCAGTCGCGGTAATGTCCGATTAATTCGCGGACGCCGGTTTTTTCGGCGAGCCTTTTCGTTTTGGAGATTCCGGCATCCGTAATGTCGAATGCGGTGACGTCGTAGCCGTTTCTCGCAAAAAACACCGCGTCTTTCCCTTCGCCGCACCCGATGTCGAGCAATTTCAAGCGCTTCGTCGGGGGCATGAGCTGCAGGACCTGATAACATGCGCTGTTCGGTTCCAGACCCCAAATGTAATCCGGCGTTTTGTATTCCTCTTCATAAACCGTAACCGCCTTGTCGTAAGAAAGGTAGCCCAGAAGCTTGTCGATGCCGACCTGCAGCGTTTCGGACAACGCCGGCAACAGGGATAGCTCGGGCAACGACTGTGCATTTTCCCATTTGGATACGGCTTGAAAGGAGAGGCCAAGCCGTGCGGCCAGCTCCTCTTGCGTTAATCCCCGTTCTTTCCGGTATCTAACGATGTTTCTCGCCAAAGTTTCTTTCAACATATGCCACGCTCCTTTATGTACCACATTGTAGCGGCGGGCATTGGAGCGGACAATAACTTTGAAATTGACTTTTTCCCGGGTTCAACCGCCGGTTGAGCCAGCCAGCCCCAAAAGCTCATTTCGAGGCCCTCACCACACGGTTCCGGCCTTCCCTTTTCGCTTGGTATAACACATGGTCGACCGATTGGAACAGCTCGCTGATCAGGGTCATGGAGCCCGGGAACAAATCGAGCGGGAAACGATCGACGGACAACAGCCCGATGCTTACCGTCACGGATAATGCGTTTTTCAGGCCGGGCACCATCATTTTATTCGCTTCAACGGCCGCACGAATCCGCTCGGCCAGATCCAGCGCCGCTTCCGAACTGGTAAAGGGGAGATAGACGATGAACTCTTCGCCGCCGAAGCGGGCCAAAATATCGGTATCCCTAAGGGTTTGCTTTATGACGTTGACCGTGCTGCAGATGACCTCATCCCCGGTTAAGTGCCCGTACCGGTCGTTGATCAGCTTAAAAAAGTCGATGTCCAACAACAGGATGGAAAAGGGGATATGCCGTTCGATATGATTTCTGACTTCTTGCTCTAATTGCTGGGTTATGTAATTTCGATTGAAGCAGCCGGTCAGGCCGTCCGTAATTGCCATTTGCTGAAGCTTCTGATTCGTGAGGTGCAGCTCCTGCTGCATCTCGCTTAACGTTTGATTGCGTTCCTGCAGGATCTCGTTTTGCTTTGCCGTTTCTTCGATGAGCTGGCGCAGACGGCTTCGGTCCTGGAATGTTATGATCCGTCCGACGCGCGTCCCGCCGACGACGATGGGCGAAACGTGGATATGAACATGACGCCTGTCGCCCTTCTCGTATAAAACGTCGATTTCCGGGCTCTCGAGCGGATCGTTTTTGTATTTTGCAATGAACGTGCCCGACGTGCCGGTGCCTGCATCCGGCAAAATATCCGCGATTTCAAACCGGTCGCCGATGTGCAAATCCAAAAAGGCAGGCAGCGAACGGTTCGTCTCCACGATGATTTCGTTATCGTCCAGCACCAGGATGCCCAGATTGATGGTATTGATAATGTCTTGGTGGGCGATTTTCAGCAAATCAAAAACCTTGTCCCGATGTATGGCGACGATAAAAAAGACAGCTGAAAGCAAAATGCCCGCCGACGTCAGCCCGGGAATGACCATGGAGGAAACGCGAAAGACGACGTTCACCAAAATATCCGCGCCAATAAACGCCATGACGACGACCATTCCGCGGAGCACTTGCGTGACCTGCTTTTTGATCCGGTCTGCCCGGCTGGCCGACAACGCGGAATGAATCACCCACAGCGAAACGACCCCATACCCAATCAGCACCAAAGACGTCAGCCAAAAAAGCGGTCCGTAACTACGTTCGGCGTATTGGCCGTGCAGCGGCTGCACGAACATTCCGTTCGGATTCGTGATGACGATGGCTGCGGCAAGACATGCCGGAAGGGCGATCAGCACGGGAAGTCCTTTGCGGACGGGCAGCGTCCTTTTCGTCAGCAGAAGGGTAAAAAACAGCCACCCCACCGCCAACAGCGCCAGATCCACGAATGCGATCTTCACGTATAATAGTTGGAGCCTCGGGGAATCCGTCACCTGGATGGCGAACTGGCAAAGCGGCCATAACGTCATGAAGAAATGAAACATGAGATAAACCTTATGCAGGACGGTGATCGTGACGGAAATAAATACATACGCAAGCAAAGCCAATAAAAGGATGCAAACGAATAAATCGATCCATGCCATCACACGATGTACACCTCGAATGTGTTAAAGTAAAGTCGACTCATTCATTCTAACACGGAAAAAGATAAACGAACAAAATATTTCAGGATAAGAAAATTTTAGATAAGGACGCCGGGGCTTGGCTGGGACAATACGGTATTTCTCGTCGACGAAAAATACGCGTTCGGTTTCCGAGAAGGAGCATCGCGGTCAAACGGCTTGGGATCGAAGGCCGGATGCTGCCGAAGCTTGCGGAGGTGATCTCCGTTCCATATTCGAAACCGCTTTTAGGAAAATCAGATTATGCTGAATCTAGTTTGAATGGCCTAATCTACTCAAATATGAAGCAGCTTAAGGGTGAACTTCCACCGCTTTATGTTACTTTTGCAACTACTTTAGGGGAAGGATTGCTTGTTATAATAAAGATTGTGTCCCATTTTTTTGGAAACCTGCCGTTTTTCATGCGCATATCCCTATAAAAATCGTTTGTGGAATGAGGTAATTTTTCGTGACAATGATAGGCATCGATTTAGGAACAACGAACAGCCTTGCGGCCTGCTGGACGGAGGGCGGACCTGTGATTATTCCGAACGTGCTCGGAGAGCGGCTAACGCCGTCCATCGTCAGCGTGGACGAAAACGGGGAAATTTTGGTCGGGCAAATCGCCAAGGAACGGCTGATCACCCACCCCGAGCTGACGGCCGCGGCGTTCAAAAGATATATGGGGACGGAAAAGGTGTTCCGTCTCGGCAGATATTCGTTTTCGCCGGAAGAACTTTCTTCTTTTGTCGTCAAAGCTTTGAAGGCGGATGCGGAAGCCTATCTCGGACAAGAGGTGACGGAGGCGGTCATCAGCGTTCCGGCGTACTTCAACGATACCCAGCGCAAGGCGACGAAGCGGGCCGCGGAAATCGCCGGGCTGAAGGTGGAGCGGCTGATCAGCGAGCCTACGGCCGCCGCCATCGCGTACGGGCTGCATCAACAGCAGTCGGAAACGAAGTTTCTTGTATTTGACCTGGGCGGGGGCACGTTTGACGTGTCGATTTTGGAATTTTTCGAGGGCGTCATGGAAGTCCAGTCGATTGCCGGCGACAATTATTTGGGCGGCGAGGATTTTACCGAGCTCCTTGCATCCTGGTTTGCGGAAAGGCACGGCATCGACATTCATGCCTTGGAAGCGAAGGAACGATCCGCGCTGTTCAAGCAAGCGGAAGTATGCAAGCGCGGCATCGGAAACGGTACATACGGGGAAATGAGCTTTACTTGTGGCGGGAAGGAATACGAATCGACCATCGACCGGAACGAATTCGAGAAAATCGCCGGCCAGCTGATGCTTCGGCTGCGCCATCCGATCGAACGCGCGCTGCGCGACGCCTCGCTTACGCCGGACGAACTCGATGCGGTCATTTTAATCGGCGGAGCCACGCGTATGCCGGTCATCAAATCGGTCGTCAGCCGCATGTTCGGCAAGCTGCCGTTCAACCAGATCAACCCGGATGAGGCGGTGGCGTTGGGCGCGGCGATCCAGGTGGCCCTCAAGCAGAGGGACGAGGCGCTCAAAGAGGTCGTGCTGACGGACGTATGTCCTTATACGCTTGGCATCGAAACGACGAAGCCGCTGGGCGGCGGCCAATTCGACAGCGGCCATTTCAGCCCGATCATCGAGCGGAACACGCCGATTCCGGTGAGCAAGGTCGAAACCTACAGCACCATCCACGATCAGCAAAAAAGCATTCGCGTCGTGATCTACCAAGGCGAAAGCCGAAAAGTGGACAACAATATCCGCCTTGGCGAGCTGGAGGTCCAGATCCCGGCCGATGAAGCGGGGAACCAGTCGATCGACGTCAGGTTTACGTATGACATCAACGGAATTTTGGAAGTCGAGGTTACCGTGCTGAGCACAGGCCTCAAACAAAGAACCGTCATCGAAAAAAATCCCGGCAAACTGTCGCAAAAGGAAATCGAAGAACGGCTGCAGCAGCTGAAAGACATCAAAATCCATCCCCGCGAACGTGCGGAAAACCGGCTGCTGCTGGCGAAAGGGGAGCGGCTTTACGAGGAATCGCTGGGCGAAAGACGCTCGGAGATCGCGTTTTTGCTGCAAAGATTCGAGCAGGTGCTTGCCTCCCAAAACGAGCAGGACGTCAAAAAGGCGGCGGCGGTCTTAAAGAAACAGCTGGAGGAGCTTGAAAGGTGGCGTGACTATTAATGCAAGTTTGGAATATCCTCGGGATCGAAGAGACGGATGATACCGCCAAGATCAAAAAGGCATATGCGGCCAAACTGAAGCAGCATCATCCCGAGGACGATCCGGAAGGGTATCAGCGGCTCAGGGAGGCGTATGATTTCGCCCTGAAGGAAGCAAAGCGGCAGCGGAAACAAACGGCAAGCGCGGCTTCCGCGGAACCGGAAGGGCTGCGGGAGGAAGACGGGACATCGGCTTATTTTGAAACGGAGACGGAATTGGAGCAGCACCATAAAGCCTGGCATGGCGAGATGTTCGACCTGGACGAAGACGGACAGGAGGAGGATGGGGCTGCTTCGGAGCCCGAGACCGAAATGACGTACGTTCACCGCCGCGTTGCCGATTTTGGCCAGCCCCTGCCCCTCGAGCAAGCCGATCCGACGGAATCCTTCATGGAACGGATCGAACGGCTGTACGAGGATTTTCCTTCGCGGATCGATCCGAACCGGTGGATGGATTTGCTTCATTCCGACGCCATCTGGAACGTAAGCATCCAGTCCAATGTATCCGGCCGGCTGCTTTATTTCATGGATGATCATCATTTTGTGCCCGAAGCCGTTTGGACGATGCTGGAAGGCACTTTTCATTGGAGCGAAATGGCTGCGGAGGATCCGGAAGAGTTCAAGGACGAATTCCCGAACGTATACGCCTATGCGGTGGAGAAACCGTCGCTGCTGCATATGGGATATTCGGCGCTTTTGCAGGCACAGGATGCCGATGTGGAGGATTTTTTGTGGTTGCGGGAAAAAGGGCTGCTGCTGATGCTGGAACAAGATTACGAGTCGGCGGCGGAGCTGCTTGAAGAAGCGGCAGGCATGTTCGGGGCCGATCCGGATGTCGTCCGGCTGCTTACGGAATGTTACGTGCAGACGGGAGAGCGGGATAAAGCGCTTCAGGCAAGCAGCGAATTGATCCGGCTTCAGCCTGACGAAATTGACGGATACCTGCACCGGGCACGGTTTTGGCTTGATCAAGGCAACCTTAACGAAAGCCTCCAGGACGCAAATCTCATTTTGGAGCGTAACCCTTCCAACAGGTTGGCGCTTTCCATTGCCGGGCGCTGTTACATGAAGCTTGGAGAGCTGGATAAGGCGCGCGGCATGTTCAAACGGATCGCGGACGAACAGCCAAACGATATTGAAGCCGTGTTGGCCCTGGCGGACATCGACATGCAAAAGCTGGACGCGCTGAAGGCCCGGCCTGCCGGCGGCAAACAATCGGAACGGAAAAAGCTGCTGCGGGCGCTGGGCAGCAAACCTCTTGGCCTAAGGCTCAAGCAGGGCGCTTATTTTCTGCTCTCGGGGAAATGGGTCAGCCTGGTCATCCTTGTCATTTTGCATCTTTATGCGGCATCCTCTTTTGCGAAGTACACGGGGGAAAGCCTGACCGGTTATTTCGCCCATGCCGATAAACCGCTCGAAATCCGAACGGTGGCTTCCGTCGACGAACTCGGCCGGCTGCCCGCGAAGGTGGACGGCGTTCGTCTCGCGCTTGAAAATGCGCAATATACCGGCGTGGTTCAGGTGACGACGAAGGAAGAGGATGAAGAGGATGAAGGGGATATCCGTTATTTGAAAGAAGATGAAGCGCAAAAGCAGGGACCGGATTCGGTTATAACCGGATATGTATTTGTGGGAGAGTTGAACGGCAAGCAGTTGATCGTCCTTGCGAATCAAAAGCAGGCCGAACAGATGGGCGGCCGGGGCAAGATCGAGCTGGAAGGAACGGTTCGCGATACGGATGAGGATATCGTCAGCGAATACCAAGCATGGAGAAGCCATATGGCCGAAGCCGAAGCGGCCGCGGCGGCATTGCCGGAAAAAGACGAAGCGGACAAAATCAAGAACAGCCTTGAACGAATGAAAAAGGTACAGATGAATCTACCGTTCATGTATCCCAAGCCGGAAACCTACGTCGATGCGGTGAAGACGCCGACAAGCGACGGTCATGTCCGCATCCCCGTAAGGTTTTATATCCTGTTTTTCATTCTGGCGTTGTTTTACATCTCCGTCTTTGCCGAAATTCGAAGAATATGGCGGTTTCTGCGTTACAATTAAGGCTTGAAGGGAGGAATCGGCTTGCAGCAGACGATGGAGCTTGCCGGGGCTTTGCAGCCCTATGTCGATGCAATGACGGCGCTGTGCATCGAAGGGCGTTATGCCGACTATCACGTTCAAAACCCGAACAGGGTGTTTTCCAAAACAACGGATACCCGCAATACGTTAAAATTATGGAACATCGAAAATGCGGACGGATTAAAAGAAGCGCTGGAGTGGTTTTTGGCGGAAGGAATGAGGAAAGAGTTCGCGGATCTGGGCGGGACATTGTCCGTGCTGAAGGATGAAAAGCGGGCCGGATATATCGAGGAAACGCAGGACCCGGTCCTCCGGCATAAGCTGTCCGTCGCTAACCAATATTTGGGGCGGCTGCCTGCCGGGGGGATCGCGGCGTACGATTGCAGCTGGGGCGTGTTTATCAGCTGTGCCGCTAGGAAAATGGTTTATTTGACCGAACAGGAGCGGTGGGATTATGTCGCCCGATTCGTCGCGCTTGCGAAAGAAAACTATTCGGACTGGAACGATTACATGGCGGGTTTTGCGGCCGGGGCCGCCTATGCTTTCGGGCAAAAAAGAAGCAGCTATATCTCGGACAATCAAGCCGTTTTCGCGAAGCTGCTGCGGTCGCGCTTTAGCCCGTTCCGGAAAGTGCAGCTGAACTAAGCGATAAAAGAATCCGTACCCCTTGAGAAGCGGTCTCTTGCAGTGCAAAGAGACGTAAACATCGAGGGGCGGGTTCTTTTTTTGTCACGGGCCGAACTCTATGAAACCGCATAGCGAACCATATTACATAAAGTTTTCTCTATAAAACAGGACTAGATTGGAAAATATCGCCATATACATGATGTTGGACATGCTCGGTGATCCATTTTACGAGTCTGGGCTGCATGGCAGCCACATTTTTATTAGAGGAGGCTGTTTGGATATGGTATATGCTGAACCGGGACAAAACGGATCGAAGGTCACGTTTAAAAAACGCTACGACAATTATATTGGGGGCAGATGGGTTCCTCCCGTTCAAGGCCAATATTTTGAAAACGTTTCGCCGGTCAACAACCGGGTGTTTTGCGAGGTTGCCCGTTCGACGGCGGAAGACATCGAGCTGGCGCTCGACGCTGCGCATGAAGCAAAAACGGCTTGGGGACGGACTTCCGCTTCTGAGCGTGCGAATATGTTAAACCGGATCGCGGACCGGATCGAAGACAACCTCGAGCTGCTTGCGGTGGCCGAAACATGGGATAACGGCAAACCGGTCCGGGAGACGCTGGCAGCGGATTTGCCGCTTGCGATCGATCATTTCCGTTATTTTGCCGGCTGTATTCGGGCACAGGAAGGAACGCTCAGCCAAATCGACGATGATACGGTGGCCTATCATTTCCATGAGCCGCTCGGGGTCGTCGGGCAAATCATCCCGTGGAATTTTCCGCTGCTGATGGCGACTTGGAAGCTTGCGCCCGCGCTTGCGGCAGGCAACTGCGTGGTGCTGAAACCGGCGGAGCAAACGCCAGCTTCGATCATGGTGCTTATGGAGCTGATCGGGGACCTGATCCCGCCGGGCGTCGTCAACGTCGTGAACGGGTTCGGGCTTGAAGCGGGCAAACCGCTTGCATCGAACAGCAGAATCGCCAAGGTTGCTTTTACCGGCGAAACGACGACAGGGCGGCTGATCATGCAGTATGCCTCGCAAAACCTCATCCCGGTGACGCTGGAACTCGGCGGCAAATCGCCGAATATTTTCTTTGAAGACGTCATGGACAAGGACGATGCTTTCTTCGATAAAGCGCTTGAGGGCTTTACGTTGTTCGCGCTGAATCAAGGGGAAGTTTGTACCTGTCCGTCCCGCGCATTGATTCAGGAATCCATTTACGATGCATTCATGGAGCGGGCGCTGAGGCGAGTCGCCTCGATCAAACAAGGCCATCCGCTGGATCCGGCGACCATGATCGGCGCGCAGGTCTCTACCGAACAAATGGAGAAAATTCTCAGCTACATCGACATCGGCAGGCAGGAAGGCGCGGAGTGCCTGATTGGCGGCGGCAGAGCTTCGATCCCTGGGGAGCTTTCGGACGGGTACTATATCCAGCCGACGGTTTTGAAAGGGCAAAACAACATGAGGATTTTCCAGGAGGAAATTTTCGGACCGGTCGTCGCCGTGACGACGTTCAGGGATCGGGAAGAAGCGCTTGCGATCGCAAACGATACGCTTTATGGGCTTGGCGCAGGCGTTTGGACGCGAGACGTCAACACCGCGTACCGGGTCGGACGCGAAATTCAGGCCGGCCGCGTCTGGACGAATTGTTATCATGCGTATCCGGCTCATGCGGCGTTTGGAGGTTATAAGTCGTCCGGCATCGGCCGAGAAAACCATCGGATGATGCTGTCCCATTATCAGCAGACGAAAAACCTGTTAGTCAGTTACAGCCCGAAAGCGCTCGGATTGTTCTAAGCCTGAGGAGCCGCAGATGACGCAAGGGGACAGCGAAGTTCGCAAGGTCGTTGCGACGGAGGCCGCATTGGAACTGATTGAACGGCTTCGCTCGAAACACGGGCCGGTCATGTTCCATCAATCGGGGGGATGCTGCGACGGAAGTTCCCCGATGTGCTTTCCATTAGGCGAATTTATCGTCGGCGACAGCGACGTGCTGATGGGAGAGATCGGGGGTGCTCCTTTTTACATGAGCAAGGCCCAATACGAGTATTGGAAATTTACGCAGCTCATCATTGACGTGGTTCCGGGCCGCGGCGGCATGTTTTCGCTGGAAGGACCGGAGGGGCAAAGATTTCTGACCCGCTCCCGCGTTTTTACCGAAGAGGAGCAGCGAAAATTGAAGCTTTTGTAAAACGGCATCAAAGCTTGCAAAGCGCTTGCAATCCATGACCGGATCCAAGAGGACGAGCGGTCGACAAGAGCGGTTTTCTATGATATGGTTACCGGTAGATAAGGCATTTCGTTCCATGGAACGAAATGCCTTATCCCATATTCGGTTTTAAATGACATTAAATGTATAAAGGGCGGTGATGTGATGGTGCTCGTGCTTCCCCAGCTACGGGGGGCGAAATCCGTAGTCGAATAGACGATTGATTTTGGAGAGCATAAATGACCAATGATAAGAGGAGAGTTGTTAAAATGAAAACATGTTTTCAAGCTCTGCAGCGCACGCCAATGAATCGGACGGGCCTCAAACGTCTACGGAACTCGGGACGGCTGCCCGCGAACGTTTTCGGTTCGGGTGCAAATCATGTCCATATCCACCTGTCCGCAAGGGAATTCGCAAGATGGATCCGAAGCGGGGGAGACGGGATTGTCGAGCTGAATCTTGAAAATCATGGACCTATAACCGTCCTTCTGGAAGCGGTGCAGCGCGATCCGGTCACGCGGGAATACATTCACGCCGATTTCATCCGCGTCAAGGAAGACGACCAAGCGCAGACGCAAGTCAACGCCGGGTAGGCCTCATTTGGTCCTGTCCCGGTTGGGGTTTTTTGAATATAGCAGCACAAGAAGGCCTTCCGTACCGGGGGGCCTTTTTTAAAGAGCTGGAACAAGTCTTGGGGGGATGTGGAGATGACGTGGGCAACGATCAGAGGCGATGCTCAAATTTTGAAAAAGGCAACTGCCGCCGGAGCTCTTGGCCCGGATCGTTCAACTATAACCGTTTTCTCCCGCCTGCCGGCAAAAAGGCTGTGTTAATCTAATGGTATGACTACCGGTTACCTGAACCGGATCACAAACCGAGGAGATGGACATGTACAATCGACCAACAGCTTTACGCTCCGTATTGGCTCCCGAATATTTGGAGCATTGCTTGAGCCGCCTATATGATATCGGGCCGTGGAAGCAATGCCTGTTCTGGTTAAGAGGTTTGAATGACACTTACCGGATCGAAACTCCCGACGGGTTTTATATTTTGCGCGTGTACCGTTCCGAGGTCAGTGAAAGCGACGTGAACTTTGAAGTATCTCTACTAACCGAACTCCAGGGAATGATGGATGCGACAACCAATGCATCAGAGCCTATCCCGAAAAACGATTCCACTTTGTATACTGTTTTGGATACGCCGGAGGGGGAGCGGATCGCGGTCATTTTTCGTTATTTGAAAGGCATTGAACATCCGCTTGATGACGAGGCATCCTGTTACGCCTTCGGCAAATCGGCCGCCGCCTTGCATACCGCCATGGACCGGGTAACCATCGAGCAGCCGCGGTTTGAGTTGGATACCGATTTTCTTATTCAACAACCGTTAAAACGGATTTGCGAATACATAGGGATAGAACATCAAGCCGTTCCTTTTTTGCGGGAATTTGCCGTTTCATTGCAACAACGCATCGAAACTGCGGCTGCATCCGGTTTGGATTGGGGGCTGTGCCACGGCGACATGCACGGCAACAATAACGCCTTTCTAGAAGGAGAGCAATTCACCCATTATGATTTCGAGTGGGCTGCAAAGGGGTGGAGGGCGTATGATCTTGCGCAGGTGAAGGCAAGGAAACGCCAGTCGCCGGAAAAGCAAGATGCCTTATGGAATTCGCTGATGAGAGGATACCGATCGGTCAGGCATTTCTCAGCCGAAGACGAACGAGCCATCGAGTTGTTTATCATGGCAAGGCGGTTTTGGGTGATGGGATTGGATGTCGCCTTTATCCATCAGGATACGGGGGCCCTTGATTATGGCGAAGGATGGCTTAACGGCTTTCTTGAGGAATTCCGTCACGCGGATCATCGGTAAAATATCCGGCAACGATTAACGGATGCTTACATATGCTTAAAAGAATGATTCAATCAAACCGTTAAGGAGCGAGCTAAGTTATGCAAGCGGGATTTTGGATTAGGCTCGGAGCGATGTTGTTGGATGCCCTCATCGTCGGATTGCCTTTGGTCATCCTTTCTTTGCTGATTACCGGCGGAAGACCCAATGAAGAATATGTAACCAATATATTGTCCTTTTTGTATTCGTTGCTGGTGCCTGTTTTTTGGGGCGGATATACGGTGGGTAAGCGGATTTGCGGCATCAAAATTAGAAAAGTGCAGGACTATTCTCCGCCCGGGATCGGAACCATGCTGCTGCGCCATGTCGTTGGAGGCATCATCTACGGCCTGACGTTTGGGATCGGCACGATCATTAGCGCGTTCATGGTTGCGCTGCGGGAAGATAAGCGATCGATTCACGATTTTATTGCCGGGACGGAAGTCGTGCATGATGAGTTTTCGTAGACGGATCATTTTGATTGGCCGTGCAATGTACCGATCAAGAATCCATAGCGGGCAAATATGCGGCCGACGACATGATGACAACGCTGGACGTTTCCTTGAAAAACATCGATCTTTATTTTACACCAATCCGGATTATGTGGTGGAAAAGGGCTTATAATCGGCCCTTCTCCAATTTCTCAATTAAGGTGGGAAGGTCCATTCCAAGATTCTTGCGTTCCTCCTGATCTCGAACATAAATAGGGGGTATTTTGAACATTGGATAAGGTTTCCCAAAAGTCGCTACGCATCCACAATGAGGACAAGAAGAAGGTGGAGATGTTATCTTCACCTGTATTTGTAAGTCATGCTCGCTTTCCAATATACCGTAAATTTTTAAACGAGATAGATTGAGTATGTCCATTGCGATACCTTCTGTCTTACAAAAAAATGGGCTGCATGTCCATGACTTAGCCTTGCAAGGCTTTTATGACGATCTCTTTAATAGGCGTTTGAAATCCAATTAGCTTTTGTAAATCATCGGTCGTTCTTGCCATTTTCCCCTCTGCAATTGTGTTATAGATAAAAGCCGTGGTTTCAGCAAAAGATTCCGGCATACCTGCTCGAACGAGTATGTTCTTCTCTTCTTCGAAGGAAACCGATTGATGGACAACACGTTTCCCAGAAACTTCGGAAAGAATTTCAGCCAAATCATCAAAGCTCCAAGGATAATTGGAAACAAGGTTGTATTCCTTGTTCTCATGTCCATCCTCTGTCAGAACTGTGGCGGCAGCAAGAGCCAGATCACTACGGCTAACCGAATTCACTTTTCCCTTATTGGCATTCGTAATGATCGCCCCGTTTTCTACGTTTGCTTTTAGTGATGGATTGACAAAAAACTCTGTATAACCGCCGTTACGCAAGAAGGTGTATGGAATATTCGTCGTGCGAATCGCATACTCCGTAGCCATATGAACGAGAGCGAATGGATTGTCCTCGGCAAAAGCAAAGCCGGTATAGGCAATTTGCTTAATACCTGCATCTCGGGCGGCTTTTACGACATTGGCATGTTGGACGACACGTAATGGATCATCAGTCTCTGAACTTGAGATAAACAGTAGTTTGGTTCCGTCAACAAATGCATTGTGAAGAGATTCTGGGTTATTATAATCTCCCTGACGGACTTCAATGCCAAACTCCACAAGCGCAGAGGCTTTTTCGAGATTGCGTGCGACTGCAACAATTTGATTTGTCGGAACCTTTTTGAGCAAATGTTGAATAACGAGACCTCCAAGTTGACCTGTTGCTCCTGTAACAATAATCTTCATGGGCTGATTTTCCTTTCGTTATTTATCTATAATCAAGTTATAATCAAAATTGTTATAATGACTTTGATTATAACGAGATCAAAAAAAATGGCTCAGTAAAACACCATTCTATTTGCCCAATTCTGTAACTATTTGTCTCAATGAAACCTGAGCTAACCTCTGTTCCATTGCTGATTGAGCCGCTCTCATTTCTGACCGTAGAACAGCTACGATATTTTTTCCTATCGGACAATTTGGATCTGGTTCTGCATGTATATTGAACAACTCACCATTGTCAATAACTTCCACTGCATTGTATACGTCCAGCAACGTGATCTCTTCCAAGTTCTTCAGCAAAAATGCTCCTCCCACTCCTGGGCGTACATCAAGCAGTCCTGCTTTTTTGAGTTTGGCAAGAATATTGCGAATGATAACTGGATTGGTCTTTACGCTCGCTGCAATGAAATCCCCAGTACAAAGCGAGGGGCTTAAATGTATCAAACAGAGAACATGAACTGCAACCGAGAAACGACTGCTTAATTTTTTCATTTGTTTCACCCTCTTGTTATAACCATTATAGTTATACCGGATTCAAAATTCAATAACTTGTAGATCAGTCCACCACAAGTTCCGATTTTATCATACAACTACAAAAAAGTGGCTCCTGATTTTTTTCTGAAAAAAGATGCCCAAAGCGTTCCTGCCCCGAAGATTCGGTACTCCGAAGGGCTTGTCATCGTGTATAATTTTGGTAACAGATTCCGGAAAAGGCGGGGAACCCGAGCGTGATGAACGAGGAATACAAGCACAGGATCGATTCGGTGATCCGATATATCGAAGAAAACGGCAGCCAAAAATTGACGCTGGAAGATCTGGCCCGTGCCGCGAATTTTTCAAAATACCATTTCTCCCGCATTTTTACGGCCATGACGGGCGTAACGCCGGTGGCGTTTTTGAATCGGAAGAGGCTGGAGAAGTCGGTGCGTCTGCTGAGGGAAACGAATATGACGGTGTTGGCGATCGCGGGCGAATGCGGGTTCGAGTCGCTGTCGGCATATCACGCGCTGTTCAAAAAGCACTACGGAACAACGCCCAACGAGGTGCGGAAGGCACGAACCCAATACAGCAATATTTCGCAATGGGCAAGCAATATGCAGGAGGAGACCGCGTCCGGAACGGCCTACAATGAAAACCGTAAGAGATCATTGCTAGGAAGGACGTGGGATCGGATGATCGCCATAAAAGAATTAACCCCCCTTAACGTCGCATATGTCCGCCATGTGGGAAGTTATCTCGACACGGGCGCCGCATGGGACAAACTTGGCCGTTGGGCCTTCGAACGGGGAATCACGCCGCCAAGCCAGCAGTTTATCGGCATTTCGCTGGATGATGCCGGGCTGGTGGACGAATACTCCTGCCGGTATGACGCTTGCGTCACGTTGCCCGAAGATTGGACGCCGGATTCCGCGGACCCGCAGGTGCAGTTTAAGTCGCTGTCCGGGGGCACGTATGCGGTGTACCCTTTTTATGACACCGTCGATAAATTCGTGTTGGCGTATCAAAACGTCTTCGGCCTTTGGCTGCCGAACAGCGGCTATGAACCCGACGACCGGCCATGCCTGGAATTTTGCCAGAACGATCCTGCGCGGGATGCGGAGGGAAAATGCAGGGTGGACTTGTACGTGCCGATCAAAAAATAAAATTTAAAGACATTGCAAGGCAGAACGCCTGCAGCTTGGAGGAATGAAAATGAATTTCGAGGCGGCATTCGGCCGGTTTCCCGTGATCGCGTCAGACAGGCTCGTGTTAGGCAAAATCGGAGAGGAGCATTTGGAGGAACTGTTTGAAATCTATCACAATGACAACGTGTTTACATACTGCGGCATCATTCCGAAGCATAACAAAAATACGGTCAAGTCCATGATCGGACATTTCGAACGGGATTTCCTCAAAAAAAGCCGGATCAAATGGGGCATTTTTGCGGTGGAGGAACCCGGCAAGCTGCTCGGCATCATCGAAGCGTTCGATTGGAACCAGAAGGTCAATTCGCTCTCCGTGGGTTATTTTCTGGCGGAACGGCATTATGGAAAAGGCATTGCGACGGAAGCGCTGCAAATACTCACCCGTTTTTTGTTCGAGGAGGCCCTCGTTAACCGGATTCAGGCCGAAGTGATGCCGCCGAACGAAGCTTCCAAAAGGGTGCTTGCCAAAAACGGCTTCCGGAAAGAAGGGTTGCTGAGACAAGCAACGTTATGGTCCGGAAAAGGGGTCGTCGATCTTGAAATTTACGGCAAATTGAAGGAAGACGCCGCGAAAGAACCCGGATGGGCAAAAATATGACGTATCAACGCCGATTTTGTGCTATACTAGAGATAACTTCAAGCCGTGTGTGACTGGCGTAACGTGGGGAACCACGAGGGAGCACATGGATCATAACAGCCGTACGCCTGGGCGAAAGTATTTGGAGGGGATTCCTTTCCGAATGCTTTTTTTTGTTTGAAACCAAAATCGGAGGCGACAGAAATGAGCATGCTGCTAAAAACGAAACCGCTGGCGAGCGAGGTGTCGGAATCGATCATCGAAGAGGTGAACCGCTTCAAGGCAAAAGGGATTCACCCCCGGCTGTCTGTCATTTTGGTAGAAGGCGATCCGGCATCGGCATATTACGCGAAAGCCAAAGAGAAAAAAGCCCAACAGCTGGGCATCGCGTTCGACCTGATTTCGTTTACGCCGGAGGTGAGCGAGCAGCGCCTGCTGGACGAAATCGAAAAATTGAACCAAGATCCGGCCGTGCACGGCATCATGCTGGAGCTGCCGCTCCCCAAACATATCCGCCTGCAAACCTGCTGCGACGCCATTGCACCGGAAAAAGACGTCGACGGCATTTCATCGGCGAACAAGCTGGCCTGCATGACGGGGGCAACCGGCATTTATCCGGCGACGCCGCAGGCATGCATTCGGATCGTGAAACATTTCGGGTTTTCGCTGCAAGGGAAAAACGTGGTGCTGGTCGGGCACGGGGAAACCGTCGGAAGACCTTTGATGCAGATGCTGCTCCGCGAAAACGCGACCGTCACCGTTTGCCATTATTACACGCAAAATCTCGCCAAACATATCGCGGGCGCGGATATTTTGATGACCGCCACCGGCTGCGCCGGGCTGATTACGGCCGATATGCTGCATCCCGAGCTGGTCGTGATCGATGCCGGCATTTCCGAAACGCCGAGCGGCATCGTGGGAGACGCGGTTCCCGAAGCAGTGGAAGCGGCCAAAGCGGTAACGCCTGTACCGGGCGGGGTGGGGACGTTAACGACCGTTCTGTTGTTCGAAAATTTGTTGCATGCCATCCGGCTGCAGCAGCCATCGAAAGAGGTGTAGCGCATGAACGGACAGAATCACGTATTTGATCAGCCGATCCGCGAATTTTTGCATTCGGCCGCTTCCAGTGCGCCGACGCCGGGCGGGGGAAGCGTTGCGGCATTGGCTGCGGCCCTGGGGGCGTCCATGGGCTCCATGGTGGCGAACATTACGAGCGGACCGAAGTTTGAGCAGGTGCGGGAACAAATGGCGGAAATCGTGAAGCTGATGCAGGACGCAATGACCGAAGCCGAAACCTTTTTGAAAAAGGACATCGAATCCTTTAACGGTTACATGGCCGCGCTTGGGCTCCCCAAAGCATCGGAGGAGGAAAAGCGGCAGCGCTCCATCGCTTTGCAGCAAGCGGCGGTGCAGGCGGCTTCCGTGCCCCTGCATCTCATGAAACGTTGCCTGGAAGTCATGGCCGCCTTGGCATCGGTCACCGAACAAGTCAATAAAAACGTCATTTCCGATCTCGGCATCGCCTTGTTCATGCTCGACGCGGCGGTTCAATCGGCTTGGATCACCGTCGAGATTAATCTTGGCAGCATCAAGGATGCCGGCGTGCGAGCCACGTTCCAGGACACGGGGGCGGAGCTTTCGGCGCGGTCGGCGGAGCTGAAAAATCAAGTGTTGGAGCGGATCCGGGAGAGGCTGGCGTAACCGATCGATCGCAGGCTTGCGGGAGCAGGTCGTTGCTCGAATCCATCCGGAAGCCAAGCTGCCGCGGCCCACTAGCTTGAAGCGGCGTGCCGGCCCTGGTAACGAGGCTTGAACGTGCATTGCCGGGAGGCTGTACTGGGAAGCTGCTAGCGCACCGGCATAGCGAAAACGGACCGAAACAAGGAATTTTCGAAATTTCGTGCTTGAGGATGGCAAAAAAACGGGATATTCCACATACGTTTAGTTAAGACGTCTCATGGCGCACGGAATTCAATCGACAGGTGGTTCGTCAATGGGCACAACTTTTTTTCTGGTACGGCATGCCATAAAAGAAAAAGCCGTCGGGGACGTTCCGCTCACCCCTAAGGGCGTGCTGCAAGCTCAAGCGACGGCCGGCCGTTTTTGCCATTTGCCAATCTCAGCCGTCTATTCCAGCCCGCTTCGAAGGGCGCAAGAGACCGCAGGATGCATTGCCCAAGCGACAGCATCGGCCGTCCGCGTGGACAGTCGTTTGAGGGAGCGCGCGAATTGGGGGGATTTGCCCGGACAAAGTTTTGAAGCGTTTGTCGCCATGTGGGAGCGGTGTACGCGTGATCCGGAATATTTGCCGCCCGTCGGGGATTCGGCGAAGCAAGCGGGGGAGCGGTTAAACTCCTTATTATCGGAACTGGCCGCGGAGCACGCCGCTGAAAGTCAAATTGTATTGGTCACGCATGGAGGGCTGATCACCGACTTTTTGGTGCATGCCTTTTCCGAAGAAGCTTTGGAGGTTTGGCATCCGAATTTCGCTGCCGTCCAAAGCGAGTTGATTCCCGAATGCTCCATTACGACGCTTATATATGAATGCGGGACTTATGCCATCGCGGACTTTGCATCCGTCGATCATTTGAAATCAGTCCGCTAACTTAAAATCGGCGATATTTAACAACCGGCAATCCGCCGGTGTTTTTGTTTTTGAACAGGAAAAATAGCGGTCGGACCCGGAAGTTACTATGAATCGGTCTTGAATGAAAATATGTACGTAAATCGCAAGGTTGGTTGGGCATTAAAAATTCTTACAGATTGGCAAAAGCGTTCAACGGGCAAATCGCCTGCTAAAAGAGATTTAATATACGGACATCAAAGGGGACGAACCGAACCGCCGGGAAGTCCCTTTTTTCTTACTCGGCAGGGGGCTAACGGTGGCCTGAGTTTATGGTTCATGTCAGTAAAAGAGGCGTTTCCAAGCTTAGACCAGCATGAGGCCAACAGGTCAAGGAGTTGAGCGCTGCCGAAGACAAGGGGTCGCTGACCGAAGCGCAGATGCAAGGAAATCCGGAATAGCGATGATGGCGCTGGAAATGGACTTAGCGGTTTTATAGAAAAAACCGTCCCGACATGAACCGATGAGTAGCGGCCGGGGCAAGGGCACTTTTGTTCAAAGTGTCCGTCTTTCGGGCCACGGTTCACGAGGCGGGACGGTTTTCTTCATTTCGCTGTCAACGGCGGCCGTCGGCGTTGACCTGAGGCACGCTGTTTTTCAGCAGGATGCTGCGGTACAAATATTCGAAAATGAATTCAAACGCTTCCAGATGTTTTTTCGCTTCAAACGCGTTTTGCCCCCAGGCGTAGATGCCGTGGTTGCGCAGCAGAATGCCAGGCACGTTCGGGTTCAGCACGTCTTCGACGCGTTCGGCGATCGACGGAATATGGGCGAAGTTGGGCAGCACCGGGATGGAAATGGCCGCGTTTTCCTCCCAAATGTTAAAAGCCTTGATCAATTCGATGCCTTGGGCCGGCACTGCGCCTTGATCGCCGAACCATTCGCTGATCAGGTTGTTGAAAACCGTGTGGACGTGAAACACGGCGCCGCAACCGGTCAGGCGGTAAATTTCGCAGTGGATCTGGGTTTCCGCGCTGGGCTTCAGTCTGGTCGTTTCGGCGGCCCGGCCGCTTTTGTCCACGAACAGGAAGTCCTCCGGCGTGCTTACGGATTTGTCTTTGCCGCTGGCGGTGATTGCAAAATAAAACTGCTCCGGATCGAATTCGCCGACGCGGACGGACAGATTGCCGCTGGTTCCCGGAAACCAGTTTTTGGCCGCGAACTGCTGCTTGATTTGCCGGAGCTCGTCCAGCGCTTGCTGTTTATGCTCCAGGCTGATGTTCGCAAACGTCATAAATTACCGCACCCCCTGTTGTCGTTTCTGCTTCATATCGTTCATGATATCGAAAAAGTCTTGGAATGGTACGTGCTTGACGCCGAGCTCGGCGCACTTGTCGGTCAGGATGGAGCGGGAGTACACCAAATCGGCGATTTTGGCTCCTTCGAAATCCGTCAGGCTGTCCCCGATCAGAATCCGTTCGTACCGGTCCTCCGGAAAACGGCGCATGACCGTCGTCTTGCACATGCCGCAGCCGTTCCGGCACGGCTCCTGGCATGGATGCGGCCACAATATTTCGATATGGTCCCCGCTGAAGTCCGCACTGTTGCAGAAAATATGGCCGCTTGGGATGTCGAACGGCGCCAGCAGCGGGTCGATGAAAAAATCCATGCCGCCGCTGGTGACGTAAAAATCGATGCCTTCCTGCTTCACGTAGCCGAGAAACTCGCGAAATCCTTCGCGGATGCCTGCGCGGCTCACGACGAAATCGACGATTTCTTCCTTTTTGCCGGAAGGGAGGAGGGCAAACATGGCACCGACGCCTTCGCGCAGTGAAATTTCTTGGTTGACGGTCCGCTGCATGATCGCCTCATAGCCTTCGGGCTTGAACTCTTTCATGATGGCGACGATGTTGTCCGAAAGGGTAATCGTCCCGTCGAAATCGCAAAAAATGACGGTTTTTTTGCCTGATTTCATCGTTCTCCCCCCCCAAGCTTCAAGGGCTGCCTTCAGCTCGGGATGGCCGTCTTCCGCGTAATCGGCCAGGCGAACGGAACGCTGCGCGGCTTCGATCGCCTGCACGAAAGCGCGTCCGCCGGCTTCGGTCCCCATCGGATGCCCGTGAATGCCGCCGCCGGCATTGACCACGACGTCCTGGCCGAAGTCGCGCAAAATGAGCGGGACGAGTCCCGGATGGATGCCCGCGGAAGGCACCGGCATGCTCGCTTTGACCGGCAGCCCGTCCGTCAGCAGTTCGTCGCGGATCGCCATGTTTTCTTCGCGCGGCATCGTCACCGACCCGTAAGGCGAAGGGAACAGGACCAGGTCCGCGCCGGCCAGGCGCATCAATTGCCCGAGCAGCACCGAGGCGGAAATGCCGTAGTGGGGAGAAGGATAAAAAGCGCCGGCCAAGGCCGGATGCGCGGCAATCGGCACGGTAATTTCCGGATCGGAACTCAGCTCATGCAGGACGTCGTATCCATACGACAGCACGTTGAAAAGGAGAGCGTTGGCGCCGGCGTTGATCGCTTTAAGCGCCTGGGATTTGAGGTTTGAGGTATGGCCCGTCAAATTGGCGGCGTACAGCAGTTTTTTGCCCGTCGCGCGGCTGGCTTCCTCTGCGGCTTTCAGGCAGACCTCGACACGTTTTTCGATCGGCGTCAGTTCGTTTTCAAACAGGATTTCGTCGTCCTTGATCAGGTCGACGCCGCCGAGGGCCTGCTTGACGAATTGGTCCCGGAGCTCGTTCATGTCGAGCCCAATGACGGATTTGAAAATGCTCATGAGCAGCGGGCGGTCGTGAACGCCCAGCAAATCGCGAATGCCCCCAATGCCGAACTTCGGACCGGGGAAGGCCGAGAGATATTCGTCCGAAAACCCGAGACGGTTCAGCTTGATCCGCCCGTCCATCGAGATTTTGC
Source organism: Paenibacillus sp. YAE3 (assembly GCF_057546105.1). Taxonomy (NCBI): domain Bacteria; kingdom Bacillati; phylum Bacillota; class Bacilli; order Caryophanales; family Paenibacillaceae; genus Paenibacillus; species Paenibacillus sp. YAE3. The sequence goes on along the minus strand of NZ_BAAIYF010000002.1, from coordinate 412,637 downwards.
CGAAAACGGTGACGAGCAGCGCCGGAATGTCCTTGCTGAAGTTGACGTCCGGATAGGCGATCGTTACGTCGGCGTAACGTTCACCCGGTTTTGCGCCTTCCGGTTCATGGACTTTGACGTTCAGCACCTGGCCGAGATGTTTTTGCATCGACTCGCGTTTGGCTTGCGGAAGCTCCGTCCAGCTGCCGACGGTCATGCCGACGGCGATGGACTCTGCTTTTTTGCGAAAATCCGCTTTGTCGTCGTACAAGCGGTATGTGGCCGTGCAATAACTCATGAAATTCCCTCCTTCAATGCAGCTCCCATTTCCCTTGAACGTTCCGCGCAGCGGGCGACCGCAGCGATGACCGTCTCGAAGAAGTCGCCTTTATCGAGGACTTCCAGCGCGGCTTGCGTCGAGCCGTTCGGCGAGGTGACCTTTGCTCTCAATGCGGCCGGTTCTTCGCCGGTCACCTGCACCATGCGGGCGGCGCCAAGCACGGTCTGCACTGTCAGTTCGCGGCATTGCTGAGGCGTAAGCCCTCCGCGGATGCCGGCGGCCATCATCGCTTCCATCATGTAATAGATGTAGGCCGGTCCGCTGCCTGAAATCCCGGTCAGAATTTCGAGTTTTTCTTCTTCGACGATCGTGACGGTGCCGACCGCGCCGAACAGCGTCATGACGGTTTGGCGCTGCTTGTCGGTGATTTCCTTGGAGTAGGCGATGCCCGTCGACCCGAGGCCGATGGAGCTGGACGTATTCGGCATCGTGCGGGCCACCGGCTGTTTGCGGCCTAGCAAATCCTGCATGGTGCGGATCGTAAGACCCGCGATGACCGATACGATCAGCGTGTCGTCGGAGAGCAGCGGCCCCAATTGTTTAAGCGCCTCCGCCGCGTCCTTCGGTTTCATCGCAAGGACGATAACCGGCGCATTTTGCAATATCCGGGGCAGCGCCTCCGCATCGTTGCTGACATTCACGCCGTATTTCTGCTGAAGCTCATCCAGGCGGCGGGTATTGCTGCGGTTAAGCATCGTAATGTCGGCAGCCTGCACCACCGATTTGTGGATCAGCCCCCGGACGATGGCTTCGGCCATCGATCCGGCGCCGTAAAAGGTAATAGGTTCCGCGATCATCGCTTGCTGTTGACTCATGTTATATCATCCTCCCTGCGGTGTATCGAATGGGCAGCCGGACCAAAGCCGCGGGATTAGCCGCGAATTTGGCCGCTGCCGTGAATGACGTATTTCGTTGAAGTCAGCGCAGGAAGTCCCATCGGACCGCGGGCATGCAGCTTTTGCGTGCTGATGCCGATTTCCGCGCCGAAGCCGAATTCGAAGCCGTCCGTAAAGCGGGTGGACGCATTGTGGTAAACCGCCGCCGCGTCAACCTCCTGCAAAAACCGGCGGGCATGTTCTTCGTTTTCCGTCACGATGCATTCGGAATGCTTGGTGCCGTAACGGGAAATGTGGTCCATCGCCTCATCGAGCGTATCCACCGTTTTGATGTTCAAAATATAGTCGTTATATTCGGTGGCAAAATCCTGTTCCGTTGCGGGCACGGCCCACGGCACCAGCTTCAGCGTTCGTTCGCAGCCGCGGATTTCCACGCCCGCTTGCCGCAGCGCCTCCGCGAGAGGGGCCAGCCGATCGGCAGCAAAGCGGCTGTTGACCAGCAGCGTCTCCATTGAATTGCAGACGGAAGGGCGCTGGACTTTGGCATTGATGGCGATGGCTTCGGCCATGGCGCCGTCGGCCGTTTCATCGATATAAGTATGGCAGATGCCTGCCCCGGTCTCAATGACCGGAACGGTGGCGTTTTCCACGACATTGCGGATCAGCGCCTGCCCGCCGCGCGGAATGATGACGTCAAGCAGCCCATTCAGCTTCAGCATCTCGTCGACCGAGGAACGGTCCGCGCTTTCGATCAATTGGATGGCATCCGCGGGCAGCGCCGAAGCGTCCAGAGCTTCGTGAAGCACCTCCACGATTTTGCGGTTGGACGACAAAGCCGACGAACCTCCGCGAAGAACGACCGTATTGCCCGCTTTCAGGCACAGGCCGGCGGCGTCGACGGTCACGTTCGGACGCGCTTCGTATATGATGCCGATCACTCCGAGAGGGACGCGGAGCTTGGAAATGTTCAGCCCGTTCGGGCGTTCGAAATCGTCCAGCACGTCGCCGATGGGATCGGGAAGCGATATGATTTGCTCCAGGCCTTCGGCAATCGCTTCGATCCGCTGCGGATTGAGCGCCAACCGGTCGAGCAGGGAAGCGGAGATTCCCTGGGCTTGGCCGCGTTCCAGGTCTTCCCGGTTGGCGGCGATGATGTCTTCCTGGCGCCGGCGAAGGGCGTCGGCCATCATCTGAAGGGCCTCGTTTTTCTGCTGCGTGGTCATCCGGTTTAATGCCGCTGCGGCGGCACGCGCTTTTCCGGCCTTTAATTTGACTTCACTCATGAAACATCCTCCTTATTTAAAGTAATGGAATACGCAAAACGGGCTATGACACTTGTCGGCCGCGATTCATGGTACCAAACGGATAAGGCTATTTTAAAGTGATCCATTCGTCCCTGTGGATCACTTCGAGACGATGGACCATATCCAGCGTTTGAATGACTTCGGCGCTGCTCATCCCTTGGATGCGGCGCAGCTGTTCGTCGTCGTAATTGACGATGCCCCGTCCAAGCACGGTGCCTTCGAGGCTGAGCACTTCCACGACGTCCCCCGCCTGAAAATGCCCTTCGACGACCTTGATGCCCACCGGCAGCAGGCTGTGGCCGCCGCTCACGAGCGCCTGTTCGGCCCCGGGATCGACCCGGAGGGTGCCGAGCGGTGTCGACATGAACCCGAGCCATTGTTTTTTCACCGGCAGCGAGTGGAGGGTCGTATCGAAATACGTTCCTTTGCCGCTTCCCGCCACCGCCTGCCGCAAATCCCCGCGGGAATCCACCTTGCCGACGAAGACGGGAACGCCGCCGCGCATGGCGATTTTGGCCGCATCCACTTTGGAGCGCATTCCGCCCGTTCCGACGGAAGAACCGGCTCCTCCGGCGATGGCGTAGATCTCTTCGGTAATTTCCTCGATATGATCGAACCGGACCGCATTCGGATGTTTGCGCGGATCGCCGGTATACAGGCCGTCCATATCGGTGAGGATGAGAAGGTTTTGGGCTTTGACCAAATTGGCTACGAGAGCCGATAACGTGTCGTTGTCGCCGAACTTCAGCTCATCCACCGAAACGGTGTCGTTTTCGTTGATGATCGGGATCGATCCTTGCTTCAGTAGTTCCTCGATCGTCATGCCGGCATTGTTCATCCGCTTCCGGTTGCCGAAGTCGGTACGCGTGAGCAGGATTTGCGCCGTCGTGATGCCATGGGCGGCAAATGCCTCCTGGTAGGCCTGCATCAGCAGCGCCTGACCGACCGCGGCGGCGGCTTGCTTTTCGTGCAGGAGTTTGGGGCGGAATTGATAACCGATGGCCCGAAACCCGGCGGCCACTGCCCCGGAAGTCACCAGCAGCACTTCGGCGCCTTCCTTTTTCAAAGCTGCAATTTCGTTCGCAAAAAACGCGACGGCATCCCGGTTGAGTCCGCCTTCGGCGGACGTCAGCGAGCTGCTTCCTATTTTGACGACGACGCGCGTCGACATCATTCATCACTTCCATTTCATTAATTTCGCATCAGGCGCCGGAAACATACCAATGTAAAGTCGCGAAGTCGATGGAGAATGCAAAAAAGACTTTCGTCCTTGATTGCAAAGGACGAAAGTCTGAACTTCCGCGGTACCACCTTTATTGATGACATAAATCATCCGGCTTTAAGCCCTGTAACAGAAGGCACTGTCCCGCAGGGGATGCGGGCCGTTCAGGGGTAGGTTTCGGAGGGCACCCGGGTAAATTCTTTCAGCCGCTGGAATTTACTCTCTGTTTGCGCGGATGGTTCCTCTTACTGGTCCCGTCGTCACGTTTCATTGGTATGGAAAACCCGTTATTTCCACTTAGAATACCACGGAAATGGCAGGTTTGCAAAATAAAGATTTATGCGAACAGGCCCAGCCCGCCGATGCGCCGGGCGGCTTCCCGCAGCCTGTCCTCGGATGTGAGCAGTCCGACGCGCACGTAGCCCTCGCCGTGATCGCCGAAGCCGATGCCGGGCGCGACGGCAACCTTGGCTCGTTCGAGCAGAAGATCGGCAAACGAAGCCGACGTATGCCCTTGGGGCACCGGCAGCCAACTGAAGAAGGAGCCGCTTGGTTTCTCTGCTTCCCAGCCGATTTCGGCGAGCCCTGCGAAGAAAGCATCCCTGCGGGATTCGTAACGCTGCACCAGATCGCGGACGCATTCCTGGGAAGCCGTCAAGGCTTCGGCAGCCGCAACCTGAATGCCGCCGAAAAGGCTGACGTAGATATGGTCCTGAAGTTGGTTGATCATCGAGACGACTTCGCGGTTGCCGAGGGCAAAGCCGACGCGCCAGCCGGCCATATTGTACGTTTTGGAAAGGGTGTAAAACTCGATGCCGACCTCTTTGGCGCCGGGCGCCTGAAGGAAACTGACCGGCCGCCGGCCGTCGAAGCCGATGGCGCCGTACGCGAAGTCGCTGGCGACGACGATGCCGTTTTCCGCGGCGAATTTGACCGTATCCTCGTAAAACGACAACGGCGCCGTGGCGGAAGTCGGATTGTTCGGATAATTCAAGAACATCAGCTTGGCCCGGCGACGGACGGACTCGGCGATGCCGGCGTAGTCCGGCAGGAAGGCATGGTCTTTTCGGAGCGGCATGAAGGACATTTCGGCCTTCGCAAGGGCGACTCCGGACCAGTAATCCGGATAGCCGGGATCGGGAACCAGGCAGAGGTCCCCCGGATTAAGCAAGATTTGCGGGAGCTGCACGAGGCCGGTTTTGCCTCCGAACAAAATGGCGACTTCCGTTTCGGGATCGAGCGCGACGCCGTAATCCTCGAAATAGCGTTTGGCGATCGCTTCTTTTAAAAAGCCGTATCCCGTAAAGGGGGAGTATTTATGATATACAGGGTTTGCCGCCGCTTCCTGCAGCGCTTGGACGACATGGGGCGGTGTCGGCGTGTCCGGGTTGCCCTGTCCCAAGTTTATGACGTCATGCCCCGCGGAAATTTCGCGGTTCACCTTTTGCACGAGCGTGGCGAAAAATTGCGTCGGCAGCTGCGTCATCACGTCCGCCGGTTGGATATGAAAAGCCGATCGATATTGCGCGGGGTCTGTCGATTTCATCGTATGATCACTCCGGTTTCCAGCATCGAATAGAATAGATTTAATCTAACATGATTTATCCGGGCTGTATAGAGGGAATAGCCATCCTGCACCTGCCCTTGATGAATCGCTCCGCTGCATTTATGATGGAAGACAACGCAGGCGGGGAAGCTCTCCCGCCCTAATCCTAACGCGGAGGGCAAGGAGGAGAAACATGACACATACAGGAAAAACATTGGCCGTGGCGCTCATCCAAGCCGACATCGAAATCGGCCGCCCGCAGGCCAATAAGGCTCACTTGGGGGACTTGATGGAGAAGGCGGTTCAAGGCGATCCGAAGCCGGACCTGCTGGTGCTGCCGGAGATGTGGAATACCGGGTACGCGCTGGAGCAAATACAGGAGATCGCCGATCCGGGCGGGGAGGACACGAGGGAATGGCTGTCGTCTTTTGCAAGGAAACACGGGGTCATGATCGTCGGGGGTTCCGCAGCCGTCAAGATCGAAGACCGCATTTACAACACGATGTACGCATTTGACCGGACCGGACGGCAGATTGGGGAATATTCGAAGCTGCACCTGTTCCGCCTGATGGACGAGGAGAAACATTTGACCGCGGGAAGCGAGCTCGTGAAGCTGGAGCTTGAAGGCCTGACGGCCGGCGCATCGATCTGCTATGACATCCGTTTTCCGGAGCTGGCCCGGAGCCTGGCGCTTGACGGCGCCAAAATGCTGATCGTGCCGGCGGAATGGCCGCATCCCCGCCTTCGCCACTGGCGTACGCTTTTGGCGGCGCGGGCGATCGAAAACCAAATGTACGTCGTCGCCTGCAACCGGGTGGGCAGCAGCCGGGGCACCGACTTTTTCGGCCATTCGCTGATCATCGATCCTTGGGGCGAAATCGTCGCCGAGGGCGGCGAGACGGAGGAGATCGTCACGGGCTGCGTTTCGCCGGAGCTGGTGGACGAGGTACGGGGACGGATTCCGGTATTCGCGGATCGGCGGCCCGAGATGTACGCGGATAGAAAACAGGGGGCGGACATCGACCAAGGTTCGCAGCCGCAATAAATAAAAAAGGAACGAGCCTTTTGAAACGTTCATCAGGCCCGTTCCTTTTTTATTTGACCAATTCCCGCATCGTTTCCCGGAATGTCTCGATAAATGCTTCAGCCGCTTTGGACAGATAACGTCCGCGCCGGTAGGCGATCACCAGCGTCCGGCTTGGGACGGGCTCCGCGAGCGGAAGGTACACCGGAACGAATTCGCTTCTCGACGATCGGGAAATAAACCTTGGCACCAGCGTGATGCCCATCCCGGTCGCGACCAGCGACTGGATCGTTTCCATGTTGCTGCTTTCGAACACCACCTTCGGCTCGAACCCGGCTTGCTGGCACAGGTCGAAGGTGATTTTGCGGAAACCCTGGCCTTTTTTCAGCACGATAAACGATTCCTCGCTTAATTCCTCGATGCGCACGGGGAGAGGTTTGCCGTGATTCGTCCTTTCCGCCAGAGGATGCCCCTCAGGCACCGCAAGGTCGATGTCCTCCTCTCCGATGACCTCATAAGCAAGGGAAGGCTCCTGAAGCGGCAGCGCAAGCAGGCTCAGGTCGGTTTTGCCGCCGGCGGTAAGCTTCTCGAGATTCATGGATGAATCCTCGAGCAGCGTGATTTCGATTTCGGGATACTTTCGCTTGAACGAAGGAAGGACATGGGGCAGCAAATGCGCGCCGGTAATCGGCATGCTGCCCACGACCACCTTGCCGCCCCGCAGCTGCGAAATGTCCGACATTTCCTGGCGAAGCAGCTCCACCGCGTCCATGATCTTTTGCGCTTGTTCCATAAATGAAGCTCCCGCATGCGTCAGCTCGACCGTGCTTGTGTTCCGCTGAAAAAGCAGCACGCCGAGTTCCTTTTCCAGCTTGGACAGCTGCTGGCTGAGGGAAGGCTGGGCGATGTGCAGCTTTTCGGCCGCCCGCGAAAAATTGCGCTCCGCCGCGATCTGCAATGCGTATTGAAGTTGTCTCAGTTCCATGTTCACCGGTCCCATCGTCTTTTGAATCGTTCGAAATACGGATGTCCATCTAATAGTTATTTCCTATTACGTTTATAGATATTATATCTTGGAACTATGAAGAAACCAATGCTATATTTATTTCATTCAAGTCGCGCCGCTGACCCGACGGCACGCTTAACCAAGGACGTTATAACCACGATGAGGTGAAAAAGATGAGTAAAAGAACAATGTTTGAAAAAATCTGGGATAACCACGTGATTCATCAGGAAGAAGGCAAGCCAAGCATCCTATACATCGATTTGCATCTCGTCCATGAAGTGACTTCCCCGCAGGCGTTCGAAGGACTTCGCCTCAGCGGCCGCAAGGTCCGCCGTCCGGAGCTGACCTTCGCCACGATGGACCACAACGTGCCGACGAAAGACCGTTTCAACATCAAAGACCCGATTTCGAAGCAGCAGATCGATACGCTGACCCAAAACTGCCGCGATTTCGGCGTGACGCTGTACGATCTCGAAACGATCGACCAAGGGGTCGTCCACGTCATGGGTCCCGAGCTCGGGCTGACGCATCCGGGCAAAACGATCGTTTGCGGCGACAGCCATACCTCCACGCACGGCGCTTTCGGCGCCCTGGCCTTCGGAATCGGAACGAGCGAGGTTGAGCACGTGCTTGCAACGCAGTGCCTGCAGCAGGCCAAAGCCAAAACGATGGAGGTCCGCTTCGTCGGCAAACGCAAACCGGGCATTACGGCCAAAGACATGATCCTCGGCGTCATCGCCAAATACGGGACGGACTTTGCGACGGGCTACGTCATCGAATATACGGGCGAAGCCATTCGCGAGCTGACGATGGAAGAGCGCATGACCGTGTGCAACATGTCCATTGAAGGCGGAGCGCGCGCCGGCATGATCGCGCCGGACGAAACGACGTTCGAATATCTTCGCGGCCGCCAGTACGTGCCTGCGGGCGAAGAGTTCGAAAAGAGAGTGGAAGAATGGAAGCAGCTTGTCACCGACGAAGGGGCGACGTACGACAAGGTCGTGGAGTTCGACGTTGAATCCTTGATCCCGCAAGTGACCTGGGGAACCAGCCCGGGCATGGGCACGGACATCACGGCAAAAGTGCCGGTGCCTGCGGAGCTGCCGACCGAAAACGAGCGGAAAGCCGCTGAAAAAGCGATCGAATATATGGGACTCGTTCCGGGTACGCCAATGACGGACATCGAAATCGACTACGTGTTCATCGGCTCCTGCACGAACGGACGCATCGAAGACCTTCGCGCCGCAGCCGAAGTGGCCAAAGGCTACAAAGTTTCCGACCGGGTAACGGCCATCGTCGTGCCGGGCTCCGGACGCGTGAAGCTGCAAGCCGAGAAGGAAGGCCTCGACAAAATCTTTATCGAAGCGGGCTTTGAATGGCGCGATGCCGGATGCAGCATGTGCCTTGCGATGAACCCGGACGTATTGCAGCCTGGGCAGCGCTGCGCATCGACCTCCAACCGGAACTTCGAAGGACGTCAAGGACGCGGCGGACGTACGCATCTGGTTTCCCCTGCAATGGCTGCGGCCGCAGCGATCAAAGGGCGGTTCACCGACGTTCGCGACTGGAAATTCAAAACTGAAGTGGTTAGCTAAGGAGGACAACGAACATGGAAGCTTTTACTAAATTGACCGGACTTGTTGCCCCGGTAGACCGGGTAAACGTGGATACGGACGCAATCATCCCTAAACAATTTTTGAAACGGATCGAACGGACCGGCTTCGGACAATTCCTGTTCTATGAATGGAGATTCGACGAGCAAGGAAACGACATCGCCGATTTTTCGTTGAACCAGCCGCGCTACAAGGGCGCTTCGATCCTGATTTCCAGAGCCAATTTCGGCTGCGGCTCTTCCCGCGAGCATGCGCCTTGGGCGATCCTGGACTACGGCTTCAAATGCATCATCGCGCCGTCGTTTGCGGACATTTTCTATAACAACTGCTTCAAAAACGGAATTTTGCCGATCAAGCTTTCCGAAGAGCAGGTGGAGGAACTGTTCCAGCGCACCGCGGCCAATGAAGGTTATGAGCTGAACGTCGATTTGGAAAACAAAACGATCACCGACAACCAAGGCCTGCACATCGGCTTCGATCTGGATGAGCACCGCCGCCAGTTCCTGCTCCAAGGCCTGGACGACATCGGTTTGACGCTGCAGCATGAGGACGAAATCGCGGCTTATGAGCAAAAGCATGCTTCGCGCCTGTTCGCTTAAGCAGCGGCGAAGTTTATCCGATTTGGGCCGTCTATCAGCTTCGGCCTGCAAAGGCTCCTATTTTCCCTCAGGAAATAGGAGCCTTTTTTTGCGGCTTGCGCGAAACATGTCGTCATGGAAAACGCAAAAAGCCCGAAAACTCGCCATGATCCTGCACACGGTCGATTGGGCTGTTTATATGGCGGATTTTGCAACGGCGGAAAATAAATAAGCAAAAAATGAAAGTTCGGCAGGAAAAAGATGGGTGGGTGGCGAATATTGCCTGCATGGCGAAGATTATGAACATTTTTAGATAGATTTGTTTCATATTGCCTTTTTACCGGCAAAAAAATCAGATTGGCAGAGGTGTACAATGAAGAAAATCGGATTTTTACTATTTTTGTTGTCGTTATTGGTCCTGCTGGTTCCGCTTCAGAACCAGGCGTCGGCCAGCGAAGCGCGCGTCCACATCTTTTTGGACGGCAGCGAGCTGAACGTGTCCAAAGACGCCAAAGTAACGAACGTGAACGGAAGCATCATGGTTCCCTTTCGCGTGATCGGGGAGAATCTCGGCTTTGACGTGAAATGGGAGCAAAAATCGAAAAAGGTTCTGATCAGCAAAGACAAAACGTCGATGGAACTGGCCGTGAACCAAAAAAACGCCACGGTAAACGGAAAAAAGGTTAAGCTGGACACCCCGCCGCTGCTTGACAAAAACATCGTAAGCGTACCCGTCCGTTTCGTGAGCGAACAAATGGGACTCCACGTAAGCTGGGATAACGCCGACAAGGCGGTGTACCTGACGACGGCCGAAGCGCCGCCTGCCAAGGATAACGGAACCGGGGCGGGCGCGGGAGACGTGCCTGTGCCTCCGCCGGTAACCCGGCCGGAATCCACGGAAAAACCTTCGGGCGGGCTGGATGAGGGAACCCTTCCCGTTACGACGACGCCGGCCGTCGGCCAGGCGCTCATCAACGGTATCAGCTTCAGCGAAAATCGCCTGATGGTCTCTACGCAAGGCGGAGCGATGAAGCCGAAAGTATTCACGATGTCCGGCCCCGACCGGGTCGTCGTCGATCTGCCGAACACTTCCTTTTCGCCGGATTTTCTGGGCGGACAAGCTGCCGGCGTGGGCAACCAGAACAAACTCGACGTGAGCGGTTATCCGGACGTGTCGACGATCCGTTACTCCCTGTTCAGCAGCAATCCTGCTACGGTGAGAATCGTCATTGATTTGAATTACGCGAAGGATTATGCGGTATACAACGAAAATGATGGGCCGGATTCGGGATTGCTGATCGTAGACTTGAACAAAACGGGCAGCGCCGAACCCCCTGTAACGCCTCCGGTCGGCGGCAACGGCAAAAAGGTCGTCGTCATCGACGCGGGCCACGGGGACCAGGATCCGGGCACAACGGGATATTCGAAAACCAAAGAAAAGGATTTCAACCTGGCCGTCGCCTTGAAAGTAGGGCAGCTGCTGGCCAACGAACCCGACATCGATTATGTGCTGACCCGCAGCGACGATACCTACCTGAAGCTTGCGGAAAGAGCGAAGATTGCCAACGATTTGAATGCGGACGTATTCGTTTCCATACACGCCAATAGTACCGGCGATAAATCGACGACGGCCAACGGCACCGAAACATACTATCAACGGGATGCAAGCAAGGAATTGGCCCGAGTGATCCATAATTATGTCAGCAAAGCCACCGGCCTTAAGGATCGAGGGTATAAGTACGGGAATTTTCATGTCATCCGGGAAACGAAGATGCCGGCCGTATTGATTGAATCGGGGTTCATCTCCAATCCGAAAGACGAAGCGGCGTTGTTCAGCGAAAGCGTGCAAAATGCCATCGCCCAGGCTATTGTGGACGGAATCAAGGAATATCTCGGCATTCAGTAATAAAGAGGTTTTGCAAGGAAGAAGGAGGCGGTTAAGTGAATAAAAAGCTATTAAGCGCGGCGCTTTTGGCCCTTGTCATGGTGGCGGGAGCAGGCTGCGGCCAAAAACCGGCGGCAGCGCCTGCGGCGCAGGACACCACGCAGCAGCCCGGCGATACGTCCGTCAACGCGGCCCAGCCCGATCCAACCGATCCGACCGAACCTGAACAGACAGGGAACGGACAGGAAGGGAAGGAAACGGCCCCGAACCAGACCGATAAGCCGGACGAGCCGGACAAGCAGCCGGACAAGCCGGACAAGCAGCCGCAAAAGCCGGAGGAACCGTCGGTTCAGAAGCAGACGATCGATGTCTATTATACGGACCCGCAGGAGCTTGAACTGAAAAAAAGCGAAAAGGAAATCGAGTTCGGCCAGGATAACGATAAATACAAAGCGGCTTTTAAGGCGCTGCAGGAAAGCGGGGACGCCGATTTGATCCCGCTGTGGGGCAAAATGGAGCTGAAATCGCTGGAGTTCAAGGAAGGCATGGTAACGCTTGATGTTCATATGCCGGATGAAGCCCGCCTTGGCGCCGGCGGCGAACAGTTTGCCCTGGATGCGCTGACCAAAACCATGTTCCAATTCAAAGAGGTGGAATCGATCGAGCTGCTCGTGGACGGGCAAAAGCTCGAAAGCCTGATGGGGCATATGGATCTGGACCATCCGATCAAAAGAAACGGGAACTAATCCGCAAACACGACACGAAACGAAGACCGTCAGTTGAGGCCCAGGCCCATACGGCGGTCTTTTTGTTTATGCTTAAACAGTTCTGCGGAAGACGCACAAAAGCATCGATTTGTCTACCTTAAGCCATAGATAAAGTTTTGCATAAAGAGGAATATATTCGCAACTTTTCGCAGCTTCCGACGTCTAACTTATGTCTGGTGATGTCGAAGGATAGCCAAAGCCGAAACGTCAGAGCTAACGACAAAAATTTAAGAATGGAAGGGTGAAGGATGAAAAAATTTGGTTTTATGGCAGTGCTCCTCTTTGTCTTCATTTTGGCGTTTCCTCACAATGGACAGGCTGCGGCGGGAAGTGCCAAAATTGTTCTGGACGACAAAGAACTGAGTCTGTCGGGAAATGCAAAAGTGGAAAATGTAAATGGCAATATTATGATTCCATTACGTGTCGTCGGAGAGAATCTGGGGTTTGACGTCGCATGGGAAAAAAAGACGCGCACGGTAACCATACAAAAAGATTCCAAAGTCATGAAGCTGGTCGTCGGCCAAAAAACGGCCGAAGTGGACGGCAAAAAAACGTCCATGAATATCGCCCCCATTTTACGCACGGATACGGTGATCGTGCCGATCCGCTTCGTCAGCGAAGAAATGGGTCTCACGGTATATTGGGACAATCAGAAAAAGATCGTAAACTTATATACCCCGAATTTCGGGAGCGGAAACGGGGATGCGGGAACCGGCGCCGGGAACGGAACGAATCCGGATGCCGGCAGCGGAGCCGCCGCGCAGGTTGACGGCATCAGCTTCAGCGACAACCGGCTGATGATCGCCGTTACCGGGAAAGCGAAAGTGAACGACTTTAAAATGAGCGGGCCGGACCGCATCGTCGTCGATCTCGAAAATACGGGATTTTCGGACACGTTCAGCAGCGCGTCCCTGGACCAGAACAAAACGGGCTCCCTGGACGTCAAAGGTTATCCCGATGTTTCAAAGGTCAGATATTCGTTATACAACAGCAATCCTTCAACCGTCCGGATCGTTATCGATTTGAATTATGCCAAAAATTATAAGCTGACGAACGACAACGGTTTATACATCGTCGATTTGAACACATCAGACAGTGGAACGCCGTCCAAACCCGGCACAAGCGGCAAAAAGATCGTCGTCATCGATGCCGGACACGGCGATCATGACCCGGGAACGACGGGCGTGACAGGCAAAAAGGAGAAGGACTTTAATTTGGCGATGGCCTTGAAGGTCGGCAAAATTTTGGAGCAGGATTCGAACTTCGAAGTGGTCTTGACCCGGAGCGACGATACGTTCCTTGAACTGAAAGAACGCGCGAAAATCGCCAACGACTTGAAAGCGGACGTGTTCGTATCGATCCACGCGAACAGCGCGGGTTCCTCGGCGGCAACCGGCAGCGAGACCTACTACCAGCGGGAAGCCAGCAAATCGCTTGCGAACGTGATGCACAAGCATTTGGTACAAGCCACCGGCTTGAAGGACCGCGGCGTACGTTACGGCAATTTCCATGTCATCCGCGAAACGAAAATGCCGGCCGTTTTGCTTGAAGTAGGATATTTGAGCAACAAAAACGACGAAGCCGCCCTCTTTTCGGAAAGCTTCCAGCAGCGTGTTGCCCAAGGAATTGCAGATGGAATCAAAGAATATTTGGGTGTTCAATAATGAATGTCCCTTTTTAGGAGGCGGTACAGAATGAGCAGAAAAATTTGGTGTGCAGGCATTTTGGCTTTGGTGATGGTCGCCTCGGCCGGCTGCGGCCAAAAGCCGACATCCGCACCGGAAAGCGGACAACAACAACAGGAGACCGTTCCGGGCGATCAGCAGCAGCAAACGACGGGAAGCGGCGGCGAGAGCGTCAGCGAACCGAAGACCGAAGGAAACGGAAGCGGAAGCGACGCGGGCAAAGAAACGTCCCAAGGGAACGTTTCTCCGGGCAAAGAGGTTTCATCGCAAAAGCCGCCGGAGTCGACGGCCAAAAAAGAAACGATCGACGTGTATTACACGGATCCGGAAGAGCTCGATTTGAAAAAATCCCGGAAAGAAATCAGCTATAAGGACGAAGCCGACAAATACGCGGAAGCTTACAAAGCGCTGCAGTCGAGCGGCAACGCCGACCTGATTCCGCTTTGGGGGAAAATCGAACTGAAAAAGCTTGACTTTAAAGACGGGCAAATCACCATGGACGTTCATATGCCGGATGAAGCTAGGCTCGGAGCCGGCGGCGAACAATTCGCCCTGGATGCGCTCACCAAAACAATGTTCCAGTTTGACGAAGTCAAATCCGTGGAGCTTTTGGTGGACGGAGCCAAGGTGGAGAGCCTGATGGGCCACGTCGATTTGGAACATCCGTTGACAAGACATTGAAAATATTCGGATAAAAGCAGGAGAATGCGTTCTTCTTGTCGAATAGCATAAAACGTCGCGATTTTTTTGAAGATCATCGGAATGCGCAACCGCTTCTGCGAAGCCGGACAAGCCGATGATCGCAAGAAAAAATTCCGCTGAATGCAGTCTGTCTTCGTTGAAGATGCTCACGATACGATGATAGACGGTTTTCTTATATGAATTGAACTAAAGTTTGCGCTCCGGGAGCGGCCGGGTTTCGGACAGAAGCCTGGGCGGGAGCGCAATCTCTTTAGTTCTTTTCTTGTTATTTTCAGGGTTATACCGGTAGCGGTACGACCGTCATTTCGAAAGGGGAAAAGTAAAGAATGGTCAAACGGCGCAGCAATTCATCATCTCATTCTAAAAAAGTAGTTTCGGCCGTCATCGCAGGCATGATGGTCATGGGTTCCGGAACGGCGGTGTTCGCCGACAACGCGTCCAACAATACGGCAGCCCAATCCACTGCGGCGAGCGCGCTGTTCAAAGACGTCAAAAGCGGATACTGGGCCGAAAAACATATTTATAAGCTGGCTTCCCAAAGCATTCTCCTGGGCAACAACGGACTTTTCCGCCCCAATGACAACGTCACGCAGCAGGAAGCGGTCACGATGGCGATCCGCTTTGCGGGGCTCGAAGGCAAAGTCGACAAAAACGCCTCGGTGGCGCTGCCGTCGAACATGCAGGTCAACAATTATTTCAAACCGTACGTCGCGCTAGCCATTCAGCAAAACTTGCTGGATAAAACGAGCGAAAACGCGGCTTCCGACTCCAAACAGACCTGGGGCGAACGCAAGGCAAGCCGCGAATGGATCACCGAGGTTTTGATCCGTGCGTTGGGCAAAGAAAGCCAAGCGGCGGCGCTTGCGAGCAAAGCGACCAATTTCGCGGACAACGGCAAAATTTCCGCAGCCAAAAGAGGTTTCGTCAACGCGGCTTTGGAGCTTGGGCTGACCAACGGCGTGGAAGGCAACCGCTTTGATCCTCAAGGCTCCGTCACCCGCGCCCAGCTCGCAACGTTTTTCAGCCGGGCGGAAGCTTATAACGACGTGAAATATGCCAACACGGCGGAAGGCGTCGTTACCGGGCTCAGCAGCAACAAGCTGGACCTGTACGTCGATGGGGCCATCCGTACATATGCATTGGACAATTCCACCATGTACTTCACGAGCGCTTCCGAAAGCAAAATCAGCTTTGCCGACCTGAAGCCGTACACGAAAGTGCTGGTCATCGGCAGCGGATCGAAGGCGGCTTACGTAGAGGTGACCGATGCCAAAGAGCAGCTCGAAAGCGTAGAGGGCACGTTCCAGAAGCTTTCCCCGGGCAACATTTTGTGGCTGGAAACGAACAGCACCTTCAAACCATTCACGTATGACGAGAGCACGGCGTTCCTGGATCAAAACGGCGCCAAAATCGATCCTTCGGCCCTCGTCGTCGGCAGCAAAATCGTCATCCGCCAAGAGACGTTCACGTCGGCGAAAAAACCTGTCATCGTTCAGGTGAAATCCGGCGTCGTCAACAAAAACGGAACCGGCACGCTGCAGAGCGTGGATACGGCGACCAAATCCCTGGTCATTAAAAATGCGTCCGGCGACCTGGAGAGCTACACTTGGGACGACAGCCTGGTCGTCAAATACCAAAATCAGCTGCTGTCCCCATCCGAGCTGAAAAACGGCGCGGTGATCAAATACACCGTGAAGAACAATGTGCTCGAAACGGTGGAAGTGACGCAGAGCGTGGAAAGAACGATCCGCGGCACGTTGTATGAAGTCGGCGCGAACAATGCCACGATCACCTACAAACGCGACGGCGGACAGCTTGAAGTGAAGCTGCTTGCCGAAAAACCGGAGATTTTCATCAGCGGAATCGCCGCGCCGACGCTCAGCGATTTGAACGCGGACGAGACGAACGGCGATCAGGTGGAAATTACGCTGAATCCGCAGGATCAGGTAACGAAAATCCAGGTTCTGAACCGCCAAATGGAACAGAAAAAAGGGGCGACGGTCGTTCAATACGAACCGAAATCCAGAGTGCTGACGCTGATGGATGCCAATAAAAAGCCTTATGTCGTAACGCTTGACGAAAAAACCAAATTGTCTTACAACGCGTCCGAACCTACGCTGGACGGCATTGCGCCATACCTGACGAACGGCCGGAAGGTCAATATCACGTACCTGTCGAACCGGGCGCTTTCGATCGACGTCATTTACCAATATGAAGGCAAAGTATCCTCTTTGAACTTGACGACCAAAAAGCTGACGCTGCTCGGGGCGGACGGCCAAAGCATCACGCTGCCGTTCAACAATCCGGTCGTTTCGGTATACGGAAAAAACAGCGGTTCGCTCTCCGACGTTAAAGTCGGCACCGACATTGCGGCCGTGCTGAATGCGACCCAGGACGCGATCCAGACCATTCAAGTCAAAACGAACGTGCAATTCGAGCTTCTCGGCGTGGATTATGCCAACTCCCGCGTAACGGTTAAAAAAGACGGCGTAACCAGCCAGTTCTATGTGGACAAAACCGCGCTGAAGGACGAAAACGGGCAGGCAATCACGGTTCAGGATCTGCGTGCAGGACAACTGCTGAACGTGACCTTCAACGGCACGGAACCGGCATCCGTTCAGCTGGTGAAGCTGACTACCGGCGAGGTGACCGCGGTCAATTCGTCGACTGCGCCAAGCATTACGGTCAAAACGTATGGCGGAACGACGGAAACGTTCAAGCTGGACAGCTCCTCCAAAATCATGAACGATGCCGGTAGCGCGCTGAGCATCACCAACGTTTCGGCGGGCAACCGCGTCGAGGTGCGCAAGGATGCGGACGGAAATTCGGTCGTCAAAGTGCTTTCCGTAGCCACCAAAGCATTTTGGAAATATGACAGTTATGCGAAGGAAATATATGTGAAACGCCAAAATGTCAATGACGTAAACCAATTCCCGCTTTCTCCGGCTGCATACATCCATCAGGGAGATACCACATTAACCGTGCAATCCCTGAAAGAAAATGATAATATTGTTTTGTATTTAAGCAATGGAACGATTGTCGAAATACAGAAACAATAGTATGCTTTGGGAATGGTCATGAGATACACCGTCTTGATACGGGGAGTCTTACCCGTATCAAGACGTTTTTTTTGCAGGAGGTACAAAAGCGATGAAGGCAGCCACGGTACGACATATACTGGATACGATCGGCGAAATGTTTCCCGACGCTCATTGTGAATTAAACCACAGCAACGCTTTCGAATTGACGATCGCCGTGCTGTTGTCGGCGCAATGCACCGATGAGACGGTAAACAAGGTCACGAAGGATTTGTTTCAAAAGTACAAGTCCCCCGAAGATTACGTTGCCGTTCCGCTGGAGGAGCTGGAGCAGGACATCCGCAGAATCGGACTCTACCGGAATAAGGCGAAACATATCCGCAATTTATGCATGCTGTTAATGGAGCAATACGGCGGCGAGGTTCCCAGCGAACACGACGAATTGGTCAAACTGCCGGGAGTGGGCCGCAAAACCGCCAACGTCGTGGTTTCGAACGCGTTTGGCGTTCCGGCCATCGCGGTGGACACGCATGTGGAGCGGGTCTCGAAACGGTTGGCACTGGCCAATTGGAAGGATTCGGTGCTGGAAGTGGAAAAAAAGCTGATGAAGCAGGTGCCGCGCGAAGAGTGGACGCTGACGCATCACCGGCTCATTTTTTTCGGCCGTTACCACTGCAAAGCCCAAAACCCGAAATGCCAGGTCTGCCCGCTGCTTGACGTATGCCGCGAAGGGAAAAAACGTATGAAGACGTCCCAAATCAGAAAAGATAAGAAATAGCAATAAAGGATAGGACCTACAAAGATGGAGAAGGATGGGATTATACATGAAATGCATCTCAGTGTATACAGACAATTTTGAACTGTTTTCCGATATTATGGACCAAGTGATGGAGACCGAGCTGGCCGAAAACGAAGAAAAAGAATTCGAGGGCGTGACCGTCAGCCACTCCGGCGACGTTCCGGAGCATTATTTGGACCGCATGTCGGTGAAGCCCGAGGTTGTCGTCATGAAGGACAAGTCCCGCGGCACGACCATTTTGCAGCATGGCAAAGTATTCGAAATTCTCGTTCCGGAAATCGAAAACGCCAACGCTTAAGGTTAGCGGCGCACAATTGAATCAATGGCTTGATACCATAAAACCGAAAGGAATTTTCGGTTTTATTTTTTTGCCCGTCGCCGCCCAAAAAGGGGGGGCTCCCGGCGAAAAATGTTTCTCATTCCGCTGCCGAAATGTTAAAATGTAACTATTTGAGGAATCTGGAAACGGATCAACAGGATCATTCCGGAGTCACTGACAGAGCTAAGGGGAGAAAGGCAGTATGTCGACATCGAGTCCGACCATTCAATCTCATACGGAGTCTTTGCAGGATTTGCAGCAAACATTGGACGGCTGGGGAGACCGCCAGTCGGCCCAATGGGTAAGCGATTTGATACGAAAAGCTGCGGCAGGGGAGATGACGATCGCGTTTTGCGGCCATTTTTCCGCCGGCAAGTCCAGTCTGATCAACTCCTTATGCGGCAAAAAGGTGCTGCCGTCGAGCCCGGTTCCGACGAGCGCCAACGTCGTTTCGATCCGCAACGGCGAGCCGAAAGCCTTGATTTATCCGGCAGCCGCTGCGAATAGGGCAGGGCAAACATCCGAACCACAAACGGTTTCCCTGGACGAATTATACGCATACTGCACCAATGGCGGCTCGTATTCCTCCGTCGAGGTGTGGGACCGGATTCCGCTGCTGGGCGAGCGCGGCGTGCTTATGGATACGCCCGGGGTGGATTCGACGGACGACAGCCACCAGAAGGCGACGCATTCGGCGCTGCATCTGGCGGATACGGTGCTGTACGTCATGGATTACAACCATGTGCAGTCGGAAAATAACCTCGCTTTCGCAAAAAGCTTGTCCGATTGGGGCAAACCGCTGTATCTTGTCGTGAACCAAATCGATAAACACCGCGAAAGAGAGCTGTCTTTTGAAAGCTATCGGGCCGAAGTGGAGGCTGCGTTCAAACGCTGGCAGGTCCATTATGTGAGCCTGCTGTTTACGTCGCTGAAGGAACCGGAGCATCCGTACAACCAATGGAAGCAGATCAAGGAACTGGTCGTACGGTTGATCGAAAAGCGGGAACCGATCCTAAGCTACAGCCTGGATTGCTCCGCTCGCCATATCGCCGAGCAGCATGTAAAGAAATATGCGGATTCGCTTGAGGAAACGAAGGAGCGGCTGCTGGAGGAAATGGGCGGCGCCGAAGCGGCGGCGAAGCTGGAGGCGGAAATCGCCGGCTACCGCAAAGAGCTGGAGCGGCTGAAGGAGCTGCCGCAAACGGAGCGCGAGCACATTCGCAAACAGGTCGATTCGCTGCTCGACAATGCCAACATTACCCCTGCGGAGCTGCGGGACCTGGCCGGCGCGTTTTTGGAAAGCCGGAAGGCCGGCTTCAAGAAAGGGCTCTTTTTCAGCGGCGCCAGGACGGAGCAGGAGAAGCAGGAGCGGCTGCGCAAGTTCGCGGCGGCGCTGCGGGAGCAGACATCGGCCCAGATCGAGTGGCATTTGCTGGAGCTGCTGAAGCAGTGGAGCAAATCGCTGAATGTCTGGACGGAAGGGCTGCAGGCAAAGCTGCAGGAGACGATGCCCGAGATCGGCGAGGGCATGCTGGAGAGTTCGGTGAAGCCGGATGCGGTCATGTCCGGCGAATATGTTTTGAATTACTGCCGGATGCTGTCGGCAGACATCAAGGGCATGTACCGCCGCGCCGCGGTGAACGCGGCGGAGGACGTGCTGGCGGATGTGGCGGCATCCGCCAAAGAGCAGCAGCAGCGCGTGATCCGCGACCTGAACGCGCTGCTGGAGAAGTCCGCCGCGATGTCCCGCTATCAGGAGCTGGAGCGGGACATCGCGGCGCGCGCGGCAGCCGCCGAGGCGCTGCTGCCGGCGCGCGTCACGCTCACCCGCGGCTTCCTGCCGGAGGTGAGCGCCCCTGCCCCTGCGGCTGCGCAGCCGCAGGGCATGGACGCGGGCGCGCGGGAGACCGCGCCCGCCGCCGCCCCGCTACGCGGGGCGGAGCCGCTTGGCGGCGCGGCCTTCGGCCGCCGCCAGCGGCTGGACGCCGCAGCAGCCCGCCTGCAGGACGCGGCGGCGCTGCTTGCGCGTTATCCCGCGCTCGCTTCCGCCGCGCGGGGGCTGAAGAGCCGGGCCGAGGCGCTGGCCGGCGGCTCCTTTACGATGGCGCTGTTCGGAGCGTTCAGCGCCGGGAAATCGTCGTTCGCCAACGCCCTGCTCGGCGAACGCGTGCTGCCGGTATCGCCGCATCCGACGACAGCGGCGATCAACCGCATCCTCGCCCCGCAGGACGGCTTTGAGCACGGCACCGCCCAGGTGACGATGAAATCGCCGGCCGCATTCCGGGAAGACCTGGAATATTCCTTCTCCGTGCTGCAGCTCGGAACGCCGCCGGAGGAAGGCTGGATCCAGGCCGTCGAAGGGCTTCAGCCGGAAGGGATCCATCCGGCCGGGCTGCCGCATTACGGGTTCCTGAAAGCGGCGGCGGCAGGCTGGGAGGAGACCCGGGCGCTGCTCGGCACGGTGCAGACCGTGGATTTGGATCGCTACAAAACCTTTGTCGCCGACGAGACGCGCTCCTGTTTCGTCGAGCGGATCGATTTATATTACAGCTGCCCGCTGACGGAGCAGGGAATCGTGCTCGTGGATACGCCGGGCGCCGATTCGCTTCATGCCCGGCATACGGGCGTCACGTTCCAATACATGAAACATGCGGACGCCATCGTTTTCGTGACGTATTACAACCATGCCTTCTCCAAAGGCGACCGCCAGTTTCTGGCCCAGCTCGGCAGGGTGAAGGATAGCTTTGCGCTCGATAAAATGTTCTTTATCGTCAACGCCTCGGACCTTGCGTCCTCGGAAGAGGAGCTGGAGCAGGTCGTCAAACATGTCGAGGGCAATCTGAAAGCGCGGGGCATCCGGCTTCCGCATATTTACCCGGTATCCAGCATGAAGGCGCTGGAAGGCAAACTGGCGGGAGACCAAAGGCTGTATGCGGAATCGGCCTTTGAAGCTTTCGAAAACGCGCTTGGCGCATTTGCCGGCGAAGAGCTGCCGAAGCTGTCTTTGGCCGGCAGCCTGCAGGAGATTTCGGCCGTGCGCCGGCGGGTCGCCGAGTGGGCCGGGTTGGCCCGCCAGGACGAAGGGGCGCGCGAACGGCGCCGCCTGCAGCTGCAGGAGGTCGGCCGGCTTGCCCTGAAGCGGATCGAATCTTTTGCCGGGCAGGATCTTTCCGGCGATATGGAGCAGGAGACGCTGGAGCTGCTTTTCCATGTCAGGCAGCGGATCGGTTTCGGTCTCGGCGAGTTTTTCGCCGAAGCTTTCCATCCGTCGGTCCTCCGGGAAGATGCCGGCCAGTTGAAACGGATTTTCGAAGGCTGCGGGCGCGAGCTCGAACGGACCATCGTCCGCGAGCTGGAGCAGGAGCTGTGGGCGACGACGCTGCGCCTGGAGAACAAAGGCAAGGCGGTGCTGCGGACCGCTGCGGAAGAAGCGATAAACGACATTCGGGAATACGACGCCGCGATGATGCTGACGCCGCCGGAGGAATCGGAATGGGCTTCTCCGCAGTGGGAGGAATCGGGGGCGGTTCATTTCGTGGATTGGAACGCCTACTGGCCGCTCTTCAAGTCGCCTAAACATTTCTTCGAAGGGGGCGGCCGGGAGAAGCTGAAAAACGCCATCGAACCCGTGATCAAAGAAGCTTTAAGCACGGAAGCCGCCCAAAAGCAGGAAATCCTCGTGGAGTTCTACGGCAAATTGGCGGCCGCTGCTCAGTCCAGGCAAGCGCAAAGGCTGCGGGAACAGCTGAATGAAGCGCTGGAGGCTGCTAACGCATCCTTGGCTTCCGGGGAGCAGCCTGAAGTTTGGGACCGCTTGGCGGCCCAGCTGGAGGAAATGGAAAAAACCATCCATATATGACCGGCAAATCCGGCGGGAGAAAAAGGAAGCGTCATCGTCAGGCGCTTCCTTTTTCGTGTTTTTTAGCGGGGGATCATAAAGACGAACCTTACACGGTTGAAACGCATTTTTCGAAAGGAAAGAGACCGTTTCGGGAACGGATGGCCCAATGGTTAACCGCGGTATTTCGCTTTTTGGAAAGCTTTTGCCAGCTGGAATGATCTTCTTGTTGGGTTCGGCAGAGAACGCGAGGATTTTCAATGATTTGATAAGTAATTCAGGATTAAGCCGAGGTAATGACCATTGATTGCCAATGCAGCGAGAATATGCCCGGTTATCCTCTTTGCCGCCTTTGGAAGAGGGTGATAAACTTCAAAATATTCGACGTCACTTCCGGGAAAAAATGCAAAAACGAGGGGAAACGGCCTGAAATCGCCGTTCGGTCGGCAGGATCCGCTTTGAAGGATATCGGGATAGGCGAATGGGCACGCATTCCGATAGATCGAAACGGCTTCCCGCGGGGGCTGGATTCCAAGGACGGCGTTTCGCCGGATGGATGCAATCCGGAACGTGAAGCGATCAAGTTTTGAGATGATATGAAGGAGGAGAACCATGAATGTTCTCAGGCAAATGCAGAGCTTTTTTTGGGAGAAGAGAAGTTTTTTATATTTATCTATACTCTGCCTCGCCATAGCTACTGCACTCGGGCTTGTAACCCCGAACCTGCTCCGCACGCTGATTGACGATGCCATCCAGGAGCAGCATTTTGAGAAAGTCCCCGCGCTTGCGCTGACCGTCATCGCGGTCGTGTCTTTGAAAGCGCTAATGCAATTTTTAAGCGGTTTCTTCGGCGGAAGAATGGGGAATTATTTGGCTTACCGTTTGCGGAACGGCTGTTACGAGAAACTCCAGGTTTTGTCTTTCCGTTATTACGACAAGGCCAGAACGGGGGACCTGATGTCCCGTCTGACCGGGGATCTCGAAGCGATTCGCCAGTTTATCGCCTTCGGCATTCCGCAAATTTTGAATACGATTCTGATGGTGGTTTTCGGCGCCGTCGTCATGCTGTCCATCAGCTGGCAGCTGACGCTCATCACGATGATCAGCATTCCGTTTCTGGTGATCGTGGCGCTGAAGTTCGAAAACAAAATTCATCCGGCTTTCCAGGAAATGCGCCTTGCGCTCAGCGCGCTGACCACGTCGGTGCAGGAGAACATCACGGGCGTCAGAACCGTGAAATCTTTTGCGCGCGAGCCTCATGAGGTGGATAAGTTCTCCATCCGCAACGAGCGGTACAAAAACAACCAGATCTTTGCATCCGGTTTGTGGAGCAGCTATTTTCCGTTAATGGAGCTTTTGGCCTGCATCTGCGTCGTCATCCTCCTTGGGGTCGGCGGCTCGATGGTCATCCGCGAATCGCTGACGCTCGGGAGCCTGGTCGCGTTTTTCAGCTTGATCTGGTACATTATCGGCCCGATGTGGAACATCGGTTATTTGATCAACAACTACACGCAGTCGGAAGCTTCCGGGGAACGCGTCATGGAGCTGTTGAACCAGCCGATCGACGTGAAGGATAAGGAAGGCGCCATCGCGCTGCGCGCGGAGGACGTCAAGGGGCACGTCACTTTTGAAAACGTCACCTTCGCTTACGGGAACAAGCTTCCGGCGATCAAGGACATCAATCTCGATGCGCCTCCGGGAACGGTCATCGGCCTGCTTGGCGGAACCGGCTCCGGCAAATCGACCATCATTCAGCTGCTGATGCATGCCTACAACGTGGACAGCGGCAGCATCAAGCTGGACGGCGTCAACATTAACGATATTCAAGTGCACAGCCTGCGGAGCCAAGTGGCATCCGTGTTCCAGGAAACGTTCCTGTTTTCCTCCAGCATCCGCAACAACATCGCATACGGCATGAAGGACGTATCGATGGACGAGATCATCCGGGCGGCGAAGCTCGCCAAAGCCCATGACTTTATCATGGAAATGGCCGAAGGCTACGACACGATCGTCGGGGAACGGGGAATGGGCTTGTCCGGCGGGCAGAAGCAGCGGATCGCGATCGCGCGCGCCCTGCTCAAAAATCCGAAGATTCTGATCCTGGACGATGCGACAAGCGCCGTCGACATGGAAACCGAACACGAGATCCAGGCGGGATTCCAGGAGGTCATGAAGGGACGGACCACGTTTATTATCGCGCACCGGATTTCCTCGCTCCGTCATGCCGACGAGATCCTCGTTTTGGATGAAGGCAAAGTCGTGCAGCGGGGCAGACACGATGAATTGATTGCGGTTCCTGGCCCATACCAGGACGTATACCATATACAATATGCAGACCACATTGCCCGGATGAATGGGGATGCAGGAGAGCAGGTGAGCTCATGAGTACGGCTTTTAACGCAGAGAAGCGTTCGCATCAAGAAGCGGGCAAAGCGAAGGGCAACGCCTCCGGCAAAACCGGGGAACGCTTCGTGTACCAGGACGACGAAGTCATCGAAAAACCGTTTAACTGGTCGCAGTTGACGAGATTGTTTTCCTACATGAAACCTTATGCCAAACAGCTGCTGCCGCTGGTCATTCTGATGATGGTCCTCGGCACGGTGACGAAGCTGACGGTTCCGTATTTGACGAGTATGGCGATCGACAAGGCGATCGCGCCGACGGACGGCAGCTCCCCGAGCTTGACCTGGCTTTATACGATTACGGCATGCGTCCTTGTGCTTTATATTATTCAGTGGCTGGCGAGCACGTTCCGCATCAAATTTACGAATATTATCGGACAACGCGTCATATATGATCTGCGGAGCGATTTGTTCAAGCATATCCAGAAGCTGTCGTTCAACTTTTTCGATAAACGTCCGGCGGGATCGGTGCTCGTGCGCGTCACGAATGACGTCAACTCGCTGCAGGAGCTGTTTACGAACGGCGTCGTCAACCTGATGATCGACTGCGTGCAGCTGATGGGCATCGTCGTCATTTTGCTTCTGATCAACTGGAAGCTGGGGCTGGCGGTCATTTTGACCGTGCCGATCATGTTTTTCATATCGACCAAGCTGCGGATCAAAATCCGCCGGGCTTGGCAGGACGTGCGGATGAAAAACTCGCGGATCAACTCCCACTTGAACGAATCGATCCAAGGAATCCGCGTGACCCAAGCGTTTACGCAGGAGCAGGAAAACATCAAGTTCTTTGACAAAATGAACATGGACAGCAAAAAATCTTGGGACCGGGCTTCCGCCCTCAACCAAGGTTTCGGGCCGCTGATCGAAATTACGGGCGGGAT
The DNA here is from genome assembly GCF_057546105.1 of Paenibacillus sp. YAE3. NCBI lineage: Bacteria > Bacillati > Bacillota > Bacilli > Caryophanales > Paenibacillaceae > Paenibacillus > Paenibacillus sp. YAE3. Next base: position 386,873 of record NZ_BAAIYF010000002.1, on the reverse strand, counting down.
CGGTACGCTGATCCTGTTCTGGTTCGGCGCTTATTTGATCCAGCATGACCAGTTGACCGTCGGCCTTCTCGTCGCCTTTTCGAGTTACGTCGGCAGCTTCTGGGAGCCGATCAACCGTCTCGGCCAAATGTACAATCAGCTGCTGGTGGCGATGGCTTCTTCCGAGCGGATCTTCGAGTTCATCGACGAGAAGCCGAGCATCGACGATAAGCCGGACGCCGTGCCGATGCCGAAAATCAAAGGCGACATCAGGCTGGACAACGTCGTGTTCGAATACGTCAAAGGCCGTCAGGCGCTGAAAGGGATCAACCTGGACGTCAAAGCCGGCCAAACGATCGCGCTCGTCGGGCATACAGGTTCAGGCAAAAGCACGATCATCAACTTGCTCAGCCGGTTCTACGACATTTCCGGCGGGAAAATCACGATCGACGGCATGGATATCCGCGACGTGAAGCTGGAAACGCTGCGCAGCCAGATCGGCATCGTCCTTCAGGATACGTTTATTTTCTCCGGCACGATCCGCGACAATATCCGGTTTGGACGATTGGATGCGACCGACGAAGAAATCGAAGCGGTGGCGAAAGCCGTCAACGCCCACGAATTCATCGAAAAATTGCCGGGCGGCTACGATACGGAGGTCGAGGAGCGCGGCAACATGCTGTCGATGGGTCAGCGCCAGCTGCTATCCTTCGCGCGCGCCCTTTTGGCCGATCCGCGGATTCTCATTTTGGACGAAGCGACGGCGAGCATCGATACGGAAACGGAGCTGAAAATTCAGGAGGCGCTGAAGGTGCTGCTGGAAGGCCGGACTTCGTTTATCGTGGCGCACCGTCTGTCGACGATCCGCCACGCCGACAAAATCGTCGTGCTGGATCACGGGGAGATCAAGGAAGAGGGCAACCATGCCGAGCTGATGCGTCAGCGCGGAACGTACCACGGCCTGATCGAAGCCCAGTTTAAATTCGTTTGATCCGGAAACGATTTGGAACATTTCACAACAAACTTCTGTAAAATCAATGAACTTCCTCACTGATTCGACAGCCTTAAGGCCTAAAAATGAGGAAAGTTTGTGAACATTAGAGGAAAATGTCGGAGCACTCTTGCAATCTTTCTCCTAAACCCCGAAAATAGTGATTGAGGTATACAGATGTGGTATACACTAGTAGGGGGGAATAGGGAAGTGGTGTGGGGTGCTCCTTTTTCTGCACATGCCAAGAAAATGCTGCTGCTGGGCAGCGGCGAATTGGGGAAAGAAGTAGTACTGGAAGCCCAGAGACTGGGCGTGGAAACCATTGCCGTGGACCGATACGAACATGCGCCCGCCATGCAGGTCGCGCATAGGTCCCATGTGATTGATATGCTCGATGCCGATTCCCTGAAACAGATGATTCATCAGGAAAAACCGGATCTGATTGTACCTGAAATAGAAGCAATCGCAACCGAGGCACTGCTTGAGCTGGAGGAAGAAGGGTACCGCGTCGTTCCGACGGCACGGGCCGCGCGCCTGACGATGGACCGCGAAGGCATCCGCCGTCTGGCCGCCGAGAAGCTTAGCCTGAAGGTTGCGGATTACCGTTTTGCCGATAGTTTGGAGGAGCTGAAGAAAGCAGTTGCCGTTTTGGGAACGCCATGCGTGGTCAAGCCGATCATGAGCTCATCCGGCAAAGGCCAAAGCGTGTGCCGTACGGAGGATGATGTTGAAGCATGCTGGAACGCCGCCATGGAAGGCGGACGCGCCAAAAACAGCCGCGTCATCGTCGAATCGTTTGTTTCGTTCGAAAGCGAAATCACGCTGCTGACCGTACGCTCTGTAAGCGGCACCACCTTTTGCAAACCGATCGGCCACATTCAGAAAGACGGCGACTATGTTGAATCCTGGCAGCCTCATGAGCTCAGCCCGGATCAATTGAAGGAAGCGGAGCTCATCGCGAAAGCCATCACCGACGAATTGGGCGGTTATGGCGTTTTCGGAGTCGAGTTGTTTGTTACGAAAGATGGAATCATATTCAGCGAAGTTTCGCCACGTCCGCATGATACCGGGATGGTGACGATGATCACCCAGGATTTATCGGAATTTGCCCTGCACGTCAGAGCGATTCTCGGACTTCCGATCCCGTCGGTCGAATTGCTGACGCCGGGTGCTTCGGCAACTTTGAAAGCGGACGACGCAAGTACGAATTTTACTGTTGGAGGCATAGAGGAAGCGCTCAGCCTGCCGCGGACCCAAGTCCGGGTGTTCGGCAAGCCTGAGACGAGAGCCGGCCGAAGAATGGCTGTCGCCTTAAGCGCTGATGGGGATCTTCAGAAAGCACGGAATACGGCGAAACATGCCGCCAGTCTTTTAAAAGTGGAGGAATATGATCATGAACAGTAACATTCTGGCACCCGCCCTGCAAATACGTTTCTCGAATTGCGACAGCGACCTCGAAGCCGTCGTGGCTTTGATGCGGGAACTGAATTATCCGACGACCATTAACGTGATGCGCGAGCGGATCGAAGCTTCCGAGAGCAATCCGAAGCTTTGCACAATGGTTGCTGAACTTGACGGCAAGGTCATCGGCATGGTTGCGCTGAATCAGGTGAAGTCCTTTGCGAGAAACGAGACGGCGACGCAGGTGTCGGCTCTGATCGTGGCCAAGGAACACCGCGGTCAAGGCATCGGCAAAAGGCTGATCCGCAGCGCGGAAGAGTGGGGCAAAAAGCAAGGAAGCCAAACGCTTTTCCTGGTGAGCGGCAATCGGGTGGAAAGAGCACCGGCGCATGCATTTTATGAACATATCGGTTTCGAAAAAATCGGATATCAATTCGTGAGAAAACTGAACTAATTCACTATACATGATGATACGCTCGTCCCGTTTCGGGACGGGCTTTTTTGTCGTTTGCCCGCGAATTCCTGCCGGAGTCAGGGGCTGAAAAAAACTTAGGGAGGCTCACTCCCGTTGCCGTTTGGAGCTTCGGCGAGGCATACGGACTTTGTTTCGCCGAAATTCGACATAAACCCCGGTAGCGTCAAAGCCCCCCGCTTTTCGTATCAAGCCTGGAATCGGATTTCTGGAAATTCACTTCCAATATTTGAGGCCTACACAAGGAATACAAACATGTTACAATGTGGGAGTAAGAAATGACAACTTTGTAACCGGAATGGATCGGTTCGAGCAACAACACCATGAGAAGGAGATGTATCCATGAAGAACAATAAAGTGATGAAAACATTGGTCAGCACGGCATGTGCCGCCGTTTTGGCGGTGGGTCTGATTGGAGCAGGTCCGGCATCGGCAGCGTCTGCCCAGCAAAATTCCGTACCGGCGCCAAGCGGCTTCCAAAACCTGCAGGATCTGCAAAGCTATGTGGAGAAATGGCTGCAAAACAACGGTGGTGCTTACGTATTCAAATATCAATTCCAATTCCCGGGCGCTGGCCAGGCAACGAACCCGCAGCCGACAACGCCGGCATCTTCGAAACCGACGCCTTCGAAGCCGGAAACGTCCAAGCCGCAGCCTTCCAAGCCTGCACCGTCGAAGCCTGCACCATCCAAGCCGGAAACGTCCAAACCGTCGACCGGAACGTCTTCGAACCCATCGGCTTATACTGCCGAAGTGGTCAAGCTGGTCAACCAGGAACGCGCCAAAGCGGGCTTGAAGCCGCTGACGGAAAATGCAAAATTGTCCAATATGGCGATGGATAAAGCGAAGGACATGAGCAACAACAACTACTTCGACCACAATTCCCCGACGTACGGCTCTCCGTTCGACATGATGAAAAAATATGGCATTTCTTTCAGCTATGCGGGCGAAAACATCGCTAAGGGCCAAAAAACCCCTGCAGATGTCATGAACGCCTGGATGAACAGCGAAGGACACCGCGCCAACATTTTGAACAGCAACTACACGACGATCGGCGTGGCTTACTACAACGGGTACTGGGTGCAAGAATTTATCGCGAACTAATTCTAATATTATATATCGTAAGCTTGCGGTTTGAAGAAAAAGTCCGTTTCCTGATGGAACGGGCTTTTTTTATTTGAAAAACGGATGGAACGCCAGCCCGTTTTTGCATCGAATCATGGTTTCAAGGCGAAATGAAAACGGTGCAAAACGACCGTCGGATTTGCAAATTGATCCTAGAAGATTTATGTTTATGTACATATGTATTGCCGGAAAAATGACGAATCGCATGACGTCGACATGGAGGGATCGGTTTTGAAATCATCGAAATGGATTTGGCGCAGCGTCAGTATTTTATCCGTATTTTCCACGCTGCTCCTGTTGGCAGGCTTTGTGTATGCGGTAAAGGACATTCAGAATCCGCAGGCCGCAAAAGATCGGCCCGCCAAAGTCGCAACCCCGGATAAGGAAACGGGTCCGGCAACCCCGGCAGCCAATAAGGAACTGAAATTTGCGGTCATCGGCGATTCGCTTGCAAAAGGCACGGGCGACAACTCCGGGATGGGGTTTGCGCGGCGAACGATCCGGGAGCTGACGGCTGCCGGCAGGAAAGCGACGCTCCTGAACAATTTGGGCATTAACGGCCTGACGACGACGGGGCTCCTGCCGAAGCTTGAAGAACGGGGGACGAAGTACGTGCTTGGAGAAGCCGACGTCATCCTCCTATCCATCGGAGGGAACGATCTATTCCAGGGAGCGGACCTTGCGTCCAAAGGCATTTCCGGAACGTCGACGACTGCCAAGGGGCAGGAGCTCGATCCGGAGGACCTGTTGAAAGGACTGCCGAAAGCATCGACGCAGCTGAAAACGATTTTGGAACGCATCCGCGCGATTAATCCGGACGCCATGATCGTGTACGTCGGATTGTATAATCCGTTCGGGGATATCGAGGAGCTTCAGGTCCCGGGAAATCAGGCCGTTGCAAAATGGAATGAAGCGGCCCTCGACACGATCAATAAAAACGGCAATATGACGCTTGTGCCGACCTTCGACATTTTCCAGCAGCATTTGGACCGGTATTTGGCGTCGGATCATTTTCATCCGAACGGTGACGGGTACCAGCAAATCGCCGTCCGGATCGTTCAGGCCATCCGCTAATCAAGCATACGGAAGAAAGGAGAGGGAGAACATGTCAATGACGGTCAGTCCGGACCAAAGGGAATCCATCGTTTTATCGGTCGAACACGTCAAAAAAAGGATCGGAAAAAAATGGATCATCGAGGACGTGACGTTCGATGTCCGGGAGGGCGAAATTTTCGGTTTTTTGGGCCCGAACGGGGCAGGAAAAACGACGACGATCCGCATGCTGGTGGATTTGATCAAACCGAGCAGCGGAGTCATCAAAGTATGCGGTTACGACGTGAACCGCCAGCAGGAACAAGCGCTCCGTTTCGTCGGCTCGATCGTTGAAAATCCGGAAGTCTATACGTATTTGACCGGATGGGAAAATCTGGAGCATTTTGCGCGCATGCAACCGGGAATCGACAAGCAACGAATTCAGGAAGTGGTGGATATCGTCCGGCTGGACCAGCGGATCCACGACAAGGTCAGAACGTATTCGCTCGGGATGCGGCAGAGGCTCGGCATTGCGCAAGCGTTGCTCGGCAGGCCGAAGCTGCTCATCCTCGACGAACCGACCAACGGGCTCGATCCGAAGGGCATCAAGGAACTGCGCCAATTTATCCGGGAGCTGGCGGACGGCGGACTGGCCGTTTTCGTATCCAGCCACCTGCTCAGCGAAATCCAGCTTTTATGCGACCGGGTGGCCATCATCAGCCGCGGCCGGGTGCTTGCGGTTGGAGAAGTCGGGGAGCTCGTGGCCGCTAACGCGAAATACGTCATTTGGGACGTGGAACCTGTTGAAGCCGGAAAACGGGAACTGGCGATGCGGGAAGGCATCGAGGTCATCGAACATGCTGAACAGGTGCTGGACGACGCGATCATCGCAGGGATGAGCGGACAATCGGTCGTAACGGCGATGGAAGAGGAACTGATTTCCGGAACGGTTTCGCATCTCGTCGCCATGGGCATCCGCGTCCGCGGGGTCCATAAAATCAACCCGACGCTCGAGCAGCTGTTCCTGAAAATGACGGAGGGTGAGAGTATTGATTAGCGTGCTGCCCCTGATCAAAAACGAAACGATCAAAATCATCAAAAAGAAGCGTTTTTACGTCATTTTGCTCATCTTGCTTGTGCTGGTCCCGGTGTTTACCTATGCGCAAATGCGGTCCGCCGAACAAACGCGGGACAAATTCAAAGGCGACTGGCGGCTTGAAGTGCAGCAGCAAATCACGGATAATGAAAATTCGCTCGGAAGCGACCGGGTGCCGGACGAGTGGAAGAAATTCAGGAAAATCTTCGTGCAGCAGCTGCAATATTATTTGGAGCATGACGTGAACCCGAACGAACCGAACGGCGTGACGTTTACGCGCGAGTTTATGGCAAATTCCATAACTTTGTTCATTCCTCTTCTCATTATGGCGATCGCATCCGATATAGTATCGGGGGAACGAACGAGCGGCACCATCAAAATGTTGCTGACCCGCCCGGTCAAAAGGTGGAAGGTGCTGCTCAGCAAGCTGATCACGCTTTACATGTTCTCTTCGCTGATCATCGTGTCCGCTTTTGTCATCGCGTATCTCATTTCCGGGGCGGTTTTCGGATATAAAGGGTTTGATTTTCCGGTCTTCACCGGTTTTCGGATCCAAGGGTCCGATGTCGACATGTCCGCGGTGCACGCGGTGCCGCAGTGGCAATATTTGCTGATGGAAGGCGGATTGATCTGGTTCGTGAGCCTTGTCGTCGCATCGCTTGCGTTCATGGTGTCGGTGCTCGTCCGGAGCACGGCGGCAAGCATCGTGGTGATGATGGCCGCGCTGATCGCGGGAACCATTCTGACCAACATGGCTTCGGCCTGGAAAAGCGCGAAATATTTGTTTATGGTCAACCTGGAGCTGACCGATTACCTGTCCGGTACGCCGGCTCCGATCGAAGGCATGAACCTGGCTTTTTCGCTTGCGGTTTTGTCCGTTTGGGCAATTGCCGCGATCGTAATCTCATTCCTTGTCTTTACGAAAAGGGATATCTTGAATTAAAATGGACAAGGATAACAAAACAAAACATCTGTTTGCATTTTGGATGATATCCTACATAAAGAAACACAAAGGGGGAGCATGAATGGTCGAGCAGATCGATATGTTTGCAAAGTCGCCGGGCAGCAACGAAGCAGGCAGCGCCAGTTACGATGCAGACGACATTCAAGTGCTCGAAGGCCTGGTTGCGGTTCGCAAACGCCCAGGCATGTATATTGGCAGCACCAGTTCATCGGGGCTTCATCATCTGGTATGGGAAATCGTGGATAACGCCGTCGATGAGCATTTGGCCAAATACTGCACGAGAATAGATCTTACTTTGCATAAAGACGGTTCCATCACCGTCGTGGATAACGGACGGGGCATTCCGACCGGAATGCATAAAATGGGAATCCCTACGCCGCAGGTCGTATTCACCATCCTGCACGCGGGAGGGAAATTCGGCGGAGGCGGATACAAAAAATCGGGCGGCCTGCACGGCGTCGGGGCTTCGGTGACCAATGCGCTTTCCGAATGGCTCGAGGTCGAAATCTACCGCGACGGCAAGATCCACCGCCAGCGTTTCGAATACTGGCAGGACAAAAACGGCAAGGAGCATGTCGGCGAACCGGTGACGGGACTCGAAGTGCTCGGCAACACGAACAAAACCGGCACCAAGGTCACCTTTAAGCCGGACATTCGCGTGTTCCAAAGCGGAATCCAGTTCAACTACGATACGCTGGCGGAACGCCTGCAGGAAATCGCCTTCCTGAATTCCGGGCTTCGCATCGTCATTAAAGACGAGCGCTCCGACCGCATGGACGAATTTTATTACGAAGGCGGGGCAAGCCAGTTCGTCGAATTTTTGAACGAAGGCAAAGACGTGCTGCACGACGTCATTCACTTTTACGGCGAAAAGGACGACGTTGAAGTCGAGGTTGCGCTCCAATACAACGCGGGATATACCGAAACGCTCGCTTCGTTCGTCAATTCGATCCCGACGCGGGGCGGGGGAACGCACGAAACCGGTTTCAAGACGGCATATACGCGGATCATGAACGATTACGCGCGCAAAAACCATATGCTCAAAGAAAAAGACAAAAATCTTGAAGGCAACGACCTGCGCGAAGGCATGATGGCGGTCATCAGCGTCAAAATGGCCGAAGTCGAATTCGTCGGTCAGACGAAAGACCAGCTGGGAAGCGCATCGGCGCGCAGCACGGTCGACGCGATCGTGACCGAAAAAATGCAAATTTTCCTGGAGGAAAACCCGCAGGTGGCCCAGACGCTCATCAAAAAAGCGATTCAGGCTTCCAAAGCGCGTGAAGCGGCCCGCAAGGCCCGCGACGACATGCGGAGCGGGAAAAAACGGAGCGAGGGAACGAGCCTCGGTGGCAAGCTGAGTCCGGCCCAATCGAAGGACTTTACCCGTACCGAGCTGTTCGTCGTCGAAGGAAACTCCGCCGGCGGATCGGCCAAACAGGGCCGCGATTCGAAAATTCAGGCGATCCTGCCGCTGAAGGGGAAACCGCTCAACCCCGAAAAAGCCAAACTTGCCGATATCATGAAAAACGAGGAATACCGCACGATCATCAATGCGATCGGAGCCGGAATCGGAACCGAGTTTGAAATCGAAGACAGCAATTACTCCAAAATCATCATCATGACGGACGCCGATACGGACGGCGCGCACATCCAGGTGCTGCTGCTGACGTTCTTTTACCGTTACATGAAGCCGCTGATCGACGAGGGCCGCGTGTACATCGCCCAGCCTCCGCTGTATAAAATTTCGCGGAAGTCGGGCAAGCTGGAAACGGTCCGTTACGCCTACAGCGACGAGCAGCTGCAAAACTACTTGAAGGAATTCGGCAAAAATTACGAGCTGCAGCGCTACAAAGGACTCGGCGAGATGAATCCCGAACAGCTGTGGGAGACGACGATGAACCCGGAAACGCGCACGCTGCTGCAGGTACAGATCGAAGATGCGGCGAAGGCGGAGCGCCGCGTATCCACGCTGATGGGCGACAAAATCGACCCGCGCAAGCGCTGGATCGTGGAAAATGTCGACTTTAGAGAGTTCGAGGAATAGAAGGTGAATCGATGAGTTTATCAGAACAGTTTCTGCCGGCTTATCTCGAAGAGGTCGTCGGCGACCGCTTCGGCCGGTATTCCAAATATATCATTCAAGACCGCGCCATTCCCGACGTCCGCGACGGGCTTAAGCCCGTGCAGCGGCGCATTTTGTACGCCATGTACGAATCCGGCAATACGCCGGACAAAGCATACCGCAAATCCGCCAAAACCGTCGGCGACGTGATGGGTAATTACCATCCGCACGGGGACTCCTCCATCTACGACGGCATGGTCCGCATGGCCCAGCCATGGAAAATGGGGCATGTGCTCGTCGACGGGCACGGCAACTGGGGTTCGATCGACGACGATCCGCCGGCGGCGATGCGTTACACCGAAGCGCGCCTGTCGCCGATCGCGATGGAGATGCTTCGGGACATCGACAAACGGACGGTGCAGTTCAAGGACAACTTCGACAATTCCGCGAAGGAGCCCGTCGTGCTGCCTTCCCGTTATCCGAACCTGCTCGTCAACGGGGTCAGCGGGATTTCCGCGGGATTTGCGACGGAGATTCCGCCGCATAATTTGCGCGAAGTCATCGACGCCTGCGTGGCGGTGATGCAAAAACCGGAAATCGAGCTGGAAGAAATCATGACCTTTATCAAGGGTCCCGATTTTCCGACCGGCGGCCTGATCATGGGCGAAGAGGGAATCAAAGAGGCCTACCGGACGGGGAAAGGACGGATTTATCTCCGTTCCAAAGCCGACATCGAATTTTTGCGCGGCGGCAAACAGCAGATCGTCATTACGGAGATCCCTTACCAGGTCGTAAAATCGCGCCTTGTCACCCAAATGGAAAATATCCGGCTGGAGAAAAAAATCGAAGGCATTGCCGAGGTGCGCGACGAAAGCGGACGGGACGGTCTGCGGATCGTGGTCGAAATCAAAAAGGAGGCCGATGCCCAGGGCATTTTGGCTTATCTGCTGAAAAAGACCGATCTTCAGGTCACGTACAACTTCAACATGGTATCGATCGTCAACAAGGCGCCGCAGCAGCTTGGCCTGAAGGCGATGCTGGAGGCGTATATCGCCCACCAGCGCGAAGTGGTATCGAACCGTACCCGCTTCGAATTGGAAAAAGCCGAAGACCGGGCCCACGTGCTCGAAGGACTCGTGAAGGCGCTGAACATTCTCGACGAGGTTATCGCCGCCATCAAAGCGTCGAAAAACCGCCAGGATGCCCAAAATAATCTGCAATGGATGTTCGGCTTTACGGAGCGGCAGGCGGATTCGATTCTGACGCTGCAGCTGTACCGTTTGACGAACCTGGAGATCACGACGCTGCAAAAAGAGCTTGAGGATTTGCTGAAAAAAATCGACAATTACCGGTCCATCCTCGAAAGCGACAAGAAGCTGATCGCGCTGATCCGTAAGGAACTGCTTGAAATCCGCGACAAATACGGCATTGACCGCAGATGCGCCATTCAGGAGGAAGTCGAGGAAATCAAGGTCAACCTTGAAGTCATCGTCAGCTCCGAGGATGTGCTGGTGACGTTGTCTAAAGACGGATACATCAAGCGGACAAGCATGCTTTCCTTTACGCGGTCCGGCGGGGAGCTCAGCAGCTCGGGCGTGAAGGAAGGGGATTATATATCCAGGGTGTTCGAAATCAATACGCTGGACAATTTGCTCATCTTTACGCAAAAAGGCCAATATTTCCTGCTGCCTGTCCACCAAATTCCGGAATTCAAATGGAAGGACCCGGGTACCGCCATCGTCAATGTCATCCAGTTGTCCAAAGAAGACGTCATCGTCGACGTCATTCCGGTCACGAATTTCGAGGAGCCGAACCGCTCCCTGGTGTTCGTCACGAAAAAAGGGCAGGTCAAACGCACGGAATTAAAAGAATACATGACTAATCGCTCAAGCGCGGTTGCCGCCTGCAAGGTCGGCGCGGAGGACGAGGTCATTTCCGTCACGCTGAGCGACGGTAGCAAAGACATTTTGCTTGTGAGCAAAGAAGGCATGAGCATCCGGTTCAAGGAGCAGGAAGTCAACGCCATGGGCCGCGTCTCCGCCGGCGTGAAAGGCATCCAGCTTCGCGACGGCGACGAGGTCGTGTCCGCGTTGTGGGTTGAGGATGACGAAGGCGAAGTGCTGACCTTGACCGATCTCGGATACGGCAAACGTTCCCTGCTCGCGGATTACCAGCCGCAAAGCCGGGGAGGCAAAGGGCTGGCGACGTTCGAATTCAAGGAAGGCAAACGCGTGAAGCCGAACGGCAGCCGCATTGCCGGAGCGTTTTATTGCCGCCAGCCGCTGCAAATTACGGCTATCACGCGGGACGGCTTAAGTTATGCGTTCAGTTCGGAGCAGGCTCCGATCGCCGAACGCAAATCGACAGGAAAACTGCTTGTTCACCTGGAGAAAAAAGATGAAATTTCGGCGCTGCTGGCATTCGAGGAAACGACGTGACATCGGATGCTGTCCGAACCCGGCGTTAAAGCGTGAAAAAAGGCATCTTCGCTCAATTGCGAACGATGCCTTTTTTGAGGCGGTGAAACGTCCGTGAATCGTCTTTTGGGGAACGGTGTCGGACGATGTTTTTCTAAAAAAATTCGGAATTGCAGAAGGAATTGGCACGAAATGCGCGAAAGTTAATCCTGTAAAACATTGCTTGCGAAAGGAAGGTATAACCCGTGCATACTTCCGAATTTGCGAAAATATGGTCCAAACTAAGCAAAGATTATAAACTGCATATGGAGAACGAGTTGGCTCCGGCGCTCACCGAAGCTCAGTTGGCCGTGCTCGAAGTGCTGGGCGAAAACGAGCGGATGAAGCCTTCCGACCTGACGCCGCTCCTGGCGACAAGCCCGGCGGCGGTTACGATGCTGCTCGACCGGATGGAAAAAAACGGTTTGATTCAGCGCGAACGGGACGGAAACGACCGCCGGATCGTTTGGGTGTCCATTTCCGCGAAAGGGAAAGCGGAGGTCGAACGCGGCGTGCAAATCCGCGATGCGTTTCTGGCGAAGGTATTGTCGCGAATTTCCGCGCATAATCAGCAGCTTCTGATCTATTTATTGGGCAAACTAACCATAACGCCTTAAAACCTGGGTTCAAAGATTAAAAGAATAAATGTAGAGGAAGTAGTCAACCAGATGAATGATGCAACGCTTATGAAACCAAAAACGAGAAAACTGCTTTTCAGCGCCGGCCTCAGCTGGTTATTCGACGCCATGGACGTCGGCATCATTTCTTTTATCGTGACGGCATTACAGCTGGAGTGGAAACTCTCCCCGCAGGATGTGGGCATTTTGACGAGCGTCAATTCCGTCGGAATGGTCGTCGGCGCGGCCGCCGCCGGGTATCTGGCCGATAAATTCGGCCGAAAGAAGGTTTTGCTGTGGACGCTGCTCATCTTTTCGATAGCCAGCGGATTGTCGGCGCTCGCCTCCAGCTTCTGGGTGCTGTGCCTGCTTCGTTTTATTACGGGCGTCGGCCTTGGGGGCGAGCTGCCGGTGGCGTCGACGCTGGTGTCCGAAAGCGTCCATCCGAGCCAGCGGGGACGGGCCGTCGTGCTGCTGGAGAGCTTTTGGGCGGGCGGCTGGCTGGCCGCCGCGCTCATATCGTATTTTTTGATTCCGGCTTACGGATGGCAGATCGCTTTTGTCATTGGTGCTCTTCCGGCCTTTTACGCGCTGTATCTGCGCCGCGCCATCGACGATTCGCCCGTATACCGGAACAATCGGACCCAAGCGGCATCCTTATCGTTTGCCGGCAAGCTGGCCTCCATCTGGACCCGCGAACATAGCCGCTCGACGTTGATGCTGTGGATTTTGTGGTTTACGGTCGTGTTTTCGTATTACGGGATGTTCCTTTGGCTTCCGTCCGTCATGACGATGAAGGGCTTCAGCCTGATCAAAAGCTTCGAATACGTGCTGATCATGACGATCGCCCAGCTTCCGGGTTATTTTACGGCTGCGTATTTCATCGAGAAATTCGGCCGGAAATTCGTCATGATCACCTACTTGGTTCTCACCGCCGTCAGCGCCGCCTGGTTCGGCAACGCCGATTCGGCCGGCTCGCTTATCGCGGCGGGGATCTGCCTTTCGTTTTTCAACCTCGGTGCTTGGGGCGGCCTGTACGCCTACACGCCGGAGCTGTATCCGACTTCGGTCCGTTCGACGGGCGTCGGGATTGCGACCTCCGTCGGCCGGATCGGCGGCGTCATCGCGCCGTTCCTTGTGGGGTATTTGGTGCAGCGTCACGTCGAAATCAATGCGATATTTATCATGTTTTTCGTCATCATTTTGATCGGGGCCTTGGGCGTGCTTTTTCTGGGGAAAGAAACCAAGGGCAAGGCATTGGCCGATTAAACGGAAATATGGGGAAAAAGGCTGCCGTAAGGCAGCTTTTTTCGTTCAACGGGATGGGGCATAAAAGCCGATTTTAGCAATGCGAAAACATCATGGTTCGCCGATCGGCTCCGCTATGCGGGCTAATTCGAGTACAAGTCGAGTTTTTTAACGGTATAGCCGGCCGGATGAGGCAAAAGCATGTTTGTGAAAATGAAGTGCTTTGAATTATAATAAAATATGTTGCAGTTTGGACCTGCAGCATTCGGGATCGATCGAACCTGGTTTGCAGGAGGATTCGGACGATTTCGACAGACGTCTTGGAAACGGAGGGATTGGATTGCAGCTTATTAATCCGCAGATGGTTCAGGAGTTAATCGACAAACTGCAGGATCAGGATCTTTATATACATCTCGAAATGACGACGGGGGCTTATGCTTCGCATAACGACGAATCGAAGTTTACGGCCTCGACGTTCATCAAAAACGGCATCGTCCGGTATACCCACGGAAAGATTCAAGGAACGGGGCCATACCGCGTCGGGCTTAAGATGGAGCAAGGCTGGATTTATTCGCAAGGATTGACGCATTTCGAGGAAACGGAAACCGAGCGGCTGATTATGGCGGGCCATGACAGCGACGGCAAGCTGGTCGTCGCGCTGCAGTTGGGCAAAGAACCGTTCTAAACAGCAAGTCTGCCGTCATCAAGTGAAAGGGTGATTATAGAAAATGGAAAATCATATATTGGTCGTATTTCCCCATCCGGACGATGAATCCTTCGGCACTTCCGGAACGCTGGCCAAACGCATCCATGAAGGCGCAACCGTGACGTATGCGTGCTTGACGCTGGGCGAAATGGCGAGAAACATGGGCAAACCGCTCGTGGCCAACCGCGTCACGCTGCCGGAGCACCGTCGGAAGGAGCTTGAGGCATCCTGCCGCTCGATCGGCATTCAGGATTTGCGCCTGATGGGGCTTCATGATAAAACGATCGAATTCGAAGACCGGGACATGCTGGACGGCATGCTGCGCAAGCTGATCGATGAAGTGAAGCCGTCCCTTATCATTACGTTTTACCCGGGATTCAGCGTCCATCCGGACCATGATGCCACCGGGGAAGCGGTGATCCGGACGGTTGCGGCCATGCCGAAGGAACAGCGTCCCGTCGTGAACTGCGTCGCGTTTGCGAAAGGCTGCGAGCAGATCATCGGCAAACCGGACGTCGCGGTCGACGTCAGGGATTTCCTGCCGAACAAATTCGGTTCCATCCGTGCGCACGCCTCCCAGTTCCGCTGGAGTGAAATGCTGGGCACGTATTCCGAAGAGGATGAACAGATCAAAAGCCGGTTTAGTACGGAAAGGTTCTGGACTTATCGATTCGAATAGGATAATATTTCCATAAGCACGGACTCATCCGTGCGGATGACATATTCGGAAAGGTGAGTTGAGACGAGATGAGCAGAGCAGAGGATAGCAGAGGGTTTAGCGCAAAGAGCGGACGAGACGCAGAGCCGGCGGAAAACATGCTGGAGCGGATCGTCTTTATCGGCAGGACATACGAGGAATATATGCGTATGTTCGGCCTCGAGGAGCATCATATTCAAGGCAAAAGAATCCTGGACTGTCCGGCCGGCGCCTGCTCGTTTACGGCCAAGGCGGGCGAGCTTGGCTGCGAGGTGACGGCGGCGGATATCGCATATGGCCATGAGGCGGGCCTGCTGCTTGAAAAGGGCCTCCGGGATATCGACCATGCCATGGAACATGTGGCAACGCAGCGGGAGCGGTACATTTGGAGTGAATTCCGCGATGTCGAAGCATTGCGCGCCGAACGCCTTCAAGCGCTGCGGTCCTGCACGGAGGATATGGAAAGGCGTCCGGAAAGGTACGTGCCCGTGACGCTGCCGTCGCTGCCCTTCCGGGACCGGCAATTCGACTTGACCTTGTCGGCCCATTTTTTGTTTACATACGCCGACAGGCTGGACGCGGAGTTCCATCGCGCCGCCTTGCGGGAGCTGCTTCGGGTCACCGGCAAAGAGTTAAGGATTTTCCCGCTGGTTGACCAAAGCGGCCGCAGGCCGGATGAAGCGGAGCGATTGATCGCGTTTGCCCAAAGCGAGGGATGGGACGCGGAAACGAAAGCCGTACCGTACCATTTTCAGCGGAATGCCGATCACGTGCTTATTTTGCGTGCAGGGAGTAACGGATCTTGATCACGGACACCCTGGGCCGCTAACGCCCTTTCCGGCACCATAAAGGACAGCAGCGTGCTGCTGTCCTTTATGTTTAATCCGGATCCGGAGATGGCGGGGACGCCGATCGAGCCTGCCGCCCAACGAACATGAACGTACAAAGGAAAACCGGCGAGTACCGGAAGATCATGGAGGATCAACATGGAACACGCATTTATTTTTGACATGGACGGGGTCATCATCGACAGCGAGCCGATTCATTTTGACGTCGATATCCGAACGCTCGGGCATTTCGGCGTGGAAACGAACGAGCAGGAGCTGGAACGGTTCGTCGGGATGACGAACCCGGAAATGCTGGGCATTTTTAAACAGGAACGAAATTTGCCCCATACGGTGGAGGAAATGATCGAATACCAATTGAACCTGAAAATGAACATTCTGAAGAATCTGGAGATTGAGCCGATCGCGGGGGTGGTGGCCCTGATGGAGCAGCTTCGCGGAATGAACATTCCCATGGCGGTTGCCTCCTCATCCCCGAGAGTATTCATTGAAGGCGTCTTGGGGAAATTCGGTCTGAGCCGCTTTTTCAAGACGGTGGTCAGCGGCGAAGAGGTTCCCAAAGGAAAACCCGCGCCTGATATTTACCTCGAAACGGCCAAGCAGCTCGGCGTGCAGCCGCAGCATTGCGTCGTGCTCGAAGATTCAAGAAACGGCATGCTTGCCGCCAAAACGGCCGGCATGAGATGCATCGGATACCTTAATCCGAACTCGGGAAACCAAGATTTGGCCGAAGCGGATCTTCAGGTACGTTCCTATGACGAGATCCGGGTACGGGAACTGTTCGGGAACGATCTATAGCAAACGTTCGGGAACGATATACCAAACCAAAGCAAAGGAGCGGGGATTCCCCGCTCCTTTGCGTCATGAAAAAAAGCACATCAACCGAATCGTTGACGTGCCTTTTTGAGTTTAGAATCCAGTCGCCGGTTACAATGACCCGGCACGACTGCTTTATATCGTTTAGAAATCGTCCCGCAGACGCTCCAACACCGTGTCGGACCATAAATTCCAAGGGTGCTCCGCAGGGGGCAGGGAAGTCAGGACCACGTTCTCTTTGGTCACCGGATGCGGAAAGCCGACCAAGACCGACCAAAGCGCGATTTGCTGCCCGGGTTTGTTGACGCGGCTTCCGTACTTTTGGTCGCCGTACAACGGGCAGCCTGCCTGATTCATCTGGACGCGAATCTGATGCGATCTTCCGGTATGCAGCTCGACCCGGACGAGGCTGAAGGAGCCGTCGGTGCCGAGCACCTCGTAATCGAGGACAGCCTCCTTGGCCCCCGGCGTTCCGGCCTTGACCACGGAGACCGTATTGGTCTTCGGATCCTTCAACAGCATATCCCTGAGCGTGCCCCGGGGAGCGGGGAGCCGCCCGTGAACGACGGCCGCGTATATTTTGCGGAAGCTCCGGCTGCGGACGGCTTCGGACAGGCGCGAAGCGGCTTTCGACGTTTTGGCGAAAATCATCGCGCCGCCTACCGGCCGGTCCAGCCTGTGCACGAGCCCCAAATAGACGTTCCCGGGTTTGTTGTAACGCTCCTTAATGTCTTCTTTCAGCAGCGTAAGCAGGTCGGGATCGCCGGAGACGTCGGCCTGGGTCGGAATGTTGACCGGCTTGACGATGCCGAGCAGGTGATTGTCCTCGTATAATATCGGCATTTGCGATGCATGTTCTTGGCTCATAACCCGGTCACGACTCCCAGCGGCCGAGGATGCCGCACGGCAAATGAAGCCCGGACGCCGTGATCGGAAGCCCCAGCTCTCCGCAGGAGATGGTTCCGCCGAAACGTCGGCCTGCGGTCATGCTTAAAACGTTGTGAAGCACGGTCGGCGAAATGCCGGTCGTATAGGAATTGATAAGCATGAACAGCGGATTGTCGGACATGATGCCCATGCAGCTCTCCACGAACGGGTACAGGCTCTGCTCCAGTTTCCACATTTCCCCGCCGGGTCCGCGACCATAAGACGGAGGGTCCATGATGATCCCGTCGTAACGGTTTCCTCTGCGGTGTTCGCGCTGCACGAACTTGAACACGTCATCGGTGATGAAACGGACCGGGCGATCGCCGAGGCCCGACAGCTGAAGGTTTTCTTTCGCCCACTGCACCATGCCTTTCGCTGCGTCGACGTGGACGACTTCCGCTCCGGCATAAGCTGCCGCAACCGTAGCGCCTCCGGTGTAGGCGAACAAATTCAGCACTTTGATCGGCCGTTTGGCCGCCGCAATCTTGTCCATCATCCAGCGCCAGTTGGCCGCTTGTTCCGGGAACAGGCCCGTGTGTTTGAAATTGGTCGGGCGGATATAAAATTTTAATTGGTCGTAAGAGATCGTCCAGCGGTCCGGAAGTTTCTTTTTCATGTCCCAGTGTCCGCCGCCGGAAGAGCTTCGATGATAATGGCCGTGAACCTCGCGCCACTTCACGCTTTCGTTTTGGATAGGCCATATGATTTGCGGGTCCGGTCTGCGGAGGATGACGTCCCCCCAGCGTTCCAGCTTTTCGCCGGATCCCGTATCCATCAATTCGTAATCTTGCCAATCACGGGCTACATACATTTTGCGATCCATCCTTCTAGGCATTTTTTTCATGAATTAACATAACCATAACCTCTATTGTACAACATTTTACGGTAACAATGCACTTGGTTCTGCTTCGTTTGACGGCATTTTGGCTTCCTATTAGGTTGCTGCCGCTTCCTGACGGAGGCCCTTCTGAATAGAATGGGATCATCCATTTTTCAAAGGAGGCTGCGCCTGTGCCGGCAAAAAACGGAAAACAGTTTATCGAGCGTATCGATCAGGCCAACCCCCGGGTTTGGATAGACGGAGAACGAGTGGACGGCAGGCTTTCGGATCATGCTGCTTTTCGGGGGCTGATGACTACGCAGGCGGAGCTGTACGATTTGCAGCATCATCCCGATTATAGGGAGCGCATGACCTATTGCTCCCCGTCCACGGGAGACGCCGTCGGATTGTCGTTTAAGCAGCCCGTAACGAAGGAGGATTTGGCGAAACGCAGGGAGATGATGACGTTATGGGGAGAGCGGCATCATGGACTGCTGGGAAGATCGCCGGATTACATGAATACCGGGCTGATGGCATTTTACGCGGCCGCCGGACTGCTTGGCGAAAAGAAACCCGAATTTGCGGATCGTATGCGAGCCTATTACGTCTATTGCCGGGAGCGTGACATCTCCCTTTCCCATGCATTCGTGCAGCCCCATGCCAGCCGTTTCGACGAATTGCTTGAGGACGGCAGCATATCCAGCTGCGCGGCAAGGATCGTGGAACGGAACCAGGAAGGCATCGTCGTAAACGGCGCTTTTTTGCTGGCGACCCAAGGCGTGACGACGGACGAAATTTTGGTATACCCTCCGGCCTCGCCGTATATGCCCGAAGAGGACAGTCCAAGAACGTTTGCGTTTGCCGTTCCGAACAATCTTCCGGGCATGCGTTGGTTATGCAGGGAAAGCCTGGCGCAAGGCGTTTCGGCATACGACTATCCGCTCAGCTCCCGGTTTGACGAGATGGATACGCTGGTCTTGTTCGAAGACGTTCTTGTGCCGTGGGAGCGCGTGTTTATCCTGGGGGACGAGCGGCTGTCCATGCGATTTTTCAATGCAAGCGGTTTTCATGTCCACTGCGGCCATCAGGTGCTTTGCAGGTATGTCGCCAAAACGGAATTTGCGCTGGGCATTCTTTTTTATATGGCCGAGACGTTGGATCGGGCTTCTTATCCGTCCACCATCGATAAAATCACGGAAGTCATCGCGTTTTTCGAGACGCTGAAATCCCTGCTCATTGCCTCGGAAGCGGGAGCGGCTCCCGACCGTTTCGGAAGCATGCTCCCGAACCGGCGGCCGATTTGGACGGCAAACGTGCTGTTTCCCAAGATGTATCCGCGCATGATCGAACTGATTCAGCTGCTTGGGGGAAGCAGCGTCATCATGATTCCGTCCGAGCGCGATTTTGCGTCCGAATCCAGCGAAGCGATGGAACGTTACCTCCGGGGCGCAGGCATCGACGCATGTTCGAAAACGGCGCTGTTCCGCCTGGCGTGGGACCTCAGCTCGAGCGGGTTCGGCGGGCGGCAGACGCTGTACGAACGGTTCTTTTTCGGCGACCAATCGGTCGTTGCGGGCAGGCTGTACCATGCGTTTACGGACAAAGAGGGTTGCATCAGGAAAGTGAAGGCATTTTTGCGTCCAAAAGACGAATAAGCTGCAGGCGGCGCGAATAAGTATGTATGGGGAAACGTAACCAGGCAATCATGGGAGCAAGGAAACCGCCCGACAGAGCCATCCTGATTGCAGGGAGGCGGACGGTTATGACCATCGACCAGCTGATCGCGCTGCTGACGCTTGTCGTCATGATTATCACACTTGCCGTAAACCATGAAAAACCGAAGCAGTAGAAGCAGCAGGGAAAGGGAGCCGGGACCGGCTCTCTTTTTTTGTTCCCTCCCAAAAAAAGAAAACATAAACCCATCCCGTACACATACATATTTTAAAAAATGCTTCGCCAGATTCTGATCATGTCGTCAACATCTTAGCAAGTGCTGCGAACCGGAAGGAGGAAACCGGCTTGTCATTGAACGCAAATGTGAAAACGGATACACCCCTGGAACCCAAGGTCAAGCGGAAAAGGCGATTCACCCGGAATGACTGGATGGGTTACCTGTTCAGCGCACCACTGATCATCGGCGTGCTCGCTTTTGCGATTTATCCGATGATCGCTGCGCTGATCATGAGCTTCCATCAAACCTCGGGACTATCGATCGGCGGAACATGGGTCGGACTAAGCAACTACGATTACGTGCTGTCGGATTCGCTGTTTTGGCAAGCGCTTACAAATACGCTTTTTATCGGCATTTGGTCGGTAATTCTCGGCATCGCCCTGTCCTTTATTTTGGCGAGCCTGATCAACAACCTGAAATGGCATATGGGCAAAAACTTTTTCAAGGCCGTATTTTTTCTGCCGAACGTCGTGTCCGGGGTGGCGACGACGCTGCTGTTTTCGTTTCTGTTTTACCCTTCCAAGGAAGGGCTGCTGAACTTCGTCATCGGCTTGTTCGGCATCGACCCCGTCGGCTGGTTCACGAATCCGCAGGTGTCCCGGTACAGCATCGTTCTGATGAGCTTATGGGGGGCGCTCGGTTACAATACGATCATTTTTTTGGCGGGGCTGCAAAGCGTTCCGCGGGATCTGTACGAAGCGGCCGAGGTCGACGGCGCGGGTACCTACCGCAAATGGCTGTATGTGACGATTCCGTATTTAAGGCCGATATTCGTGTTCATGCTCATCATGGGCACGATCGGCGGCATGAAACGGTTTACGGACGTGTGGCTGATCGGCGGCACGGCGGGCAATCCGGGCGGCAGCCTGATGACGGTGGTGCTGTATATTTACCGGAACGCCTTTCTCTCCTCGCAGATGGGTACGGCGACCGCTGCCTCGTATTTGCTCTTTATCATGATTTTCGTGCTGACGGCGGTCATGATGCTGCTGAACCGGCGGAAGGACAGCTTCGACTGATCGGGGGAGTTGCAGCTTCAACCCGTCCCATTCTGAGTTAGGAGGTCAATCGATGAACACCGTGGATGCCAATTTCAAGCACCGGCGAAAAAAGATTTCCCTGAACCAATGGATATTGACGATCGTGCTTTCGCTCGGATCCTTCATTATGATCGTGCCGTTTCTGTGGATGCTCGTCACAAGCTTCGACTGGGCTGCCCGTCTTCATATCAATTTCCCGCCGAGGCTGTGGCCGGAGGAACCCTCCATCAAAACCTTCGAGGCGGCGTTTACCAGCATCAAGATGTTCCGATACATTTCGAATTCGATTCTGGTGAGCGCCGGCGTCATCATCGTCAGCGCCTTGTCGGCGCTGCTCTCGGGGTACGCGTTATCCAAGCTGCGTTTCAAGGGGGCGAACATCGTGCTGCTGCTTGCCTTGAGCACGATGATGATCCCTTTTGAAATGACGATGATCCCGCAATATTTGCTGTTCAGCAAGCTGGGGCTTGTCGATAATTATTTGGCGTTTTACCTGCCCGCCCTGAACTATGCGTTCGGGACGTTTTTGGCCAAAGCCTTTTTCGATCAGCTGCCGACGACGCTCCGGGAGGCCGCCATTTTGGACGGAGCGAAGGAGGGGTCCGTGTTCGGCAGGGTGTACCTTCCGCTGTGCACGCCGATCATCGCCACCATGGTCATTTTGCTCTTTTTGGGCGTTTGGAACGACATGCTGTGGCCGCTTCTGATCCTGAAAAAAGCGACCAAATACACCATCCAAATCGGCCTCGCGATGTTCACCTACAACAACGGCATCGACAAACAGCCTTCCATCATTATGGCTGCCACGACTGTAAGCCTGATTCCGGTCGTCGTCGTATATATGTTTTTGCAGCGCTACATTATCGAAAGCATCGCTTTGTCGGGAATCAAACAGTAAGCAGCGTTTTGAAGTGCTTCCATTCCAGGTGTGATGAAAAAGGGGGAACGGATTCATGAAAAAGCTTCTATTGCTTCTCATGTCCAGCCTGCTGACGCTTTCGCTTGCAGCTTGTTCGGGCGGATCGGATACGGACGTCACGGGCGGCGTGGAAATCAAGAAGGTGTCCGACATGAAAGGGAACGTCAGGGTGGCGTTGGCGGGATGGCAGCTGGACAACGGCATCAACGCGCAGACGGGAAACCCGACCATCGGGCTGAACGAGTATCTTGAGCAGACGTTCAACAAAATGTATCCGAACATTAAACTCGAGCTGTATCAAATTCCATGGGAAAACGTCAAAGCCAAACAATCCGCGATGCTGCTTTCCGGCGACGTGGATGTGCTGTACACCGGCGGAGCTTTTGCGTCCCAGTGGTACCAGGACGGATTGCTCCGGGACTTGGATGACCTGATCAAGGAAGATGCGAGCTTTGACCCGAATATTTACCTGGCAGGCATCATGAACAATTCCTACAGCACCAAGTCGCCCGACGGCTCGAAACAATTCGGCATTCCGGTGGCGCTTGGGCGCAGAATGACCATCTACGACAAAAAGCTTTTTGAAGACTGGGGAGTGGAACCGCTTTCCGCCAAAGCCGACCCGGCCGAAATTCTTGAAAAGGCCAAAAAAATGACCGGCAAAAACCCGAAAACCGGCGAAGATAACTACGGACTGTACTGGAGCGGCAACTCGCTCAACGGATCGACGTTCGTCGCGTTGACGCTGGCGTTTGGAGCCAAAGGCGCCGAAGGCACGTTAAAGGACGTCAAGAACATCAAATGGCATTTGAACACGCCGGAAATGGTGAAGGTCATGGAATGGCTGAAGGAAGCGGCAAAACTGCCGCCGGCCGGCTTCGTGAACGCCCAGGGTGCGGAGAACTTCGGGCTTGAACGCAACAATATCGCGATCGCGCTGGATTCCACCGGCGGCTCCACGATGAACGAATATTTAAGCAAGAAAAACAAGGAGCTGCTGGACCGGTTTGAGCCGGTCATGAACATGGGACCCAAAGGGGAAGGTTGGGTGGCGGTCGACCCGTTCGTCATGGCGAAAAACGCCAAGGACGTCAAAGCCTCCTGGGAAGTGCTCAAGTTCCTGACGAGTCCGATGACCCAGCGGTACATGTACGAAAATTTTGCGCTGACGCCGACGCTGAAAAATGCGGATTTCGTTTCCCCTGAAGACAAATACGTGAAAAAGGCGCTGGAAATCGCCGAAGTGGGCCACTCGGAACTCATGGACGAAGCCAACCCCTTCTACATGAGCGACATCGTGCCCGCGGTTAACGGATTCATCAGCAAAGCGGCCACCGGCAACGCTCCGGATATCCAGTCATTCCTGGACGATCTGCAGCAGCGCGCGGAAAAATGGTCGGCAAACTTGAAGTGACAGCCAAGGTGCAAAGCTCCCCGCGGAGCTTTGCACTTATCCATTTCGTTTTCGGGTGACGGGCGAGAGATGGGAGGAGGACTGAAGATGAAGAAGGGAATCAATCAATGGTGTTTCCCGCCGGGGACTCCGCTGAGCAAAGTGCTGCGCACCAGCTCGGCGGCCGGATTTGACACGATCGAGCTGAATCTGTACGCTCCCGGCGGCGTGGGATTGACGATGGATACGACGCCTGAAGACGCGAAAGCGCTCGGGAGGCTGGTCCGCAGCTATGGGCTGACGATCAGCAGCCTTTCGACCGAGATGCTTGGAAAATACCCGCTTAGTTCCCCGGACAAAGAAACGAGGAGCCTTGGGGTAGAATCCGTCCGCAAGCAA
Organism: Paenibacillus sp. YAE3; assembly: GCF_057546105.1. Taxonomy (NCBI): domain Bacteria; kingdom Bacillati; phylum Bacillota; class Bacilli; order Caryophanales; family Paenibacillaceae; genus Paenibacillus; species Paenibacillus sp. YAE3. The sequence continues at coordinate 362,917 of NZ_BAAIYF010000002.1, read as the reverse complement.
ATCGAACTGGCGCTGGAGCTTGAAGTCGATACGATCCTCGTGGTGCCGGGGCGGATCGAAGAAAACGTCTCGTACGAGGAAGTATGGGAGCGCTCGACGATGGCTTTGCAGCCGCTGATCGACGATATCGCCGGCACGCCTTTAAGCATCGCCATCGAAAATGTTTGGAACCAGTTTCTGTGGAGTCCGCTTGAAATGGCCCGCTATATCGACCAGTTCGAATCGGAGCATGTCGGGGCTTATTTCGACGTCGGCAACACGCTGGCCTTCGGAAGACCGGAACATTGGATCCGGACGCTCGGAAGCCGCATCCGCAAAATTCACGTGAAAGATTTCCGGACGAAGGTCGGCAATTACCACGGTTTCGTGCCGCTGTTATCCGGGGACGTGGACTGGCTGAACGTCCGCCTGGCTTTGAGCGATATCGGATACCGCGACAGCTTGACCGCCGAGCTGGAGCCCTACGCAAGTTTTCCGGACCAGCTGATCTTTGACACGTCCCGCCATTTGGACGTCATTTTGGGCAAAAATCCGTATTAACACGCGAAAAAAGCGAAGGGGAGGCAGGCAAATGATCAGAATCGGCGTTGTCGGGGCCGGGATCATCGCTGCAGAGCATTTGAAGCATATTCACCGGAATGAACGGGCCGAGCTGGCGGCCGTCTGCGACGTCGCGCCGGCTGCGGCGGAACGGGCCGCCCGGCAGTACGGGGGAAAGGCGTATGATGATTTCGACGAAATGTTGGACCGCGAAAAGCTGGACGCCTTATTTATATGCGTCCCGCCGTTCGCCCACGGGAACATGGAAGAAAAAGCGGCGGAACGCGGGATTCACCTGCTCGTCGAAAAGCCGCTTGGACTCCGCATGGATGAGGTCCGCCGGAAAGCGGAAGCATTGGAGCAATCCGGGATCATCGCCGGGTCGGGCTACTGCTTGCGTTATATGGAATCCGTTCAGCGGGCCAAACGTTACCTGGAGGGCAAAGAGATCGCGATGGTTCGGGCTTACCGTTTCGGAGGACTTCCGCCGAATCCATGGTGGGTGGACCATGCCAAGTCCGGGGGACAGCTGGTGGAGCAGACGACGCACAACGTGGATTTGATGCTGTATTTGGCGGGCGACGTCCGCAAAATATCCGCCGACATGGGGCTGCTGCTCAGCCGGGACGTTCCCGGGATCACCACCCCCGATGCGGCTTCGGTCAACATGGTGTTTGCATCGGGCGCCCTCGGGCATATCGATACCGGGTTTTTTCCGCAGCCGGACGGAAGGTCTTCGCTGGAAATGATGGGGCGCAACTTCAGGCTGACCTTGGAAGGCAGCCACTTGACCATAACGGAACCGGATCAAACTTGGGTATTCAAAGGCCGGGACGATTTTTACCAGGCGCAGGACGATGCCTTCATCCAGGCGGTGGAAACCGGGGACCGCAGCCTGATTCTCGCCCCGTACGGTGAGGCGCTGCGGACGCTTGAAGTGACGCTGGCCGCCAACGAGTCCGCCAAAACGGGGCTGCCGGTTATTTTTTGATCAGGCCCGCGGCGGAATCAGGTTGCCGCAAACAGGGAACCGTACGTGACCGTTTCATCCGCCATATGGGGTGAAAACGGTCTTTTTTTGTCTTTGTGTCGGGAAACGCAATTCGCGATTTTTCGGCAAATCGGTTAAACGGAAGCGCGTATGCCGAACATCGCCGAAAAATGACGATAAACTTATGCCCGATGCGAATTTTGCAAAATCATGACTTGTATACCGCGCGGAGAAGTAGGATAATCAGATATAACGGTTTGCCGCAAAATACCATCGACATTTTTTTGCTGCTGGAGACAAAGGAGAGAAACGAATTGAAAACGGAAACAAACAACATGGCGCCGCCGTACCGCGCCGACCAAGTGGGAAGCTTCCTGCGTCCGCAAGTTCTCAAAGAAGCCAGAGCCAAGTTCCAGGAAGGACTGATTTCGAAGGAAGAGCTGCGCGCAGTCGAAGACGCCGAGATCGTGAAGCTGGTGGATAAACAGAAGGCGGTCGGCCTGACGGCCGTGACGGACGGCGAATTCAGACGCACTTGGTGGCATCTGGACTTCATCGAAGCCATCCATGGAATCGAGGTGTTTGATCTCGATGCTTCCGGCTTGTTCCATGGAGCGATGAGCAAAGCCAAAGGATACACGGTTGCTTCGAAGCTGGCTTTTCCTGCGGATCATCCGTTTTTGGAGGATTTTAAATTCCTGAAGCAGGCTGCGGGGGAGCATGTGGCCAAGTTTACGATTCCGGGTCCGAACATGATCTTTTATTCCGGCGTCGTCAACAGCCAGAAATATGCCGATCACCCTGCATACCCTGCTTTGGAAGATGCCGCGAAAGACATCGTGCAAGTATACCGTAACGCGATTCAGGCATTTTACGATGCCGGCTGCCGCTACCTTCAGCTCGACGATACAAGCTGGGGCGCGTTGTTCAGCGACGCGTTTCGGGAGAAAATCAGGGCGAAAGGCTACGATCCGGATGCACTGATGAAAACGTTCGCCGATATCACCATCGAAGCCGTCGAGCAAAAGCCCGCCGACATGGCCATCACGATTCACATTTGCCGCGGCAACTTCAAATCTTCCTGGCTGTACGACGGAGGTTATGAGCCGATTGCCAAAGAGCTGTTCTCCCGCGTGAATGTGGACGGCTTTTTCCTGGAATACGACAGCGATCGTGCGGGCGATTTCAAACCGCTTCGCCATATCCGGGGCCAGCGCGTCGTGCTTGGACTGGTCACCACCAAAACCGGCGAGATGGAAAATATGGAAGACATCAAGCGGCGCGTGCGGGAAGCGGCCGAATACGTGCCGCTCGAACAGCTCTGCCTGAGCCCGCAATGCGGCTTTGCTTCGACGGAAGAGGGCAATGCGGTCGCGGATCAGGACCAGTGGAACAAGCTGGGGCTGGTCGTTTCGGCGGCAAAGCAGATCTGGAACTGATTTTCGGCTGATCCTTCAGCGGCATGCAAACAACACGAGGCGCAAACATCTGTGCTTCGTGTTTTTTGTAGCGCCATTCAGCCGCGGCGGCCTTCGGGGCTTGCCCTCCAATGGTTTCGGCTCCTCAAAAAAAATCTCCCCGGTACCGGGGAGAACAAATTCGGTCAGATCAACGCGATCGCGAGCAGAGTAAACAAGCTAAGCGGAATAATCGCTCTGCGGTAACCCCATCCGTAAGGCGAAAAAGCCGAGGTTCGGACAGGCCCGTCTTGCTCGGTTTCCAAATACACGCGCTCCCTGTCGACCTTCACGATTTTCCCTACATGCACTTTGCCGTCCGTCGTTAATATGCGAACCTTCCGATTCATGCAATGCAAACAGTTATAATACGCGTCCATCATATCACTCCTTTGCGCTGACAAAATATCATATGAAAGAAGAGGATCTCCGGAAACGGCGGTTATACCTTCCGCCAGCGGCGAAAAACGATTTCTAAACGATAGATTTTAAGGGTCGCGGAAACGGGAGGGGTCGCATGTCCCCGCGAATAAGCGCTGACCCGGCATGTAAGGTTTATTGCAATTTTGCGCTCCGTAATATAAAATGGATTTAAATTTTAAATTGGCTGGTGAATTTTGAAATTTATTTTTATCCTGTCGAAAACTTCATGATTTTTCTATTTTTTCAATTATATTGATTAACCTCTTGTTTTTATGTACACTAGCGATTGACGCAATTGGATTCTATTAAACTGAGATGAGTAGGGAAACGTATGTCAATACACGATAACATTTTGATTAAAATTCGCGAAATGAAAGACAGCCTGACCCCGGTCGAAAAAATGGTGGCGGAATACGTTCTGCAAAACGTCGAAGAAATCCCCCATCTATCGATCAAAAACCTGGCGCAGCTGACGAAAACAAGCGACGCGTCCGTGCTGCGTTTTTGCAAAACGATGGGATATTCGGGTTACCGCAGCTTTATCGTCAGCATCTCGGCGTCGCTTGGTTCGATGGAGGAGCAAAAGGATCAGTATACGGACATCCAGCCGGGAGACGACCTGTCCGTCATCATTTCCAACACGTTCAGAAACAACATCAAATCGATCGAAGACACGTTAAGCGTCATCGATAAGAACGAAGTGGAACGAGCCGTGCAGGTGCTGCGGAAAAGCAACCGCATCGTCTTTTTCGGCATCGGCGCTTCGGGTCTGGTCGGCATCGACGCGGAACAGAAGTTCTCGCGGATCAATAAGATGTGCCATACGTACACCGACGGGCACAGCCAGTTGACCGCCGCAACTCTGCTCGACAAAGGGGACGTGGCGGTGTTTATCTCCAATTCGGGCAAAACCACGGAAATTCTGGACTCGCTTGAAATCGCCAGAAAAAGCGGGGCCACCATCATCGCCATTACGAAATACACGAAAAGCGAGCTGGCGGACAAAGCGAATATCGTGCTGAACATTTCGACCCCCGAAGTGACCATCCGCAGCGGCGCCATGGGTTCGCGCATCGCCATGCTGACGATCATCGACATCCTGTTTGCCGGGGTGGCAAGCGCCGAATACAAAAACGTGAAAAAATATTTGACCAAAACGCATAACATCATCGCGGCAAGCAAACACCGCTGACCGATGCGATCCAGACACCGGCCTTTCGCCCGAAAGACGGTGTCTTTTTTTGTTTTCCGTTGAAGGTCCGCAGGCGTACAAGCTAAAATTAAACAACAATAATTTATTTTATAATAAAATAATATTTCAAAAACTGTTGACCAAAATGAAATTTCTCGTTAATATGAAATCAAGAAGAGGATTTGGCAAATATCAAAAGTGCGGTTTTGATACACATGATGTAGGGACAGACCATATAAAAAGAACTACATATTGTGCCTTGATCCGTCTTTGGAATTTGCGACTTCCCAGAAATGAATATATGGATAGGAGGATCGCAATGGATGAGTATCTGGCGGGGCTGACAACAGAGGGTATCAATGAGCAGACTCGGATGATCGATGAATGCAGCACAGAAGAAATGCTTCGTCTCATGAACGAACAAGATGCCAAGGTTCCGGCCGCCGTGGCTGCGGAAATCCCGCAGATTTCGAAGGCGGTGGACGTTCTGCACCGCGTGCTTAAAAATGGCGGCAGAATGTTTTATATAGGAGCAGGGACTTCGGGCAGATTGGGCGTTCTGGACGCATCTGAATGTCCGCCGACATTCGGCACTGATCCTTCGATTGTGCAAGGTCATATTGCCGGAGGCGATGGGGCGCTGAGACTGGCTGTGGAAGGTTCCGAAGACAGTGCGGAGGAGGGGGTTGCATTAATCGAGCAGTGCGGGATCACGGACAAGGACGCGGTGATCGGCATTACGGCGAGCGGCAGCGCGACATTCGTCATCGAGGCGCTTCGGAAAGCGCGCGAGATCGGAGCGGCAACGATCGGCGTCGTAAACAACAAACCGTCCAAATTAGAGAACGTCTGCGATATCTGCATTGCGCCGGTGGTCGGGCCTGAAGTGATCATGGGTTCAACGAGGCTGAAAGCCGGAACTGCCCAGAAATTGGTTTTGAATATGCTCAGCACATGTACTATGGTTAAGTTAGGCAAGACCTACAATAACTTGATGGTAGACTTGAAAGCGAGCAACATCAAGCTTCGGGATCGTTCGATCCGCATCATCAAATCGGCAACAGGGGTCGATGACGCCAAGGCTGCCGCCTATTTAGAAAGCGCTTCCATGAACTGTAAGCTGGCGATCATGATGATCAAAACCGGGCTTGCGGCAGGTCCGGCCGAAGAGGCGCTGAACCGGGCCGACGGCAGCTTGAAAAGAGCAATTCATGAGTTCAATCAGGTCGTTTAAGGATTTGGCTTAAAGAAACAGAAGGTCTAATACGATTTATATTTTCAAGGAGGCTTGTTTTTGATGATGAAAAAGAAAATGCGCGTATTGGCATCCGTCTTTGCCCTCAGCATGGCCCTGACCACATTGTCCGCTTGCGGCGGCAAAGACGACAAAGCTGCGAACGTGGACGATCCGAACGCAAAAGACACCATCACGGCGCTTTTGCCGCCGGTATCGGCAAACTTCCAAGACCGTTTTAAAGATATGGAAAAACAATTCAATGAAAAATATCCGAACCTGACGCTCAAAATCGAGCCTGCCAGCTGGGAGGACATGACGCAAAAGCTGGACACGCAGGTCAATGCAGGCAGCCCGCCTGACATCGCATTCATGGGCTCCGACGGTATTTCGAAATATGCGCAGAATGACATGCTGATGGATATTTCCGATGTGGCCACCGAAGATATGCTTAAAGATTATGACGCTGCACCGCTTGAATACATGAAAAACGGCAAAGGCCTGTACGGTTTCCCGGCATACATGGAAGCTCATGCGATCGGCGGCAACAAAGAGTATTTAGAAAAAGCCGGCATCGACTACAAAAAGGTGCAAAAAGAAGGCTGGACCTTCGACGAGTTCCGCGAAGCGATCAAAAAGGGCGTCGTGACTGAAAACGGCAAAACTTCCCGTTACGGATTCGTATTCGCAACAGCCGGCGTAACCTCCAAAGATTACCTCGGCATTCTCGTGAAAAGCGCCGGCATGCCAGCCGCATTCACGAAGGACCTGAAATATGCTTACACAAGCAAAAACTTCCTGGAAGTGCTGAAGGACATCCGCGTGATGATCGACGACGGCTCCATGCCGAAAGAGCTGAGCTCCATTGATGCCGGCAAACGCTGGAACATGTTCCTGACAGGTCAAACGATGATCACCGGTAAAGGCCTCGCCGTATTCGAAAGATCCGCGAAGCTGAACAACGAAAAGCTGAAAAACAAAGACGACAGCGCTGTCAAAGGTTCCATTCCTGTTGAATATGTCGTGCTGCCTGTGCCGTCTTTTGCAGGTGCACAAGCGCAAGCAAGCGTAGCGGTAGACGGTTATGTTACATTCCAAGGCACCAAAGATCCAACCGCCGCCCACAAAGCAAATGTGGTTAAAGCAGCAAACTTCCTGTCCAGCGGCGAAATTGCGGCGACGACCAACAACGAGCTGTATGTAGCCCAAATTACGGAAAGCGGCAGAAAAGCGGCCGAAAACATGCCTAACGAACGCGATCCGGATAACAAAGCAGCGGTGGAAGCGATGCTGAAAACAGCGGTTCCTGCCCGTCCTGATATCCCTACGGATCTTGGTGCAAAAGCCATCAAGCTTGAAGATGAAGTTATCGTGCCGAAACTTCAAGCCCTGATCGCCGGCGAAATCACGCCAGAGGCGATGTACGAAGCGGTGAAATCCGCTGCGGTTCAAGCCTTCGGCGAAGACGGCATCGTAAAAGACTAGAGAATACAATTGGAATAAAGCCGTATGACTTCCATACGGCTTTCACCCAATTGCCTTTGAAAAGAAGTATGAAAGGGGTTTCGCAAGATGACTGAATATGCCAAACCGATCAAACGGCGAAAAATAAAAGGCGATGCAGCATGGGGATATGCTTTTATAGCCGTGGCCCTTTTGGTTTTTGCGATGTTTACGTTATATCCGGTAATCAGCGCACTCATCATCAGCTTTCAACAGTATAAGCCGCGGGGTTCGGAGTTCATCGGGTTTGACAATTATACGGCCACATTCAAGGACTCGTTGTTCTGGAAGGCTGTCGTAAACACCATCGTCTATACGGTTTTGACCGTACCGGTGTCGCTTCTCCTCTCTTTTGCGGTATCGATCATGATTCTGCCGCTGAAGAAAAAAATGCAGACGGTTTTCAAGGCGGTTTATTACCTTCCGGCAGTCGCTTCCGGCGTGGCGTTGTCCCTCGTTTGGCTGTGGATCTTCGATCCGATGCCTGTCGGAATATTTAATAAGGTGACTTCGTTTTTTGGCCTCGGCACGCATAACTGGCTTGGATCCAGCGCCTATGCCATGTTCTCGCTCGTTTTGATGGCTTGGCTGTCCAGTCACGGCACGAGTATCATCATTTATCTTGCCGCATTGCTCGGCATTGACGGTAGTTATTACGAGGCAGCTGAACTCGACGGAGCTTCCTTTTTGCAAAAGCTGTGGTACATCGTTGTGCCTTGCCTGAAACCGACAACCCTCTTCCTGCTCGTAACGGGCGTCATCGGTTCCTTCCAGGTATTCCAGAACGCCTACCTGATGACGGGCGGGGGACCGGACAACGCGACGACGATGGTAGGTTTGCTGATCTTCAACAACGCGTTCAAATATTTCGAATTCGGCAAAGCCGCAGCGCAGTCGCTTGTACTTGCAGCCATTATTGCGCTCATTTCGGTCATTCAATTCAAATTCCTGGGCAAAGACGTGGAATATTAAAGGAAGGAGATGCAGCATTATGTCGCTTTATAACCCTCATGCAGGGAGACCACAGCTCCGGCTCGCCAGAAACACGGTTCTGATCGCCATTCTTCTGGTATTCGCGCTGGCAACCCTGTTTCCGATCTACTATATGATTATTTCTTCCTTTGGTGAACCCGTTGAAGCCGGGGCCATGGATTACAGACTGATCCCGGGCAGTTTTTCTCTGGAATCATACAAATTTTTCTTCGAATTCAGCGAATATACCTACCGCTGGCTGCTGAACTCCTTGATTGTGGCAACCACGGTTATGGTCACAAACGTATTGTTCGCCAGCATGGCGGGATATGCGTTTTCGAAAATCAAATTTAAAGGCAGAGCGCTCATTTTCTCGCTGCTGCTGATCGCCATGATGATTCCTTATCAGGTGACGCAAGTTCCGCTCTATATTTTAATCGTCAATATTTTTCATATTCAAAACACGTATACGGCATTGATTTTGCCGGGTCTGGTCACCGTGTACAACATCTTTCTCGCAAAGCAGTTCATGAGCAGCATCCCGAACGAAATTTTGGAATGCGCCAAAATCGAAGGCTGCAACCAGTTCCAAATCTATTTCCGTATCATTATTCCGTTATCCAAAACGGTACTTGCAGTCATGGCCATTTTGACCTTCATGGACAACTGGAACACGTTCTTCTGGCCGTTCCTGGTCACCAACTCCATGGATATGCAGACGATTCAGGTCGGACTGAAAAACTTCCGTTTTGCGAACACGACTTATTTTGCGCCAATGATGGCAGGCGCGACCATTTCTGCGCTGCCGATGTTCATCCTGTTCTTCAGCCTGCAAAAATACTTCCTGGAAGGCGTTACCGTAGGCGCGGTAAAAGGCTGAACCGATGAAGCGCGAAACTTTGGATATGTATGCAAGCCGCTATGCCGTAGGACTTATGTCCGGCACGTCAGTGGATGGAATAGATGCAGCCGTGGTACGGATCGCGGACGGTCCCGGAGGGGAGATCGCCGTTTCGCTGGTTGCCTTTGAAAACAGGCCGTATCCGGCTGCCGTCAGGCAGGAGATTTTCGAGCTGTTTGATCCGGTCAAGGCTACGATCGACAAAGTCGGAAGCATGAACGTATTGCTGGGCGAGCTGTACGCGGAAGCGGCGCTCGCCGTCATTAAGGCGGCGGGGCTGAAGCCCGCGGACATCGCCGTCGTCGGCTCGCATGGCCAAACGATTTATCATGCGCCGGCCGCAGAAAAGCGCCATGGACATGACATACGTTATACGGTGCAAATCGGGGAAGGATCGGTCATCGCCGCGCGGACGGGAATTCCGTGCGTGACCGATTTTCGCCCCGCCGATATGGCGGTTGGCGGTCAGGGGGCGCCGCTAGTTCCGTTCACCGAATATTTGTTTTACAGGGAAGCGAATCGCACACTCCTGCTGCAAAATATCGGCGGCATCGGCAACATGACCGTCATTCCCGCCGGCTGCGCGCCGGAAGACGTGTATGCCTTCGATACCGGACCCGGAAACATGATCATCGACGGCGTCGTCGAACGCCTGTATCCGGGACAACTCACGATGGACATCGGAGGGGCGATTGCCGGCCGGGGGACGGTCGACGAGGAGCTGCTCGGTTTTTTAGCCAAAGAACCTTATTATGCGCAGCCGCTTCCGAAATCCACCGGCAGGGAGCTGTTCGGCTCGGCCTATGTCGAGAGGCTGCTGGGCATTGCTGCGCAAAAAGGCATGAAGCCGGAGGATGTGGTAGCTACCGTGACGAAGCTGACGGCCTGGTCGATCGGCGATGCATACCGCCGCTACGTCCAAGGCCGCACGCCGGCCGATGTCCTGATCGTCGGCGGAGGCGGAAGCTATAATCCGGTATTGGTCGGTTTCCTGCGCAGCGAAATGGAATCCATGGGGGTCGAGGTGCTGACGCAGGAGGAAGTCGGCCGCAGCAGCGACGCGAAGGAAGCGGTGGCGTTTGCAATCCTCGCCGATTATGCGATAAAGCGGAAGCCGAACAATCTGCCAAACGTAACCGGGGCCGCAAGGCCCGTCATCATGGGAAAAATAAGCTACTAAATCTCTGACAGGGGACGGAGGTGCCGCTGAGCATGATTGATGCCTGGGATGAAAAATATACGCAGGCGGTCATCGATTTGTGGAATCAAGAGGCCGTAAAAGACGGGTACAAGGAGCTGACGGAGCAAAGCTTCCATCATATTTTCGCTTCCAGCCCTTATTTCGATAAGCTGAACGCATTCGTCCTGATCGAAGACGGACGGGTGACGGGGTTTGCCTGCGGGTGTACCGGCGACGATCTTCCGCTGGGGCAAACGGCAGGGTACGTGACCTGCATCGTGCTTGAGGAGGCGAGCCAGACGGACGAACAGTACAAAAAGCTGCTGCAAGCCGTCGAAGGCCGGTTTCGGGAGCTTGGCAAAAAGCAGGCGGACTTCCTGTTTTTTAATCCAATGATGCTGCCGTGGTACATATCGGATACGCCGCGGCATGAACATAACAACGCCCCGGGCGTCCCGACGGGCAGCAGGCTGCATTCCTTTTTGCTTGGCGAAGGTTATGCGGAACGCGCCCAGGAGTGCGCGATGTATTTGAATCTCGGGCAGTTTTCCATGCCGGACGAAATCCGGGTGAAAGAGCGGAAAGCCGCCGAAGAAGGCTATCGGGTGGAACTGTTCGACGGCGCGAAACACGAAGGCGTGGCCGGCATGCTTCAAGGGTTGAACAACCCGTTGTGGGAAAAGGAAATCGGCAAGTGCACGTCGGAAGGCACGCCGGTTGTCGTCGCGGCGCACGGGCGCCAGGTGGTCGGTTTTGCCGGGCCGGTCATCCGCCAGGATAACGGGCGGGGTTATTTTGCCGGCATCGGGGTGCATCCCGAGCACGAAGGGCACGGGCTGGGCACGATTTTGTTCTTCAAGCTGTGCGAAGCGTTCAAGGCGATCGGGACCGATTATATGTCGCTGTACACGGGCAGCACCAATCCGGCCATCCGGATCTATGAAAAAGCAGGCTTCCGAACCGTAAAACGATTTTCTATCATGAGAAGGGAGTTTTAGGAATGAGCGAACAGAAATTGACGATTATGGCCATCGGCGGACATGTCGGGGATGCGGAATTGACGGCAGGCGGGGTGCTGGCCAGCCACTCGCTGAAAGGGGACAAGATCGTAACGCTTGCTTTGACCGCGGGCGAACGCGGCGTGCCGGCCGGGCAGGACATGGCCGAATACCGCCGGCAAAAGGTCAACGAAGCGAAAGCTTTTGCCGATATGCTCGGCGGCGAATCGATCGTATTCGATATTCCGGACGGCGAACTGAAGGATAACGAGGACATGCGTTTGCGCGTCTGCGATTGTATCCGCCAAGTCAAACCGAACGTGATCATCACGCATTGGAAAAACAGCATGCACAAGGACCATGCGATTACCCACAACATCGTCAATGACGCCCGTTTCTTTGCGGGACTCGCTTCCTTCGAAAGAGAGCTGCCGGCGCATTTTGCCTCCAGGCTGTATTATGCGGAAAACTGGGAGGACGCGGTGGACTACAAGCCGTATGTATACGTGGATTTCTCCAAAGAAGCATTCGACCTGTGGGTCAAAGCAACGGAGCAGCATTGGTTCGTCACGAACAGCAAATCGTTCCCATACCTGGAGTACTACAAACATTTGGCAAGGGTTCGCGGGATCGAAGCGCGCAAGGAATACGCCGAAACGTTCATGGTTCCGGAAGAAACGAAACGCGTGCTGAAGAGCGATCTGTTGTAGGAAAAGGATAGAAAAAATGACTGCCTGCAGGGCAGGATTCGGCAAGCTGGCGCTTGTTTGAATTCTGCGAAGCCGCACCATTTCCGGACGGAATGGACTTTTGCGGAGCGGCAGTCATTTTTTTCAAAAACGACATGCGATAGGGGGAAGCAGCGATGATTTTGAACGGAATCGACACGGTCATGGAAGCCGCCCATGTATTAAAAGGAAAAAGACTTGGCCTGATTACCTCGCCGACCGGACTCAATAAAGACTTTGTATCGACGATCCAGATTTTGCACGAGCATTTTCATTTGGCGGCAATGTTTTCGCCGGAGCACGGGGTGCGGGGGGATCAGGCCGCAGGGGCGATGGTCGAAACGTATTCCGACCCGATTACGGGCGTGCCGGTATACAGCTTGTACCGCAAGGACTCCAAACGTTTAAGCCAAGAAATGCTGGACGAAGTGGACACGGTCGTTTACGACATTCAGGATGTGGGCACGCGTTATTATACGTTTATTTACACGATGTTGTACGCATTGGAAGACTGCGCGAAAGCAGGCAAGGAAATCGTCGTATTGGACCGGATCAACCCGCTGGACGGCGTGACGGTCGAAGGGAATATATTAAAACCGGGATTCGAATCGTTCGTCGGCAATTATCCGCTTGCCGTCCGCTACGGCTTGACCGCCGGCGAGGTGGCGATGATGGCCAATGACCAGAAGGGCTGGAACGCCAAGCTGCATGTGATCCGCTGCCAAGGCTGGGACCGCCGCATGCTTTTCCCGGAAACCGGGCGCATTTGGGTCATGCCGTCCCTCGGAATTCCACGGTTCGAATCGGCGCTTGTTTATCCCGGCACCTGCCTGTTCGAAGGGACGAACCTGTCGGAAGGCCGGGGCACGACCGCTCCGTTCGAGATCATCGGCGCGCCGTTCATCCAGGCCGAGCGGTTGGCCGACGAGATGAATGCGCAGAAGCATCCGGGGGTTATGTTCCGTCCGGTGTACTTCAAGCCGTCGTTTTCGAAATTCCAGGGCGAGCAATGCGGCGGAGTTCAGCTCCACATCACGGACGTCCGGGCGTTCCGCCCGCTGGAAACCGGTGTCCGCCTGATGTTTACGATCAAAAACAACTATGAACCGTTTTCGTTCCTGCCGCCGGTCAGAGAAAATTCCAGGCCGTTTATCGATTTGCTCGGCGGAGACAACATGTACCGGGATGAGCACGTGGACGTTCCGGCGCTGCTCGAGCAATTCCGCGAAGAAAGCCGCCGGTTCGAAAAGCTGAAGGCGGAATACCATCTGTATTGATTCGATAAAACCTAGCAAATCCGAAAAGAAATAAAGGAGCCGGTATCCGGATGAGACAACTGACATTAAGAGAAAAAATCGGCCAGCTGATCGTGGCGGGTTTTCCAGGACCTGAGATTGATGAAGAAACGCAGCGTCTGCTTGCGGAATATAAAATCGGAAACATCATTTTGTTCGCGCATAACGTCGTCAACCGCGAGCAGCTGAAAGGCCTGTGCGCGGAGCTGCAGCGAAGCATTACCGAACATACGGGGCACGCGGCGCTGATCTCGATCGACCAGGAAGGGGGGCGGGTCACGCGCCTGCCGAAGGATGCGGTCAACGTGCCGGGGGCGATGGCGATCGCCTCGACGGGCCGCCCCGAAAACGCCTATGCGGCAGGACGGATAACGGCCCGCGAAATGCGCGCGCTCGGAATCAACTTTAACCTTGCGCCCGTGCTGGATATCAACAACAATAAGCAAAATCCGGTCATTAACGTGCGCTCTTACGGCGATACGGCGGAAGTCGTGACCGAATACGGGCTGCAAATGCTGCGCGGGCTCAAGGATGGCGGCGTGCTGGCTGCCATCAAGCATTTTCCGGGGCATGGCGACACGGCGGTGGATTCCCATCTGGGGCTGCCTTCGATCGACAAATCGCTGGAAGCGCTGGCCGAGCTTGAACTGAAGCCGTTTCAGGCGGCCATCGACGGCGGGGCGGAGTGTCTGACCAGCGCGCATATTTTATTCCCTTCCATCGAAAAAGATCAGGTTCCGGCCACGATGTCCAAAACGATTATTACCGACCTGCTCAAGCATCAAATGGGTTATGACGGACTGGTCATCTCGGACTGCCTGGAAATGGATGCCATCCAAAACTATTACGGAACCGCCGAAGGCGCGGTCGGAGCGCTGAAGGCCGGGGTTCACCTGCTTTTTATCAGCCATAGCGCGCAACTCGTGAAGGATGCGGTCCGCCGGATCGAACACGCGGTGGAAACCGGAGAGCTGCCGATTGACATCCTTGACGAAGCCGTGGAAAAGGTGCTGTTTTATAAGGCGAAATACGGGGTGGTGAAAGACGGGGAAATGACCGAAGCGGAACATGAGGTGAATCGGCGGGCGGCGGAGGCGATCAGCCTGGAAAGCATCTGCCATGTCGGCAGTACGCTTGTGCCTGTGCGGAAGGATGCTTCGGATACGATCGTGATCGGCAGCCTGCCATATCGCCCGGATCAGGCTTCAAGCAAGGCGAGCGCCGAATTGTCCTTCCCGGCGGAAGCCGCGGCGGCTTTGGGCGTCGAGCATGTGATGACGGACATCAATCCGGACGAAGCGGAGCAAAAGCGGATTGCGGACGAAATCAAACATGTTCCGAACGTCATTATCGGCCTTTACAACGGATGCGATCATCAGGGGCAAATCGGGCTTGCGAACCGGCTGCTCCGGGAAGGCCACCGGGTAACCGCGGTGGCGCTCGGTAAGCCGTACGATTTGGAGCTGCTGGAAGCGGGCGTTTGCGGATTGGCCGCTTTCGAATATACCCGGTTGTCCATTCGTTCGGTCATCCGCATTTTAAGCGGGGAAGCAGCGCCGACCGGCAAGATCAGCTTGCGCAACTAAAGAACGGCCGCAGCTGTTGTCGAAAATCAAACGAAGGATGTGATGAGAACGATGAAATATGCGGCCGGCTTGGACGGGGGAGGCACGAAAACCGCCGTCACGATCGTGGACGAAAACGGCAGGGCGGTAAAGACGTTTGCCTCCGGCGCCATCAACTATAACGGTCAGGACGAAGAAAGCGTCGGCGCTTCCCTGCGGGAGATGATGGAAACCATCGGGGCGGCATGCGGAGGGCTCGAAAACTGCGGTGAACTATGCGTCGGGGCAGCCGGAGTAAGCAATCCGAGCGTCGTCGGCAGGCTGACCGGACAAATCCGGGACGCGGGTTATCCGGGAGGTCTGCACATCACCGGCGATCACGAGACCGCTTTGTACGGGGCCCATCAGAAAAATTGCGGCATGATTCTGATCGCCGGTACCGGCTCCATCGGACTCGGCAAAAACGAAGCGGGGCAATCGCATCGAACGGGAGGATTCGGGCACCTGATCGACGACGAAGGAAGCGGCTACGCGATCGGGCGCGATTTGCTGGCTGCCGTCGTGCAGGCGCATGACGGGCGGATTCCGGACACGATCATTAAAGAGCTTGTCTACGGGCAGCTCGGCATCGGATCGGTACAGGACATCGTAGGTTTTGTCTACGACAAAAGCAGAAACAAAAAAGAAATCGCTGCACTGGCCCCGATCCTCTCCGAAGCCTGCGCGGCGGGAGACGAGGCGGCGCTCGATATCGCCGATAACTGTGCGTCATCCCTGCTGAAGCTGGTCATTCCGGTGGCCGAAACGCTTTCGCTGCAGGAAGGCAGCCTTGCCATGGCTGGCAGCGTGCTGCTCAAAAACGGCTTCGTTAGAACGAAGTTCCAAGAGAAGCTTCGCGCGCGTTACCCCAGAATGGAGTGCATCACGCCCAAAAGCGATGCATCCACGGGAGCTGCCTTGATGGCGTTGGAACGGATGCGTTCGAAACCGTGAATGCCGGCCCGGGACGGAAAATCATTTCCGCCCGGGCTGTTTTTAATAGAAGAGAGTCGGCTCGGAAGCTTTTACGTACATGGCTTGCGTTCCCGTGAGAAGCGTCGAAGATCTGCCGGAATCGATAGCGGCCGGAACGATTCCAAAAAGGGAGTACGTGGTCGTCGCCCATATAGGCAAGCTGGATTCTTTGGGCAATGCTTTTGATCATATATACGGAAGCCGGCTGCCGAAATCCGGATATGGCCTGGCCGAGGTCCAAAAAATCAAGGATTGACAGGACAACGTAAAAGGCTGCTTTGCGTATTTCCCTATGATGAAATAGGTGCATAGGCTGGAAGTAAAGATAACTTCTGGCCTATGTTTTTTTTGACCAAAATGCGGCTGCGGTCCAGCCCCATACCGAAAAATTCAGGATATAATTGGAAAAAGTCGTGAATAGCCTGATGATGGATGCGTACGGATGGTCGACGCGGCAAAAACGTCTCGAGCGAATACGCAGGAAAAGGAGTGAAGGCAAAACATGCGAGCTGTTTATAAGAAAACCGGCGCCGGATTGCTGCTGTTCTTCGCGTTGCTGCTGGCAACCGGTGTTTGGGGAATGAAGCAGGCTTATGCGGCTGCGGCGGCACCGATCAAGGTGGCGGTCGATACGCAATGGGTATCCTTTTCGGTCGATCCGCTGCTGGACGGCGGTTCGACGCTGGTCCAGATGCGCCCTTTGTTTGAAACGATGGGCATTGCATTGACATGGAATCAGCAGAACCAAACGATTACGGGACAAAAAGGTTCCATGTCGTTCACTTTGAAGGTAGGCAGCACAAAGGCCGTTTTAAACGGGAAAGAAATCAAGCTCGATAAGCCGGCTCGGGTCGTCCGAGGGAATACCTTGGTACCGCTGCGGTTCGTGGGGGAGGCGACGGGCGGTTTGGTGGTGTGGGATCCCAAAAACCGCGAAATCACGATATTTTCGGAGCAAATGCTGAGCCAGCTTGGCCTCACCAAAGAGCAGGCTGCGGAAATACTCGCTAAAAACGGGGACATGACGACATCGAACCCGCCGAAGGATCCTCCCGGGACGGGACAGACCGGAAGCGGCGATGAAGAAACCGCTCCGGCTTCCCCGGTCAAGCTCGACAAGCTCCAAGGCATGTACGTCGGCATGCGGCCCGATCCGGGAGGTTACGAATGCGGCGGTGCATGCTGGGATTATTACACGTTCCTTCCGGGGCAAAAAGTCGTCGTAGGCGAGCCCGTCTCCGGCGGGCCGGAAACGATCGACTGCTCCAAGCAGGCCTGCAGCGCCTACAGCATCAAAAATAATCGCCTGACGTTAAATAACGGCAAGTCCTATGCGATCCGGGTGTCGGCCAAAGGAAACCTGTTCATCGAGGACGTTCAGCTGGAGCCCGTGAAACCCGTCGCAGCCCATTTCAAGCTTAGCGGCAGCTACGTCTACCGGGGTTATTCGGGCATGGCCGGCGCCAATTCGGCCTCTTCGGCTTGGGAAGAGTGGATCACCTTCCAAACGGACGGCACGTTCAAAAGCGACAATCTCGCTTTGGGGACGCTGGATACGGGGGCAGGCACAACCAATTCCTCATCGGGCGTAAGCGGCACGGGAACGTACGACATCTCGGGCAATACGATCACGCTTAAATTTTCCGACGGCAAAACGAAACGTTTCGTGTTTTTCGTCCACGCGGGAAAAGACGGGAAACCCAACCCGCAGGACATCCAAATCGGCGACCGCAATTTTTACGTGGATAACGATTGAGGTATTGAACGCAGGGACAATTTTGGAAATTGGAGGCGAAGGCAGCCTTTGGGAGACGGAGGCTGCCTTTGCATGCATCGGAGCACCGGTAAGGTTTCGCGTAAGAATGAGCGGTAAAAAAACTGGAGGTGAGGTCGGATGATTACGATCGGAACGGCGCGAAAACGGGCTGCCGAGTGGGTCCGGGAACATGCCTGCATGCAGGCGGGTTATATTGGGGCCTATTTCAGCGGCTCGACGGTGGGAAGGCCGGAGAAGGAGGCGCTGCCGACGGGTTCGGACGTCGATGTTGTCGTGGTCCTCAGAGGGGAGACGGTTCCGCCGAAGCCGGGAAAGATGATTTACAAGGATACTCTGATCGAGATCACCTACCTGCCCTTCAACCAGCTGGCTTCGGCGGAACAAGTGTTGGGCTCCTACCATCTGGCGGGTAGTTTCCGCCTGCCTGCGGTGATCGATGACCCGAGCGGATATTTGCATCAGCTGCAGCGGCAGGTTTCCGGAAAATTTGCGGATGAAAAATGGGTGAAACTCCGCTGCGAGGAGGCGTGGAATCGGGTGGACCAAGGGCTAAGGTCGCTGAATCCGTCAGCTCCTTTGTTCGAGCTGGTTATGCCTTGGCTGTTTCCGACGGGGGTGATGACACATGTCCTTTTGGTCGCCGCGCTCCGCAACCCGACGGTAAGGCTGAGATATTTGGCAGCCCGCCGCGTGCTTGAAGACTACGGATTTGATGGTGCGTACCCGGAATTGCTCGGATTTTTGGGATGCAGCGGCTGGACCGCTGGATTGGCGGAGCGTCATCTGGAAGGGCTTGAACGGTGTTTTGAGGCTGCGGCCGCCGCGGCCCGGACGCCGCTAGCGTTCAGCTCGGACATCACGCGCGGGGCAAAAACGATTGCCATTGACGGCAGCCTTGAATTGATCCGAAGCGGAAACCCCCGCGAAGCGGTCTTTTGGATGGCGGTCACGCATGCGCGCTGCCACCACATTTTGTCGATTGACGCGGAGGCGGAGGTACGCCGCGCGCACGAACCTTTTTTTGCCCGTTTCCTGGCGGATTTAGGCATCCATTCGAGCGGGGAATTGCTTAGCCGCGCCGAAGAGGGGTTGCGTTATTTGCCGAAGCTGCGGCAGATCGCCGAAAGCATCACGCATGCGAACCCGGAAATCACGGGCAAAGAATAATCGTCAATACCACTCTGATGATGTTCTATGGGATTGCTGGGACTCCGGCAGTCTTTTTTTATTGCCGATTTCATAAATACGCAATTTCAAGGGATATGAAGGGATGTTATCTTCAGGAATTTGTGATTACAGGCTGGATTCGGCAAGGGGAGAGCTTGCAATTGCCTGTTTTCATTGGATTCCGGAATAAGAATGTATGTTCTTAATTGGGTCTTTAGAGGGTAGGGACAGCCGCAATTATTAGGTATGATTTAGATATGAGGGTTAATATCATAAATTTGGTTGATCTGTAAACAGAGCGATGGTGGAGGGGAAACGTTTGATTGAGATCACGGAAACTTGGATCGACTCACTTGCGCCGAACAGCGCTGCGATAAAAAACGGGAGAGATCTGAATAAAAAAGGGAAGTTTACCGGGCTGCACCGGTCCGAAGACGGTCAGGTGCTTTTCGGGGAATGCCAGGGAAGCGGGAAAACGCCTTATACGCCTTCGGCCGATTTCGTCACACCGGATAAGCCGGTCATGCGATGCAGCTGTCCGAGCCGGCAGTTCCCTTGCAAGCATGTCTTGGGCCTGCTCTACGCTTATGCCGAAGGCAAGCCGTTCGCGGCGGCGCAAATCCCGGACGATCTGGCGGCCAAACGGGAGAAGGCGGAGAAACGGGAAGAGAAAAAAGCGAAGGAAGCGGCAGCCGGGACGCCGGCCAAACCGAAAAAAACCAATAAAGCGGCTTTGAAGAAAAAAATCCTGGCGCAGCTGGAAGGCTTGGAGCTGCTTGAGAAGCTGACGCATTCGCTGATCCGCCGCGGCCTGGGCACCTTGGACGCCAAAGAGCTTAAAGCCGTTCAGGAGCACGTGAAACAAATGGGAAGCCATTATTTGAGCGGCGCCCAAATTCAGCTGCGCAAGCTTCATTTGCTTTTATCGGCCAAGGAAGACCGGGAAGACGCATATTCGCGGGCGGCGGAGCAGCTTGCCGTCATCCATGCCTTCATTAAGAAGGGCCGGGCCCATTTGAACGCCAGGCTGGAAGATCCGGAGCTTGCGCCGGACCATGAATCCACGATCGAAGAGTGGCTGGGTCACGCATGGCAGCTGACGGAACTTAAAGAGGCGGGGCTTGCCGGATCCGATGCGGAACTGATCCAGCTTTCATTCATCAGCTATGACGACGTTTCCCGCCAGGAATTCGTCGATTGCGGTTATTGGATGCAGATGGACAACGGGGAAATCCACTTCACGGTCCAGTACCGCCCATACAAAGCGGCAAAATTGATGCGGGAGGACGACAGCTTTTTCGAGGTGGCCGCGGTGCCGGAGCTTTACCGCTATCCCGGCGACCTGAACCGCAGGGTCCGGTACGAGTCCTTCGCTTCCAGACCGCTTACGGAAAGCGACATGGGCCGGATTCGCCGGCACGCCGCCGCGTCTTATGCCGAGGTCGTCAAAAAGGTGAAAAACCAGCTTAAAAATCCGCTTGGCGATCCGAATCCCGTTGTGCTGCTCCGTGCGAAAAACATCGTGACCGATTCGAACGGCCGGATTTTCATCGTGGATGCCCAAGGGGAAACGCTTGAGCTTCGCGACGTGCTCGAAGACGGGACCGTTCACCTGCTGAAGTATTTGGCCGAAGAACATTTGCGGGACGTTGCCCTGCTAGGGATGTTTAACCACGAGATGCGGAGCGGAAGACTGGTTGTCCAGCCGCTGAGCATCGTCAACGAACGAGAGCTGGTACGCTTGCTTTACTAACGAGCCGAATGGGAGGAACATGCAAAAAATGAGCCAAGCATTGCTGATGGAGCTGAATGAAGAAATCCGGCGCCTGTATATCGCGGGGAGCGATTTGGCAGCCGGTGATTATAGATTGAAACGGCTGCTGCCGTCCTTTGAACAGCTGGGGGAGCGGGCCCCGGTGTTTAAAAAGCTGGCCGAAGGCATCGCTGCTTTGATCGACGAAGGCGCAGGGACGGATACGGCCCGCCGGCTGCAGGACGTGAATCTTCTGCTGCAGTCGGTGCTGCGCACCCAAGGGAAAGGGGCCGCGGAGGGCGAAACGGCTCCGCTGCGAACGCAGCCCGTCCGGTTGGAGGCGAATCTTTCTTACCGCAAGCTTTCCGCGGTCCGCACGGCGCTGACGACACGGGGCGGCGGGCGCCACGAAGTCATCGTCGAAGCGTTCCGCGAAGGGCTGTTTCGCGATGTTCGCCTGGTCCCGCTAGCGATCGAAGCGTTGAACGATCCCTATGTGGAGATCGCGGAGTTTGCCATGAACGACATTTTGCCGTCCTACGGTCCGGACATCGTGCCGCATCTGCTCGAAAGCTTCCGGCCTGATGGAGGCAAGCTTGAGGCACGCAAACTGACCGTCATCGCCAGAAACGGCGGGAAAGACGTGCTCGACGTCGTTTATGAAGCGTCCGTCTCAGGTTCGGACGAGGTTCGCACGACGGCCATCCGGCTTTTGGCGGGCCATCCCGAATATGAGCAGGCGCTGCTGGATTTCAGCCGCGACAAGAAAAAGAGCATCCGCGAAGCGGCTTTTCAGGCGCTTGCGGCCTCCGACCGGGAAAGTGCGGCCGAACGTTTATACGAGGCTTTTATGGGAAAAGACCGCGAGACGGTCTCGTCGTCCGTCATGCAATCCCGGTCGGAGCTGCTGAACGGCTGGCTGGTCCGCGATTTGTCGGAACTCGTGGCATCGGTAAGGGAAGGGGCCGCAAGCCAAGAGGAGATGGCAAACGTCTGGAACGAGGTTAAACGTTACCTCTGGGCGCTGCATCAAAAAACAAGTCCCGAACTCGGCCGGCTTTATATGGATGTGATGAGGAATTACAAGCTGTACATGTATAAACTGGGCTGGGCGTTTTTGGCTAACGAAGCGATGGCGTACATACAGCATGAGCATTCCGAAGAAGGACGGCAGCTCGTCCGGGCGGCGGTCGAACTCGACTTGAAAAAACATGCCCAAACGGCTTCGTTTGCCCGCGATATTTTCAAAAAAGCGCTGCCCGTGCTGCCTCCGGAACGGTTGTTTGAAGCATTCGGGAATATCCTGGAGGAGCGGGCGAAAGCCTCGTCCCTGAGCCGGAGCGCTAACTTTGCCAAACAACTGATGGATACGATCGAAGATATGGTAGTCATCCGAAGGTATCGCGAAATCGAACAAAGCTGGTCCTACGGCGAAACGGGCTATACCTACCATGTGGAGATGCTGCCGCAGGAGGAGATGGCCGTCATGTGGGATCCGCGCTGGCTCGATCATTTCATCTCCCTCGACCGCCTCGCGCTGGTCAGCGCGTTTGCGCGCCCGGGACACGCGGAGGCGGCTTCCTATTTGCTCGATAAGCTGAAGCGATCGCCGGAGTTCCGCAACCGGTTTGCGAACTTGGCTGTCATGGGGCTTGTTCGCGCAGGCGTATCGGGAGAAGAGCTTCATGAAGCGCTGGTTCGGGCCGTTGAAGACGACAGGAATACGGAATGCCGCGAAATCGAGCCGTTCCTTTTCGATCAGCTCTGCCGGCTCCCTGCGTCGTACGCGGACCGAATCCGGGCGGCGTTGCCTAAATTCGGGTCCGCGAGCGCCGAACAGCTGGAATACATTTTGAAAACGATGGAGTCATCCAATCGATCATAAAAGGAGCGAATAGGCAATGAGTAACGAATCCACGATGCAGGACATCATGCGCAAGCCTGCGGAGCTTTTATACCAAGATGAGCTGCAGGCTTTGATCCGCGAGGATCAGGGGAAAATTCCGGCGGGGTGGCAAATGTCTCCGCAGTCGGTGCTCAAGTTTATCGTCGGCGGGACCGCCGGCAAGCAGGTCATCACGCCCAAATACATCGGAAACCCGCGCATCGTCGAAATGGCCATTGCGACGCTGGTCACGGACCGGGCGCTGCTGCTGATCGGCGAACCGGGGACCGCCAAATCGTGGCTGTCCGAAAACCTGGCCGCCGCCATTTACGGCAACTCGGGTTTGGTGGTGCAGGGGACGGCGGGAACGACGGAGGAGCAGGTCCGTTATTCCTGGAACTACGCCATGCTCATCGCCCAGGGGCCTACGCCCGAAGCGCTGGTGAAAAGCCCGATCATGCGGGCGATGGAGGAAGGCGGGATCGCACGTTTTGAGGAGATATCCCGCTGCGCGTCCGAGGTTCAGGATGCCTTGATTTCCATCTTGTCGGAAAAAACGATATCGATCCCCGAACTCGGCAAGGAGCTGAACGCGCGCAAAGGATTCAGCGTCATCGCGACGGCGAACACCCGCGACCGCGGCGTCAACGAAATGTCGACGGCGCTGAAGCGGCGGTTTAATATGATCGTTTTGCCGGCGCCGGCGGATCTGGAAACGGAGATGGAAATCGTGAAAAAACGCGTTTCCGAAATTGCCGCCTCCTACGACCTCCAGGCGGCAGTTCCGGCGGACGAGGCGCTGCTCAAGGTCGTGACGATCTTCCGGGAGCTGCGCAGCGGCATGACGCTCGACAAAAAAGAAAAGGTCAAATCCCCGGCCGGGGTGATCTCGACGGCTGAGGCCATTTCGCTCCTCACCAACAGCATGGCGCTGGCAGCCAGCTTCGGAAGCGGCGACATCACGGACGAGGATCTGGCTGCGGGCTTGCAGGGCGCGATCGTTAAAGACGACGACAAAGACCGTCTCGTCTGGAAGGAATATTTGGACAACGTGATGAAAAAGCGGGGAGCAAGCTGGAGAGGCCTTTATGCCGCCTGCAAGGAGATGAATTCATGAAGACGGCCCGCGGCGCTGGCGTGCACATTTTCGGCGTCCGGCACCTGTCGCCGGCCGGCGCTTATCATGTCGCCGACTTTCTCGATCAGGCACAGCCGACGGCAGTGTTGATCGAAGGCCCCTCGGACGCCACTGCCGAAATCGCGCATTTGACGAACGCATCGACGAAACCGCCCGTCGCGATGCTGGCCTTTACCGAGGAGCTTCCGGTCCGTACCGCTCTATGGCCGTTTGCGGCATATTCGCCGGAATATCAAGCGATGCTGTGGGCACGGAAACATGGGGCGTACTGCGCGTTCATCGACTTGCCATCGTCCTCCGTGATCGGACTGGAGGATATCCGCGGTTCGGCTGCGGCAAGTCCTGCCGGCTTACGGGAAGAAGAAAATTCCGACTTGCCGGCTCCGGCAGAAACCGCCGGCCGAGGCGCCGAAGGGCCAGAAGATGGACGGTCCGGAGCGGATGAAGGAAACGAAACGACGGCATCGTCTCTATATGAGCGAATCGCGAAAATATCAGGGGAGCCTGATTTTGACACGTACTGGGAGCGAAATTTTGAACATAACTTAAGCCCTGACGCGTACCGCCAAACGATATTGGCTTATTCCGAACGCATGCGCGAGCTGACGGAGGAGTCGGAGCAAACGTCCCGGCGGGGGGAATACGCTTATAACGCGATTCGCGAAGCCTATATGTGCCGGCAGATCGCGGATGCCATCGCGGCCGGGCACAGCCCCGACCGGATTGTCGTCGTTTGCGGGGCTTACCATGCTTCCGCCCTCGGCGACCTTGCCAATGCGATGAGCGATGAAGAGATGAAGCTCCTCCCTTCGCGCAGAACGAAGCTGACGCTAATGCCGTACTCGTATTTGAAGCTGTCGTCGTTGACGGGTTATGGGGCAGGAAACGTCGCTCCGTACTATTTCGAGATGATGTGGGAGCATATGCGGCGCGGAACGCTCCAGGAGCTGCCGCATCGTTATCTGGCATCCGTCGCCGCCGATTTGAGAGCAGCGGGCACGCACCGTTCGACGGCCGAGGTGATCGAAGCGGTCAGGTTTGCGGAATCTTTGGCGGCCCTTCATGACGGTCTCGCCCCGACGCTCATGGACCTGAGGGATGCCGCCAAAACGCTGCTGGGCCGGGGGGAGTTATCCGTGGTCGCCGAATCGCTTGCGAAAGCGGAGGTAGGCACGGCGATCGGATCATTGGCCGAGGGCGTCAGCCAAACGCCGATTCAGGAAGACATGAACCGGCAGCTCAAACGGCTCAAGCTGGAGAAGTACAAAACGGCGGTTGCCGCCGACCTTTCTTTGGATCTGCGGGAAAACCGGAGAGTGTCTTCAAAGGATGCGGCGTTTCTCGACTTGAACCGATCATTTTGGTTCCACCGGTTATCCCTGCTCGGCATCCATTTTGTGAAGGCCAAAGCCAGGGGCGGGGAACAGGCGGCCTGGGCGGAGCATTGGATCGTTCAGTGGTCGCCCGAAGTGGAAATCGAAGTGGTGGAATCGAATTTGCTGGGCGAAACCGTGGAAACCGCCGCGGCATTTGTTCTGCAGCAGAGGCTGGAATCCTGTTCCACGATCAAGGAGGCATCCGAGCTCATCGCGGCGGCGTATGAATGCGGCATGATCCACCAGATGGAAGCGGGCCGGTCGGCGCTTCAAAAGCTGGCCGTGCAGAACCAGAACGTCGCCGAAATCGCGGAGGCGGCGAGAAAGATGTCGCAGCTCGTCCGTTTTGGCGGCGTGCGCAGAATCGATACGGCCCCGCTCGTCCCGCTGCTTCAGCAGCTGTTCCTTCGCGCTTGCCTGTATTTATACGAGGCAAGCCAGTGCAATGACGAAGCAGCCAAGCCGATGGCCGCCGCGATGAACGAAATGAATCACATCGCTTCGGAACATAGCGGCGAGGTCGATGACGAGCTTTGGGTTCGGGAGCTGGCCAGACTGTCCGACCGGGACGACGCCAATCCCCTGCTCTCGGGACTGGCCTGCGCCATGCTGCTGGAGCGGGGCGAGCTTTCGGCGGAGCAGTGCGCCGCGGAGGTGTCGCGGCGGCTGTCGCCGGGAATCCCCGCCGAACTGGGCGCGGGATGGTTCGAAGGGTTAGCGCTGCGCAATCGTTACGCGCTGCTGTCGCGCATGAGCTTATGGCAGCAGCTTGACGAATACATTTCCACGCTGGAGGATGAGGAGTTCAAGCGTGCGCTCGTATTTTTGCGCCGCGCCTTCAGCGCCTTCAGCCCGAAAGAAAAAACAATGGTTGCCGAACTGCTCGGAGAGTTGTGGGGCGTCGAGCCGGAGCAGGCGGCGGAAATCGTCATGGACGATCTTAAGGAGGAAGAAGCCCGGATGCTGGATGAAATTAACGATTTTGATTTCGAGGATTTTTAGGCCATGGCCGACACCGTAAATCGTCAGCCGTTATCCCGTTGGCGGCTTATTCTGGGCGAAGCCGCCGAAGAGGAACTTAGCCGGTATGGCCAAAACGGCATGTTGGAGCTGAGCAGCGACGAGCTGATCATGGATCGGGCGCTGGCGGCCATTTATGACCGGACGGAAGATGGAGGAGAAGGCCCGCCGGGTGCCGGGTCTGGCGCCCGCGGCGCGGGAAGGGGGAAATCCGCTCCCCGGATGGCGCAATGGCTGGGGGACGTGCGCACGTTTTTTCCGGAGGACGTCGTGTCCGTCATTCAAAACGATGCCATGGAGCGCAAAGGTTGGAAGCAGCTTTTGTTCGAGCCGGAGGTGCTGGCCAGCGTCAAGCCGGACATCCAGCTCGTCGGAACGCTGCTTTCGCTGAAAGGGAAAATTCCGGAGCAGACCAAAGATACCGCCCGCATGCTTGTGCAGGCGGTGGTGGACGAACTGGTGAAACGCATGAGCCATGAGCTTCAAAGGGCGGTCACCGGCGCGCTGAACCGGAGGCGGCATACACCGCTGCCGTCCCTTAGCGGGATCGACTGGAAACGGACGATCCAGCGGAACCTGAAGCATTATGACGTCGAGCGCAAACGGATCATACCCGAAAAGTTTTATTATTTTGACCGGGCGAAACGAAGCAAGGAATGGACGGTTATCGTCGACATCGACCAAAGCGGTTCGATGGCCGAATCGGTGATCTGGGCGTCGGTGATCGGCTCTATTTTTGCCAGCATTCCTGCGCTGGATACCCGCGTCGTCGTGTTTGACACGGAGGTCGTCGACCTGACCGAGCAATGCGCCAACGATCCGGTGGATATGCTGTTCGGCATTCAGCTTGGCGGCGGCACGAATATCGACAAATCCGTGGCATACTGCGAGCAGTTCATCAAGGAACCGAAAAAAACGCTGTTCATCCTCATTTCCGACCTTTATGAAGGCGGCAACCAGTCCAGGCTCATCCGCCGCATGCGGGAGATGAGGGAAGCCGGGGTCAAAACGCTCGGCCTCCTCGCTTTGTCCGATGAAGGCAAACCGTTTTACGACGAACGGCTTGCGCGGGTGTTGTCCAAGGACGGGACGCCTTGTTTTGCTTGTACGCCTGCGATGCTGCCGCAATTGGTGGAAGGCGCTTTAAAAGGGCAGGACTTGGCGGAGCTGGCAAAGCGGCTGGATACCCAAGGCAAATCGGGCGTTTAACATTGTTGCAGCAGATGCGCCTCTTTATCTTTTATAAGCGAAGTGAACGGTTTTATTAAGCTTTGGATTGGACTTCCTGTGTCCCTGTAGGGTTATAATGGAGAATGGCAGAGTTGATGAACATTTTCTAGGGCAGGAGGTAGGTATCATGAATTACGCACCGGAAATCATAGAACGCAGTCACACGGATCGGGGAGATATCCAGCTTCAGAAAAGGGAAAATCACTTTGAGATCATCTACAACGGCACTTTCCTGATGGCCACGTACAACGGAGAGTCGGAAAGGCTGCTGGTGAGCAGCGCGCTCCGCCAATGCCCATATCCGCGCAAAGTGCTGATCGGCGGGTTGGGGGTCGGGTTTTCGCTGGAAGAAGCTTTATCGGATTCGAGAGTGGAGCAGGTGGATGTCGTCGAGATTGAGGAAGCGATCATTCGTTGGAACCGGAAGCATTTGGCTCCGTATTCCGGCCACGCGCTGGATGACCCGCGCACGAATGTGATTCATACCGACCTGGTAAAATGGATGAATGAAACCGATGCTTCCTACGATGCCATTTGCCTCGACATTGATAACGGACCGGATTGGACCGTGTCGGCGTTAAATACGGGACTTTATTCGGAGCAAGGCATAAAGGCGGCCATCCGGCTGCTTCGTCCGCATGGCGCCGTATCCTATTGGAGCGCCGGGGCGTCGCCTGAATTCGCTGAATATTTGAAGCGATTTTTCCATGACGTCGAAGCACTGCAGATTCCCCAGCAGCGGGGGGAACCCGACTATGTTTATTTGGCTTCTTCGCCCAAAAGCATACATTAACCCGTGTTTCTTCTCTCACTCCAAACGGTTTTGACACCGACACGGCGGATACCGTGCTTCATCATGCCAAGGGCGGCATTTGCTTTTGCAAGGCAACCGGCGGCAACATTGGCTTTTTGATTGAGGGGAAAGTTTGGATAAAGTTTTTCGCATGAAGGCAGGATATCTGCCTTTTTGCGTTTTTAGATACCAAAAGCAGCAAAGGAGGGGGCCCGGGTGAAGCGAGCCATCTCGCTATTTAATCTGGTATTTATGATTCCGGCCATCGTGTTGAGTTTTATGGTTTGGAACGATTCTTCCAGCCGGATCGAAGCCAACGCAAAACATGTGGCCGCATCCGACCGCAGCTTGTTTTTTCTGGACGGCGGCAATAAGGTGATGTCGGTTGAAGAAGATGACGATACGGGACTTCGGGGCGAGCTGTATGACGTCAAAACGCAACAATTGCTGAAAAAACTCCCGCTTCGTTCCAACCTGCATGGACAGCTTGTTTCAACCTATCAAAATGGGCGGTTGATTCTTGTTACCTTGGATGACAGCGATCAATTAAACATCCATGCGATCGATTCCGAGGGAGGCGTCAAAGAGTTGGCCCAGAAGACGGTGGAGCTAGCGATCATTATCCAGTATGCGGTGGCTTAACGAACGAAAAAAATCATCTGCAGAGATCTTGTCTGCAGATGATTTTTCATAGTGCATCGATCTAGGTTGGTTGGTGCATCAATGTTCTGCGCCGTGATCCAGCGGAGTGACGATGCCTGTGCCGGGAGCGGCCGAAACCGGAACGACGCTGATGACGGACAATACAAGAATGGCGGACAGGATAAGCTTTTTCATTCAAATCACAACCCTTTCCATAATATTGGCAATATGCAAATGAAATGTGTCGACTTGTTCCGGACTTGCAAATGGTCGAAGGGACTCAAAATAAACAATGGCCTGCTTGTAATACTTGTCGTTTTCCGTCTTATCGGTAGAGGTAAGCAGCCTTAACGTGTAATCGATTGCGGCGTTGTAATCGGCGTGGGCGATTTTGTACTTGATGATCCCGAGCAGGAAGTTATGGAGGTATGCGGTGTCGATCACGCCTTGCGAGCTGCTGTGAAGCAGGTCCGAGATTTGCCCGGAGAACAACGTAAGTACATAATCGATATTGAGACTGAATTTGTTGGCCGTCTTCAGGATCGACATCAGTCCGGGCAGCACTTCCTTGGGGTTGCGAAGCAGAAATTCAACGTAGTGCGGGAGGATGTCGCTTTCGCCTGAAAGCAGCAGCACTTCCAGCCTGTTCGGCTCGGAGATGAACTTGTAGTAGCGAATTTCCTGCAGCGCTTCCTCGTCCAAAGGCTGGAACCAGCTTAAATCGGCATACTGGTCGATGCATCGCAAAGCTTCGCCGTAATGCTCGAGCTCCTTGTAAGCCAGGCCTTTCATGAGTAGACTATATCCATAGTAATAGACCAGATGGCGGGAAGGCTTCAAAAATTGGTCAGAGGTACCTTGTTGATTTTCATAGAGGCTTTGAACCCGCTTGTAAAGCGAATCCGATAATTCCAATAGCTTGTCCCATAATTCGAAGGAGTAAGTCATTTTCAGCATTTTCGTGACCACGTCAAGGTCCATCTCATCGATTTCGATGACTTCGTCTATTTCGACTTCACCTCCTAATAATTACAAGATTTGTATATATCATACTAAATGCGAGTCATAGGGTCAATAAAAATGTGAAAATAAGGAAGAAAATATTGAAACATGGAAATCAATAGGGGGAAATCCATATGGACGCTTCATCTGCTATGCAGTTATTACAATGCCATGCTTTTGCCCATGAAAATGTGCGGCACCATAAAATGACGTACGGTTTTCTCGGAAGTTTGAGGCCGTTCAGCGGGGAACTGCAGGAGAGCTATTTCCATGAACTCATGGCTGTTGTGCGCGCGCTTTCCGGAGAGCTTGGCAAGCCGGCGTTAAACCGGGAGCTCATCGCCTGCTTGTGGAGCATCACCCATTTGGCCCGGGCATGGGCGGTGGAGCCGGACGGAGTTTTGCGCCGCAACGGCCTGATTGCGGACGAGCAGGTCGCCCGGATGGAACGGTGGCTGGATCTCATCTCTTACGCGGTCATGATTTTGCTGGAGAACGGCGGCGAAGAAGAAGCGTTCTGGGGTTACCGCGAGTATATATCGGAACAGTTGGATCCCCTCATGGCCGAGCTCGATGTTTTGCTAAAGGAAAAAGCCGTCGACGCCGACATTCAGGAGCTGTATGCAAGCTATCAGCAACGCCCCGGAGCGGATGAACAACAATTGGCTGCGTTCGAGGCAAAATTCGGGCTGCTGCCCGAGGATTTCCGCGCTTTTTATCGCCGGAAGGACGGCAGCGGGTATGCGTTTCACGTTTTGTACCCGGGAGATGGCGAATCGGATGAGGGCATGCCGTTTTATTTGATGTCCTTGGACGAAATCGAAGAGACCACAAGCTATTTTTGCGAACGGGACGAATTGCTGGCAGAGCATTATTCCGAAGAGGAGGTCCGAAAGCTGGATCCGGAGATCAAACCTTTTTTATTTCATGAGAAATGGCTGCCGTTTGCGACGATGGCCGGGGGCTCCGTTTATTTGATGCTTGACCTCGATCCGTCCGAGCAGGGAACCTATGGGCAAGTCATCAGCTACGTGCATGATCCGGATTTTGTTTATTACGTCGCGGATTCCTTCATGGAATTGTTGAGGGAATCGAACCTGAATCTTGGCCTGATGGATGCCATCGAATATTAAGGCCCGCGGGGGAAAGGGGAGCAACATGAGCGGAAAACGCATAAACGGTCTTGCCGGTCACCCAACCGAAACCGATCCCGGAAAAACGGCCGGCTCCGTGTTGACAGACAAGCTCCGGCGTCTTCCCGACGCGCCCGGCGTATATATCATGAAAGATGCCAGCGGCGGCATTTTATATGTCGGAAAGTCCAAGCATTTAAAAAACAGGGTGAGTTCGTATTTCCATCGCTCCAAGTCCCATGCGCCCAAAATCAAAAGGCTCGTCCAGCATGTACAGGATTTGGAGATCATCCGGACGGATACCGAATTCGAAGCTTTGCTGCTGGAATGCAGCCTGATTCACAAATTCAAGCCGATGTACAACCGGAAAATGAAAAACCCTGCTTCGTACGCATATATCGTCATCCCGGCATCGGCGGGGCTGCGCCATTTCGAGACGACCCGCCAGCCAATGGCGGCTCCGGGAGACGAAGTGTTCGGCCCTTATCCGGCAAGCGAACTTGCGGTCCAAAAAGCGGTGCAAACGATTTTGGAATCCTTTAGAATCGCCTGCAGTCCCGCGGCAGCGGCAAACGCGCCCTGTTTGAACCACGACATCGGTCTGTGCCTGGGCATGTGCCTGGGCGGTCCGAAGTTGGCGGAATACCAGGAAAGGATGGACCGGTTTATCGGGATGCTTAAAGGCACCGACCGGAGCCTTTGCGATGAGGTGGAGCGGGAAATGGCGGCGGCAGCCGAACGCTTTGATTTTGAAGCGGCTGCCCGATATAGGGACGTGCTGAAGGCGATCCGATTTTTGGAGCGGAAAGAGAAAATCATCGGCTTTGCCGGAAACAACCCCAATGTGCTTCTTTACGAACCTGTGGACCAAAACGCGATCAAGCTTTTTCTCGTCAAAAGGCATACCGTTCTCTTTAGCCGGGTGTTTTCCATCGGAACCGAAAAGGAGGCGCAGCGGCTGGAAAAAGAAGCCAACGTACTGGTCCAGGCTTATTTCAAGCAAAAGGAGTGGGCGTTTGCATCGGAAGTCGGCAAAGACGAGATCGACGAAGCCCAGATCCTCTACAGTTATGTGCAGGCCCATCCCCGCCAAGCTTTGCTCATCCCGGATGAATGGCTCGAATCGGACTCGTCGTCGGCATTAGCCGATGCTTTGCATTCATTAATGTCGGGCATACCTAACGGGATGGACGAATACGATGATGGATAAACCGGTTGGAGATGAAGCGGCTGCAGAGCATTGTAAAAGAGCAGTCGCGGGTCATCGAAACAATCCGGGAAGCGGTAAACGGACCAAATCAGAAGGGACAAACGGCCAAAAGAAAACGGAAAGTGATTCCCTAAACTCCCTGGCAAAGGGGCCGGGGACGCAGCTCTTTACAGAATAGGAGAGAAAACGATTGAAAGAAGTCATCGTGGATAAAATTCATGAAATCGAACGGGAGCATCAGGTCAAGATTTTGTTTGCGGTCGAATCGGGAAGCCGGGCTTGGGGCTTTCCGTCCCGGGATAGCGACTACGACGTGCGATTCGTCTATATCCATCGGCCGGAATGGTATTTGTCCATCGACGAGAAACGGGACGTCATCGAGGTGCCGATCAACGAGCAGCTGGACATCAACGGCTGGGATATCCGGAAAGCGCTGAAACTGTTTCGGAAATCGAACCCGCCGCTGCTGGAGTGGCTCGGTTCGGATATCCGGTATTACGAAGCCTACGGTTTTAAGGAAGACATGCTTGCGTTAAGAGACCGGGTGTTTTCTCCAAGGGCTTCCGTGCATCATTATTTGCATATGGCGACGGGAAATTTTCGGGGCTATTTGCAGGGGGAGCAGGTGAAAATCAAAAAGTATTTTTATGTACTCAGGCCGATTCTAGCCTGCAAATGGGTTGAAAAATACAACGCGAACCCGCCGATTTTGTTTCAGGACCTGGTCGGCGATTTGGTTACGGAGCCGGAGCTGAAGGCGGCCATCGAAGATTTGCTGAAGCGGAAAATCGCCGGCGAGGAATTGGACCTCGATCATCGGGTGGAGGTCATCCATGAGTTCATCGAAAAGGAGATCGAACATTTGACGGCTTTTGCGCGGTCCGCGCATTCCGAGCTTGAAGATCCTACCCTGATGCTGGACGAGCTGTTCCGGAAATATTTAAAAATCGTATGGAATTTCGGATGAACATAGGAGCATAGGCAAGGGCGAAGCGGCCGGTCTTTAGGGATCGGCCGCTTTTTTTCGTTCTGCCACGCCTAAACTTGCGAATATTGATGCAGCAGCGTTTCAGCATGCGTCCGGATCAAGTCGATGACTTCCTGCGGTTCCAGCACTCTGGCTTCCTTTCCCAATCCGGCGAAAAATGCGGCCGTATACCCGACGTCGCCGCGGTCAATGACCGTATCGATTTTGCCGGCCGCCCTGTTCCCAATCCCTTCCCCAAGTGGGACCGGATCGCACCAGGGGTAGCTTTGGCATTGCCGCATGCCCTCTTCGGTCAGTTCGACCACCAGTCGGACAGGGGAAGATACCGTATAATTTTCAAGCCATTCCATAAGTTCGGTATGCACTTCATAGGTTTCATCCGAGATCTGAAGCGATTGGATCCGGTCTACGCGAAACAGGCGCACGTTGCCTTTGTCCACGTCGCAGGCGGGCATATACCATAATCCGTCATTGGCGTATACGCCGACCGGCACGGCATTCCTTGTTCGGGCTCCCGATTTGGAACGGTACGTCATGCAGACGATTCGGCGCTCCACGGCGGCTTCGATGAGTTCCTTCAAATAAGGGGCTTTGACGCTTCGTTTCGGATTCCAGAAAGACAGCACATGTTCTAGCCGGTTGATTTTCGGTTTCACGTCCGCCGGCAGGAGAGCAAACAATTTTCTCGATGCGGAGTCGATGTCGGCATCAAAGGGCAGCGAATCGTAATGCCTGAGTGAGCGGAACGCGAAAAAAATGGCGAGCGCTTCGTTTTCGTCAAACGATACCGGCGGCAGCATCCGGTTGTTCAACGTCCGGTACCCGCCGTTTCGGCCCTGCTCGGTATAGACGGGAACGCCCAATTCGCTGATTTCCATCAAATAACGATGAGCCGTCCGGACGGATACCCCGAATTCATGGGCGACGTCCTGGGCCGTAAAATGGCGTTTGGAATTGACGTACATGATGAGATCGAACAGCAGCTTGGTTTTGGACATGATCCCTCTCCTCCGGGTGGCATTTTGTTTAAACTGGACAGCTATTGTCATGATTAAAGTATATGCTAGGACTGATAAAGGATCAAAGGACGAAAGAGGAGGACAAACGATGAAAAGGCATCGACCTGACGAACAAGATCACATCCGCATCGTCGGAGCAAAAGGGAAAAATTTAAAGGATGTCGACGTATCGGTTCCGAAAAAACGGATCACGGTGTTTACCGGCGTTTCCGGTTCCGGCAAGTCGACGCTTGTTTTCGATACGATCGCCGCGGAATCGCAGCGCCAGTTAAACGAAACTTACTCGAGTTTTGTGCGCCACCGGATGCCCCATTACGGGCAGCCGAATGCGGATGCCATCGCCAATTTGCCGGTAGCCATCGTCATCAGCCAGAAACGGATCGGCGGGAATTCGCGTTCGACCGTCGGGACCATCACGGATATCTATTCGCTGCTGCGGTTGTTGTTTTCCCGGATCGGAAAACCTTTCGCCGGCGAAGCTGAAGTCTTTTCGTTCAACAATCCGAAAGGCATGTGCCCGAAATGCGAAGGGCTTGGGACCGCCAAAGAGATCGATATCGACCAGCTCATTGACAGGGACAAATCCTTAAACGAAGGAGCCATTCGTTTCCCGACGTTCAGGCCCGGCGATTTTCGCTGGAAGCGTTACGTTTGCACGGGTTTGTTCGACAACGACAAAAAACTGAAGGATTTCACGGAGGAGGAGTGGGATACGCTGCTGTACAAGTCGGGCTTCAAACCTCCGCATCCGACGGAAGGATGGCCGCCAACCTCCACGTACGAAGGAGTCGTTCCCCGAATCGTTCGCAGCTTTCTCAGCAAAGATCTAAGGGATGCCGAGCTGTACAAGGAGGATATCGAGCGTGTGGTCAGACGGGGGACGTGCCCGGCATGCGGCGGCGCAAGATTAAATGCCGAAGTGCTGAAATGCCGGATCCAAGGGAAAAACATTGCCGAGTGCACTGCGATGCAGGTCAGCGATCTCATCGATTTTTTGGGCATGATTCATGATCCGATCTTATCGACCATCGTCGAGGCGCTGAGGTTTCGTTTGCGGCAGATGCTTTCCGTCGGGTTGGGATATTTGACTTTGAGCCGCGAAACGGCCACCTTGTCGGGCGGGGAATCCCAGCGGATCAAGATGGTCCGCCAGCTCGGGAGCAGCCTGACCGATCTTGCATATATTTTTGACGAGCCCAGCATCGGCTTGCATCCGCATGACGTTCGCAACATCAACGAGCTCCTCAAGCAATTGAGAGACAAAGGCAATACCGTGATCATCGTCGAGCATGATCCGGACGTCATTCGGATCGCGGATCATGTCATCGATATGGGGCCTAGGGCGGGCATCCACGGCGGGAACGTGGTTTACGAAGGGGATTTCCAGGGGCTGCTGGCGTCGGATACGCTGACGGGGAAATTCCTGAAGGAGAAACCCGCGCTAAAACAGGCAACCCGATCCCCATCCGGATGGCTGTCCATACAGGGCGCGAACCTGCATAATCTGAAAAACGTCAGCGTCCGTATTCCCCAAGGCGTCATGACGGTCGTAACGGGCGTAGCCGGATCGGGAAAAAGCACGCTCATCAATCAAATCCTCCCCCGGTACGCGCCGGAGGCCGTCTATGTCAATCAGGATGCGGTGCATGCCTCGAGCCGTTCGAATCTAGCGACGTTTACGGGCATGTTCGATCTCATTCGGACGCTGTTCGCCAAACGCAATCGGGCGGATATTTCCCTATTCAGCTTCAACTCCCGGGGAGCTTGCCCGGAATGCAAAGGGACGGGGCTCGTGACGACCGACCTGGCGTTTATGGATTCCGTGGAAACGGTATGCGAGGTTTGCGGGGGACAGCGGTTTAAAAACGAGGTGCTTTCCTATACGGTAGACGGGAAAACCATCAGCGACGTGCTTCGCATGTCCGTGGAAGAAGCAGGTAACTTTTTTGCGGAACCCGAGATCCTGGCGATTCTGGCCCGTCTCCGCGAAGCGGGAGCAGCCTATTTGACGCTTGGCCAGCCGCTCAGCACATTGTCCGGAGGGGAGCTGCAAAGGATCAAACTTGCAAAAGAGATGGAACGGCAAGGAGGGATGTACGTTTTGGACGAGCCGTCGACGGGGCTTCATTTGTCGGATATCCGGCAGCTGATGCGAATGCTGGACCGTTTGACGGATCAAGGTTGTACCGTGGTGGTCATCGAGCATCACCTCGACCTGATCAGCCGGGCCGATTGGATTATCGATATGGGACCCGGAGCGGGACAGGAGGGGGGAGAGATCGTATTTTCGGGGACGCCGGAAGACATCCTTGCATGCGAAAGGTCAGTTACGGGGAGGTATTTGAAAAAATATCTTCAAGATGGATAAGGCGCAAGCGGTTCGGGGATTCCGCCCAAACGATAGGGGTTAGCCCGCGGGAACCCTGTTTCGACTCGTTGGGATCGCCGCCGCAGCCGACGCCGGCAGCTCAGGGCCGAGCAGAATCGTGACGACCGTTGTCGAGCGAAAAGCCGTCCTCATGTTCGATCGCCAGCGTCAGATAATTTTTTAATACGGCAGCGTATGTATCTCTTTGTTGCCTCGTCGCGTGCGACCTAAAAACTTCAAACAACGCCACCGATTTCTTGAAATGCTGGTGATCCTCGATTTTATCGGCAAATATCAACGATTTTATCGTGTAATGGATGGCTTCTTTATAGTTGCTTTTTTTCAAATGGTAGATCGAAATCAAATACAAAATCGAAAGATAATAGGAGCGGTCGGTCGGGTTCAGGTCCCGATGGTTCATTTTTTTGATGTATTCGAGCAGGGGGTTCACGATGGTGTCGACGTCAAGGTCATGTTTGTTGGCGCATTCCAAGATCGTGACCAGCCCGGGCAGCGTTTCGGAAGGATATTGATGGATGAACGATGCATACTCTTCGATGCTGTCCGTATTTCCCGACGAAATTTCGAGGGTATACGAGTTGGCCTTGGCCAAAAAGCTGAAGTCTTCGATGATGCTGGCGTTGCTTTTGCTTCCGTCCGAAAACAGGCTTAAATCCCGGTACTGATCGATGCATTCCATCGCTTCTTTATATAGTTTCTTCTTCTGATAGGCTACGCCTTTCATCAGGTTGCTGTATCCCAAATAATAAACCAGCGGCCGTTCCATGACGGGCTTGGGTTGATCGGAGTCTTCCCTGTAAGGGCCGTACACTTTATCCAGCAGCTCATCCGCCAAAAGAATAAGATTGTCCCAGTTTTCAAAAGAAAAGGCCATACGAAGCATAGTCACTAATGTGTCTGCGTTGGTATTCATTGCGGATGCCCCTACTCCCATATGTGTCTCCTCCCTTTATATTCCATAGGTTGAGTGTATAGATAAATTGCATGGTGGTCAATTATTTTCACCTCACGCCGAAGGAGATCAGGGGAGCAAAATAAGCGGGCTTATTGGAAAAAGCAGACGCCGGGAAGGGCCTCATGCAAAGGCATCCCCCGTCAAAGATTGTTTGCGCAAATAGGCGAAGCTGTCGATCACGCCCATATACATGCGCCGGATCACCTTGGAACCGCGAATGATGAAAAATGGATCGGGTACAGTACGAAGTATGCGTGATGAGGGAAATGAGAGACAGCATGTGATAACCCACGCACCGATCCGATCGCCGCCCATCCCGAAGGGGGATGCAAACCGCCGCAAACGGCGGCAAGCTGGCTGGATTCGGCGAACCAAGGAGCGTTTCTATAGCCGAAACAAGCGGCCTCCGGCATCAAACCAAAAGCTTGGACGTTTCCGAAAGGCTTCCCCGTTTCGCGTATTCCGTAGGGGACATTCCGGCGAGCTGTTTGAACATGCGGCAAAAATAGGAGGTATCGTAATACCCCAAATATTGCGCTATATCGGCAACCGTCATGGTGGAGCCGAGGAGCAGGCCGCAGGCTTCGAGGATGCGGAGCCGGTGCATGTACCGGATCGGGGAGTGGCCGCAAACCTCCTTGAACATGGCCGTCACGTAGTTGGGAGTAAGCCCGACGAGGCCGGCCAATTGTTCGATTTCGATCTGGTCGCGGTAATGCGCAAGCAAATGCTTTTTTATCGTTTCGGCATATTTCAGTTTGCTGGGCGTTAGCTCCGGGGATTTTTCCATCTCGCGGGCAAGCGTGCCGACCAACTCCTGAAACAAGCCTAAACAGATGAAGGCGCGGTAGCTTTTGCCGCCCCTCATTTCCTCGTGCAATCTCTCGCAGAGGTCGAAGACCTGCAAGGGATCCGGCATGCGGAATTTCGCAAACCTCGCTTGATCGAGAAACGGGATTCCGGTTATCGGGGCGTTGTCGTAGGCGAATAAAATCGTGAATTTTTGATGGGCCGTTCCCATCCAATTACCGCCGGCCCGGCGGGTGGACTGCGGAATGAACAATGCATCGCTTCGTTCCCCGATCACTTCCTCTCCGTTAATGTCGTACCGGACTTTTCCTTCCTTCACGATCGAAAGTACGTTGTAAGGGATCGATTCAAGCTGCGTATGCCAGTTCGGAATATGGTTGTCGAAGTTTACGCTGATCAACTGGAACAAGGTAACCGCCCCTTTCAAGCAAGTTCTATCCCAAACCCTAACATAAAGAACATGGACCGTAAACATTCTTTTATTGTCGATGTCGGGTCCTCATGAATTATAGAATTGTACAATTAAGAAGGCATGTTGTTCAAAACCACAAAAGCAGGGCGGTTGTTTTCGGCTGATGGAAATTGAGAAATAACTAGCGAATTGGCCTGCGTGCAGCAGGCTAGGGAGCGCGTGAATCATTCCAAATCATTGGAGGAATATACATGACGATCACGGCGCCTGTGGCCTATAATTTTTTACAAACGGGGAGAGGATGGATGGAATGAAAATCTTATTGCTCGATTTGGATTCGACGAGACCGGATCATCTCGGATGTTACGGCTATCACCGGAATACCTCGCCGAACATCGATAAAATCGCCGCCGAAGGCGTCCGGTTCGAAAACTACTATACTTCCGACGCGCCTTGCTTTCCGTCTCGGACGGCGCTCATGACAGGGCGGTTCGGCATTCATAACGGGGTCGTCGGCCATGGGGGGACGGCGGCGGACGTTAGGCATGAGGGGGCCGACCGGGACTTTCATGATAAATTGACGACGGAAAGTTTTCCTGCGCTGTTCCGCAGGGCGGGCATGAAGACGGCGCTCGTCAGCCCGTTCGGAGAACGGCATTCGGCCTGGACCTTTTACGCGGGATTTAACGAAATCTATAATACGGGCAAATCCGGCATGGAATCCGCCGAAGAGGTGACGCCCACCGTTTTGGATTGGCTTGAGCGCAATGCGGATCAGGATGATTGGATGCTGTACGTAAACTATTGGGATCCGCACACGCCGTACCGCGCTCCGGAATCGTTCGGCAATCCGTTCGAAAACGAGCCGCTGCCTGCTTGGATCACGGAAGAGGTGCTGGAGCTTCATAAGAAAAAAGTGGGGCCGCACGGCGCCAACGAAATCAATATGTACAACAGCGACACGCTGCCCAAATATCCGCGCCATCCCGGCGAAATTCAATCGATGCGCGACCTGCGGAGGATGATCGACGGCTATGATTGCGGAATCCGGCATATGGACGATCACGTCGGCGCCATTTTCCGGCTGATGGAACAAAAGGGGATTATGGATGACACGGTCATCATCATTACGGCGGACCATGGGGAAAACATGGGCGAGCTTGGCATCTACGGGGAGCATGGAACGGCTGACCAGGGGACTTGCCGCATCCCGATGATCATCCGGTGGCCGGGCATGCAAAAAGGGCTCGTCGATACCGGCCTCCACTACCATCTGGACCTGCCTCCGACGATGGCCGAACTGCTAGGCGTCTCCCCGGCGCCAAGCTGGGACGGCATGAGCTATGCGGGGACGGTCGCCCGCGGCGAACAAACCGGACGCGACTTCCTGGTCGTATCGCAGTGCGCCCATGTCTGCCAGCGGAGCGTTCGCTTCGGGGACTGGCTGTACGTTCGAACCTATCATGACGGCTATCATTTATTCGATAAGGAGATGCTTTTTAACATCGCC
Organism: Paenibacillus sp. YAE3; assembly: GCF_057546105.1. Classification (NCBI taxonomy): domain Bacteria; kingdom Bacillati; phylum Bacillota; class Bacilli; order Caryophanales; family Paenibacillaceae; genus Paenibacillus; species Paenibacillus sp. YAE3. The sequence goes on along the minus strand of NZ_BAAIYF010000002.1, from coordinate 322,715 downwards.
GAAGATCCGCATGAGCAGTATAATCTTGCCCGGCAGCGCAGGGATCTGTGCAAGGAGGCCGTTTATTTCCTGAATGAATGGCATGACCGCATGATGGAGACGATGAAGTTCGACGTGGATCCGCTCTGGACGGTTATGAAGGAAGGCGGACCGTACCATGCCAAAGGGCATTTGCCTATGTATATTGAGCGGCTGAAGAAAACCGGCCGCGGGGACGCGGTAGAGGAGCTGATGAAGCGCCATCCGCGGGAATTCGCCTAAACAAGGCGCAGGAAAACAAGTCACTTGACCGTTTCTTTCGGACAAGTGACTTGTTTTTTTCACGCATGGCTGATGATTCGCGTATACATGAACTATCAGACGATATTGACGCCGGCACTAGCATATCCGGCAACCGTCGTGACGAGCGTCGTTCCGGCTGCCGTTGCCGAAAATACCATCAACAGCCGGGTTTGAGGCGTTACCGGAATGTTCAGGCCGGTCGTAATGCCATTTGAAATGGTGCCGAGGGCCAATACCCCGGTAAGCGGAGGAGCCAGAGTTACGGAAGCTCCTGGGATGGCTGTGAATATATTGTTTGGCGTCGTCGAACTATAGAGCTGCGCCGTGATGGTAACGGTCGTTCCAAGCAGGCTGAGGGCTAGCGTGGTACTGAAGTATGCCGCAATCGACGTAATGGTTCCTGCGCGCGGAACGGAGAAGGCAAAGTTCAACAGCGTGCCGCCTGCCCCTGTCAGGTCGATCGTCGTTCCGGCCAAGGTGATGCCGGAAACCGAGTTTCCGAAGCCTACAAGGCTTGTAGTGCCGACCAAGCCGCCGGCAATGGTCGTCAAAATCGCAGGAATACCGGAAGCGAAAGGAATGATCGCGCCTCCGCCCGCAGGTCCCGTGGCTCCCGTCGCCCCGGTTGCTCCCGTTGCCCCGGTAGCACCCGTCGCGCCGGTTGCGCCGCCTGCCGGCCCTGGTGCACCGGTTGCCCCCGTTGCACCTGTGGCGCCGGTAGCTCCGATAGGTCCGGCGAGTCCTACAGGCCCTTGGGGTCCTGCCGGTCCGACCGGTCCTTGCGGTCCGACGGGTCCGATGGCGCCGACAGGTCCCGGTGCTCCGACCGGTCCTTGCGGCCCTTGCGGTCCGACGGGTCCTCTGAAGCCTACCGGTCCTCTAGGACCTCTTTTGCCGATTTTTCCGCGGCAGCATACAAGTTTTTTTCCATCTATGCACTTGCGCGAAATTTTACGGATTTTGGGTTTGACGACATGTGGCTTATGGTCTTCTTTTTTACAGTGACTCAAGTACAATCGCCTCCTTTGGGTTTGGTTTACTATACGTTTGCGGGTACCGAAAGGTATAGACGATTGACGAGGGGTAATAGCGGATTCTTCGGCATCTATCTAAACCGGCGATGCCGAATGACGTATGGAATAGCGGGCCGACTGGCGGAAATGGCGGCTTTTTCGGCCTCTCGAATGTTCGGGGGGCCATTTGAATTATGGGCGGCGATTGCGGCCGGATCCCGGCCGAACATGAAACGAAAGACCATCCGGGGCTCCGGAATGCGCCGGTTAATCCGCTTTGCAGAACTCCCTGATCAGCTGCTCTTTGATGTCGGAAACGGGGTAATGCTCCGGATAGGTGGAAATCATCAGCATGATGCCCTGCAAGGTGGAGGAAAAATAAAGCGATCTGACTTGCGGTTGAACTGCCCCAAGGCGTTCGAACATACGGGTTTGCACCTTAAATTGTTCCGCCATTTCCTGATTGAGCATGCGGCTGTATTTGGCCAGCGCCAAATCTTCTTCCGGCTGGGTTTGCAGATGCAAATAAAAACGAAAAACTTGCGGACGCTCATATACGTTGTCGATGGCGCCGTCGATGATGTGCATCAGTTGATCCGCAGGCGCTTCCAAGCTCGCTGCCGCCTCCATCACGGTTTTGATTTCCCGTACGCGGTGTTCAACCATCTCGGCAAGAAGCTCTTCCTTTCCTTTATAGTAGTTGTACATCAAACCTTTGGATACTCCCGCACGCCGGGCCACGTCATCGATGGAGGCGCGATGGTATCCTTTTTCGATGAAGATTTCCATGGCTGAGGTTCGGATGTTTTCCTTGGCAAGCTGGCGGACCCGCTCATTGTCTTTCTGCGAACGCGGCATGCGTTATACCTCCTTACGAACTTGTCAGAAACTGCTTGATGTGGCCGGCAATTTCATCGCCATGCGTCAACATCATCATGTGATCCCCGCCTTCGATCCGGACATGCCGAAACGAGGGAGCGCGCTTAAACTCGTCGGCAATCAAAGAGATATCTTCCCAATCACAAGTTCCTTCAATGAACAATGTAGGGGCCTCAAGCTGCTCCAAACGTTCGATTGCCGGCGTTTCGGGCCATATCAGTTCAAAGCTTTTCCATTCGGTAAACACTCTTTTCATATATTGCAGGTGCATATCGGCAAAAAAATCCCGCTGCGGACTGGACATCGTTACGCGATAGGGCAGGCCTTGCAAGGAAAATTCAGTCATTTTTACGTAATTTGGGGCAAGAGAATTGACCTCCATCATCCAATCGGTGTACGGCTTGGAGAAGGCGAATCCGGAAAGTGACGGGGCAATCAGGATCAGCCGGTCCGTCATCTCCGGATATGTCAGCGCAAATTCCGTCGCCGCTTGCCCGCCCATCGAATGTCCGATCAGAACGGCGGATGCAAGATTCAAATGGTCCAGCAGGTTTTTGATATCTTGGGCGATGTTCATGGGGGCATGCGGAGCGGGGGAACGTCCGGTACCCCGTCCGTCAAACGTGATGACCTGATGGGTCACGGCGAGCGCAGGCGCGATATATTTCCACGTTCTAGAATCGACGCCTCCGCTGTGAATCATGAGAATCGGCGAACCTGTTCCTTGAACCTCATAAAATAAATCCATGGCGCTTCACCTGTCCTATTGGAAATTTATGACTCACAATGCATTATATTTTAAGACTGAATGTTCAGTCAATGAAAAAACGGAGGTCTGATTAAACGTCATCGTTTACCGTTCGGATCTTTCAGGATCGACTATATATGTCGGCAAAAACGACAAAAACCGGCAAAAAACCAGACGGAACCATTGTAATATTTTTCTAATTGTCCTATGATGATAGTAACTTTGCATGGGAGGATCAAAACAGGAAATGAAGAAGACCATCGTACTATTGGTTCTGCTGCTGCTGACGCTGCCTTACCAAAGCGCATTTGCGGCAAGCGTATCCACCGCGACCGTAGAGAAACTGTATTTCGAAAATTATAAAAGCAAGGTCAAAGAGGTGAGGGAAGCACAGAAGGCCCTTTACGGTTCGCTTTGCTCGGAATTGCCCGCTTTGACCGCCAAGGCGAAAGCTTCGGCAGCGCAGTATAACAACCTTGTCAAAAGCAAGGCAGGCAAGGAGGCGTTGTCCCAAGCGAAAACGGTGCGGGATCAAGATAAAAAAGCGCTGCTGGACGCCAAAAAGGCCTGCACGAAAAAAGTGAACGATGCCAAAAAGCGCAGCAACCTCCAATTGAGGGAAGTGGACAAGTACAAGCGGGATTTATCCGCAATGATCAAAGCGCACTTGTCAGGAAAGGATCAGATGCGGGAGGACGAATTCAGCAAAAAGGTTCAGGAAGGTTTGACCTACATAAACGACAAGCTCGACAACATCGTCAGGGAGCTGAAAAACGCCCGTTAACGGGCCGCTCGCTTCCCTGAAGCAACCAAAAAATCCTCTTTCGTCCGCATGGGCGAAGAGGATTTTTTATCGTATCCGCATTATTTTGTGGTCAAATTGATATGGTCGAGGTCCGTGCTGCTGTTGAAGATGAATTCCAGCTTGTAATTTCCGCGGTTATAGGTCAGTTTGGTTTGCGTCGTTTTGCCGTTTTTGAACGTGGACGTGGAACTTGGAGCGTACCAGTGCTTTTTAAGCATGCTCATGGTGATGCCGCCGATATTGGTTTGGCGTTCCACGTTCGTGCCGAAATAACGGATTTCGCGGATTTTATTTTGTTTATAGGAAAAGGCGAAACCGGGGCTGCCCATGTCGGCTCCGTACAAATCGAAAGCCCCTGCGCTTTTTCCGGGAAGCGTAGGCTCGCCGATCTTTTGGATCACGTCTTGCCGGGTGCTTTTTCCGACGGTAAGACCGCTCACGTATCCGGGAAATTGCCCTTTCAAGGCAGGCTTGTAAAAGCTGTTTAGGGTTTTAAGCGCTTGCTCGGCGGCATATCCGTCGGCACTTGCGGCTGAGGCGGCTTTTGCTTGCTGGACCGTATAAACGCCATCTCCGCTTCCGAAAGCTCCCAAGCATACAGCTCCCGCAACGGTAAAGGCCAATATGGATTTTTTTATCGTCTGATGGATCATTGTTGTTCCTCTCCTTTCGAGTTCTACTAAATCATAAGAGAGCCGTTGAAATTTTTGGTTACGAAGTCATGAAAATGAAATTTCAGTTTTGACACCCGTAAAAAGGGGGTTGGCGCTTCCCGTGACGCATTTGCGAATCGGGGCAAGCGTTGCGATTTGGAAAATTCCTGCAAAGCTATCCCGTTCCGCGTCAATTTCCCCTTCCCCCGCAGTTGCCGTCAAGATATATGAAAAACCTAATAAATTATTATTTTTTGTATATTTTCCATATAGAAGCGTTCGTGATAGCATCGAGATAGGCAAGGAAGGGAGGGAACGGGATTGTACCGATTTTTGGCTTCGTTTCTTGTCGTCGCCATGCTTTCCGGATGCGCTTCGATTTCCGCTCCCACGCAGCCTGTTCCGATAGAATTTGAATCTAAGGATAAGAAGGTGGATGCGATGGATCTGGATCAGCAGCTCATTTCGTCGGCGCAGAAAGGCGACACGGCAAACGTGCTGAAGCTGCTTCGAGACGGGGCGGATGTCAACGCTACCGACGAACGCGGCAGAACGGCCGTCATGGCGGCGACTTACAACAACAAAGCGGATACGGTCAAAGCGTTGATCGAACATGGCGCAGACATCAACATACGCGACCATAACCTGAATAACGTGTTTTTGTATGCCGGAGCGGAAGGATTCCTGGACATCCTAAGGCTCGCCATCGATGCCAAAGCAAATACGAAGCTGACGAACCGTTTCGGAGGGACGGCATTAATTCCCGCATCGGAACGGGGACATGTCGAAGTGGTCGAGGAACTGCTCGAGCGTACGGATGTCGACGTCAACCATATCAACAATTTGCATTGGACGGCTTTGCTCGAAGCGGTCATCTTGGGCGACGGCGGGGAACACCATCAACGAATCGTTCAACTGCTGGTGGATCATGGAGCCGATGTCCATATAGCCGACCGCGAAGGCGTCACCCCGCTGCAGCATGCGCAAAGACGGGGATACCGGGACATTGAACGGATTTTGAAAGAGGCCGGAGCCTGAAAGAGCCTGAAAATATGGGTTCGAACGACGTGATGCCCGCATACGAAAAAAGCGAACGGACAGTCCGTTCGCTTTTTTGCTTGAAGCGTCCGGTTCTAAATCTGACGGGGACACATCATTGGCGACACCGGCAAAGAACTAGCGATTGTTGCTTAACAAAGGGGCATCCTCGGAACGGACCGTTCGGATTTTCCGGTTGCCGATTTTCAGCTGGATCAAAATCATGATAACCACAACGATCATCAAACCGAAAAGCGCCGGCGGGAAACCGCCCGTGATGTCGTGGATAAAACCGACGCTCAGCGGTCCGAGGGAAGCGAAGATGTAACCTCCGGACTGGGTCATGGCGGACAGCGCATTGGCTTCATCCGTGCTGGCCGACTCATCGATCGGCAGCATCAACGCCATCGGGAACAATCCTCCGGCGCCGATCCCCAGGAAAATGCACGTCAGCCAAGGCGTCACGTGAAGCTGGGTGAGCAGCAGTCCGGCAAGCTCCATCGCGGCGCATCCGACAAGCCATACGACGCGGTGCTGAAACCGGCTGACGAGAATAGGGAGCAAAAAGCTGACCGGAATTTGGATAAGCGTAAACAAAGTTAATATCATGCCGGCCGTATGTTTGTCATACCCTTGTTCCTGCACGATCGGAGGGAGCCAAGCTGTCAGCGAATAAAACATGAACGCCATCATCCCGAAAAAGCTGGTCAACAGCCAGGCACGCTTATTTTTTAACGGCAGCTTGAAGCCGCCGGCCGGATTCGTTTGCACGGAACTGACGGCTGCCGCTTCGGCCCGTGCCGGGGTTTTCTTGACGGGTCTCCACCATAACAGCAGCGCGATGACGGCCATCAACGACCAGGAGGCGGCGGAAGCCTGCCAGGAATGGCCCAGCGCATTTTGGAGCGATACGGACAAACCCGATCCCAGGGCCGCCCCGACGACCATTGCCATGGAATAAACGCCGACGATCGCCGATGGGTTGGAAAAGTTCTTTTTGATAAAACCCGATAAAAGCGGCCCGATCACGGCAATGCCCGCGCCGGCGAGAAAAGCGGTGAGAAGCATCAGCCACGCGCTGTATGCGTAATACCTCGCCGCCGTCGCCAGGCCGATCAGCAGCAGGCAGTACGCAATGGTCCGCTCGATGCTCAAGCGATTGCTCAGCTTCACCGCGGCGGGGGCGAAAAATCCCATGCAGAGCACCGGCAACGACGTCAGCAGGCTGGCTTCGGCGCCGCTCATGCCGAGCGAGTCCTGGATCGTTCGCAGCAAGGGAGACACCGAGGTGATGACGGGACGCAAATTGAGGGAAGCCAGAAAAAGCGCGGCGATCAAATAAACAAAACGCATGATGTTTCATCTCCATCCGATATGTTCTAAGTCAATAAAGTCTAATCCAGTGTATAGGGAGAGCATTAATTGATCAATATTATTGTTTCTATTGAAATCATTCGAATTTCGAATGATGACTGCCGGGCGAAAAAGGATCAAGCTTCCGCATACTTCGGTGAGGTTCGCATAGATGATGAATAACAAACGATGAAGGGAGATCGGAGATGGAGCTTGTTCAGCGTCAATTCATGAATCATCAGCTTTCCCGGCTGCGGGTCCAATTGCTTCTCGCCAAAAGGTCCGTATGCCATGCCGGTTGGCGGAGGCATCGGTTTATCCCTGCATACCACAAGCTTTATTTTATTTGCGACGGGGAAGGGTGGCTTCAGGTCGGAGGGACGCAGCTGCGGCCCAAACCCGGGGAACTGGTATTCATTCCCGGCGGATTGGAGCAGTCCTACTCGGTGACGAACGGTCCGCCTTACACGAAATATTGGTGCCATTTTCGGGCCAACGTTCATTTTGAGCAATTGTTTCATCTATACGGCCTTCCTTATGCGATCGATGCCGGCCATTCTTCCGAATTGTACGGCCGTTTTCGGGAGCTGGTCGAGCAGCGGGTCAGCGGGAATCCGGCAGCACCTCTCCGAATCCAGTCCGCGCTGCTGTCCATTATCGCTTATTTCCTGGAACGGGCGGTCCGAACCCCCGGTGCGGACGCAGCCTGCGCTTCGCCGGAGCTGCTTGCGACGCTCGATTTTATCGATGCCCATTTATCCGCTGAGCTTACCATTGAAGAACTGTCCCGGCATGCGCATTTTCACCCGAACTATTTCATCCGGATGTTCAAGAGGCATTTGGGCATGACGCCGATGCGTTATATCCGGGAGCGCAGGCTGGAGCATGCGCAGGAACTGCTGGGAGCGACGGAGCTGCCCGTAAGCGAGGTGGCTTACCAAAGCGGTTTCAGGGACGTATCCCATTTTTCCGCCGCATTTAAAAAGAAGTCGGGGGTATCCCCGTCCGAATATCGAAACGCATGCCTTCCGGATCCTGGATGACGACGCTGCTTTCGACATCGTCCGGACCAAGTCGTTTGTTTTGCAACATTTCCGGTTAGAATGACCGCTATCGCCCGCCGGGAATGCGCTGTATGATGATGGGGCCCGCTTGGTTCAAGCGGAGATCCCATTTGCGAGGTGATTGGGTTGAGAGCGATGACCGGATTGAAGCTGCTTGCGGCATTGGGCCTGATGTTCTGGGGCAGCGCTTCCTATTCCCCCATGCAGGCCGATGCGGCGCCAGCGAAACAGGATGCCCAAACGCTGCTGTTCGTATCCAAAAACGGAAACGATGCCAACGACGGCACGAAAAACAAACCGTTTGCAACCTTGGAAAAAGCAAGGGACGCCGTTCGGGAGCGGATCCGGGGCGGCAAACTTCCCCCGGGCGGCGTCAAAATCCTCATTCGCGGCGGGGAATACCGGCTCACCCATACGTTTGAGCTGGATGAACGGGATTCGGGAACACCGGAGGCCCCCATAACCTACCAGGCGTTTGAAGGGGAAAAGGTGACGTTCGTCGGCGGGGACACGCTGAGCCCTTCCTTGTTCCGTCCGGTGTCCGATCCGGAAATATTGGCGAAAATCCCGCAAGAGGGGCGGGGCAGCGTCGTCCAAATCGACCTGAAAGCGATCGGCCTGACGGACTACGGCAAGCTTGGCAATCACCTCGCCGTCGCGCCGGAGCTGTTCGCGAGCGGCAATGTCATGACGTTGGCGCGTTGGCCCAATAGCGGTTTTACGACGGTGGATCAGGTGGTCGCCAAAGCGGATGACGCGGCCGGAAAAGGGTACACGTTTACGTATAAAGACGGCATGCCCCATGCTTGGACGGATGTCCGGGACGCCTGGATGCTGGGCTATTGGGGAAACGATTGGGCAACCAACGATTTGGAGATCCAAACGATCGACCAGCGGCAAAAGCGCATCGAAACCTACAAAGGCACCAGCTATGCCATGAAAGCCGGGCAGCGGTTTTATTTTTACAACGTGCTCGAGGAGCTCGACATGCCGGGCGAATGGGTATTGAACAGGGAAACCGGCATGCTGTATGTATTCCCGCCGGCGCCGCTTCAACAAATCAAACTTCAGTTGTCGCTGCTGGAACAGGATATGATCCGGACGGATCGCACGTCCAACGTGGTTTTCAGCGGCTTTACCCTGGAAATCAGCCGGGGAAACGGAATCACCATCCAGGGAGGGGGACATAATCTGATCCGCAACATGACGATCCGCAACATGGGCGGGTACGCGGTTAAAATCGACGGCGGCCGCGGCAACGGCGTGTACGGCTGCAGCATCTACGGCACGGGGAACGGCGGTATCTCCTTAAACGGCGGCGATTCCGGCACGTTGACGCCGGCGGGGAACTATGCCGACAACAACGACATATCCGATTATTCGCGGATCAAACTGACCTACGCTCCCGCGGTCGAAATCAACGGCGTAGGCAACAGGGCGACGCATAACAATATTCACGACGCGCCGCATTTTGCCATCCAGTTCCGGGGGAACGACCATCTTATCGCTTATAACGATATCTACGACGTGGTCAAAGAGACCGCGGACGCCTCCGCGATCTATTCGGGCCGGAGCTTCGTCTGGCGGGGCAATGCCATCAACTACAATTACATCCATGACATCGCGGCCAGCAACCTGCGCGTCTCCACGGCAGGCATTTATTTGGACGATTACATGAGCGGCGTGGAGATGCGCGGCAACGTCTTTTACAACATCGGCAAACAAGCGTTCAAGCTGGCCAACGGACGCGAAAACGTCGTCGAAAACAACCTCGTCATCGATTCCGGCACCGCGGTCGCGTTTATGGCGCGCAACTATAAGCCCGGCGAAAAAAATTACAACTCGCTGATGGGCAAATTCGACCAGGTTCCTTACCGGGGCGTCATTTGGAGCGAGCGTTATCCGACGCTGCCGAACCTATTGAATGACGAGCCGCTGCTCCCCAAACGGAATGTCGTGCGAAACAACATTTTCGTGAATAGCGGCCCGATCATCGGCGATCCTTTGAACATGCAGCTCGGGACGGTCGAAAACAACGTTTCCGTCGGCAAGCTGAGCGACATCGGAACCGTGGATTTGAAACGCAAAACCCTGGAGCTGAATGACGCTGCGGAAGCCTTTGCCGGCTTGACGGCGTTTCAGCCTATTCCGCTTCGGGAAACGGGAGTGCAAATATCCGGACTGCCCCGCGTCCCGGCCAGATTGTCCGCCCGCATCGTCGAGCATCCAAAAAACGGAGATGCAGCGTCGATCGGCATGGATTTAAACGGCAACCGGCTGGTGGCGATCCAAGACATTCGAGGCCCGTTGAAGGAAGGGACCGATTACATCGTCCGGGATGCCGCGGTCGTCCTGCAAAAGGCGTATCTTTCGACGCTTCCCGACGGTCCGCAGGCGCTGGCTTTTTCCTTTAGCGGAGGAAGCGACGCGTTTGTGACGGTGCTTGTCAAACCTTGAGCCCTGCGGCGGCTTGGTTTGATTGCTTTTCTGGCCCTCTGGACAGGGGGCCTTCATGGCTTTTTGGTTACCGCCGAACCTGTAAAAGCACGGCCGCGGATCTTTTTTTGATTGATGTACATGATCGTTTTGCATATGATCATAAGTACTACGAATGAAAGTGAGTGGACCCGTTTGGAAATTCGCCAACTTCATTATTTTATGGCGGTCTGCGAGGAGATGCATTTTACGAAGGCTGCGGAAAAGATCGGGGTCTCCCAGCCGACGCTGAGCCAGCAGATCCGGGCCCTTGAGGACGAGCTGCATATGCCGCTGTTTGACCGGATCGGCAAAAAAATTTCGCTGACCGAGGCGGGGGAGCTGCTGCTGCGCAATGCGGAGGCGATCATGGATACGCTGCAAAACGTCAAGGATTCGATCGCCGATTTGCGCCAAGTCCACGGCGGGAAGATCAGGGTCGGGATTATGCCGTCCGACCTGGATTACCGGATCACGCAGCTTGTCGTCGATTTTCATCGCGATTTTCCGCAAGTGAAGCTGATGGTGATCGCGTCGATCGACATTTTGCGGCAGGTCCTTGAAAGCGAAGTCGATATCGGGGTCGGCACGAACGTCCCGGAAACGGACCGGATTGTCTCGATCCGCTATGCACCGAGGAGTACGTACTGACCGTATCGGCGAATCATCCGCTCGCCGCGCGGACAACCATCGATATACATGAACTCCGGGACGTGCCGATGATCATATATCCCGAAGGTTTTATGGGCCGGGAGTTGGTGGAGGAAGCGGTGCGGCGCCATGGTTTCCGGCTGCATTCCATTTTGGAAACAAGCTCGGCCACCTCGATCATCAACCTGGTCAGGGAGGGGCTCGGCGCCACCGTGCAGCCGTACCCGCTCATCCGACAAGTGAATGATCCGACCCTTCGCACGATAAGCATCGAGGGCGGGGCGCCATGCCGCAGCCTGTCCATCATTTACCGCTCCGACCGATATTTAAGCCAAGCCGCCAAGGCTTTTATGGAACGCATCCAAAACTATTTCCAACCACGGAGGTGAAAGCGTGTCGATCCGGATCAAATTGCTTCTCTCTTATACTGGCATGCTTGTCGTCAGCCTGCTGGTGTTCGTCCTGACCGCCGGCCTGTTTACCATCGCGGCAACGGGCGATATTCACAGCTTGAGGGATTTTTACAAGGTGCATTATCAACTGAACCCTCTCACGGAGCAGGAGGAATCGATTTTTCTGGAATTGAAATACATGGCGAAAAACGATCCGGACGGACTGCTGGACATCAATCTGCTGAAGGACTATGATTTTAAGCTTAAAACCGTTAGAGCAGGACTATACGTGCGCAAGGAAGACAGCCAGGTATTCGAATCGGGTACGTTTAACCAGCCCGCACTCCATCGCCATCTGCCCCCTTACGATTTGAATAATTACCGAATCCGCAATACGTTTAACATCGGGGAACGTTTTTACGCCTACGCGAAATACGATTTCCGCTTTGCGGACGGAGCCAAGGGCAGCGTGTTCGTCATCCGCGAACGGAGTCCGTTCGGCGAAGTGACGCGCAGGCTCCTCCCGATTTTGATCGTGGCGCTGATCGGCGTGATCGTGGTTGCGAATTTGCTGTTATACCGCTGGATCACCCGCAGCGTCGTCAGGCCGCTGGACAAGCTGCGCCACTCGGCGGAACGCATCCAGGAGGGGAACCTGCAGTTTTCGCTCGATTTGCGCTCCAAGGACGAAATCGGACAATTGAACGAAGCTTTTGAAAATATGCGGAAAAGGCTTCAGGAATCGGTCCGGCTGAGGCTGCAGGACGAAGAGAACCGCAAAGAGCTGATTTCCAACATCTCGCATGATTTGCGCACGCCCATCACGAACATCAAAGGCTACATTGAGGGCATTCGCGACGGGGTTGCGGATACCCCGGAAAAAATGGACAAATACGTCAACATCATTTATAACAAAGCCGTCGATTTGGACAGGCTCGTCGACGAGCTGTTTCTGTACTCCAAGCTGGATTTAAACCAGGTTCCCTTCACCTTCGATAGGGTGGACATCGTGCGTTTTTTGGATGACTGCATCGACGAGCTGCATTATGCGATGGAGGAGAAAGGCATTGCGCTGCAATGGAACGAACGGCCGAATCACGGCATTCCGGTGATGGCGGATCTTGAAAAATTGAAGCGCACCGTGCTTAATATCATCGGCAACGCCCAGCATTTTATGGACAAGCCGGAAAAACGCATTGCCGTTTCCGTGCAAGCTTCCGCCGAGCGGGTTACCGTCGAAATCCGGGATAACGGCATGGGAATTTCCGCAGAGGACATGCCGCATATTTTCGATCGTTTTTACCGGGCGGAACGATCGCGCAATTCCGCGAAGGGCGGCAGCGGACTGGGGCTGGCGATCGCGAGGCAGATCATCGAAGGGCACGGGGGGCGGATATGGGCGGAAAGCGAACCAGGAGAAGGTACAAGCCTGTTTTTCACCTTGAAACGGACATTGGAAGAAGGGGGCTTGGTGAGCCATGACGGCACGCATTCTCATCATTGAAGACGAGGTGACGATCGCCCAGCTGGAGCGGGATTATTTCGAGCTGAACGGGTATACCGTCGATTTATGCCATACGGGCGACGAGGGGTTACGGCTTGCCCTAAGCGGCGAATATAATCTCGTTATCGTCGATCTGCAGCTTCCCGGCGCGAACGGCTTCGAATTATGCCATCAAATCAGGCAGCGCAAAGAGGTGCCGATTCTGATCGTTTCCGCCAAAAACGAGGAGATCGACAAAATCCGGGCGTTTAACCTCGGCGCCGACGACTATGTCACGAAACCGTTCAGTCCTAGCGAGCTGGTGGCGAGAGCCAAAGCGCATCTGACGAGGTACGAGCGGCTTCTCGGCAAACGGCCTCCCGCGCAAAAAAACGAAATTCATATCCGTGGGCTCGTGATCGACCAAGCCGCGCGGCGAGTGTTCGTACGCAGCCGTGAGGTGGCGATCACGACCCGCGAATTCGACCTGCTGGAGTTTCTGGCGAATCATCCGAACCGCGTCTTCAGCAAACAAGAGTTGTTCGAACGGATCTGGGGGCTAGATTCGAACGGGGATATCGCGACCGTGACGGTGCATGTCCGCAAGCTGCGGGAAAAAATCGAAGCCGATCCGTCCAACCCGCAATATATCGAAACGGTTTGGGGCGCGGGATACCGTTTTTCGGTGTAGTAGCGCAGTTTCACGATTTTTCAAAATCCTCGTTTAGAAAATTTTAATATTTTGTTTCGAAAACGTTAATCCCCGGTTTCTTGGGATTTTAGGTGTCTCCTTTATGATATACGTATACACCAAACAACGATTCTTGTTGATTCAAAGGAGGACAACCGAATGAATAAATATTCCACGAAATGGGCGGCGGTCATGCTGGCGGCTGCGCTGGGAACCGCCGCGTTTCCGTTCAACACGCCGAATGCCGAGGCTGCTTCTGTAAAACTGTCCGCGGAAGAGATACAACAAGCCGTAAACGGGCTGGCCAAACTTCATGCCATGCAAGGTTATGAGGACGGCTCCATGGGGATTGAAAAGCCGATTACCCGGGCGGAGCTGGCAAAAATGGTCGTGGAGACGTTCGGGCTTCAAGGCAAAGCCGAATCGCCGGCAAGCTTCGCGGATGCAAGCCCCGGCCCTTGGTTTTATGATTACGCCGCCGAACTTGTCGGACAAAACATCATGCAGGCGAAAGACGGCCGTTTTGATCCGCGGGGCGCGGTAACGGGCGACGAATTGGTGCAAATCGTATCCAAAGCGCTGAATCGCGATTTGGATACCGTGACCTCCTGGGCGGAACGCTTCTATGCAAAGGGAAGCCATGCCACGCGCGGTCAGGCGGCTTATCTGCTGAATCTGGCGCATGAAGCCAGTCTTTCGCCGAACGCGAAGCTCACGAAAGGTCAGGAATTGGCTAACATCCTTAGCAGCACCCATTGGCAGGGGACGAGGGTATACGACAAAAACCATAACGACCTGACGAAAGAAAATGCAAACTTCATCGGTCTGGCGAAATACGATGCGAAGTCCGGAAGATATGAATTTTTCGATGCCAAAACAGGCGCAAGCCGCGGCGATCAAGGCACCTTTTTTGTGACGAACGACGGGAAAAAGAGAATATTGATTTCGGAATCCATGAACTACCAGGCCGTCGTTGACATCACGGAGCTGAACCAGGACATCTTCACGTATAAAAGATGGGGCAAAGACGCGCAGGGCAACGATGTGGAGGTATACGTCGAGCATATCCCTTACCAAGGGAAAAAGCTTGAATTTACAAGCCCTGACAAAGCGTTGAATTCGACTACCGGCGATATCGTCAAAGACGTTGACGGGGATCGCATTTTAGGCGGCACGCTTTGGAACGGAACGAAGGTATGGGACGAAAACGGCAACGATGTCACCGCGTTTAATTCCAATTTTATAAGCCTGGCGAAATTCGACGACAAAACGAATCAATATGAGTTCTTCAACCTGAAAACAGGCGCAAGCCGCGGCGATTACGGCTACTTCGACATTGCGCATGAAAATAAAATCAGAGCCCATGTTTCCATCGGTACCAATAAGTACGGCGCCGTTCTGGAGCTTACGGAGCTGAACCCCGATAAATTTACGTATAAAAGAACGGGCAAAGACAAAGACGGCAAAGACATCGCCGTATTCGTCGAACATGAGCCGTATCAAGGCAGCTTGAATCCGAAATTCACGTTCTAAGGCGTTGAATCTAGGGAAGTGAAGCCAAAAGGAGCTGTCCCGTACGGCAAGTGTGGATTGTAGACAGCCCGATCCGGTTGAAATAAGCGGAAATGAAAAAAGGCGGCATCAGGGAAGGGTCCCTGGGCCGTCTTTTTAAGTACGCTCGCCCAGCCTAGGCGGGATTTACTCAGCCGGTTGCGGCTCGGCCGCGACCGGGCAAAAGCCGGGATTTGCCAAGCACATCAACTCTGCGAACTGCGGCTGAAGTTTGGCTAGTTCCGTGAAATAGCTGCTGATGACGTGGTTTCCGCCGATCGATCCGTTTTGGAATGTTAAAGGCGAAGAAGCGGGAACATGGCTGTAATAATATTTTTTCTCCCGCTTAGGCAGTTTGTAGACGGGCGGCGGGGCGTGGGTGACGACGTCAAACAGGTTGCAGGCCCGCCAGCTGTTGCGAACGTACTTCGGGAATACTTTTGCGAACGCCGGATCGCCGACCCGAGGAGACCCGTAAGTAAACAGGATCGGGGAGGCGAAGCAGGTGTTGGCCGCCACGTCGATTGCGCACAACGTCGCAAGCGCCGCGCCCAGGCTGTGACCGGTAATGTACAGCGTTTTGTCCGGCGACATGCCGGAGAGCGCGGAGATCACCCGGCTGCGTGCCGAGGCGTAAATGCTTGTAAACCCGCGGTGCGTGAGGCAGGGTTCCTTTACGTATTTGAAGTTTTTTTGCGAAGCGATGATGTCCGAAATCCAATTGCCCGCTGAACTGGTTCCGCGGAAAGCGATGATGATTTCCTTCGGAGCATCAAGGATGAAGCCAAAACGTTCCCACACCCCTGTAATGGATTTGGCCTCGATCACGTCCGCGACCGAATAGTTCGCCGGGACAACAAACAAGCCGTCCGGGTTGTTAAATTGCGCATACGTCTGTCCGCATACCGCCGCGAGAAAAATAGCCCGCTTTTCTTGATCCGGTTTTACGCTCAACACACCGATCCCGCCTTTCCCTTCCATACTATTAGGAATGAGGGGGAGAGGTGCCTATGGCAAGGAGGATCAGCGGCCGCGAGATCAGCCGGCGTTTTTTGCCGCATCATTGCAAGTTCGGTTTGTGATACCCCGCGGACATATTAAGCATGCGGAACGGCCATTGCATCATTGAAGGCATTTTCTCGCATGGCGGGATGATTGCGTCTAAAATTTTAGACATTCAAAGTTTGACTGTCTAAGAAAGCAAACAAATGCCATCGTTTACAATTGAAGCCGTTTCAGTTTGTTGTACAACGTTGCCCTCGATATGCCAAGCTGCTTCGCGACTGCAAGCTTATTGCCGCCGGCTGCCTCGAGCAGCTGCTGCAGCAGGTTTCGTTCGTAATCATCGAGCCTTGCCTGGTATAGGGAGCCGTTGATTTCTTCCCCGGTTACAAGCGAATCGGGTCCCGGGTCGGCATTCGTATCCCCCGCATAAATGTTGGCCGGCAAATATTCGCGTTTCACCTCGCCGTCCGTCGAGAAAATGACGAGCCGTTCAATCGTGTTTCGAAGTTCGCGGATATTGCCCGGCCAATCGTATTGCAGCAAATCTTCGAGCACGTCCGGCGGGATGGTATGGATATGGCGGCCGTACACGATGGAAAATTCGTGCAAAAACGACTGCGTCAGCTCATAAATATCCTCCTTGCGTCGGCGCAGGGGAGGGATATCCAGGGAGACGACGTTCAGCCTGTAAAACAGATCCTCGCGGAAGGAGCCTTCGGCGATCATCTGTTTCAAATCGCGGTTCGTGGCCGCGACGATTCGGCAATCGGCATGCTTCAGTTTCGTGCCGCCTACCGCAAAATAATTTTTTTCCTGAAGCACCCTAAGCATTTTGACCTGCATATCAAGCGGCATTTCCCCGATTTCATCGAGAAACAGCGTGCCGCCGCTAGCCAGTTCGATTTTTCCTTTTTTTCCTTTCGGGTCGGCCCCCGAAAACGCGCCCTTTTCATATCCGAACAACTCGCTCTCGAACAATGCGGCCGGGATGGCCCCGCAATTGATGGCGATGAACGGGGCGTTCGGCGCTTCGCGGCAGCGATGGATCGCCTGGGCGAACAATTCCTTCCCCGTGCCGCTTTCCCCCTGGATCAGAACCGTCGCTTTGGTCGTGCTGATCTTCCGGATCGCGTCGATGCTTTTTTTGATCGCCGGGCTGGTTCCTTTGATAGGCTGGAACGGATCGCTGGAAGGGTTCAGCAACGCGACTTCCTTTTGAAGGTGATGGACTTTGCTTGTCATATGCAGCAATTCCTGGTGAAGTTTCATCTGCGTGGTCAGGTCGGATTCGGCGGCGACCGCTCCGACGATCCGGCCATCCAGCATCACGGGGGCCGAGTTAATGAGAACGAACATGTCCGGTCTGGGCCGATGCAGTTTTTTCTGGACCGATTCGCCGGTTTCCAGCGTTTTCAGCGATTGCAGCCGATCGACGGGAAAAAAATCCGAAGCGGGTTTGCCGATGATTTCGTTTTTTTGTATGGAAAAAATATGCTCCGCGCCGGTCGTCCAGCCGGCCACGCGGCCTTCATCGTCAATGAGCGTGATGGCGACGTCCGGGTTAAGCGCTTCCAAGGTGGTCGAAAAATAAGCCTCCAGATGCCGATGGGCTTCGACGACAGCCTCGATGACATCGCTGGCGGCGACATAACCCGCCGGTTCGCCGTCCTGCAGCACGATCGCCAACGAACAGGAACAAAAAGCGGAAGAAATATTCAAGAATGATTCCTCTGCTTGAATCGTCCTTACATCCATGATTCGAAGCCGGCCGTCCGCTTCCGTCGACGGGGCCAACAAGCCGTATGGACCGGATGGCTGCTTCACGAAAACCGGGAAATCCTCCGCGCCCGGGCGGCCCTTCTGATACAGCTCCAGGTCGTCCGGCCCGATGATATGGAATGTCGTACGGATTAAACGTTCCAGACTGGGCAATACGTGTTTCATTTTGCTGCCCCCTATGCAGGTGATGTTCTATCGTTAGGGCCATTATACCCAGCCTGTTTTTCGGTGTAAATCATCTTTCCGTTTCACTTAAACATGTTTTTGAGCACCATCCACAAATTCGCCGGTTTTTCCGCCAGCCGTCTGGTGTAGTAGGGATACCACATGGTTCCGTACGGCATGTAGCAGCGGATGCGGTAGCCTTCCTTGGCCAACCGTTCCTGCTCGCTCATCCGGAGGCCGTAAAGCATTTGGAATTCAAAGGCATCCTTCGGGATGCCGATCGCGCGGGCATAATCCTTGACCCATGAAATGATGCGGTCGTCATGCGAGGCAATGGCGGTGTAAATGCCTTTGTCCAAATGCATGCGGATGATTTTTTTGTAGTTGTCGATTACTTCGCTCATTTGCTGGAAAGCGACCGTTCCCGGTTCTTTGTAGGCGCCTTTGACCAAGCGGAGATTGACGCCCGCCTCGATGAGCCGTTTGACGTCGTTTTCGGTACGGTGCAAATACGCTTGGATGACGGTGCCGACGTTGGTCAGCCCTTCCTTATGGAGGCGCAAAACGATATCGATCGTCGCTTGGGTGAAAGGCGAGTCCTCCATATCGATCCTGACGAAATTTCCGTGTTTTTGGGCTCGGCTGACGACCGCCCGTATATTGCCGTAGCATGCTTCCGGATCCAGCGCCAGCCCCATTTGGGTCGGCTTCAAGGAGACGTTGGAGTTCACTTTCCTTTCGGCGATGCCGTCAACCAGCCTGAGATATTCCTCTTTGTAGCCGGCAGCTTCCGATAAAGCCTGGATGCCCTCGCCCAAATGGTCCAGCGTCACCATGATCCCTTTGCGGTTCAAAACTTCGATTTCGTCCAGCGCTTCGCTCAGCGTATCTCCCGCGATGAATTTGCTCGCCAATTTCCTTCCATATTTAAGGGACAGCTTCTCGACCAGCTTGTTGCCGGCGATCGAGAGCAGCACCTTTCGGTATAGTTCGGTAGCGTCCATGGATCTTTCCCCTTTCGAATATATCGCTAAACGTTCTTTAACGATGATCCAAGCAAAAGGCATGCCAAAAAAAGCGTGTAATGCAGGCCGCTCTTCCTGTTTTTGCTTGGTTGCCGTCCGCACGCGCACCGGGAAGGTGGTTTGGCACGGATTTTGCTTGCATACCGTTGTAGAAGCAGGATGAACTATCGAAACCGAAAAGAGAGGATGGTACGATTTATGAGATCCGAATTCAAAAACGAGGTTTTTGTCAATTTCCAAGAAAAAAGCAACAACGAGGCATACGATGCCGCGCTGAAAAAGGCGGAAGCGGAACTGGGGAAGGCGTATCCCGTCGTCATCGGCGGCGAAAAAATCATGACCGACCGCAAAATCGCTTCGATCAATCCGGCCAATAAGAAGCAGATCATCGGCAGCGTCTCGCAAGCCGACATTCCGCTCGCGGAGAAGGCGATTCAAACGGCGGCGGCGACGTTCGAAACTTGGAAGCGTACCGATCCGAACGAACGCGCGCGGTATTTGTTCCGGGCCGCCGCGATCTTGCGCCGGCGCCGCCACGAGTTTTCCGCCTTGATGACCTTGGAGGCCGGTAAAACAAGGGTGGAAGCCGACGTCGAAACGGCCGAAGCAATCGATTTCCTTGAATTTTACGGACGGGAAATGCAGCGTCTCAGCTTGCCGCAGCCGTTGACGGTTAGCGAAGAGGAAGAAAACGAGCTTTATTACCTGCCCCTCGGCGTCGGCGTCGTCATTCCTCCGTGGAACTTCCCGCTTGCGATTATGGCCGGCATGACCACGGCTGCGCTGGTCGCCGGCAACACGGTCGTTCTCAAGCCGGCCAGCACGACGCCGGTCATCGCGGCGAAATTCGTAGCTTTGCTCGAAGAAGTGGGCTTGCCGCCGGGGGTCGTCAATTATTTGCCGGGACCGGGCGGGGAGGTCGGCGATTACCTCGTGGATCATCCGCTTACCCGGTTCATCAGCTTCACGGGCTCGCGGGATGTCGGACTGCGAATCAACGAACGGGCAGCCAAAACGCAGCCGGGGCAAAAATGGATCAAACGCGTCGTTGCCGAAATGGGCGGAAAAGATGCCATCATCGTCGACAAAGAAGCCGACCTTGAGCTTGCAGCCGATGCGATCACCGCTTCCGCCTTCGGTTTCTCCGGGCAAAAATGCTCGGCCTGCTCGCGCGTCATCGTTCATGAGGATGTGTACGACATCGTCCTGGACAAAGTCGTCGAGCGCGCAAGCAAGCTGATCATGGCCAACCCGGCCGAAGTGTCCGCGAACCTCGGGCCGGTGATCGACGAGAAGGCGTATGCCAAAATACAGGAATACATCGAAATCGGCAAACAGGAAGGGCGCCTGGTGTTAGGCGGCGGCACGGGATCTCCCGACGGATTTTTTATCGAGCCGACCATTTTTGCGGACGTGGATCCGGAGGCACGCATTTCGCAGGAGGAAATTTTCGGTCCCGTCGTTGCGTTCACGAAAGCCAAATCGTTCGACGAAGCGCTGGAGTTCGCGAACAATACCGTGTACGGATTGACCGGAGCCGTCATTTCGCGTAACGGGGCCCATTTGGAAAAAGCGAGACGCGAGTTTTTCGTAGGCAACCTCTACTTTAACCGCAAATGTACGGGAGCGCTCGTCGGTACGCATCCTTTCGGCGGGTTCAACATGTCGGGAACCGATTCGAAAGCCGGGGGCAGGGATTATTTGCTACTGTTTACGCAAGCGAAGCTGGTTTCCGATCGATTCTAAAATTTTAGACAGTGGCAGCGGTAGCCTTTTTGCATAAGGTTAAGTAGAATCAATTTCATAGTACCGTTATTGAGTATTGTAAAAAGCACCTTCATTCTTGAGATAGAACGACCTGCGCGGAAGGGGAGAGGACGTTGTTAGGCTACCAACTGGCGCAAGACCAACGCTTGAAGCTGGCGGTCACTCCTGAACTGAAGCAATCCATCCATATTTTATCGTTGTCCGCCGATGAGCTGCTGCAATATTTGCAGGAACAGGCGACGGAAA
Organism: Paenibacillus sp. YAE3; assembly: GCF_057546105.1. NCBI lineage: Bacteria > Bacillati > Bacillota > Bacilli > Caryophanales > Paenibacillaceae > Paenibacillus > Paenibacillus sp. YAE3. The sequence continues at coordinate 301,650 of NZ_BAAIYF010000002.1, read as the reverse complement.
ATCCGGTGCTGGAGTTTGAGTTTTCCCGAAGCCGGGAGGCGTTCGGAAAAAGGACCGGAACCGGAAAAGGCGGGGCGATGACGCCCGATCCGCTTTGGTGCGCCGCCGCCAAGCAGGATACGATGGAAGAAAAACTGCTGAGCCAGCTTCGGCTGCTTTCGCTCCCTTCCGACGTGTTTAAAGCGGCTGCCTATTTGGCCGGCAATTTGAACGAAAACGGGTATTTGGACGTTCCGCTAACCGAAATCGCCGGGAACTTAAAGGTTGCTGAAACGGTGGTCGGGATGGCGCTGGAAAAGCTGCAATCCTTGGAACCGGCGGGAATCGGCTGCAGGGATCTGCGGGAATGTCTGATCCTCCAGATCGTCCGCGATCCGCAATCCGTGCCGTATGCCTTCGAGATCGCCGACGGGTATTTGTCCGATGCAGCCGGCGGCAATCTTGGCCGGATTGCTTCGGCACTTCGGATTCCGAAGGAGCAGGCGGTCCGCGCGCTGCAATACATCCGGACGTTGAATCCGCGCCCGGGGCTGGCTTTGGCGGCTTTCGAGCCGCAGTATGTCGTCCCGGACATGATCGTCGAACGTTATGCGGACTCCTTTTCGGTCACGCTGCATGCGATGAGTCGTCCCAAACTTTCCATAAGCGAAGAATATCGGAAATGGGCGGAAACCCGCCCATCGGCCGCGGCTTTTTCCTACGTAAAAGACTGCTTCAGGTCGGCCGAATGGCTCATGCGATGCGTGGAGATGCGGAAGACGACCTTGCTGAAAGTGGCATATGCCATGATGGAGGAACAGAAGGCATTTCTCGACGAAGGGATCAAAGGCATCCGGCCGATGACGTTAAGCACGATTTCAGGCAAGCTGGATATGCACGAGTCGACGGTGAGCCGCGCGATTCGCGGAAAGTATGCGCTTACGCCGCACGGCGTGTTTCCGCTGAAGTATTTTTTTGCCGCCGGGGTTGCGACTTCAAACGGGGGATCGGCTTCATCCAGGATGGTGAAAGCAAGGATCAAGGAACTCATCGCTTCCGAAGATAAACATCGCCCGTTATCCGACCAGAACATCGCCGACGCGCTTTTTTCGGAAGGGATCCGGCTATCGCGCAGAGCGGTCACCAAATACCGGGAAGAATTAAACATTGCATCCTCGCCGGGCCGGAAAAACAAAATCTAAAAAATAGGCCGTTCCCGAAAACGCGGCTTCCGGGAGCGGCCTATTTTTGTCCCGCATGAAAAATGCCGCTCAAACGAGCGGCAATGATGCGCTGGATGGTCTTTCGAAGGATTCAATTTCATTGTCAGGGGGGGCTTGGCGTTACCGGCAGGAAGCTCTCCGTTCGGCATGGCTCTGGACCGCCGCCGTAAAGGCCTCCACGCCTTTATCCATCATGGTCAGCGATTCCAACAGGTTATAAGCGACGACGGGCGGGATGGCGCCGGGATCGAGCATACCGGCCTCGGCGGCAAGGCCGAGGCTGTGATCAAACCCGATCGCCTGAAAAGCGATTTGGCCCAAGGCTTCGCTGGCGGCAACCTCTTTGCCGCTGATCTCGGCATGGTTCTGCAGCGAGGCTGCGAGCCGAATGTCGCTGCACAGGTTGGACAGATTCAGCGCCAAGTGCCTTACGGCGGACGAAAGCCGGGTAAACGCTTCGTTGTTTCGCTCCGCCGCCCCGTTACCGTCTCCGATCGATTCGCCGATTCGGGCGGTATTGCGCAAATGGGATAACGTTTTGGAAGCGATGGCCTCATCCTCCATGCCGGCATTCGTCGTCGTCAAACTTGCGGCAAGCCGGGCGTTTGCGTCCGCCATGCGTTCCATACCCGACTGCAGCTGCCACACGCCTTCATCCAGTCGGCGGCTGAACCACGCCGGCGTTCCCGGCTGTTCCTGATGGTCTTCAGGCATTGGCCGGCTGCCGATCTCCGTTTTTTTGGCGACCAGGGCGCCGATCAATTGGTCGACGGAGCGGATCAACCGTTCAGCTAACCGATGGGAGGCAACCCGAAGGGCTATCGCGATGACGCCGTTTGCCGACTGCCCCCGGTTCACGTGCCGGACGGGATCAAGAATGGAATAACTGCCTTTGTCCTCCAGCATCAGTTCAAGAGCCCGGTTGGCTATAATCTCGTTGACATTCATATTCAGCGATTCGCCCGTCGGGTCCTGAAGCCAATCGACGACGATATCCCGCGCATGTTGTCCTGCGATGACTTCTTCCGCCGCCTTGACGATGAGACCGCTGATCCGCGCCGGCAGCGTCCCCGATTCCAGATGCGCAAGTGCCGCGGCTTTTTTTACGCATGCCAGCGCCTTCATGAGCTCCCCATGGATCGGCATGCCCGCGCCGTGCGGAAGCTTTTCCGAGGCCCGGAGCGTACGAATTCCGTAATAAGCATGGGAGGGCAGCGCCCGCGCCCCCAACCCGTCTTGTTCGATTCTGATCATATGTTTCGCTTCCCCTTTCGCTTTGGACATCCACTCGCGTTTTACTTTGTCATCCTCTTACGCAAGCAAATTTCGTTCCAACAACGGGACGCATGCGAAAAAGAACTCCTCCCCTCGAATAAAAACGACTCAAACGTTGTCATCCGGCAGACATTGCTGCGCATCGGTCGCCCCCGATTTTCATCTGATCGAAACGGAAGTGGAGCCGATCGGCGTCTGCATGGCTGGCGCGGATGAATTTGATCCTTATATGGATTAAGGGTGACCCCCATTCGATTTCCGGAAACATAAAACAATGATTTCCTGCAGATAATGAATCGGTAACGATAACGATCAAAGGAGATCATATACAATGGGCATTCTAGACGGAAATCCAAAAGACGAGCCGATGCATTACGGCGAAATATTTAGTGTATGGGAAGCTTCCAAGACGGCCAAAGGAACGGTATCCTGCTATCAGGCTTATCTGAACCACGCCGGCGACAAGGAATTGAAAAAAATCCTCGACGACTTGATCGACCAAGCCAAACTTGAAATCAAGGAATGCGACGCGCTGTTGACGGATAACGGCATTGCCCCCGCGCCGGTACTCCCGGAAAGGCCCGATGCCAAGCTGGAGGACATTCCGATCGGAGCCAGATTCATGGACCAGGAAATCGCCGCCAAAATCGCGGTGGAAACCGCTGCCGGCCTGGTCGCCTGCAGCTCGATCATCGGCCAGTGCATCCGCGAGGACATCGGCGCATTGTTTGCGAAATACCATGCGACCAAAATGGCCCTTGGCCTCCGCATTCTTCGGCTCAGCAAGGAAAAAGGCTGGCTGATTCCGCCTCCGCTGCAAATCAAAAGACCTGTAGAGGAATAGCAGCATCATGACAAAAAGCCCTTGCCGGTATTTTGATGGCAAGGGCTTTGATGTATAAAGGTCGTGCATTTATTGAATGGCAAACGGGTCGTACGCCATGTTGCGCAATACGGAACGTTTGGACTGCCGTTTATTTGATCGTGATTTTGAACGAATGGTCGCCGGAGCTGTAGTCCATGCCCGCTCCAAGTCCTTTGACGATCACTTGCACCGGCACGTATGTAATCCCGTGAATGATTTTGGGAGCGGCGCTGGCCGTTTCGGATTTGCCGTTGTAAAATACGGTGCTGCTTCCGATCGTTAGCGTGACTTTGGATTTGCCTTTGGCAACCCCGATCGTCCCGCTGCCCGGATCGTAATTCATGCTGGCTCCCAATGCGGTAACGAGATCCCGGAGAGGCACCAGATTGGTATTTTCAATGATTAAAGGCGCACTCGTAAAATTGATTTTGTTTCCATTGACGTATACCTTAAGCCCGGACTCTTTATAGGAAGGCGTTGGTTTTGCCGGTTTGGGCTTGGATGTTTGCGCACTGGAACGTTTCGAGGTCGAAGAAGAGCTGCCTGAAGACTTTTTGGAACCCGAAGAGGAGCCTCCTCCGTTATGGTAATGGTATTGGCCATATTCCAGGCCCCATCGGGAGCAATTGGTCCAGCAGGTATGGCCGCCTTGGGCATCGGTTCTGCCCGGGTGTGCAGATGCAAGAGTGCCGGAAAGCAAAAATAGTAATGCAAAAGAACTAGTTAACCATCTTTTTTTCATAGTATGAACTCCTTGCTGGTATAATATTCCTATCTATGATAGCATATATAAGCATAATAGGGAATATTTTGATAGATTTTGAAGCTAAGCCAAGTTTGGAAAGAGACAAAGTTTCCGGCTTTTTTGCGGTGGGCCCGAAGGCTTATGAACTACTTTCAGCGTGATCACAAAGGGGAGTCGTTTATATGGAGAACATCATCGTACGGAAAATGACGAAAGAGGATTGCATGCAACGAATCGACATCGATGATCGGTTTACGGTGGACTCGATTTTGCTTCTGTCGCTGCGGGCGGTTAAGCCCGTGCCAAGCTACGAAAAAAGCTATGAAGACGAACCATTTAAAGATATGGCGGAACCCGATTGCTCGATGGAAATCGATCATCCGGATCAGGCCGTTTTTTTGGCGTTCATGGAAAACCAACCGGCCGGGCAGATTGTCGTCAAACGCAATTGGAACGAATACGCATACATTGAGGACATTAAAGTGGACCGAAAGTTCAGGCGGCAGGGGGTCGGAACGAAATTGGTGGAACAAGCCAAACGTTGGGCGAAAGCCAACGGAATGCCCGGTCTCATGTTGGAAACGCAAAACAATAACGTCCGCGCATGCAAGTTTTACGAACGCTGCGGCTTCTTTATCGGCGGATTCGACTTGCAGGCATATAAAGGGATCAACAAGGATACCGATGAGGTTGCGATGTATTGGTATTATATATTTTAAAGGGAGGAGGGTACGCGGCAACGTTTAGCGGCTATCGAGTATGGGTTCAAGCGGGCGCTTCGTCCGGACGGGGTTCCGTTTAAACCAAGTCGTACGCGTTCTTCCGCATAAAATAAAAGCCTGGGACCTCGGTCCCAGGCTTGATCATTCCAAAGCGGTATATATCAGTACGCTTGTTCCATTTCCACATCGACATGCGCGGTGATCTCTTCATCCAGATCCAGCGTAATCTGCTCGCGGTACGCGCGAATATTGTATTCGCTGTACAGATAACGCATGATGGCTTCGATCATGTTCGATTCCACCAAATATTGGCTGCGCCCCTCAGCCCAGACCTCTGCGCTGTAACCGGTGTCTTCGTCCCAGAAAAGCTCGACTTGAACGTCTTGCGGACGAATTTGTTTGCGTTCGGCGATATGGAGGCAGATCGCGTTGACGATTTCATCCATGGACAGTACCAGCATGGCTTAATACCGTCCGTTGCGCGTATCCGGTTTGCGCCGGTTCTTGAACGCTCTGACCGCTGCGACGACGAGGGCGATGATAACGTAGATCGCAAGCAGGTTGATGAGAAGTCCAAGGATGTTGCCGAAGAAGCCCATGTTGCCGAACAATCCGCCGAACAGCATGCCGGCCAGGCCGCCGATCATGAGGCCTTTAAAGAAGCCGCCGCCGCTGAAGAATCCGCGTTTCTGAGGAGCGCTTGTCGAAGCGTTGCTCGTATTCGTGGATTTTTTGTAATTGTCCGACGTCGTCGATTTTTTAGGCGTGTTGGTGAAACCCTTCGTGCCGGATCTGAAGCCACCGCCGCCGCCGCGACGGGCATCCGCGTTGTCCGCCGGTACCGTGACGGCGAAGATAAACGTAAACGCCATGACAATCATGATCCATTTCTTGATCGATTTGTTCATCATGAAGTAATAACCCTCCCGAATATTTTGCTGGCATGTATAGGCTGCCTACTATGCTTTACGTGCTTAGTATCTTAAAGTTTCATTTTTTAATAAAAAAATATACAACAACTTAAATTTTTTTGGCTTCAATTTACCGTTTGGGCCGGCGCTTCTTTGGCCTGCTGCTCCCTTAGCATGCCCAGAACCCATTCGCACCAATCTTTTCCCGCGGTCGCGTTGAATATGCCTTTTTGGATGAGAATGTAGTCATAAAACTCGCGATGGCCGAAAACCCGCTTTTCCTCCGGGATGCTTTCCATCATTTTATGGAACGATTCGAGCCTGCGCGTAAAATACACTCTTCTCGTCTCCACGATATCGATCGCGTTGTCGCGGTCGGTCAGCCACATGCAGAACGTTTTCATCGAAAGCTCATCCCGCGTGACCGGGTCGGGAAGAGGCATGTACATCCATTCCTTCAGTTTGCGAATCCCGCTATCTGTGATCGAGTAGATTTTTTTATCGGGCTTTTCCGACTGTTTGACCCAATGCGAAGTAAGGAATTCCTTTTCCTCCATTTGCGCCAGAAGAGGATAAATTTGACTGTGCTTGGCCTGCCAGAACGGCTGAATTTTCAGCATAACGTCATAGCCCGAGGAAGGTTCCCGCGCCAAAAAAGCCAATAATCCGTAGGATAACGTATTCATTTGCAATGTCTCCCATACGTGATATGTTCTTTCAACCCAAAGTGTACACTTAAACTGTATGGTTTTCAACCTGAGCAAACAAAAACACGGATACAGGTATCCGTGTTTTGACAATTTTATGAATGATACGTTATTTTGCCGATTTTTGCTCGTATCCGTCGACGACCAGATCAAGCGCGCCGGTGTTCGGATCGATGATCATGCCGTGTACGGGCACGCCGGCAGGCAGGAGAGGGTGGTTTTTGATCAGGTCGACGGTTCCCGTCACGCCAGCTTTAATGTCCTTGAATCCGCGCAGCCAGCTGTTCAGATCGATGCCGGAATGTTCGAGCGTCGACAGCACTTCCTCCGAAATGCCGCGGTTTCTGATTTCCTGAATCATATGATCGCCGTCCAGCGCCGCCATGCCGCAATCCAGGTGGCCGACAACGATCACTTCGTCCGCTTTCAGCTCGTACAGGGCGACGAGAATGCTCCGCATGACGCTGCCGAACGGATGGGAAACGATCCCGCCGGCGATTTTGATGATTTTGACGTCACCGTTTTTCAGGTTCATCGCTTTCGGAAGCAGTTCGACGAGACGGGTGTCCATGCAGGTGATGACGACCATTTTTTTGTCGGGAAACTTGCCCGTCAAATATTTTTCGTATTCTTTGTCTTCAACGAATTGACGGTTATACTGCAAAATTTCGGATACTTGGCTCATGGTGCAACACTACCTTTCGTTAAAAAATATGATTCTACCGTTGATCCAGCAAGCGGATATTTTTGCCGTACAGCTGGCTGTCCCAAGTAAAGAGGCGGAAGGAAGGGAACGTTTCTTCGGAATCGAGATACAGGTTCTCTTCGAAGTATACGGCATGGTCCCGGTTGGTGACAAAATGGAAATGCTCGCTATGTATCGGCAAATCGTCTTTGTCCCGCGCGGGCACGATCCATCATGCCGGAAATGCCGTTCACTCCGCAGCCGCCTCCTCCCCGTGGTTTCGGCAATCCTTCTACGAACATTTCGTATTAAATATTGATTATACTTTCCGCAAAAAGTATCATCAAGAGGGAAGGTAAAAATACGTGGCGAGGTGAAACATAAAATGGAAACAGACTTGAAAGCGAAATTGGAAGCATTTATGGAACTTGTCCGCAAAATTAGCGCATATAACGAAGCGATCTCGCTGATGCATTGGGACCTGCGCACAGGCGCGCCGCGCAAAAGCGTGGAGCTTCGTTCCGGCGTCATCGGCACCTTGTCCGCAGAGCAGTTCAAGCTGCGCGTCTCGGACGAAATGGGAGAGTACATAGCCTTTTTTACCCGGCCGGAAGTCGACAGCCAGCTGGATGAAGCGACCCGCCGCGTCGTGAAGGAATGCAAAAAGGATTACGACGAAAACAGACGGATTCCCGCGAAAAAAATCGAAGAGTTCTCCGTGCTGTCCGCGCATACGCAAACGATTTGGGAAGAAGCCAAAGCCAACGACGACTTTGCTTCGTTCGAGCCGAACCTGGCCAAAATCGTCGATTTGCTGAAAGAGTTCATCGGATACTGGGGCGTCAAGGGAACGACGTACGACACGCTCCTCGATAAATACGAGCCGGATCTGACCGTAGCCAAGCTCGACGAAGTGTTCGGCCGGCTGCGCGACCGTCTGGTGCCGCTCGTTGCGGCCATTCAAGCATCTCCGAACAAGCCGGACACGACGTTCCTGGACCAAATTTTCGAACGTGAGCAGCAGGAAAAAATGGGGCTGTTCATCCTGGAGCAGATGGGTTACGACTTCGATGCCGGACGCCTCGACGAAAGCGTGCATCCGTTTGCCATCGGACTGAACTCCGGCGACGTGCGGATCACGACCCATTATTTGCAGGACGACGTGACCAGCGCGCTGTTCAGCTCCCTGCATGAAGGCGGACATGCCTTGTACGAGCAAAACATCAGCAAGGATTTGGCGGGCACGCCGCTTGCGACCGGTACGTCGATGGGCATCCACGAATCCCAGTCCCGCCTGTGGGAAAACATCATCGGCCGCAGCCGCCCGTTCTGGGAGCGTTATTACCCGGATCTGCAAAAACATTTCCCGCAGCAGCTCCAGGACGTCTCGCTCGACGACTTCTACCGTGCGGTGAACCGCGTGGAAAATTCCCTGATCCGGATCGAATCGGACGAGCTGACGTACAATCTGCACATCATCATCCGTTACGAAATCGAGAAAATGATTTTTAACGAAGGGTTGGAAGTGAAGGACCTGCCGAAGGTATGGAACGAAAAATACCGGGAGTACCTCGGGATCACGCCTCCGAACGACAGCCTTGGCGTCCTGCAGGACGTCCACTGGTCGGGCGGGGATTTCGGATATTTTGCGTCCTACTCCCTCGGCAACATGTACGCGGCCCAAATCATGAACACGATGAAAAAAGAGCTGCCGGAGCTGGATCGATACATCCGCGAAGGCAACCTGATTCCGATCAAGGAATGGCTGACCGAAAAAATCTACCGCTTCGGCAAAAGCCTTACGCCGGCCGAGATTATCATGCACGTGACCGGCGAAGAACTGAATCCGGATTACCTGGCCGACTATCTGGAAGAGAAGTATAAAGAAATCTACAAGCTTTAAGCGAAAAAACAGCGACCAAAACCCCTTGAGCCGATTCGCGCATGCATCCAGCAGCGGATCAAAGCTCGGGGGTTTTTTGTTCTTTCTTGGGCAGCCGGCGAGGAAACATCCTGGCGTCGTTTCGTTTTCCAGGGCAGCCATTCCTTGTTTCCTGGCACTCGAAGGAATAACCCTTTGCTGGGCGCCTGCATATGATGGCAGTAGGCTAATGAAGAGGATGGAGGAAGGCGTATGACGAAAGGCAAACGCGGAATCTGGATCGGACTTTTCTCCCTAGTCCTGTGCGGAATGGTATTTTCGGGCTGCTCAGGCAGCGACGCCGCCCAAAAGGTAAAGGTAGGGGAAGTCACGAGATCGGTTTTCTATGCCCCTGAATATGTGGCGCTGGAAAAAGGATTTTTTAAGGAAGAAGGGCTCGATGTCGAACTGCAGACGATTCCGGGCGGCGACAAAACGATGACGGCGTTGTTGTCGGGTGCCATCGACGTCGCCTTGGTGGGCTCGGAAACTTCGATTTACGTGTATCAGCAGGGTTCGGAGGATCCGGTCGTCAATTTCGGCCAAGTGACGCAGACGGACGGCACGTTTTTGATGGCGCGAAATGCCGAAGGGGAGCTTGATTGGAACAACGTCAAGGGGAGCACGTTCCTCGGCCAACGAAAAGGCGGCATGCCGCAGATGGCGGGCGAGTTCGCGCTGAGGAAGCATGGCATCGACCCGCGTCAGGATTTGAACCTGATCCAAAACATCGATTTTGCCAACATCGCTTCGGCGTATCTGTCCGGAACCGGAGACTACGTGCAGCTGTTCGAGCCGCAGGCATCGATTTTCGAAAAAGAAGGCAAAGGACGCGTCGTGGCTTCCTTCGGGGAAGAAAGCGGCAGACTTCCTTATACGGTGTTTATGGCGAAGCAGAGCTACATCAAAAAACACGGCGACACGGTGCAAAAATTCACGAACGCGCTGCAAAAAGCGCAAAACTGGGTGCAGCAGCACAGCCCGGAAGAAATCGCCGATGCGATTGCTCCTTATTTTAAGGACACGGACAAAGGCATCATCGCTTCGGCCGTCAAACGCTACAAAGATCAAGGAACGTACGCGGCGGACCCCGTCGTGGACGAGGAGGAATGGAACAACCTGCTGGAAGTCATGAGCCAGGCGGGAGAACTGAAGGAGAAGGTGCCGGCAAACGCAATCGTCGACAACAGCTTTGCCGAAAAAGCCAAATCTTCCGTCAAATAGCATTCCGAACGCCGAAAGGAGAATGGAAGCATGGAGCCGGTAGTCGAATTAAAACATATCACACACGTATACGTCAGTGACCGCGAAGCCTCGCTGGCCCTGGACGGTTTGGATTTGCAGGTATATCCGGGGGAGTTCGTGAGCCTTGTCGGACCCAGCGGGTGCGGCAAGACGACGCTGCTTTCGATCATCGCCGGGCTGATGAAGCCCACGAAAGGCGAAGCATTCGTGTACGGACGGAAAGTGGATGGACCTACAGCCGAGGTTGGCTATATGCTGCAGCAGGATTATCTCTTCCCGTGGCGCACCATTTTCGAAAATGCCTCGATCGGTTTGGAGCTTACGGGACGGCTCGATCAGGAGCATCTGGCGCGCACCGGCGCTTTGCTTGAAGAAATGGGCCTTTCGGAAGCCCGCAATCTTTATCCGCAGCAGTTGTCGGGGGGCATGAGGCAGCGCGTCGCGCTCGTGCGCACCTTGACGACCGATCCCGGCATCCTGCTGCTGGATGAGCCGTTTTCCGCGCTCGATTACCAGACGAAGCTGCAGCTCGAAGACCTGATCGCAGGGACGCTTCGCGAAAAAAACAAAACGGCGGTACTGGTGACGCATGATTTGTCCGAGGCCGCCGCGGTCAGCGACAGGGTCGTCGTGCTCGGAAGCCGTCCGGGCAAAATCCGCAAATCGTTCGAAGTGCCGGAACATATTCGCAGCGCAAGACCGCTGCTTGCAAGGGAACAAACGGGTTTTAACGAATTGTTTCATGACATTTGGCGCGAAATGGAGAGCGCCGGAGATAAGGAGTGAGGGGAATGTCAGCTGTGGACGGCCGCATCGGCGCAAGAGCGCCCGCTCTTTCGGAAGACGGCATACAGGCGCTGCATGCAGCGCATCTCAAACGCCAAAAAAGACAGCGGCTGCAGGTGTTTTCGGTTCAGATAGCGATTCTGCTGTTGTTTTTTGCGTTGTGGGAAATCGCCGGCAGGCTGAAATGGATCGACGTGCTGCTGTTCAGTTACCCGTCGAAAGTATTCGCCCAGATCGGCAAGGACGCCGCGAGCGGCGAGCTGTGGGGACACCTCGGCATCACGGTCGGCGAAACGGTGGTCGGATTCGTGCTCGGGACGCTGCTTGGCACGCTCATTGCGGTGCTGATCTGGTGGTCCCCGTTTTTGTCCAAGGTGCTTGACCCGTACATGGTCGTTTTCAACAGCATGCCGAAGGTCGCCTTGGGCCCGATTTTTATCGTCATGTTCGGGGCGGGTTTTTTGTCCATTACGGTGACGACGCTGTCGATTACCGTGATCGTGACGACCTTGGTCGTATATAACAGCTTCTGCGAAGTCGATGCGAATCTGATCAAGGTGGTGCGCGTTTTCGGAGGCACAAGGACGCAGGTGTTCCAAAAAGTGATTTTGCCCGCATCCTTTCCTACGATTATATCCACGCTGAAAGTCAACGTGGGCATGGCTTGGGTCGGCGTCATCGTCGGCGAGTTCCTGGTGGCGAAAATGGGGCTCGGTTACTTGATCATTTACGGCTTTCAGGTGTTCAATTTTACGCTTGTGCTGTCCAGCCTGGTGATCATTGCCGTCGTTGCGACGGGCATGTACCAGCTTGTGGTTTACGTCGAACGCAAGCTGCTGACGCACCGCTGACAGCCTGGGATCGCTGACTTTATGGAAGAGTTTGACTTTGCCGAAAGAGCTGACAGGCCTGCGTAACATTGTGTTGGCCGCCGAAATCCGATACCATGGAATACGTCAAAAGAGGAGAGGATTGTTCAAATCCTTATGCAAAAGAAAGAGGCGGTTTCATGGGCTTTCGGGTCATTAAAACGGCGATTGCGACCCTGATGGCGATCCTGGTGGCGGATGCGCTTGGCGTGACGGGACCGCTGTCCGCAGGTCTGCTGGCCGTGCTGGGCGTGGACGTCACCCGCAAACGGAGCATCAAAACGATTTCGGCCAGATTTTTCGCGTCGCTTCTGGGTCTCGTTTTCGCCTGCGTGTTGTTTGAAATTTTGGGCTTCCATTATTGGGTGCTGGCGATTTATATTTTGGTCGCTTTTCCGGCCATCGCCCGCGCCAATTTCAAGGAAGGCATCGTCACGAGTTCGGTCGTGGTATTCCGGGTGTACGGGAACGGCAGCATCACGATGCAGTCGCTTTGGACGCAGATCGAGCTTTTGGTGATCGGGCTCGGCTCGGCGCTGATCGTCAATTTGGCGTATATGCCGCGCGCATCCGACCAAATGGTTGAAATCCGCAAACGGGTGGATAAGCAGTTCTCGATCATCTTTTCCAAGATCGCCGAGTCGCTGCGCAATCCCGACGATATATGGGATGGAAAAGAAATCATCGAAGCAGGCAAGGAAATCCGGAAGGGAAAGGAAGCGGCGCACCGGGCGATGGAAAACCAGATGCTTCATCCGGACGAAACCTGGAGCATTTATTTTTACATGCGGAAAGAGCAGCTGGAGTCGATCCAGAACATGATGCAGCTGGTTTCGCATGTTTACCGGAAGCTGCCGCAGGCCGACGACGTCGCCGAACTGTTCGATCAGCTCAGCCGCGACGTCACGGAGGAGATCTACACCGGACGGACGGAATTTCTGCTGAGCCGCCTGGAGGAGGAGTTCAAGCGGATGGAGCTGCCCGCAACGCGGGAGGAGTTCGAAATCCGTTCGGCGATCCTGCAGCTGAACCGCGAGCTCTCGCTTTATCTCAAATTGGCCAAAAAAAATAAAGCGCCGACCTCGGTGGCCGCAAGAAAAGCCGCCATCGCGTCGAAATGAAAGGCCATCGCAAAACCCCTGCCCCAGGATTACGAAGAACCTGACCGGGCAGGGGTTTTGTTTGCAACGGGCGCGTTCACTCCACATGATCCGGCGGGAAATCCCCGCCCTCCGACACCAGCTTGACTTCCGCGGGACTGACCTCGTACTCCCAGGAATAACTTAAATTTCCCTCCGCAGGCGCCCCTTCAGGCCTGAAATCTTTCGCGTTCCACGTTTCCGTCAGCATGACGACGTAGACCGTGCCGCCTCGTTTTTTCGCGGCGGACGCGAACGTACCGGGGACGCGCATTCCCGGATCCGGACCGCCCCCGTGGATGATGCCTTCGATTTTGCCCTCCCTTTCGGGGAAATGGATGCGCTGCTCTTGGCGGATCACCTTGGCGATGGCGTCATCGGCCGTAAACGGCTCGTCCCCAGGCGGCACGGACGCGGCGAAGCAGCCTCCCAGAATCCATCCGAAGAGCGGCAGCAGGCAGGCCATTCTTTTTATCTTCTTCATTCGGCTTCACGCTCCATAAGAGCTAAGCTCTCTTGAATTTTTATTTTCTAAAACGCGGCGTCCGGCGGAAATGTTGCGTTTTTTCGAGAATCGCCCTCATTCTTTTTCGGAAAGGAAGAATAATATTTCATACATTTATGCTCGTTTAATCAACAAATGCCTATGTCCTGCATACACTTAAGTGAATGATTGTATGGAGGAGGTTCAAAGATGTCATTAAGCGATAAACATCAATGTAGAGAGATCATCACGAAAGCGATCTGCGGCAAGGGTCGTAAGTTCTCTACCGTAACACATACCGTGACACCGCCTCATAATCCGACCAGTATTTTGGGGGCTTGGATTATAAACCACCAGTACGAAGCGGTTGCCGCAGGCGACGGAATTGAAGTTATTGGTACTTACGATATCAACATCTGGTATTCCTATGACAAAAACTCTCAAACCGACGTCGCGAAAGAAACGGTATCTTATGTAGAATTAGTCCCGCTTTCGTACCTGGATCCGAAACACCGGGCTTCAACCGTGGAGGTTTCAGCGGAGGCCACGCAGGAACCGAGCTGCGTTGAAGCCAGTGTTTCGTCAGGGGGAGGCAATGTCATCATCCGGGTAGAACGCGAGTTTCGTGTGGAGCTGGTGGCCGAAACCAAAGTTCGTGTGCTCGTGTGCGGCAGAGGCCATGGCGATTACGAAGACAAGGAATTCGATTTCAGCGACGACGGGGATTATGAAGATTTGGATCCTGATTCGCTGGATGACGATGAATTGTAAATCGCGGAAGCTGGAAAAGAGGTATGGTTTAATATATGACGAGAGGGCGGCGGCGTAGAGGGCGGATGCCCTCCTTTTTTATTTTTTTGCCAAAAAATTTCGTTTGCGAAGGGAAGGGAGCCCATGGACAGTCGGGAAGAAGCGGAACGTTTCGGAAGCTGGTCCGTCCAGCTCAGGCATTCGCGCTTGCAAAGATCGGGAATCGGCTCGCTGCTCGTTCAGGGCGGTAAGCGGGACGGTCAGGAGGTGTACCGGCGCAGGTACGCGGTTCATGCCTCGGGACTGCAGGCGATCGAAATCGCAAGCGTGGAGGGAGCGAACCGGAATTTGCGCACTCCGATCGCGTTAAGCCGGGATCGGGCTTCCTCTCCTTCCCTGCTGAGGCAGCTGGAAAAAATGGCGATTCGTAGCCTTTATACGCTGGGGCTCAGCGCGGGCGAGGTGATTTTGGTTTCCGCCGGAGGCGAAAGGAGATATGCGGTCGAGGAAGTGACGCCTTCCGCTTGGATCGGAAGCCGGCGGCTGAGATCGCTTTACGAGCGGGCGCAAAAGGAGCAGGAGCGCAGGCAGGCGGAGGGTCGGGAAGGCGGCTTGCCTCTCATGCTCGGCATGGATCCGGAATTCCTGATCGTGGATCCAGCGAGAAGCGGGGAGGTGGTGCCCGCATCCCGGTTTCTCGATAAGGAAGGGGAAGTGGGGTGCGACGCCGTTCACGGGGAAGGCGGGATATCGTATCCGATCGCGGAGCTGCGCCCGGAGCCGAGCGAAAGTCCGCGCGGCCTGCTCATCGGGCTGATGCGGACGCTCCGCATGGCAGGCGAGATGATCGGCGACCGTTCCCTTCACTGGCTTGCCGGAGGGATGCCGAAATCAGGTCTGCCCCTCGGGGGACATTTGCATTTCAGCGGGATTGCGCTGACCGCGGAGCTGCTGCGGGCCCTCGATAATTATTTGACGCTTCCCGTTTCCGTCCTGGAGGCGCCAAGCAGCCAGAATAGGCGCCCGAAGTACGGATACCTCGGGGATTTCCGCAGGCAGCCCCACGGCGGCTTCGAGTACCGCACGCTGCCGAGCTTTCTCGTGTCTCCGATGTTGACGAAAGGCATCGTGTATACGGCGCATTTGATTGCCACGAATCACGCCGAGCTGACGCGCCGCCCGCTGGATGAGGAAGAGCGGCTCCACAGGGCGTATTACGCCGGGCAGCGGGACGTTATCCGGGAATATTTGGAGCCGCTGCTTGCGGATCTGGAGTCCCTTGCGGAGCAAAAAGAGGCCCAAAAGCACATCCTGCCTTTGCTGAACCGCATCCGGCAGGGCGGGACGTGGAACGAAAGCCGCGACATCCGGCCGCTATGGAATATTCCATTTCGCCCCTGATGATGAACTCCCTCCGATTTCTGCTATAATAGGGCGTGAGCAAAGTTCGAGTGTGGAGGTAAGTCATGGCAAAATATACGCCAATGATTGAACAATATTTGGCAATCAAGGAACAAGCACAGGATGCATTCCTTTTTTTTCGTTTAGGCGATTTTTACGAAATGTTTTTTGAAGACGCCGTGAAGGCGTCCAGGGAACTCGAAATTACGTTAACCGGCCGGGAAGGCGGCGGGGATGAGCGCATTCCGATGTGCGGGGTTCCGTATCATTCGGCCGAAGGCTACATACAGCGTTTGATCGAAAAAGGATATAAAGTCGCGATTTGCGAGCAAATGGAGGATCCCGCCGTCACCAAAGGGATGGTGCGCAGGGAGATCGTCCGGGTGGTCACGCCGGGGACGATCATGGAAGGCAAAACCGTTGCCGACAAATCCAATAACTACCTGGTGTGCGTCACGGAAAGCGACCGGATGATGGCGCTCTCCGCATGCGATATTTCGACGGGCGAATTGTACGTCACCTCGGTGCCGTCCTCCGTCGAATGGCTGCGCGACGAAATCGGCATTTACGAGCCGGCGGAAATCATCGGCGACAACCGCATGCTTGAGCTGATCCAAGCGGAGCAAATCCAGTGGAGCCGCCCGATCGTATATACCCCATGGGAGAAAAAAGAAGAAAACCTGGTGCGGAGCCAATTCGGGGAAGCGGCGTGGGCAAGGCTGGATCCGGAGCGCCGCCGCTGCGTCGCCGTTCTGATCTCGTACTTAAGCGAGACGCAGCGCCGCTCTTTGGGGCAGCTGACGCAGATCGCGCCTTACGAACCGGGCAATTACATGATCTTGGATCCGTTCACGCGCCGGAATCTGGAGCTTGTCGAGACGGTGCGCGACCGTTCGAAAAAAGGCTCGCTGCTCTGGCTGCTGGACCGCACGCAGACGTCAATGGGGGCGCGCCTCCTGCGGAGATGGATCGACAAACCGCTGCTGCAGCGGGGAGCGATTGAAGAGCGCCTGGAAGCGGTCGATCACTTGTACAACCAGTTTATCTTGCGGGAAGACCTCAAAGCTTCCTTGGACGAAATTTATGACCTGGAACGCCTCGTGGCCCGAATCGCGTTCGGAAGCGCCAACGGGCGCGATTTGAACGCGTTAAAAGTGTCGCTTCGGCAAATTCCAGCCCTGAAGGAGCTTTGTGCGTCCTCGGCTTCCGCGACCTTGCGCCGCATCGCAAGCGAAATGGACGACTGCCGGGATTTGGGCGAAGCCATCGAACGGACCATCGTCGAGGATCCTCCGGTGTCCGTCAGGGACGGAGGGCTGATCAAGCCGGGATGCAGCGAGCGGCTGGACGAACTGAGGGAAGCAAGCACCAACGGCAAAAAGTGGATCGCCGAGCTGGAAGCGAAGGAACGGGAAGTCACGGGGATCCGGTCGCTCAAAATCGGATTCAACAAGGTGTTCGGCTATTATATCGAAGTGACCAAAGCCAACGTAAGCTCCCTGCCCGAAGGCCGGTACGAACGCAAGCAAACGTTGACCAACGCGGAGCGGTACGTTACGCCGGAGCTGAAAGAGAAGGAAGGCCTGATCCTTGAAGCCCAAGAAAAAATGGTCGATTTGGAGTACGCCCTTTTCGCCGAGTTAAGGGATAAGCTGGCCGCCGAGATTTCGAGGCTGCAGCACCTTGCCGAGAAGGTGGCGGAGATTGACGTTTACCAGTCGCTCGCCGCGGTCAGCGCCGAGCAAGGGTTCGTGAAGCCGGAGCTCACGGACGGATACGATCTTATCGTCGAAGCCGGGCGCCATCCCGTCGTGGAGGCGGTGATGAAGGACGCTTCCTTCATCGCCAACGAAACGCGGCTGACACGCGACGATGCGGCGATTCTGCTCATAACCGGCCCGAACATGGCCGGGAAAAGCACGTACATGCGCCAGGTGGCCCTTATTTCGATCATGGCCCAAATCGGCAGCTTCGTGCCGGCGGGCAAGGCCGAAGTGCCGATGGTCGACCGGATTTTCACCCGGATCGGCGCGGCCGACGACCTGATCGGCGGGCAGAGCACGTTTATGGTGGAAATGGCCGATATCCAGGTCATGACCGAAAAAGCGACGCCGCGAAGCCTGATCATCATCGATGAGCTCGGCCGCGGCACGTCGACCAGCGAAGGCATGGCCATCGCCCAGGCCGTCATCGAATACGTGCATGACACCATCGGCTGCAAATCGCTGGTTTCCACGCATTTCCATGAGCTGGCCCATCTGGAAGAAAGCCTCCATCGTTTAAGAAATTACTCGATGGCCGTGCAGGAAAGCGGGGAAAACGTTCACTTCCTGCGCAAGTTGGTGCCGGGCCCCGCAAGCAGCAGCTACGGCATCTATTGCGCTCGCCTGGCAGGGCTCCCTTCTTCGATCATCGGACGGGCTTACGACTTGCTGCAAGGGATCGAGCAGGGGGCTGCCCAAGCGGCTGCGGCCGCGGAAGCTGCGGAAGCTGTGGAAGCTCCAAAACGCCCGCCCGTGCCAAGCCCGGTTGCGGAAGAACCGGCCAATCCGGAGGCGCCGGCCGGGGCAGTCGTGCAGCTGTCGATTTTCGGCGAAGAAGAAGCGCTGCCGGCGCCTCAAACGGCACCGCCCGCCGATAAGCCCGATCCGGCGATCGGCCAGATCGTGGACGCGATCAAAAGCGTGGACGTCATGAACATGACGCCGCTTCAGGCCATGCAGCTTCTCAACGAACTCAAGATGAAGGCCAAGGATTTGTAACGGACGGATTTTACCGCAAGCAAGAAAATGAAGGGGTGACGGATATGGCCAAAATTCATATCTTGGACGAGCATATTGCCAACCAAATAGCCGCCGGCGAAGTGGTGGAGCGCCCCGCTTCCGTCGTGAAGGAGCTGGTGGAAAACTCGATCGACGCCGGGGCGACCCGCATCGACGTTCACGTCGAAGAAGGCGGCCTGGAGAGCATCCGGGTAACCGACAACGGCTCGGGAATCGAGCCGGATGACCTGCAGACGGCTTTCTACCGCCACGCAACGAGCAAAATCGGCAGCAGCAGGGATTTGTTCCATATCACGAGCCTCGGCTTCCGGGGCGAGGCATTGCCCAGCATCGCGGCCGTCGCCAAAGTGCAGCTGACGACGGCCAGCGGCGACGACGGGCTGGGCCGCCGCATCCGCGTCGAAGGCGGCAAGCTGCTGGCGGAAGAAGATTCGCCGGCGCCGCGGGGGACGGATATCCAGGTAAAAGAGCTGTTTTTTAATACGCCTGCCCGATTGAAATACATGAAAACGATCCAGACGGAACTCGGCCACGTGTCCGATTATATGTACAGAATCGCCCTTTCCCACCCGGAAATCGCGATCACGCTCCGGCATAACGAAAACCAGCTGCTCAAAACACTCGGCAACGGGGATCTGCTGCAAGTCATCGCGGCCATCTACGGGACGCAGGCAGCCAAAGCCATGCTGCCGGTCCAGGCGGAAAACCTCGACTTCGAGCTCAGCGGTTTCGTCAGCCTGCCCGAATGGACAAGATCGAACCGGAACGGCGTGTCGACGATCGTCAACGGCAGATACATCCGCAATTACGGGTTGAATCAGGCGATCCAGCGGGCCTACCATACGCTGCTCCCGATTAACCGGTACCCGCTTGCGGTGCTGGAGATCAAGATGCACCCGTCGCTCGTGGACGTGAACGTGCATCCGGCCAAGCTGGAGGTTCGCTTCAGCAAAGAGCAGGAGCTGTATCCGTTCATCGAGGAGAGCATCCGCCGGGTCCTCCGGCAGGAGGTGCTCATCCCTCAGGCGGTGAAGCAAAACATCGGCGGAAAAAACAGCGGTTCCTTCATCCAGGAGCAGTTCCATTTTCCGAATCGGAGCGCTCCCGCGCCTTTGGCGGACCCAAAAGAGGAGGCGGCGGCCGCGCTGGAGGCCGGACCCGGCCCCGTTTCGGCCGTTCCGGAAAACCGCCCTGCGCCCGAGCCGATGATCGCCACCGATTCCCAGGCTCCGGGTCAAAAGGTTCAGGAACGTCCGGCTGCCGGAAGCGGCGGTTCGTACGGAACCGCCTCCCAGGACGCATGGACGGCCGGAAACGGAATGGTCAGGGAGACGCGCCCGGCATCGTACCGGGAATGGGCCGCCCCTTCCCAGCAGCGGGTAAGCCCCGGCTCGAATCCCGGGCTGGCAAGCCGGCTGTTGGGGGCATCGGCGGACGCTCCCGCTGACATTCCGCCGTTTCCGGAACTGACGCTGATCGGGCAGCATCACGGCACGTACCTGATCGCGCAAAACGATCAAGGCTTGTACCTGATCGACCAGCATGCGGCCCATGAACGCGTCAACTACGAATACTATTATGAAAAATTCGGGCAGCCTGCCGATGCTTCCCAAGAGCTCTTGCTGCCGATCACGCTGGAGTTTACCCCATCCGAAGCGGAGCAGCTGAAAGACAAGCTGCAGTGGTTCGAACAGGTCGGCGTTTATTTGGAACATTTTGGCGGCCAAACCTTCCGCGTGCGCTCCCTCCCGTATTGGTTCCCGAAAGGCGAAGAAAAATCGCTGATCGAGGAAATGGCGGAGTGGGTGCTCGGTGAACGCAAAATCGACCTTGCCAAGCTGAGGGAGAAATCTTCGATCCTCTGTTCCTGCAAGGCTTCGATCAAAGCCAACCAGAAGCTGACCGAGGATGAGGCCAAAACGCTGATCGAACGTTTGGGAGCGTGCAGGCAGCCGTATACATGCCCTCACGGGCGGCCGATCGTCGTTTCATTTTCTACCTATGATTTGGAAAAACTGTTTAAACGGGTCATGTAAAACGGCGGCCCATTTTGAAGGACATCACCGAAAACTATACAAGCAGGATTGGAGAACGTCATGATCATTACAACAGGGGATAAGGCAGGGGAAGCCGTTATTCGCCGGGCCGAAGCCCTGGCCTCCCGAACCGGGGGCATCTACGTCCCGAGGCGCCATACGCCGCTCGGCAAAATGTCCAGGGCTTACGGGGAAGACGACATCATCGTCGTGCTGGACGGCGGGGCGAGGCTGGTCAGACCCGGGGAGGAGCCGATGGAATTTCATCCCAGCATGGGGTTCATCCGTGCGAAACGAATTTTGAAGGGCGAAAGCGACCCGATGCTCGACGCCGCTTCCATGGATCCGGGAGACAGCGTGCTGGACTGCACCGCCGGGCTAGGAACCGATACGCTCGTGTTTTCCGTCAAGGGGGGGCCAGGTTCCCGGATTACGGCGGTGGAGAGTTCGGCTTCCCTGTCGGCGCTTCTGACCGAAGGCTTGGCCCATTATACCTCCAACGTGGAAGAGATCAACGAAGCGATGCGCCGCATCCGGGTCGTCAGCGGCCATCATTTGGACGTGCTGCGCTCGATGCCGGACCGTAGCGTGGACATCGTTTATTTCGACCCGATGTTCCGCGAACCGCTGATGGATTCCTCGGCGATTCGGCCGCTAAGGTGGTTTGCGAACAGCGATCCGCTTTCTCCGGACAGCATCAAGGAAGCCGTCAGGGTTGCCCGGAAAACAGTGGTGCTGAAAGAAAAAAGAGGCAGCGGGGAATTCGCCCGTCTCGGGTTTGCGGAGGAAACCCGGGCACATTCAAAAATTTCTTATGGAGTGATCACCGTTGACAGGGATAAATGAGCCCCGGAACAAACCGAAGCTGCTGGTGCTCGTTGGACCGACGGCCGTCGGTAAAACGCGGCTGAGCATAGAGCTGGCGAAAGAATGGAATTGCGAAATCATTTCCGGCGATTCGATGCAGGTATACCGGGAAATGGATATCGGCACCGCCAAAATCGCGAAGGAGGAGATGGAGGGAATCCCCCATCATCTGATCGATATCCACAATCCGGACGAGCCGTATTCCGTGGCCGAGTTTCAAGAGGAATGCCACCGCCTCATCCAGGAAATTCATGGACGGGGCAAGCTGCCTTTTATCGTCGGCGGAACCGGCTTGTACGTCGAATCGGTCTGCTACGACTATCAATTTGCCCAGGTGGGGGAAGACAAAGCTTTTCGGGACGAACAGGCGGCATTCGCCGACAAAAACGGGGCGGAAGCGCTGCATGCCAAACTGAAGGCGGTAGACCCGGCCAGCGCGGAAAAACTCCATCCCAACGACCAGAGACGAATTATTAGGGCTTTGGAAATCTTTCATTTGACGGGCATCCCCCTATCGTCCCAACTTAAGGGGCAAACCCGGGAGTCTCCTTACCGATTATGCCTGCTCGGTTTGACAATGGATAGGCAAATGCTATATAAACGTATTGAAGCCCGCATTGACGAAATGCTGAAGCAGGGTTTGGTAGAAGAAGTATCTTCGCTGCTGAACAAGGGCTACGGAATCGACCTGGTCTCGATGCAGGGGCTGGGTTACAAACAGATCGCAAGCTATCTTCAAGGTCGCGAATCCCTCGAAGACGCGGTTGCGGTCCTCAAGAGAGACACCCGCCGGTTTGCCAAACGCCAGCTATCCTGGTTCCGCCACATGAAGGAAATTTCATGGGTGGACGTCACGGAGCCCGTAAATTTTTCTGCTAAAATGGCGGAAATCCGTGATATAATAGCAGGAAAGTTTCTCTCAAATCTTGAATATACTTCAAAACAATCTAAATGAAACGTTGGGGGTACGGATAAATGAACAAATCCATTAATATCCAAGATACATTCTTAAACCAGCTGCGCAAAGAAAATATCCCAGTGACCATTTTTCTCGTGAACGGATTTCAGATTCGCGGCACCATCAAAGCATTTGACAACTTTACCGTTGTCGTGGATACTGACGGTAAACAGCAGATGCTGTTCAAACACGCGATCTCTACGGTTACGCCTCAACGCAATGTTTCATTGATGCAGGAGACGCAAAACGAGGGCTAACGGCCGGAATTTGAAACTTTTCTGGATGATTTTCGTTTAAGTATATAGACAGCAAGGGGGAGCGGGGCGGCCGAACCGCACGCTTGCCGGAGATGTCTGTAGGCATAGAAAATGGAGCGGAGCAACCTTGACAAGGTTGTTCTTTTCATTCCAAAACCGAAAATCGTCCTAAAGGGAGTCAGGAGGCACCATGGATAACAATAAACTGTCGCGGACGGGCAACAGAAACAAAGAGCAACCGTCCAAGACGCCCAAAAAGAAGAAAAGAAAGCTGTCGGGCAAACGCATCTTTTGGACTTTGTTTTTTACGTGCGCCATTGCCGTATTTTGCGCATTGGCAGGGTACTTGTACATCTCCGTCAACGGGGAACGGCTGTATCAGGCGAACAAGGACAAAATTACGCTGCATGAAAACTCAAAGGTTTATGACCGCAACGGGAACGTGATGGGCGAGCTGTCGCTGCAAAAAAGCGACCCGGTCAACAGCGAGGACATTCCGAAGCTGCTCAAGGAAGCTTTTGTCGCGACGGAGGATAAACGGTTCTACGAACACAGCGGCGTCGACCTTTGGTCGATCGGCCGTGCGGCGGTCAAGGACATCATCGCCCGCTCCAAGGTGGAGGGCGGCAGTACGATCACGCAGCAGCTGGCGCGAAACATTTTCCTGACGCGCGACAAGACGTTTTTCCGTAAGGCGACGGAAGTGTCGATCGCGCTGGCGCTCGACCGGAATTTGACCAAAGACGAAGTGTTGACGATGTATTTGAACCGGATCAACTTCGGCGGTCAGATTTACGGCATCAAGGAAGCGTCGAAGTATTATTTCGGAAAAAGCAATTTGAACGATTTGAAACTTTGGGAAATGGCTACCCTCGCGGCGATGCCGAAGGGGCCGTCGAAATACAATCCGCTCCGTAATCCCGAACTGTCCATGCAGCGCCGCGCGGTCGTCTTGAATTTGATGGCCGAGCAGGGCTACATTACGGCCGAAGAAGCGGAGCAGGCGAAAAAGGTCGTTTACGACTACGAGCCGCCGAAGAAAAAGCAAAATTACCAGAACTTTATGGATTACGTCATGAACGAAGCCGAGGATGTCACGGGCCTAAGCGAAGACGATCTGAACATCGGCGGCTATAAAATTTACACCACGATGGACGCCAACGCCCAGAAAGTGCTCGAAAAAGAATTCGCCGATGCGTCGAATTTCGAGAAGGGCAAAGACGATCAGCTCGTGCAGGGCTCGATGGTCATCATGAACCAGGAGAACGGCTCGCTCGTTGCGCTGCTCGGCGGACGCGATTATGAACGCAAAGGCTACAGCCGCGTCACGAACAGCCGCCGCCAGCCGGGTTCGGCATTCAAGCCGATCGTCTCTTATGCGCCGGCTATCGATTCAGGGGATTTCAACATGAATTCGCGGCTTAGCAACGAGAAACAGTGCTTCGGCAATTATTGCCCGACGAACCTTCACGGATATTCCGGCACGATCAGCATGGAGGACGCGATCACGAAATCGGAGAACATCCCGGCGGTATGGCTGCTGAACCAAATCGGCGTCAAAAGGGGATATGATTTCGCGACGAAGCTGGGCATTCAGCTGACGGAAGAAGACAAAAACCTGGCGATGGCGCTCGGCGGCATCAGCAAAGGCACCAACACGCTGGAAATGGCGCAGGCATACGGGGCGTTCGCTAACGGCGGTACCTTCTATAAAGCTTATTCGATTAAAAAAATCGTGGACAGCGACGGCAAAGTCGTCTATGAACACAAGGACAACGGCGAACGGGTCATGAAAGAAAGCACGGCTTACCAAATGACCCAGATGATGCAAAACGTCGTTAACAGCGGTACGGGCCGCAAAGCCCGGATCGACAGACCGGTTGCGGGCAAGACGGGGACGACCCAAAGCGGGATCAAAGGTTACAAGTCCAACCGCGACGTCTGGTTCGTCGGCTACACGCCGGAACTGACGGCCGCCGTATGGATGGGTTACGATAAACCGGACAAAGACCATTTGCTCCACAACAGCAGTCCGCTTGCCGCGGCGTTCTGGGGCAAAGTGATGAAGCAGGCGCTTGAAAACTTCCCTGAGAAGCAGTTTAAAGTGCCTGAAGATGTGAAGGTCGAGGAACCGGAACCGCCTGCTCAAGAGACACCTGAACTACATGTCAGCGGGCTGATCGCAAGTTATAGTCCGGATACGCAAACCGTATCTTTATCATGGAACGGAGAGGGGAACGAAAACGCCGTTTACCGCCTCTACCGCAAAGCGTCGTCCGAAGCGGACTTCTCGGTGCTGCAGGACGGCATTCCGACGACGAGCATCGATGATATCGGAACGGTCGCCGGCGAAACTTACGAATATTACGTCGTCGCCGTATCTCCGGAAACCGGCCAGCAGTCCGATCCGTCGAATACGGTGAAAGTCACGATCGAACCGCAGCCGGATGATCAGCTGCCGCCTCCGGATGAAAACACGGGAGATAACGGGCAAAACGGCGACGGAACGAACGGACAGGACCCTAACCAGGACGGCGGCTTCGATCACGGTCAAGGGAACGTTGATCAAGGCAGCGGCCAGGACCAGGGCAACGGCAATAACAGCAGCGGCACTAACGGTAACGGGAATCATGACAACAACGGCAACAATAGCGGCAGCAACGATCATTCAAACGGTAACGGTAATGGAAACGGCAAGGGTAGCGGAAACGGTCAGCAAGGCGGCAATGACGGGTCCGGCTTCGGAAACGGAGACTCGGGCGGCGTAACCGTACCGCCGGACGGCGGCGACGGCAGCACAACCGACCAGGGAAGCATCGAAAGTTTCCAAACCCCGGACAATACCGGTACATTTCCGATTCAAAACGAAAGCAATAACCCGTAAGGCGGATCAAGAGCCTCCCATCGTTTGGGGGGCTCTTTTTCTTTTTGTCGGAGAGGACTCAGGACGGCGGCATACCGTGAGGAAACGGTCAATCGCCTTGCCAAAGAAGCGGCATCCGCAGTTTTTTCTTCTACTTTAGCCTGCGGTTGCGCTATATTAATGGTATATATTTTGAGTGTGTTTCCTAAATGTGATAAGCTGAAGCTAACATATTGGAGAGGGAAATTTCCATGAAACGAAAATTTGGAGATCGCGCGAACTGGCGCCGGATTTCCCGCCGGCGTTTTGCCTGCCGTTATGTGGAAAGCGAGAAATTTACCGGCTACATAACGCTCTACACCATTTACAATTTAAAAGAGCCGCTGTGGAAGCATTATGGAACCCATACGTACCGGATTGCCGATAAAGGGTACTCTTGGCTGCAATATTTTCCGAAAAACAGCCATTACATCGTGACGGCGATGTTCGATGAACGCCAGGAAATCATACAGTGGTACATTGACACCTGCAAAACGCAGGGCGTGACCGAACAGGGCGTCCCTTGGTTTGATGATCTGTATTTGGACATCGTCGTCCTGAGAAACGGAGAGGTGTTTCTGCTGGACGAGGATGAGCTGGAGGAAGCGCTCGCCCGCGGCGTCATCACGAAGGAAGATTACATGCTGGCGACGACGACGGCCAGGGAGGTATTGCATGCGATCAATGCCCATACGTTTCCGTATTTCCTGATGTCGTTGGACCATCGCAAGCGGCTGTTCGAGAATGGAGATTTCAGGAGGAAAACATGAACGGTTATGAACAGGGACCTATCGTCCTGGCGAAAAAAAGGCGCTCCCCTTTGAAACTGGCGCTTGCCATCGTTGCGGCGATGATCATCGCCGGGCTTTTGTGGTCCGGTTACGTGTATTGGAAAATGGACCGCGCGGCAAGCTCGGTCCTGAACGGGCCGCGCGACGTCGGCATCGTTTTGGGTGCCTCCATGTGGGGGGATGCCCCCAGCCCGGGGCTGAAGGAAAGGCTCGACGAAGCCCTGAAGCTGTACAATGAAAAGAAATTCAGCTATATGATCGTCAGCGGCGGATTGGACAAACCCGGCAATAAATATACGGAAGCGGAAGGGATGAGAAATTATCTCGTTCAGCATGGCGTTCCCGAATCGGCCGTCATTTTGGAAAATAAGGCGCGCAGCACTTACGAAAACCTGCTGTACAGCAAACAAATCATGGAAGAACGGGGATTCAAGAATGCGGTGATCGTCACGCACCAATATCACGGAATGCGCTCCAAGGATATCGCGGATTTTTTGGATTACGAGGATCCCAAGCTTGGCCTCACGGAGTCCAAAACGCTGCAAATGAAATACCATAAGCCGCGCGAGGTACTCGCCTATACCAAATGGAAGGTCGATGAGCTCCTGCTGTGGCTCGGCTGGAAAAAGGGCTGAAACTGCTAATAACCGTCACCGAAGTAGAATACATTGAATAGAGAAACCATCTTGCGGAAGAATATGAGGTGATGGATGCATGAACGGGCGTGTTGCGGCCGCGAACGGCCGGCCGGAAGGCAGGCCATCCAGACAAATCAATGTGATTTTACGCAGCCAGGAGCCTCCTGTACTCAGCAGCGCCGTCCCGGAAAAGGAACCGGTGCCGGCGCAAAAAAACGTTGTACAGCACACCTTGTACCAGGAAATTCAGAAAGAACTGGATAAGTTGGTAGGCCTCGAAAATATTAAGGAGTTCGTGTTTGAAATTTACGCCCTGTTGCAAATCTCGCATATGCGCCAAGAAGCGGGCCTTGTAAGCGGAGGGCAAGTATATCATATGGTTTTCAAAGGAAACCCGGGAACGGGGAAAACGACGGTGGCGCGGATCATCGCAAAGTTGTTCCAGAAGATGGGGGTGCTCAGCAAAGGGCACTTGATCGAAGTGGAACGCGCGGATCTCGTCGGGGAATATATCGGACACACCGCCCAGAAAACAAGGGATTTGGTCAAAAAAGCGCTCGGCGGCATTCTTTTTATCGATGAGGCGTACAGCCTCGCCCGCGGCGGGGAAAAGGATTTTGGCAAAGAAGCGATCGATACGCTCGTCAAAGCGATGGAAGACCATAAAAACCAATTCGTGCTGATTTTGGCGGGGTATTCGGAGGAGATCGATTATTTTTTGCAGACGAATCCGGGACTGCCTTCCCGTTTTCCCATTCAGGTAGAGTTTCCGGATTATTCGGTGGATCAGCTGATTCAAATTTCCGAACTGATGTCAAAGGAACGGGATTACATTTTGATGCCGCAGGCGATCATGAAGCTTAGGCAGCACTTGATTCAGGAAAAAAACGAAACCGAGCATGCCTTCAGCAACGCCAGATACGTACGCAACACGATCGAAAAAGCGATACGCAACCAGGCCGTCAGGCTTCTGAACGTATACGCGAATACGAATCCCGGGAAGCTTGAACTGATGACGCTCAGGACCGAGGATTTCAAGCTGGAGACGAAAGGTTCGACGTAAGGGCTTGGAATGTTGTAAGGCTGCGGAAAAAGGGGCTCTTATTCATTGACACATACCACATATGACACGAATATGACCATACGCGACAGGGCGGTGCTGGTCAGCCTCGTCACGGACGAGGTCAAACGATCGGGCATCAACCCGGAGCATTCGCTGCAGGAACTTGTCAGCTTGGCCGAAACGGCCGGCGTCGAGGTGCTGGACGTGATTTCCCAAAATCGTGACGTGCCGGATGCCCGCTGGCTGATCGGAAAAGGCAAGGTGGAGGAACTGCGCCAGGCGATTCTTGCCGTGCAAGCAAACACCGCGATTTTCGATCATGATCTTTCGGGCGCGCAGGTCCGCAATTTGGAGCAGAGCCTGGACGTCAAAATCATCGACCGCACGCAGCTTATTTTGGATATTTTTGCGCAGCGCGCCAAAACGCGCGAAGGCATCATTCAGGTGGAGCTGGCACAGCTGTCCTACCTGCTTCCGCGCCTGTCCGGCCACGGCAAAAATTTGTCGCGGCTCGGCGGGGGCATCGGGACGAGAGGCCCGGGGGAAAGCAAGCTCGAAACGGACAGACGCCATATTCGCAGCCGCATCGGCGACTTGAAAAGGCAGCTTGAGGCGGTCATCAAACACCGCAAGCTGCACCGGGGCCGCAGGCAAAAAAGCGGCGCCATCCAAGTCGCGCTCGTCGGCTATACGAATGCGGGGAAATCGACCCTGCTTAAACAGCTGACCAGCGCCGACGTTTACATCGAAAACCAGCTGTTTGCAACGCTCGATCCAACCTCGCGCACGCTGGAGCTTCCGGGGGGAAGCGAAGTTATTTTGACGGATACGGTCGGGTTCATCCAGAATCTCCCCCATGACCTTGTGGCGGCATTCCGGGCGACGTTGGAGGAAGCTAATGAAGCCGATCTCATTTTGCATGTCGTCGATGCTTCGTCTCCGATGCGGGAAGATCAGATGAAGGTCGTCGATTCGATTTTGGAGGATTTGGGGGCTGCCGACAAACCGCAGCTGGTTTTGTTCAACAAAAAGGATGTTTGCACGCAAGAGCAGCTGGAGATGCTGCCTTCCGGTCCTGGGCATTTGAAGATCAGCGCGTTGGACGAAGGAGATTTGCTTGCCGTGAAACAGGCGATCCAGGAACGTTTGTCTGGGGGAATCCTGTCGTTCCGGGTGCCCTCAGAGGATGGCAACGCCATGGCTTTGCTGTACCGGATCGGAGACGTTGTGGAGCAAAAAACCGAAGAACATGATATGATTTATAAGGTACAGGTTCACAAACCCGATTACGATAAATGGGGACATATGGTCGAACCTTATCTGATCAGGGATTAAATGGGAAAAAGCAGAGGGGAAATTCGATAGACATGGTACAATTCGCAGAACAATTGGAACAATGGAAGGAAGCCGCGGAAGAGCGGATAACGGAGCCGTTTCGGCAGCTGGATCGCGTGATCGACCACAATCAGTGGAAGGTCATCGAAGCGTTCCAGAAGCATCAAGTCAGCGATTTTCATTTTGCAGGCTCGACGGGTTATGCTTATAACGACCGGGGAAGAGAAGTGCTGGATCTGGTATATGCGGACGTATTCGGGGCCGAAGCCGCCCTGGTGCGCCCGCATTTTGCTTCGGGCACGCATACGATTTCTACAGCTCTATTCGGGGTATTGAGACCCGGCGATGAGCTGTTTTACATTACGGGGCGCCCGTACGATACGCTGCATAAGGTGATCGGCCAAAAAGGCGACGGGACGGGGTCGCTGAGGGATTTTGGCATCACGTACCGGGAGGCCGCCTTGACGGCGGACGGAGGCATCGACTGGGATGCGGTGCGCGCAGGCATCCATGAATCGACGAAGGTCATCGGCATCCAACGCTCGCGGGGTTATGATTGGCGCTCATCGTTTACCGTCGGCGAAATCGGCGACATGGTGAAAAAAGTGAAAGAGATCAAGCCGGACGTCATCGTGTTCGTCGACAACTGTTACGGGGAATTTACGGAAACGATGGAGCCGACAGAGGTAGGCGCCGACCTGATCGCCGGCTCGCTGATCAAAAACCCGGGCGGCGGCATTGCGGAAACCGGCGGGTATATTTGCGGCCGGCAGCATCTGGTGGATCTGTGCGCATACCGGCTGACCGCGCCGGGCATCGGCAGCGAAGTCGGGGCCATGCTCGGGACGACGCGCGGCATTTACCAGGGGTTGTTTCTCGCGCCTACGCTTGTGGGACAAGCGTTAAAAGGAAGCATTTTTGCGGCGGCCATGTTCGAGCAGGCGGGATTCGTCACCAAGCCGGCATGGAACGAAGCGCGAACGGATTTGATCCAAGCCATCTCATTTAAAGAAGCCGGACACCTGATCGCATTCGTGCAGGGCATCCAACGGGCAGCCGCGGTGGACAGCCATGTCGTTCCCGAACCTTGGGACATGCCGGGTTACGATCATCCGGTGATCATGGCCGCAGGGACGTTCATTCAGGGGGGGAGCCTGGAATTGTCCGCGGACGCGCCGATTCGGGAACCTTACATCGGGTATATGCAGGGAGGCTTGACCTATTCCCATGTCAAGTTTGGGGTCATGTTGGCCTTGCAACGGATGATAGACCAAAAATTATTGTGAGTTTTTCTGACATGTCATTGACGCGACAGATCAGGAAAGGTACAATATGAGTGAGAAAAGTTAACTGGAAGGTTGAGATGAGTCATGGGTGATGAGATTCGCAGAAACATGGCATTGTTCCCGATTGGGATTGTGATGAAATTGACCGATTTGTCCGCCCGACAAATCCGGTACTATGAACAGCATAACCTGATAGTTCCTGCGCGCACCTCGGGCAATCAAAGGCTGTTCTCCTTTAATGACGTGGAAAGATTGCTGGAAATCAAATCCTTGATCGAAAAAGGCGTCAATATTGCCGGCATCAAGCAAGTGATGAACCCGGTGTCCAAGGAATCGGAGGAAGCGACGGTCATTACCGCAGACACGGAAGTAAAGCGGAAAGAGATGACGGAATCGCAGCTGCACCGGTTGCTCAAGCAGCAGCTTGTTTCGGGTAAGAGACCGGGCCAGGTATCTTTGATCCAAGGCGAGTTGTCCCGGTTTTTTAATAAAAAATAACGAGTCATAATAGGAAAGGGAGAGGATCTTGTGAGCTACACAAAAGAAGATATTCTTCGCATCGCCGAGGAAGAAAACGTCCGTTTCATCCGCCTTCAATTCACCGACTTGCTCGGTACGGTCAAAAACGTGGAAATTCCCGTCAGCCAATTGAAAAAAGCCCTTGACAATAAAATGATGTTCGACGGTTCTTCCATTGAAGGTTATGTACGTATCGAGGAATCCGACATGTACCTGTACCCGGACCTGGACACATGGGTGATTTTCCCTTGGGTTACCGAAGATCGCGTCGCGCGTCTGATCTGCGACGTTTACATGCCGGACGGCACGCCGTTTGCCGGAGATCCGCGCGGCATTTTGAAGCGCAACCTGAAGGAAGCGGAGAAAATGGGCTATACCTCCATGAACGTCGGTCCAGAGCCTGAATTTTTCCTGTTCAAAACCGATGAGAAAGGCAACCCGACGATGGAGCTGAACGACCAAGGCGGATATTTCGACCTGGCTCCGACTGACCTCGGCGAAAACTGCCGCCGCGAAATCGTGCTTACGCTCGAGGAAATGGGCTTTGAAATCGAAGCTTCCCACCACGAAGTGGCCCCGGGACAGCATGAAATCGACTTTAAATATGAAAATGCCGTTAAAGCGGCGGATCAGATCCAAACGTTTAAGCTGGTCGTAAAAACGATCGCCCGCCAGCACGGCTTGCATGCGACGTTTATGCCTAAACCGCTGTTTGGCGTGAACGGCTCCGGCATGCACTGCCACCAATCGCTCTTCAAAGGCGACGTCAACGCGTTTTACGACGAGTCCGACGAGCTGGGCCTGAGCAAGGAAGCCCGTTACTACATGGCCGGCATCCTGAAGCACGCGCGCGCGTTTGCGGCGATCACCAACCCGACCGTAAACTCCTACAAACGTCTGGTTCCGGGTTACGAAGCTCCATGTTACGTAGCATGGTCCGGCAGCAACCGCAGCCCGATGATCCGGATCCCGGCTTCCCGCGGTCTCAGCACGCGCGTCGAAGTCCGCAACCCGGACCCTGCGGCGAATCCTTATCTGGCGCTTGCCGTCATGCTTCGCGCCGGTTTGGACGGCATCAGCAAAGAAATGCCGCTTCCTGCGCCGATCGACCGCAACATCTATGTGATGTCCGAAGAAGAGCGCATCGAAGAAGGCATCCCAAGCCTGCCGGCTGACCTGAAAGAAGCGCTGAACGAACTCGTTCGCGACGAAGTCATCGTCGAAGCGCTGGGCGATCATGCCATGTCCCACTTCTATGAGCTGAAAGAAATCGAATGGGATATGTACCGCACGCAAGTTCATCAATGGGAACGCGATCAATATATGACGCTTTATTAATCTGGAAAATCCCTTGCGCCGTCCGGCGTGAGGGGTTTTTAATTTTGCAGGAAAAAGATCCGTCCGAGCTAAGCTGAAACATATTGCCTGCTTGCTTCGTATAGATGGTGGAGGCGATACATATGAAACGAAATAAAAGATTCACTTTTACGCTGACTGCGGCAGTCCTGGGTTTAAGCATGTCGATGTCCATGGGTGCCGCTGCAGCGGGAGCAGGAAACCAACAAACGCAAGGACAAGCACAAAAGGTTGAAAAGGTGGTTGTTACCGATCCGACAGCCATTACCAAGCTCAACAGCACGAGCGTGCCGCCACTGATCGTCGAGGCCGAAAAAAGATATTTTTACGCCATGGGCGGCGGCAAGGGTTCGACCGAGGTTTTCGAGATCAACGGCCAGCAATACCGCTATTTGTCCGATGACATCGGAACCCGCGCAAAGCTGATGGATTACCTGAAGCAAGCCTATACGGAAAAAGCGGCGGCTTACTTTGTCGACAAATATTTCATCAGCCATGGCGGACGTCTGGCACAGCTGAATGCCGATACGGGGAATATACTTGAATTTGGCAAGGCGACCGCCAAAATGCTGTCCATGACGCCGACGCAACGGGTGTACAAGTTGTGCGTCCCTTACCCGGAACATCTGCAGGGGCCCGAATATATAACGGTAAAATTCGAAAAGGTCGGGGACCACTGGCGGGTGGGGACTGCTCCGCATGCCGTTTTTTAATGTTCTGCCGCATCGATGACACCATAAATCAATAATCCCGGCCAGCAGGCTGATTAAAAAATGCTCGCTTTGGAACGAACGACCGGAGAACCTCGGAGTTCAACGGATCGTAGGCCAAAGGGGCATTTTTTTGTGGTTCTGATCCCAGAAAAACGGGAGGGTGAATAGGACCGGATCTGAAATCCATATTCAGGCCGTCAAAGATTGTGATAAAATGTAGAAGAATGTAGACAAAACGGTGTCATACGACTCGAAGAGCTTATTGACAACAAGGAGTGAGCTTTCCATCTTTCTGTTACAGGAAACGTATAACCACTGGGTCGTCATCCTTTCATTGATCATTGCCGTCTTTGCGTCCTATTCGGCGCTGAACCTTGCGTCGAAAATATCCGGGTCCCAGGGATTAACGCAAAAATGGTGGTTGATCGCGGGTTCATGCGTCATGGGGTGCGGCGTATGGGCCATGCATTTTGTCGGCATGCTTGCGTTCCACCTCAATGTACATATCCATTATGATTTATCGGTTACGCTGCTTTCCATGTTATGCAGCATCGTTGCTTCGTTTATCGCTTTTCAAATCTTGTTGTCCAAGCGGATCGATTGGCGCAAATTTGGCGTGAGCGGCTTTATTATGGGCAGCGGGATCGTGGCTATGCATTACACGGGGATGGCTGCCATGCGGCTTCCCGCAACGGTGGCGTACGACAGGGGCTACTGGCTGCTTTCAGCGGCAATCGCCTTGGTGGCATCGTATGTGGCCTTGTTCCTTTTCATTAAATTTCGGGGTAACGTATCGGTAAGCTGGTGGAAATGGGCTTCCGCCTTGCTCATGGGAATCGCCATATGCGGGATGCATTTTACCGGGATGAGGGCTGCCGATTTTTGGTGCGGGGATGCCGGTGCCCTGATCGCAACCGATAGCGGGGAAGTCAACCTCGTTTTATTGTCCGGCGTCACCTTGGCAACCTTTTTTATGCTAATGGTTTCGTGGGGAGCGATGTTTTTCGATCGGCATGTTTTGGAGAAAATGGCTTATAGCGACCCGCTAACAGGACTTCCCAACCGGCATGATCTCAATCGTTTTCTTAAAGACGGCGTCGACGGCTCGCGCGAAACGGCGGTACTTTTTATCGATTTGGACCGCTTCAAAACGATTAACGATACGCTGGGTCATGATATCGGCGATATGCTAGTCCAGGAGGTCGGAAGAAGGCTAAGCGGGTTAACGGGCGAAGGTCGGAAAGTATTCCGCCTTGGCGGGGATGAGTTTTTGATTGCTGCTGAACGGTGCAGCCAAGATCAAGCGGAACAGCTTGCCGGAGACATTTTGGAGGCGATCACCAAACCGTTTGACCTCAAGGGGAATGAGCTTTACATCACGGCGAGCGTTGGAATCAGTCTGGCGCCGAAGCACGGAACGGACCGCGAATCGCTCCTCAAGGCATCCGATACGGCAATGTACAATGCCAAAAGGGCGGGAAAAAACCGGTTTTGCGTGTTTGACGATGAAATGGATCAAATGCTGCTTCGCCGTCTCGAATTGGAAAAAGACATGCGGGGCGCCTTGGAACGAAAGGAATTTTATATCGTTTATCAGCCCAAGTGGAATGCGCTAACGGAAAAAGCCGTCGGTTTCGAATCGCTGATGCGCTGGCCGCATCCGAAATTCGGCGAAGTTTCCCCCAGCGAATTTATTCCGATTGCCGAGGAAACGGGATTGATCATTCCCATGACCCGATGGGTGTTCTCCGAAGTGGGCAAGCTGCTTCAACAATGGATGGAAAAAGGCGTTCCGCTGCTTCCCGTATCGATCAACGTATCCATTCGTTTATTCGAAAGCCAGCAGTTGATCGAAATGACCCGTACATTGCTGAAGTCCGCGAACTTATCTCCGCATGTTATCGAGCTTGAAATTACCGAATCCATGATGCTGTACGATGTGAAGGACATGATCAGGCAGCTCAGCGAGCTTCGCAGCCTCGGCGTTCGCATTTCGATGGACGACTTCGGGTCTGGGTATTCGTCGCTCGGGACGTTGGATCAAATTCCGATTGACACGATCAAAATCGATCAGCTTTTTATCAGGGAAAGCGATTCGCCCGCCAAAAGGGCCATCGTGGGCGCGATCATCGAGATGGCTCTCAACCTGCAGCTGGACCTTGTCGCCGAGGGAGTTGAAACCGTGGAACAAATCGATTTTCTTCGGTCCTCCGGATGCAACGTGATGCAGGGGTATTATTATGGAAAGCCGATGGACGTGAGCGAAATGGACGATTGGATCGCCCGGAATATGGAAGAACGCCTCACGGAAGACAGTAGGCTTTAAGAAAACGATCGATCATAAACATGGCGCTGCCAGCCGATCATTCATGGGGTTCGACCTTAAAGCCGCGCTTATCCCTCCGTATTTTTGCATACACCGGCGGTGTGCCCGGATGGTAAACTCATATCTATTTTCGCAAGGAGTTTCCTATTTGCCCTTCCCTTCCAAAAGCATAATCATAAGATAAAGTATGCTTCTGAAAGGAGGGTGAACACATGAGTGAAGTCGTTGGAGGCGTAGGCGGTTACGGCCATGGCGGGTATGGCAGCATCGGTGCGATTCTGGTTCTCTTTATTTTGCTCGTTATCATCACCAAAGCTTTCATTTACTAATTTCGTATTTTCAAAGCTCTTGCCGGCATGCCGGCAGGAGCTTTTTCGCGTTCCCTTCATGATGGGGGGTCAAGGCATCAGCGGCATGCTGACGAACTTATACCATAAGTATAATAACCCCAGCGGGATGCAGCAGATCAGGCCAATCCCCATGACGATCATCCGGTTTTTCCAAGACCCGTTCATGCAGGTACCTCTCCTTCAAAATGCCATACATGTTTATAACGCAATGAAACCGTATCATGTTACGCTTCTTTCTGATTTTTTTGGCTGAAAAATCCTGCAATGCATGTTCATAACATTGACTCGGCCGTGGTTTTGGTATATATTGTTCCCCTGTGCTTCAATGCAAAAAAGCCAAAAAGCATAAAAGCAAAGAAGGACTTGTTTACGGATCAAACAAAGCGGACGGAGACGTTATGCAATTTCCCTGTCTGCGACAATTATGTACAAGGAGTATCATCTTCATGGACCGACAGCTCACTTTTTCGAAAAGCATTTTGATTATTGCATTCATTCTTGCGCTATTGTTCATCTCGATTTTTCTGCTCAAAGCGGAGCCCCATCTTCCGCTGCTCGCCGCAACGGTCGGGACCGCAGCTTTGTTGCGGCTGTTCGGCATTCCTTGGAAGAAGCTTGAAGCTTCCATCCTTCAAGGCATTCAAACGGCCATTATGCCGATTCTCATCCTTTCGCTGATCGGCATTTTGATCGCCGTATGGATGATGAGCGGGACGGTGCCGACGATCTTATATTACGGCATGGATTATATCAAACCGCATTTATTTGCGGTGAGCGCGTTATACGTCACCATCGTCGTGTCGATGTTTACCGGAAGCTCGTTTACGACCGTCAGCACCGTCGGCGTCGCCTTTATGGGGATTGCCGCGACGACGGGAGTTTCCCCGGCGTTGGCCGCGGGAGCGGTCATCTGCGGGGCTTGCTTCGGGGATAAAATGTCGCCGCTATCCGATACGACGAATTTTGCCCCGGCCGTGGCCGGCATTCCCATCTATACGCACATCCGCAACATGCTCTACACGACCGTGCCGGCGCTCATCGTCACGACGATATTTTTCTTGTTCGCGCCAAGCGCTGGCACGGTCGATTTATCGTCCATCGAACAAATCAAGTTTGCGCTGCAGGATGGGTTTCGCATTCATTGGCTTACGTTGCTGTCGCCGATTGCCGTCATTGCCTGCTCGATCAAACGGATGCCGATTCTTCCTACGCTGATCGTCGGCATCGCGACGGGTCTGCTGGTGACGGCTGTCGTTCAACGCGAGACGGCAATCGACGTATGGTTTCAGGTCATGCAAAGCGGCTATCAAACGGCCAGCGCCAACGAAACGGTCGCATCGATCGTAAACCGGGGAGGTTTGCAGTCGATGATGTGGTCCGTCTCGCTGATCCTGATCGCGCTGTCGCTGGGCGGATTGCTGCAGC
This sequence comes from Paenibacillus sp. YAE3, assembly GCF_057546105.1. Taxonomy (NCBI): domain Bacteria; kingdom Bacillati; phylum Bacillota; class Bacilli; order Caryophanales; family Paenibacillaceae; genus Paenibacillus; species Paenibacillus sp. YAE3. The sequence goes on along the minus strand of NZ_BAAIYF010000002.1, from coordinate 264,338 downwards.
ATTGCGGCGTCATCGAAGCTTTTTTCCAAAAGGCCGTTCAGCCTTTAAAACGCGGCAGCAGCATCGTTTTGATGACGGGCGCGTCCTCGATTGCGGTAAACGCCATGACGGGCGAGCAATATTTGTCCATTCTTTTGCCGGGTCAAATGTTCAAGGACGAATATAACCGCAGAAAACTGCCCGCAAAAACGCTGTCCCGAACCCTCGAAGATTGCGGTACGCTCGTCAATCCGCTTGTTCCCTGGGGCGTCAGCGGCGCTTTTTTTGCGGCTGCCCTCGGGGTTCCGGTGCCGGAATACGTTCCGTACGCCGTCTTGCTGTGGGTAAGCCCCCTCATTACGTTCGGATATGCGCTTATACCGAAGCTGCAAAAGAACGCGCTTGGCCCAAACACATGGTCTGCTTAATATAACGTCTACGCTCGGTCTTGCCGCCTAATGGATTAGGGGCAAGGCCTTTTTGCTTTGCAATTGCGGCACCCGTGGCGGATCAACCGGGGGGCTCTAGGCATTATTGCCGGTCCGCACACATAAGGTGAGGAACCTTAGAGCATAGTAAAAAACGATTCCTGCCCTTATGGGGAGGTCGATCCATATCACAGGATGCAGAAGGGAGGGGAGCGCTTATGCTGAAAAGCAATAAATATAAAGAGGCCGAAGCGGACCGTTTGAATTTTCACGACCAAACCGACGACGTCGTCGGACGCGAGCCTGCCACAACGAATGTCGACGATGCCGTCGCGGCCATGACTTCGCATATCAATAAATACGACGTCCCGGACGAACTCGAAGAAAAATAACCAACAGGGAAGCGCGCACAGGTGGAACTGATGCGTGCTTTTTATTTTGTTGGCGGATGCGGATCGGTGTCATCATCTTGGCATGCCATGCTTTTTTTGATTTACAAAATCACCCATATTATGTAATCTGGTAGAAACATATTCGAGATCTTAGATATTGGGAAGGAGCACCGGACATGAACGGTCAAGACGAACGTTTGCTGGCGTTGGAAGAACGGGTAGCCGAACTTGAGGATCAACTCCGCGAAACGCGGAAGGGTTCGAAAGGGCTGCGGATCGTGTTGTACATCATTTACGGCGTATTTATTTTATTGATTTTGCTTGGCGTTCTGCAATTCGTGTCGGTCTAACCTGCGGCTGCATATAACAACTGAGCGAGTCCTCCCGGCTTTGGGGGGATTTTCTTTTTTAAAGCGATATCTATAGAAAACAAACCTAAAACCTGAATTTCTCACCTCCCGATCTTTGCCGTTTCCCTGCATAATGGGTTCATACCAAACAAAAAGGGGAATAAGCGATGGCGAAAATGTCGAAATGGCTAAGCTTGGCGATGGCAGGCGCGTTAGTCTTCAGTTTGACGGCATGCGGAGGCAAAGCCGATGAAGGAAACGCTTCGTCGGGAGCGGGAACCGGCGGCGACAAGGCCGGCACGGTGAAAGAGAAAAACGTAACGATCACGTTCCAAAACATTTATCCGGATCCGACCGATCCGAAAAACAAATTGATGAACAAGCTGGTGAAGCAATACGAATCGGAGCATCCGAACATCAAAATCGAGCTCGATTCCCTGAACACCGATCAGCAAAAGCTGAAGCTGAAAACGCAAGCGGCGTCCAAAGAGGTGCCGGACATTACCGTGGTCAACCCGGCCGCGCAAATGCAGCCGTTCGTGGAAGCGAAGCTGCTCGCGCCGCTGGACGACATGCTGGACCAAAACGGACTCCGGGGCACGTTCCAGGACGGGCTTCTCGATTGGTACAGCTTTGACGGCCATACCTATGCCGTGCCGGACGGCAACAACATCGGCGTGGTGTACTACAACAAGGAGCTTTTCGAAAAAGGCGGGGTTAAGGTGCCGACGACGTTCGAAGAAATGGTCGATGTCGTCAAAACGCTGAAATCCAAGGGCATCCAACCGATGGCGATCGGCGAAAAAGACACCTGGACGGGATCGTTCCTGTTCATGAACATGCTGCTTCGGACCAACAACGGCCCGGGCTTCCTGAAGGACGTGCTCGATAAAAAGAAAACGTTCGAAGATCCGGCATTCAAGGAAGCTGTCGACGCGTTCCAAAACCTCATCCAGGCCGGAGCCTTCCAGGAAGGCGTCACGTCTTTCGACTACAACGCAGGCGAAAACCTGTTCAAGACCGGCAAAGCGGCCATGTACTTTATGGGCACGTGGGCAACGGGAGGCATCGAAACGTCTTCCGTCAACGGAAAAGTCGGCGTGTTCAAGTTCCCGACGATCAACGGACGAGTTCATGCTGGCGCCGGGCAGCGCGTTTGCGATCTCCGCGGACAGTAAACATCTGGATGAAACGAAGGCGTTCCTGAACTGGTTTATGCTGAACTTCCCGAAAGAAGCGTTCGAAGCCAAAGGCGCAGTGGGGATCGGACAAAAAGTGGACGGCGATTTCAAGGCGGCCGGATACTCCGACATGGCGATGGAGGTGCTGAATCTGTTCAAAGACGTGAAGGGCGGGGATCTGGCGTTCGACAACACGATGAACCCGGGAACGGCGCAAGCTCATCTTGCCAGCATCCAAAACCTGTTCGTACAGAAAAAGGATTCGGCCGAAGTCGCGAAGGAACATCAGTCGGCATTCGAAGCCAACAACAAATAAGCTTGACGTAATGGAGGGAACGCGTGCGAAAGGCGGCATGCCGTTCCCTTCTGCTTCACTAGACCAGCCAGAAAAAGGAGGGGTTCCCATGAACGTGCTCAAAGTCTCCCGCTGGACGATTGCCGCGTTTGTGCTGCCTTGCTTGATCCTATACGCAGGCATCGTATTCGTGCCGATCCTCGTCTCCATGTACAGCGGTCTGCTGGATTGGAACGGCATCGGGGAGTCCAGGTTCGTCGGGTTCGAAAATTTCAAAAACCTGTTTTTCCATGATCCGGTATTTTGGCCGTCCGTACGGAGAACGCTGCTGTTTGCCGTGTTTTCGATGGCGGAAATCCCGATTGCGCTGCTTGTGGCCATTTTGCTCAAACGGTATATCCGCAGACCGAATTTTCTCGTGTCGAGTTACTTTTTGCCCGTCATTCTGTCGGTCGTTGTCGTCGGCCAGCTGTGGAAAACGATTTACAATCCCGCGTCGATGGGGGGCATGCTGAACCAGGTGCTGGAAGCGGTCGGCCTAGGATCATGGACGCATGAATGGCTTACCGACCCGTCAATTGCGATGTATTCGCTGTATTTCGTGGCGCTCTGGCAGTACTTGGGTTACCACACGCTGATCCAGTATACGGGGATATTAAACGTTCCTGAAGAAATCTATGAGGCAGCGCGGATCGATGGCGCCGATGGGTTTGCCGCCGACCGCTACATCACGTTTCCGAACATCATTCCAATCTTCAAAATCTCGATCGTGCTGGCGTTTATCGGCTCGCTGCAGGCTTTTGACATGGTGATGGTGATGACGGGCGGCGGACCCGCGCACGCAACCGACGTCATTTCGACCCATATGTACAACATGTCCTTCCTGTCCATGAAATACGGGTACGGCAGCTCGATTGCGGCATGTTTGGTCGTGCTTTGCCTTGCGGCCACCTTCCTGATCAATCTGATATTCAACAAGCTGGAGAAACGCTTTTCGTAAAGGAGGAAAACGCCATGAATACGAGCTCTGCCGTTACGTTGAACAAGCCGGCGGCCGCTGCCCGCCGCGGACGGTTTTCTGTTGCGAAAACGATTGTCATCCTGTTTTTGTCCCTATTGGTGGTCACGCAGGTATATCCGCTGCTATGGCTTGTGCTGTATTCGCTGAAAACGAACGAAGAAATTTTGTCGGGCAGCTTTTTCGCCCTGCCGCACGCTCCGCAATGGAGCAACTATAGCGCGGCGCTCGAAGGGAATTATTTCCGATATTTGCTGAACAGCTTATTCGTCACGTCGGTGACGATGGCTGCGGTCATTTTGCTGAGCTCCCTGTGCGCGTATGCGATCAGCCGATTCCGCTGGCGATACGGGCAAGGGGTCATGCTGCTGTTCCTGATTGGGATGATGATCCCGATGCAGGCCACACTGCTGCCGCTCATGATCATTTTCAAAAACATGCACGTGCTGAACACGCATTTGTCGCTGATCCTGCCTTATGTCGCGTTTTCGATGCCGATCGCGGTGTTTATTTTGAGCGGGTTCATGAAAACCATTCCGCATGAAATCGAAGAGTCGGCCGTGATCGACGGGGCCAGCATCTGGCGCATTTTCCGCAGCATCATATTGCCGGTGTCCGTTCCGCCGGTCATGACGGTTTGCATTTTGACGTTCATCAACATTTGGAATGAATACATTTTGGCGGCTACGTTTATTTCGTCGGAAAAGCTCAAAACGCTGCCGTTCGGCGTGAACAGCTTCGTCAGCCAATATTCGGTCAATTACGGCGCGATCGGTGCTTTTCTCGTGCTCGGCGCGCTGCCGGTCATCCTGATCTATTTCTTGTTATCCGATAAAATCACCGAAGGCATGGTGGCAGGCGCCGTCAAGGGGTAAAGGGCCAAAAAATCGGGCGGAACAAGCGGCGCATATGCTAAAATGGACACGAAAAGCCGATGCTTTGAAAGGGGGAAGCCGAGGTACGTGAGACGCTTCCGATCCATACGCAGCCGCTTGTTCCTGCTTTTTATGGGATGCATGACGGGAATCCTGATATTGATGAGCATGCTGTATTACAATCGAACGTTATCGATCATTCACGCCAAGGTAGGCGACATCGCCGAAAAAAACATCTCCCAGACCGCGGGGCTGTTCAACTTGATGCTGCAGGGCTATAACAGCTTGTCCAAATCGCTGAACAGCAACTACGAGCTTACCCGCCTGCTGCAGGAAAAGCCGGACGATCCGGCGGCGGAAATCATGAACGAACGCACCATCACGAACATTATCGGGGCGGCCTACTATTCGCGGGACGATGTGCTGGGCATCCACATATTATCGCCCGACGGCAAGGTGTACAGCTACGAAAGGCAGTTTGCCGGGGTCATCGACAACAACTACGCCCAAACCGAATGGTATAAAAAGCTCGAAGCATCTTCGGGCAACATGGTCTGGCTCGGGTTATACCCCGGTTCGCCAATCAACACGCTGCAGGCGGAAAAGCAGGCGTTCGTGTTCGGGCGCAAGCTGTACGATTTGGATAACCATAAAGAGATCGGAATGTTGATGATCGAAACGAACCCGTCTCCGATGATGGAAGCGCTGTCTAACGTGAGCATCAGCCCCGGAACGCAGGTTTACATTTTGGACGAAGCGAAAAAAATCATCGCCTCCTCCGAACGAAAAGGAGCGAAACGCCCGGAGCTGGACCGGCTGCCGCAGCCGTCGCCGGAAGATAATATCTTCGTCGACGGCACGTCCAAGGAGCTGATCGTCGCCGCCAACACGACGATGGCCGGGTGGACGATTTACGGCCTGACGCCGAAACAGGACATCCAGGCGGAAGTATATCGGACGACGAAAGTTTTGGTGGTTGTCGTGCTGGCGCTGATCATTTTATCGACGGTGCTGGCTTCGATCGTCTCCCGCAATATCGCGTCTCCGCTCAAGCTTTTGATCCGGGAGATGAAAAAGGTCGAGATGGGAAATTTCAGCGGTTCGGTCAACGTGGATTCCTTCGACGAAATCAACAGCCTGGTCTCGTCGTTCAACCGGATGGTGCACCGGATGGACGAGCTGATCGAAACGATCAAAATTTCGACCGTCAGCGAAAAAAACGCGCAGCTGCAAGCGCTGCAGGCCCAGGTGAATCCGCATTTCCTCTACAACACGCTCGACATGATCTATTGGATGCTGGACGAGCAGGAAAACGAACGGCTGAGCAGGGTGGTTCTGTCGCTTTCGCAAATGTTCAGGTACAGCAGCAATTGGGAAGAAGCGGCGCGAACCACGCTGGGGCGCGAATTAGAGCAAATCGGCCATTACTTGACGATCATCGAAACGCGGCTCGGCGGAAGGCTGCAAACGAACATTGACGCGAACGCAGCCTGGCTGGACGCGCCGCTTCCGAAAATGACGATTCAGCCGATCATCGAAAACGCGGTCAAATACGGTTTGGAGCCGAAGGAAGGCATGGGCGTGCTGAACGTGCGCACGGAAAAGGAAGGGAACAAGCTGCTGATCAAAATCGAGGACAACGGAATGGGCATGGATGCCGAGACGCTGGAGCGGGTAAAAGAGACGATGCACGCCAAACATCAGCGGTCGCCGGATGAGGATTCGCCCGGAAGAAGACGCGGCATCGGGCTGCGGAACGTACACGACCGCCTGGTGATGATGTTCGGCGGACCATACGGTTTGAGCATCGAAAGCGAGCCGCTGCAAGGAACGACGGTGACCGTTGCCATACCGATTCCGGCCGAAGGGGAGGACGAAGATGAACATATTGGTGGTGGATGATGAAAGCGTGATCCGGGAGGGGATCAAGCGGACGATCCGCAAAGCGTTTCCCGGCCACGGCGTGCAATTGGCGGAAAATCCGGACGAAGCGGCGCAAATTCTCCGGGGCGGCCAGATCGACGTGGTGCTCACGGATATTTTGATGCCGGGCATGACCGGACTCGAATTGATGCAGGTGTCCCGGAGCAATTATCCGCACGTGAAATGGGTGATCATCTCCGCTTATTCCGAATTTGCTTACGCCAAAGAAGCGGTCAGGCTCGGGGCCAAGGATTATATGCTTAAGCCGATCGGCAAGGAGGCGCTGATTTCGATGATCGGGCGGCTCGGCGAGGAAGTGGAGCGGGACGCCGAGCTGGAGCAGGAAACGCGGCTGCTCCGGAGCAACCTGAAGTTTTTGCGTGAAGCGGTATTCCAGCGCTGGGCGACGGGACTCGACATCGGGAACTTGGACATTGCCCCGTTCGTGGAGCGGTACCCCCGCTTTTATTTGGTGCTGGTCAAAATGGAAAGCGACGACGCTGTACATCTCGAGCATTTTATCGTCGAAAACGTGCTGACCGAGCTGATCGAACGCCACGGAAAAGGGTTCGTCACCAGCCTCGACGGCAAAAGCCTGCTGGGCCTCGTGACGCCGGATTCGCCGGACGGGGCAAAGCGCTTGAGCGACGAGCTGCGGCTGCATCTGAAAAAATACGTCAAGGTGCCGTTCCAAGTCGGGCTGTCCGAAGAAATCCGCGACTTTAACAGCATCCCGGCGGCGATCCGGGGGATGGGGCGGCAGTCCGGAACGCTCGAATTCGAATATTACGCCCCGGGCGGAAACCGGGCGGTCGAAGTAGCCCTCCAATATATCCGGGCGAACTACAATACCGACGTGACGCTGGAAAAGGTCGCCTCCGTCGTCTTTTTGAACCCGGCATACTTCAGCCAAGTGTTCAAGCAAAAAACCGGAAGCGGGTTCAAGGAGTACGTCATTTCGCTGCGGATGGAAAAAGCGATGGAACTGCTGAAGCATACGCAGCTGAAGCTGATCGACATCGCCGAAAAGGTCGGTTACCAGGACGTCAAACACTTTACGCAGGTTTTCCGCAAGCGGACGAACATGACGCCGACGGAATACCGGCAGCGGGGATGGGAGGAGGACGGGCTGAACCGAGCTTGTCCGTAGAAGGGAAAAAGGATGCGCCTCGATATCCGCCTTGGGCCGTGCCAGTTCGACTGGCACGGTTCTTTGCGTTTCTTGCCTAGGAAAGTCCGGATTTGGGCGATGTTAGGAGATGCTCGCTAGGTTGCTTATTGCCAAAAGGGAACAAATGTTCTATAATTGATGTATTGTTACTTTGGTTGGGGACGGGGGGAAGGAAAACAGTGGATCCAATGAGCGTCAGCGAACGGATGGATAGGGAGGGAATTCCCGGGTTAAGCATCGCATTCATTGAGGATGGTTTGATCAGCCATCGGGAGACCTGGGGAAAGCTTGCGGCGGGGGAGACGGAACCGGTCCGGATGGATACGATGTTTAACGCGTGTTCCATCAGCAAATTTGCGGCAAGCGTTTTAGCGCTTGTTCTGGTAGAGGAATGCGCCCTTCAATTGGATGAAGACGCGAACCGGCGCCTGATATCGTGGAAGGTTCCGGAGCATCCGCAATTCCGTTCCGGCCGCGTCACGCTGCGCAGGCTTCTTGGCCATCAAGCCGGCTTTTCCGATCCCGATGGAAGCTTTCCGACGTTGGCCAAGGACCGCAAAGCTCCGTCCATGGCGGAATTGTTAACAGGATTAACGGTTTATAGGCAGGAGCCTGCTTTACTGGTCGCCGAGCCGGGAAGCCGGTTCATCTATTCGGATACGGGATTTTGCGTCATGCAGCTGCTGATTGAAGATGCGACAGGGGAACCGTTCGAAAAGCTGATGCGGAAAAAGATATTTGAACCGCTGGGGATGAAAAACAGCCGTTTCGTCATGGACGAATCCGACATTCGCGCGGGATCGGCCGCCGGACATAACCGATATGGCGACCGGTTGGCCAGCCCCTATCCGATTTATCCGTATGCTGCGGCTGCCGGGCTCTGGACGACACCGACGGACCTCGCAATGTTGGCCGCCGAGCTGATGGCTTCGCTGCAGGGGCAGGGGATGTTGGGGATTTCCCCAAAGACCGCAAAGGAAATGTTTACACCGCAGAACGGTTTTAAGTGGGCCGGGCTGGGCGTATTCATGGAATGCCTTGGCGGGAAGCTGGAGATCACCTCGCTCGGGTGGGGCAGCGGTTTCCAATGCATGATGACCGTTTATCCCGAGAAAGGCATAGGGGCGATATGCATGATGAACGCGGATCCGGGCGTGCATCAAGCCGAGAGCCTCCTCGGATATATCACAACGATGTGGCAGCAGGAGAAATTCGGCTAACCCAAATAGAAAGCCCTTGTTCTCCTGGAAGAACAAGGGCTTGTCCATTGGCGAGGCCAAAACGGATCAATGAATGTCGCGGAACAAACCGACGACCTTGCCGAGAATGGTCACGTGATTCAAGCGCAGCGGCTCGTAAGACGGATTCTCCGGCTGCAGACGGATATGATCCTTTTCTTTATAGAACGTTTTTACGGTAGCTTCGTCTTCGTCCGTCATGGCAACGACGATATCTCCGTTATCAGCGGTCTGCTGCTGGCGGACGATGACGTAGTCGCCGTTGTGAATGCCCGCCTCGATCATGCTGTCCCCTACGACCGATAGCATAAAGACTTTCTCGTCCCCGACAAAATGCTGGGGCAGAGGGAAATAATCCTCGATATTTTCCGTAGCGGTAATCGGTACGCCGGCCGTAACCTTACCTACCACGGGAACCCGCGCGATCGTTTGCGTGAACAGGTTGCTGCTTTCGGATTCTTCCTGGCCCAAAATTTCAATGGCGCGAGGTTTCGTTGGGTCCCTGCGGATCAATCCCTTTTTCTCCAGTCTGTCCAGATGGCCGTGCACCGTCGAGCTGGAAGCCAGTCCGACGGCTTCGCCGATCTCGCGGACGGAAGGAGGATAACCTTTGGCCCGGACTTCGTTTCTTATAAATTCCAATATCGCTTGCTGCCGGCTAGATATCTTCGACATTCCCCATCAACCCCATTAGTAACGTTTGGTAAAAGTATAACATAGAACTGCCGTTCGTACAAACACAAGTTCTAAAACGGGAACATGATTTTTCCTTAATGGAGAACAATTGTTCGAAAAAACTATTGAACAAAACATGTGTTCGTGTTATATTGTTCTCATACAAGAACAAATGTTTGGAGGAACGGTTAACATGTTAAAATACAGTACATATCAAAGCATATATAATCATGAAATTTCCGGGGGAGACCGCAACGGCGGGAAACTAAAAGAACAGCTTCACGCTTTCCAGGCCATGTTCACGCGGCGCCTGATGGTGAAGCTTCTGCTGATCGTCATAATTATGACGGCAGGGTGTACGGGCATGGTACGCGTATTTGCCGGTTCCCCTCAAGACGAGGTGCAAATGGAACAAATCGTTGTGTCCCAAGGGGACACGCTATGGCAAATCGCCCGGGATCATAAACCGAAGGACATGGATACCCGCGCATACATTCAGATCATTAAGAAGACGAACCATCTGAAATCCAGCGGCATTCAAGCCGGAGATGTCCTTTCTCTTCCTATATATTAGACTTCGTTTTTATGCCTAAGAGCTTGGTAAGGTTCACGCCTTGACAAGCTCTTTTTCTCATGGCAAAGTTAGGTATGAATTGATTATTGGAGGAGTCATGTATGGATATCGACAGCTTAGTTCAGCGCATTAACGAGCTTGCGCGCAAAGACAAAGAGACTGGCCTGACCAAGGAAGAAACCGAAGAACGTGCGAAATTGCGCGAGAGATATCTTCAAAACGTCCGTCGGAACTTCAGGGCCCAGTTGGATTCGATCGAATGGGTAGAAGACCGCAATGACGGAAAGCGCAAATAAAAATAAAGAACATCATGGTTAAGGGGGAAACACGATGTCCCGATCTTGGGAAAGAATGGTTCAGAAAAACTCGGCTCAACTAAACAAGCAGCGTAAAAAACAGGGGAAACCTTCGCTGTATTCCTCGAACGGTTCCGCCACGGCCGACGTCTTCAAAGGGCGGAATTTCGTTCTTCCCATCACGCTGGTAGCGCTTGCCGTCATTTACCTTTTGCTCGGCATGACCAGCCAGCAGGCGGCGATGAACACCTCCTTGAATTGGATCGTGGTCGGATTGTACGTTTTGCTGGCGATCATGATTTTTTTGCGCCGCCCGTTTCTTAAAGTGGACAAAAACACGCTTTCCACGATCAAGTTCAATCGCGACCGGCGTTTGACGGCGGACCAAATCGCCAAAATCAAAGCAGGATCCGGTTCGATCGTGATCGAAATGAAAGGAACGAAGGGGAAAAAGGGCAAGGAAATAAAGGGCGGCAATTGGGTGTTTACCCGTTTGATCAACCGCTACGATACCGAAGCCATGGCCGAACGTCTTGAGCGTTTTGCCGCCTCTTTTAATATTCCGTTTGAAAAACAATAGTACAGATTAACGTTGGGAGAGGGATGGGAAGATGGGAGTTACCGCCGTTTTTTTTGATTTGGACGATACGTTGTTGTGGGATGAGCGCAGCGTGAAGGAATCCTTCCAAGCGACCTGCGAAACGGCCGCCGCCAAAACCGGGGTCGACGCGGAGGCGCTTGAAGCGGCTGTCCGCAAAGAGGCGCGGGCTTTGTACGAGTCGTACGACACGTATGCTTTTACCGCCATGATCGGCATTAACCCGTTTGAAGCATTATGGGGGGAATTTACCGTAGGGAAGCAGCCCGAGTTTCAACGGATGGCCGAAATCGTCCCTGAATACCGGAAGGAATCTTGGCGCCGCGGCCTCGCCGAGCTGGGTGTGGAAGACGCGCAGCTGGCCGAAGAACTTGCCAGACAATTCGGGATGGAAAGACGCTCCCGCCCCCATGTGTATGAAGAAACGTTCCAAGTGCTGCAAGAGCTGAAAGGGAACTATAAGCTTCTGTTGCTGACGAACGGCTGCCCGGGATTGCAGCAGGAAAAACTGGATGGCATACCGGAGCTGGTCCCTTATTTCGACCAAGTCGTCATTTCGGGCAACTTCGGCAAAGGCAAGCCGGATCCCACCATTTTTGAGCATGCGCTCTCCCGCCTGGGCGTAACCCCGGATGAAGCCGTCATGGTAGGCGACAAACTTTCGACGGACATTAAAGGCGGACTGGCCGCTGGGTTAACGACGGTTTGGATCAACCGCAACGGCAGGCCGTATCATTCGAACATCCAGCCGCATTATGAAATCAAGCATTTGTCCGAGCTGCACGGTATTTTGGAGTCTATGAAGCAGCAAGTTTAACCGGCCAAGCATTAAATGCGATTTGTTAATTAAAAGTCTGCCGTTTGCGGTTCTGCCGCATGCGCAGGCTTTTTTCATGATCTTATTGCGGGATCGCCCCAGCGCACTGCTAATATTGTCATCAATTTGTGATCACCCCGCCGTTTTGGAAGCCTGAAAAGCATGTATAATAAATGAAGTGCGGTCAAAAAGCCTACATATCTGCAGATTGACGTAAGGGAGTGGCAGGAATTTGAAAAAGAAATATGTTTTCATAGGCATCATCTTGCTTGTCGTTTTTGCTTTGGCAGGCTGCGGAGGCAGCGGCGGACATGACGGCATGAACATGGATGAAGGCATGATGGAACCGTTAAAAGTCGATTTAACTTTGAATCCGGAGCAGGCAAAAGTCGGGGAAAAGGTTTCGATTGAAGTGTTGGTTACGCAGAAGGATCAAAAAGTCGATAAAGCGGATGAAGTCGAAATCGAAATCATAAAAGACGGCGACAGCAGCGTGCACGAGAAAGTGCCTGCCGAAAATGCGGGAGACGGAAAATACGTGCTCGAAAAAACGTTCGACGGCGCGGGAACCTATAAAATCACCTCTCATGTCACCTACGGACCGCAGCATACGATGCCGACCAAAAGTTTGACCGTAAGCGAGTAACGGAAGTAAGAAAGTAAAAACGAACCCCGTCCCTTGGACAACAAGGAGCGGGGTTCGTTGCATGTATATCATGAACGGGAGGAAGGCCTGACTTCCAATCTCCGTTTAGGCTTTTTGGAAACTCGGATCTTCGACGGGGTAAGCGACCCAGCCGTTTTTTTCGATGAAGAGACGTACGGCGATGATTTGGCGGTTATCCATCAGCGTAAAGAAATGGTTGGTGTTTTCAGGAACGGAAATGACGTCGCCGGCTTCGAGTTCCACGTTAAAATATCCGATATCGTCGCTGCCTTTGATGACGAAGATGCCTTTGCCCCCGACGATGGCGCGGATTTCATCCTCCGTATGGGTATGTACCTCTTCGAATTTGTTGAGCAGATCCTCCAGATTCGGCGTCGCGTCCGACAGCGTGATCACGTCCCAGATCTGGTAACCGCGGCGTGCCGCCAAATCGCGGATTTCTTCGTCGTACACCTTCAAAATTTCGTTTTTTTGCTCGTCGGTTAATTGAAAATTATTACGAAGCTCGGCGGGCATCTTGGAAGCGTCCCATTTCTCGAACAATACGTTTTGTTTGTTTAAGAATTCACGAACATTATCGTCACCGGTGATTCTTTCATTCGTATTACGAATTACGATTTCAGCCATTGCCTTTCCCCTCTTTTCCACTTGGTTTAATTTATATTATAACGAAGCCGCCATTTTTTGTCGATGCGTTTCTTCCGTTCCAGCCGTCGCCGTACCGCCGTTTTGGCACTTTTCTAAATATAGGTATTCTGCTAAACTAAGATTTAACGTTTCGCGAGGGGGAAAATACATGAACAGACCTAGCTTGCAGGAAATCATGAAAGACCGAATATTAATACTCGACGGTGCCATGGGCACGATGATCCAGCAGGTCCAGCTCGGTCCCCAGGATTTTGGAGGAGAAGAACTCGAAGGCTGTAACGAGATGCTTGTGCTGACGCGTCCGGACGTCATCGAAGAGATCCATGAAAAATATCTGGAAGCAGGGGCCGATTTAATCGAAACCAATACCTTCGGCGCAACGTCCGTTGTGCTGGCGGAATACGATATACCGGAGAAAGCAAGTGAAATCAATGTAAAAGCGGCGGAAATCGCCCGCCGGGCGGCGGATAAATTCAGCACGCCGGACAAGCCCAGATACGTGGTCGGAGCCATGGGACCGACGACCAAAACATTGTCGGTAACGGGCGGCGTGACGTTCGACGAGCTGGTCGCCAGCTACAAAGAGCAGGCGCTGGCTTTAATCGAGGGCCGCGTTGACGCGCTGCTTCTTGAAACGAGCCAGGATACGCTGAACGTGAAAGCTGGAAGCATCGGTATCCGCCAAGCGTTTGAAAGCAGCGGCACGACGCTGCCGGTGATGATTTCAGGCACGATCGAACCGATGGGCACGACGCTGGCGGGGCAGAACATCGAAGCCTTTTATATTTCGCTTGAACATTTAAACCCGATATCCGTCGGGCTTAACTGTGCCACAGGCCCGGAATTTATGCGGGATCATATCCGCTCTTTGTCCTCCATGGCCAAAACGGCGATCAGCTGCTATCCGAACGCCGGGCTGCCGGACGAAAACGGGAACTATCATGAATCCCCGGATTCTTTGGCGCGCAAAATGGAAGACTTCGCGAAAAACGGCTGGTTAAACATCGCCGGCGGATGCTGCGGCACGACGCCGGAGCATATCCGCGCCATGTCCGAAGCGATGGGCAAGTACGAGCCGCGGCCGCTTGCGGGGACCCATGCCCCAGCGATTTCCGGCATCGAACCGGTCTACATCGAACAGGATAACCGCCCTTACATGGTAGGGGAAAGAACCAACGTACTCGGCTCGCGCAAATTCAAGCGGCTGATCGTCGAGGGCAAGTTCGAAGAAGCGTCGGAAATCGCCCGCGCCCAAGTGAAAAACGGGGCGCATGTCATCGATGTATGCGTGCAGGACCCGGACCGCGACGAAGCGATCGACATGAAAAAATTCCTGGAGCTGGTCGTGAAGAAAGTCAAAGTGCCGCTGATGATCGATACGACCGATGCCGAGGTCATTGACCTTGCCTTGAAATATTCGCAGGGCAAATCGATCATTAACTCCATTAACCTTGAAGATGGTGAAGAAAAATTCGAAAAGGTGACGCCGCTGATCCATAAATACGGCGCGGCCGTCGTCGTCGGCACCATTGACGAAAGCGGACAAGCGATACATCGCGACGACAAGCTTAAAGTGGCCCAAAGATCCTATGATCTTCTCGTGAATAAATACAAGCTTGCCCCGGAGGACATCATTTTCGATACGCTTGTCTTTCCGGTCGGCACGGGGGACGAGCAATATATCGGCTCTGCCAGGGAAACGATCGAAGGCATCCGTTTGATCAAACAAGCCATGCCGGAATGCCATACCATCCTCGGCATCAGCAACGTATCCTTCGGCCTGCCCGAAGCCGGGCGCGAGGTGCTGAATTCGGTATTTCTGTACGAGTGCACGAAAGCGGGACTTGATTACGCGATCGTCAATACCGAAAAGCTGGAGCGCTACGCTTCGATTCCGGAGGAGGAGCGCAAGCTGGCGGAGGCGTTGATTTACGACACGAATGACGAGACGCTTGCCGCGTTTGTCGCCGCATTCCGGAACAAAAAGGTCGAGAAAAAAGAAAAACTGTCCAACCTGACGTTGGAAGAGAGGCTTGCTTCTTACGTGGTGGAAGGCTCCAAGGAAGGGCTGATCCCGGATCTGGATGCCGCATTGCAAAAATACGGCGCGCTGGAAATCATCAACGGGCCTTTGATGGACGGCATGGCGGAAGTCGGAAGGCTGTTCAACAACAATGAACTGATCGTCGCGGAAGTGCTGCAAAGCGCGGAAGTCATGAAAGCGTCCGTGTCGTACCTGGAACAATTCATGGAAAAAAACGAAACCTCGGTCAAAGGCAAAATGCTGCTCGCCACCGTCAAAGGCGATGTGCATGACATCGGGAAAAATCTGGTGGAAATCATCCTTTCCAATAACGGTTACGAGATCGTCAATCTGGGCATAAAAGTAGCACCGGAAACCATTATCGAGGCTTACCGCAGGGAAAAGGCCGATTTGATCGGTTTGTCCGGCCTGCTGGTCAAGTCGGCACAGCAAATGGTCGTTACCGCGCAAGACTTGAGAAATGCGGGCGTAGACGTTCCGATTATGGTCGGCGGTGCCGCGTTGACGCGGAAATTCACAAAAACGCGGATCCGTCCGGAATACAACGGGCTTGTCGTGTATGCCAAGGATGCGATGGACGGGCTCGATCTGGCCAACAAGCTGATGGATCCGGTACAGCGCGAAGCGATGCGGGCGGAAATGGAGGCCGAGCTGGAAGCGCTCAAGGCCGAAACGGAGAAGCCGCAGGTTTTGCCGGAGATTACGCGAGCGGCAAAGTCCAGCGTATCGACCGATGTTCCGGTGTTTATCCCGCCGGATTTGGAGCGTCACATCATCCGGAATTATCCGATTACCCATATCGTGCCGTACATGAACATGCAGATGCTTTTGGGACATCATTTGGGACTGCGCGGCCAGGTGGAACAGCTTTTGGCCGAAGGCAACGAAAAGGCCGTGGAATTGAAAGCGACCGTCGACAGCCTGCTGGAAGAGGCAGCCTCCGAGGGGATCATTCAGGCGCATGCGATGTACCGCTTTTTCCCTGCGCAATCCCGGGGCAACGATATCGTCATTTACGACCCCGAAGACATGTCCAAAGTGCTGCATACGTTCACTTTTCCGCGCCAAAACGTGCCGCCGTTCCTTTGCCTTGCGGATTTCCTGAAATCCCAAGACAGCGGGCAGATGGACTATGTCGGATTTTTGGTGGTCACGGCCGGCCAAGGCATATCGAAGCTGTCGTCGGAATGGAAGGACAAAGGGGACTATCTGCGCTCCCATGCCCTGCAGTCGGTGGCGCTCGAAACCGCCGAAGCGCTTGCCGAACGCGTGCACCACATCATGCGCGACTCTTGGGGATTCCCGGACCCGGCGGATATGACGATGAAGCAGCGCCACGGGGCGCGTTATCAAGGCATCCGTGTTTCGTTCGGTTATCCCGCCTGCCCGGATCTCGAGGATCAGGGGCCGCTGTTCAAGCTGATGAAGCCGGAAGATATCGGCGTGCATCTGACGGAAGGGTTCATGATGGAGCCGGAGGCGTCGGTATCGGCGATGGTGTTTGCGCATCCGGAAGCGCGTTACTTTAATGTCGACAAGGCAAAATGATATACTCATCCTAACGGATGATGCGAGCGAAAAAATCCTCCTTTTCGGGAGGTTTTTTTGCCGCCATGCCAAGCTTTGCAAGCTTGTTTCGCTGAAGCGGCCGTTTGCTTGTCAAGGGCGGCCGCTTTTTTGCTGACATTACAGAAAGAAGGTTGCTTGTTATGGAACTTGAATTTTTGGGGACCAATGCGGGAGTACCCTCGCTGCAGCGGAACGTAACGTCGATGGCATTGCGCATGTTCGAGGAGCGCCGCTCGTTTTGGCTGTTCGATTGCGGGGAGGCGACGCAGCATCAGATCCTGCGATCTTCGTTAAAGCTCAGCAAATTGGAGAAAATTTTCATCACGCATTTGCATGGTGACCATATTTTCGGCCTTCCGGGATTGCTGTCCAGCCGGGCTTATCAAGGCGGCACGACGAAATTGCACGTGTACGGCCCGCCGGGCATCAAACAGTATATCGACGTCAGCCTGACGCTCAGCCAATCCCGGATCGAATATGAGCTTGAGGTCGTTGAACATACCGGGGGAACGGTCTACGAAGACGAGGACATCGTCGTCGAATCGCTGCTGCTCGATCACCGGATCGACAGTTACGGATACCGCATCACCGAAAAAGACAAACCGGGGAGCCTCGATTTGCAGCGGCTTGCCGAATACGGGTTAAAACCCGGACCAGCATACGGGCGGTTGAAAAGAGGGGAGAGCATCGACCTGGGAAATGGAACGACGCTGCATCCCGGAGAAGTGCTGGGAGCTCCGAAAAAAGGGCGGGTCGTCACGATTTTGGGAGATACCCGTCCTTGCGGCAACGTTTTGAAGCTCGCCCGCGATGCGGATTTGCTCGTGCACGAAGCGACGTTCATGGACGATTTGAAAGAATCGGCGCACAATTACCATCACAGCACGTCCGTTCAGGCAGCGGAGGCTGCGGCCGCCGCCGGGGCCAAAGAACTGATTTTGACCCATTTCAGCTCGCGGTATAAGGACATGGAACATTTAAAGCCGCTGCTCGAAGAAGCGCAGTCGGTGTTTCCCAAAACGCTGCTTGCCGAAGAGCTGATGTTGTTCCCCGTGCACAGACATGAATGAAGCAAGGACGCGATTTCCGGTTTCCAGAAAGGCTCCGTACGGAGCTCTTTTCTTTTTGGAATTGCCCGGGGAAATGGATTATTTTCCGGGAAAGCGCAGGAAATGACATAAGGCACCAGCACAAGCCATCAAAGAGGCGGACCATGAGCCGTTCTTTGGCGAACCTCATAGAAAAAATGTCTAATGCGTCGCGGCGTGGGAGGCTGCGGCCCTGATAAGTTGCGGCATTCCTCCAATTTTTTTAAAATAGAACTGTCGAAGCGAAGAAATGCCATCTTCGATTGCCCAGGTTTACACAAGAAAAGAGGAAGCTGACATGCCCCAAAACAAAAAGACCAAAGGTCTGTTGATAGATCTTGACGGAACGCTTTACCACGGCAAACATCGGATTCCCGGCGCGGATGAACTCATCCGGTCGTTAAAACAACGCCGAATCCCTTATATGTTCGTGACGAACAACTCGTCCCGTACGGCGGAAGGCGTAGCGAAGCATCTGAATGAGATGGGAATCGAAGCAAGGCCGGAAGAAGTGTGCACTTCGTCGCTTGCCGCGGCCGAATACATCGCCGGAGAATCTCCGGGAGCTTCCGTGGCTATGCTAGGAGAAGAAGGACTCCGCCAGGCGTTGTCCGATGCCGGATTACATATCGTAGACGAGAATCCGCAATATGTGGTGCAAGGAATCGACCGTTCTTTTACATACGAAAGTTTGGCCAAAGCCGTGCAGTGGATTCGCGGCGGAGCAAAATACGTCCTGACCAACCCCGATCTGCTGCTCCCGTCGGATCATGGACTCGTGCCCGGAGCAGGCTCGCTATCCGCGTCGATACAGGCCGCATCCGGAACCGAGCCGATCGTCATCGGCAAACCGGCGGGGCATTTGATGAGCTTTGCAACGGACAGGCTCGGGATCTCGCCTGCGGATGCGACGGTGGTGGGCGATAATTTGCGTACCGACATTGCCGCCGGGGCGGCTGCCGGATGCGAAACGATTTTGGTTTTGACGGGACTGACGACGGAGGAAAACATGGAGGCTCTGATCGAGGGAGCCGGCGTCCGTCCGGATGTGGTTTGCAAAGACCTTTATGAATTAATGCAACGGATTTGCCCGGATGAAACGGACGGTTACTAAATTTTTGAAATGATCATGTCATCTATGCTGCAAACGAAAGGATCGATGAACGAATGCCGGAACTGCCGGAGATGGAGAATTACCGAAGACTGCTTTCGGAACATATAATCAACCTGCCAATTACCCGAGTGGTAATCCATCGGGAAAAATCGCTGAACGTCCCGGCCGAACAATTTATCGGAGAGGTAACGGGACTGCGCGTCATTTTCGTGGAACGAAGGGGCAAATTCCTTGTGTTCCATATGAACAACGGGCGGCGTTTGCTGCTGCACCTGATGCTGGGCGGCATGCTGTATTACGGGACGGAGGAAGACCGCCCGGACCGGAATACCCAAGTGGAAATTTCTTTCGGGGCGAATACGCTTTATTTTATCGGGCTTCGCCTTGGATATCTTCACTTGCTGTCCGCGAAGGAAACCGAAGAAACGCTCAAACCGCTGGGGCCGGAACTGTTGGACCGCCGGATGAACAAGGAGCGTTTTACGGAGCTGGTCAAAGGCCGCCGCGGCTCGTTGAAAAGCTTGCTCGTCAATCAGCATGCGATTGCGGGCATCGGCAACTGCTATGCGGATGAAATCGCGTTTGAGGCGGGGCTGCTGCCTTCGGCCAAACTGCAGGATTTATCCGAGGAGTCGATCGGACGCTTGTATGACGCCGCCGTCAAAGTGTTGCCCGAAGCGCTTGAACATGGGGGTTACATGGAGTCGCCCTTCATGGCCGGCGATACGTTGACCGGAGGTTATGACGAGATGTGCAAAGTGTACGACCGCGAAGGGGAAAGCTGCGTGCGCTGCGGCGGGGTCGTGAACCGAATCGAATTGACGGGGAGAAAAGCCTTTTTCTGCCCGTCCTGCCAGCATGACCGCTAATCGAATGATCGGCTGCCATGTCAGCACCCGCGGCGGTTTTGGGAGAGCCGCCAGGCGGGCCTGGGACATGGGGGCCAAATCGTTTCAATATTTTCCGAAAAATCCGCGCAGTCTTTCCATCAAGGAACTTGATGCATCCGCTGCGACGGATTGCTTTCGTTTTTGCCGGGAAAAGGGAATGCCGAGCATCGCCCATACGCCGTACCCGGTCAACATCGCCATCGGCGAGACCCGCGGCCGCGAGTTATACGAAGCTACGGTCGCTTCGCTGAAAAACGATTTGATCATTGCCGAAGCCTGCGGCTCCGTCGGGATCGTCGTCCATTTCGGCCATTTGAAAAGCAGCGACCCGTTACAGGGCTACAAAAATATAATACAATGTTTAAATGAAACGCTTGGCGGATGGCAGGGCAAGACCAAAATTTTGCTAGAAAACCAGGCGGGACAGCCCGGGGCGATGGGAATTACGCTGGAAGAGCTGGTTTACGTGAGGAACCTGGCCGAAGAGCCGGAGAAAATCGCATTTTGTTTGGATACCTGCCATGCGTTTGCATCGGGAACGTGGATTCCGGAGGAAACGGACAGATGGATGGAACGGGGGAGGGAGCTTGGCTACTGGCAAAACCTCGTCGCCGTCCACATGAACGATTCGAAATACCCTTCCGGCTCGGGAAAAGACCGCCATGCCCGGATCGGGGAGGGCCGCATCGGCGCGGATCGATTGGCGGAGCTGATTTCGAATCCGGAATTCGAGGGGTTGCCGATCGTATTGGAGACGGATCCCGGACCGGATGGAACGCACGGGGACGAAATGGAATTGCTGTACCGTCTTTTGGAAGGAAAAAGATAAGAAGCGTTGCTTGCAAGGACGGGAGAAAGGAGGGGAAGCCGTGCTGCATGTATTTTTGGATGATTACCGGCGATGTCCCGAGGGTTTTGTTCTGGCGAAAAATGCGCAGGAATGCCTTCTTTTGCTGCAGGAATGCGAGGTCGGCATATTGTCGCTGGACTACGACCTCGGACCCGGCGAGCCGTCCGGAAAAGAGGTCGTGCACGGCATGATCGCAGGGCGGCTGTTCCCGCAAGAGATTTTTTTGCATACGTCCAGCATGCGGGGGAAGAGGGAAATGTACGAGCTGCTCTACCAATCGGTGCCGGATCATGTGAAGCTTCATAACGGGCCCATGCCTCCGAACGTACTGGAACGGGCCGCCAAGGGGGAGCAGGAATGAGGCCGCTGGACGAAAAACAGCTTCTAGAGGAGCTGTGGCGCAAAGGCGAACCGTTGGCCGTGTTTCTGCACACCCCATTTTGCGGGACATGCAAAGTGGCGCGGCGGATGCTGGAAGTGGCCGAACATTTGCTGCCGGAGGGCTTATTGGCCGAAGCCGACGTCAATATGACGCCGACGGTTGTGGAGCAGTACAAAATCCGCAGCGTTCCGGCCCTGCTTTTGGCGGACAAGGAGCGGAGCGGAAAGCCGGAAATCATCTATTCCATGGGATCGGTCGGAGACTTGTTAGCTCAAATAAGGGGAGTGCTTTCATGATTACGATGCGGGATGTGTCTTTGCGGAGAGAAGAGAATCAGATTTTGGACCACGTCTCCCTGAACATTCGAAAAGGGGAAAACTGGGTTATTTTGGGGCGCAACGGCTCCGGCAAAACGACCATTTTGGAGATGCTGACGGGTTACCTTTTTCCAAGCAGCGGCCGGATCGAGGTGCTCGGCAACGTTTATGGGGAATGCGACGTGCGCGAGGTCCGCAAAGAGATCGGATATATTAGTCCGAGCTTGCTGGAAAAACTCAATATGAGCGATCCAGTGTGGGAGGTCGTGGCCACGGGCGCTTACGCGTTTTTGCGTTTCTATCAGGAAATACCCGAAGACGTGAAAGAAAAAGCACTGAAGCTGCTGGAAGAAATGAATTTGGGCAAGTTGTCCTACCATCCGCTCGGCACCCTGTCGCAAGGGGAACGGAAAAAGGTGATGCTTGCGAGAAGTTTGATGAGCGAGCCGAAGCTTCTGATCATGGACGAGCCTTGCGCCGGGCTGGATTTGTACGAACGCGAAAAAATGCTGGCGGAGGTGGAACGTCTCGGCGAACGGGACATCACCGTGGTGTACGTGACGCATCATGTGGAGGAAATTATGCCGCTTTTCAGCCACGTCGCTTTGATCCGGGACGGGAAAATCGCGGGCTCCGGCCCGAAACAAGAAGTTCTGAACGACGAAATGATAAAACAAACCTACGATATTCCGGCACGGATCGAATGGGATGGCGGCCGGCCTTGGATTAAAGTGGTTTCTGGAGGTTAATCCGTTTTGGATGATAAACAAACAACAACAAACGATGAAAAAAACACGGGAATTTCCCGGTTTATATGCACGGCCAACCACGGGTTTGCACCCTATGCCCAGGAGGAGCTGCGCCGGAGATTCGGCAAGCTGAAAAGCAGCATGCTGGTTTCCGGCGAGGTTTTTCTTGTGACCTTGTTTGAAGATGCGGATAGGGCGATCGCAAGCATCGTTGCCCACCCGCCTATTTTTTTGCGCCACATACAGCCGGTACACCTTGAACTGCGAGCGGATCAAGACAATGCATATCCCCAAATGGTTCAATTTTTGCTTCACCAAGACAAACTTCATGGGGCCGCGGTTTCACTGCAGGTAAGGAAAGCGGAGCAAAGCGCCGTATCCGGCAGCGCCGGCGAGATTCGCGAGAGCCTCCAAGAGCAATTAACGGGGTTAAACGCCGAATTTGTCGTTCGCGACGCCGACTGGGTCGTATCTGTTTTTGCAGCAGAAGAGATGCTGTACGTCGGGGTTTCCGAACCGAACGACAACCTGTCCGACTGGAGCGGGGGCGCGGTCCGCTTCCAGCGCGAGGAAGGGCAAATATCCCGGGCGAAGTTCAAGCTCCTGGAGGCCGAGCAAAGCTTCGGGATCGATTTCAAGGCGTTTCATACCGCTCTGGATATCGGGGCCGCTCCGGGCGGCTGGACCTCGTTCCTGTTGGAGCGGGGACTGCAGGTGACGGCGGTGGACCCTGCCTTGATGCACGAGTCGCTGCGAAATCATCCTGGCTTGCGTATTTTCAAGAAAAACGCCTCGGAAGTCCATTTTCAGGAAGGCGAATTCGATCTGCTGGTATGCGATATGAGCTGGAGCCCGAAACAAATGGTCAAACTGGTTACGGAACTGCTTCCAAGCCTGCGGGCAGGAGGCACGGCCGTCGTGACGGTCAAACTCATGCACAAGAAACCTATGGCGCTTGTCGACGATGTCATGTCGTCTTTCGAGGCCGCGAACATGCAGATTCAGCGAGCGAAGCAGCTGTTCCACAACCGGGACGAAATCACTTTATACATGATTAAATATTAACGGAATAAAACAAGGTGATGGGTACATGAAGATAACGAATATAAAAATAGTACTTTACACAGATATTGCCATTGCTCTATAATGATACCAAATTCACCATACGATAATTAAAGGGAAAGCATCCCTGAGCAAAGCCTTACGACTGATCGTAAGCGTCTTTGCCGGGGGGCTTTCCCTTTTTTTGTCTTGAAAGAGAGGGACACACATGATTCATCCTTCCAAGCTGCATGCCGGCCATTCGATTGGGGGGAGATACGAGATCATCCGCAAGATCGGCGAAGGCGGTATGAGCCATGTCTATCTGGCCGAGGATTTGAAGCTGCCGGGTAAACTCTGGGCCGTCAAGGAGAGCGTTTCCGACCCGGCCCGGTACAGCAGCATACGGGAAGAAGCGCAGCTTTTGATATCCCTTAGCCATGCCAGGCTGCCCCGAATCGTGGATTTTTTTCCGCCAGACGAGGACGGTTACACCTATCTGGTCATGGATTATATCCAAGGGATTACGCTGGAGAAATATTTTCGCGGATACCGCGGCCGGATTCCGATCGATTCGATTCTGCAGCTGGCGGATCAGCTGCTGGAAGTGCTGGATTACCTGCACACGCATGATCCGGTCGTCATTTTCAGGGATTTGAAGCCGTCGAACATTATGCTGACGGAGCAGCTGGAGCTGAGGCTGATCGATTTCGGCATCGCCCGCAATTACAAGCAGGCGCAGGCGCAGGACACGGTAAAGCTGGGTACGGTCGGGTTTGCCGCTCCGGAGCAGTATGGTTCAGGCCAAAGCGATGCCCGGTCCGATTTGTACGGTTTCGGGGCGTTGATGCTTTATTTGACGACGGGAGGGGCTTTCAGCGAGTGGACGGAGGACGCGGCACACAGCATACGCCAAGATTTGCCCCGTCAACTCGTTCCCGTCATACGGAAATTGCTCGAGCCCATGCCTGAAAACCGCTACGCCTCCGCCGCCGAAGTACGCGGGGTGATCGCGGCGGCTGTCCGGCAGGAAATGAAGCCGGCCCCGAAGCGGGGAAGGGACATGGCCGGGCGAAAAAGCACGCAGGTGATTGCGGTGATGGGAGCCAGCGGCGGCACGGGGACGACGCATACGGCGATCGCAATCAGCCATTTCTTGGCGAGAAGCCGCAGCAAGGTCGCGCTGGTCGAAATGAACATGAGGTCGCCGGCATTCCGAAGGATCCAACAAATCGTCGACGGGGAAAGCTCCGCCGGGCCGGGCAGCCGCAAATTCGAGGTGGAAGGCGTGGATTATTGGCGGCAGACGGCCAGAAGCGACGTGATAGCGTTATTGTCCGGCAGCTACGATTTCCTTGTGATCGATCTCGGAACATTCAGGGAGCGGGAACGGCTGGAAGAGTTTCTGCGCGCCGACTTTCCGATCATCGTCGCCTCCGGCGCGGAGTGGCGCCAGCAGGACGTGCTGGATATGGTCCACGGCTTGTCGCGATATCCCCGGCAGAAGTGGATGTATGTCCTTCCGCTGGCCGGGGAGGATGCCGTATCCCGGCTTCGCAAGCAGCTGGATTCCACGCAGGTGTTTGCGCTGCCGCTGCAAATGGATCCGTTCGATCAATGCGAAGAGACGGACAAAGTGCTGAGCCGCATTTTTCATGGGGCGGCGGCCGGAATCCAGCGGAGAAGGAGATTCCGGTTCGGTCTCAGCTGATCCGCGGTTTAATGGAGGGGGATGATCAAATTCATGTCAAAACTGAGACAGCGAACGAGGCATATGCTTTACGCCGGTTTGGCGGGAGCCTCGGCGGTGGGCATCGTGTTTGCAGCGTACGCCGCCGTTAGCGGGATTCGGCACCATGCCAAGGAAAACGAGATCAGGGAAGAGTACCGCCGGCAAATCGCCAAGTTGGAACAAGCGAGGCTGAATGAGGAGAAGCAGATGGTCCCGGCCTGGACGCTTGCGCGGGACGTTGCCGCCGGCGAGGCCGTCACGGCGAAAGACCTTGTGCGCGCCAAGCTGCCGAAAGGAACGGCGCCCGCGAATCTGCTGGAAGGCGGCACTGGCGACGAAAACAAGATTGCAAAAATCGAGCTAAAAAAGGGGACGCCCCTGACGGAGGCCATGGTTTACGAGGGCCAACCGATCCAAGCGGATCTTCGGAACAAGGAGATTCAGGCCGTCGTATTGCCATCGAATTTGCTCGAGCGCGACGTGGTCGACGTACGCATCCAATTTCCTACGGGACAGGACTACATCATTTTATCCAAAAAGAAAATCGATAAGCTGCTTAGCCCGGCCATGTGGATCCGGTTGACGGAGCAGGAGATATTGGCATTGTCCAGCGCGATGGTGGATGCTTACCTGCATGACGCGAAGCTGTACGCCGTGACTTACGTGGAGCCGGAGATGCAGGATCGGGCGATTCCGACTTATCCGGTCAACAAGGAGGTGATGAAGCTGATCGCAAGCGACCCGAACATCGTAAACAAAGCGGAACGGAAGCTGTCCGAAGCCATACGCGTTTCCCTGGAACAAGACTTGGAAAAAGCGGTGCAGCAACGGCCAAACGGCAGCTTCGCCGAATCCGAATTCGCTCCCTCAGGCTTGAGCGGAGGCATGTACTCTTCAGGCGGTTCCGCGGCATCGGATGTCTCCGGAGCATCGAACGCCGACGGCTTATGGAACGATGAAGCGGCAGGGGCGGCGAACGAACACGCGGGGAATCCCGCTCCGGGAACAACCGGCAAGAGCACGGCCCCGGATCCAAACCAAGACAGTTTTTCGCTGGGGGATGTCCAGGAGAACAAACTGCTTGAGCAAAGCCTGAATGATCGCCGGGAGGGCAGCGCGGCACCTTCGGGTCAACCTTGAGGCTGCCGGCGGACGAAAGAAAGGAGACGGACATCTTTGAATACTTGGATTTTTGCCGGCCTATGCGATAAAAGCGACACCCTGATGCATATTTGCAAATTGCTTGCGTCCGGGGGCAGCAGCGTCCTGCTGGTGGACGCGAGCGAAAAAAGAAGATATCCCTATTTCATTGGCGGATTGGGCGAGAAGTTATGCATCACGGAATTTGCCGGTTTCGACGTCGCATGCGGATTCGCGGATTCGGCCGGTTTGAAAGCCTACTTCCAAAGCCATGGCGGCGCCTTGGAACATTACGACTATGTTCTTTACGATCTGGAACTCCCGGACTTTTGCGCAAAGGAGGATTGGATGAGCGCTTCCGAACTCGTCTGGGTGACCGATTACGAGGTCTGGACGCTAGAAGAGGGCGGGAAATGGCTGTCGGAAGCGGTCTTGCGTTATTTCGATCCGGGAGCGAGGCCGGAAATGAAGCGGCTCATCGTCAGGGCCGTCGAGGAATGGTTCGGCCCTTCCTATTTGGACGGGTACTTCGAACGTCTGCCGGTCCGCTGGAAAGGAGATCCGGTCGTCATGCCTTGGAACGAGCTGGATTATTCATTGAAACTCAGAAACGAACATGCGAAACGAATCCATATGAAGGCACTGACACGCACCTATAAAAAACGGTTGTGCGGCATTTTTGAAACGTTCACGGATTGGGATCGAAAACAAATACAGCGCGCATTGAAGAATGCAGAAAGGAGTCGAGCATGAGTACGATCGCATTTTGGAGCCCGCTTCAGGGCGGCAGCGGAAATTCGGCGCATGCTGCCGCGGCTGCGGCGACGATCGCCATGGATTACCGTTTGAAATTGCTGATGGCGCATGGGGGCATGGCCAAGGAAAGGGTCGAAGGGGCCTTCCCGATGTCCGCCTATGCTTTGGACCATTCGCTTGTTGCTTTTCAGGATCACGGGATGGACGCTTTGGAGAGGTTATGCATGAACCGCAGGCTGACCCGTGAAAATTTGCGGGATTATACGCTTCCCTTGCTCGCCGACCGTTTGGATCTGGTCCAAGGGAACGCCAAGCCCGAAGGCACGATGCCGGGGTATAGGAAACAGCTGCTTCAGTCCATATGCTCGGTGGCGAACCAATGTTACGATCTCGTATTGGTCGACGCCGGATGCGGATGGCCGAAGGAAGGAAGCGGCGACCAAGCGTTGCTCGAAGCATCGGACCTGGTCGTGGTCAGCATGAATCAGGGCATCGAAGGTTTGGATTCGTTTTTCAAGAACGGTGGATGTCCGCCGATCGTTCGCGAAAAAACCTATATCGTGGTGCTGGGCAGGTACGACAAATACTCCCACTGTACGTTGAATAACGTCAAGCGCAGATTCGGCTACAAGGGCAGCATCCATGGAATTCCGTACACGACGGACTTTTTGGATGCGTGGAATATGCGCGGCGTTCTTCCGTTCCTTCAGCGGAGCCGCAGTCTGAACGGCAGACAGCCGGCCGCCGCGTTTCTGGCCAGCATCCGCTCGTTGGCCAAAGACATATTGACGCAGCTCGAAATGACCGCGGCATTGAAGCTCGTGGAAAGGGGGGCGTAAATGGGCTCCGGAATGATCGTCAACATGTTGATGATCGCGCTCATCATGTTATTCGTTCTATTGCTCCTCTACGTCAAATGGCTCGATTACCGCCGTCCGCAGGTTTCAAGCCAAACGGAAGGCAAACAGTGCACGATCGAAGCGATGACGGAATTCGTGAAGGAAACGCTGCATGAGCTCACCCACAGGCAGCTGACCGACCTGGGCCTCCACGAGGAGGAGTACAGGCGCAGAATCAATAAACGAAGCGAGCTGCGCAAAGCGCTGAAGGACTGCATTTCAGGCGACGTCCGCGAAAAACAATACGTCAAGCAGTTTATGGCGGATCTCTTGGTCAAAAGCTACGGGCTTAACGAAGACCGTATCGAAGACGCCATTTCTTTTGAGGATATCGGCCGGTTGACGCCGCAGGACCAATTCGAAATCATTTTTTATTTATATCAAAAGCAATATGGTCCGGAGGCGTTGTCCGCGCTGTTCGAACATTACGGGCTCGCGGAGCCGCGCATGCTTGAGGGTTATGGGGAACAACCGGTGTTCGCGGTCACGGCGGAAGATATCGAACGGATATTTACGGCGGAATATCGGAGCCTTTCTTTCCACGAAAAACTGGACATTGTAGTGCAGCGGATTTATCAGCAGTACAAAGGATTTTCGGTCGTGGACGATTTGCGCGATCAGCGCATCGACGGAGTCAGCGGAGGGGTCAGCGGCATTTTAACGGATGATGGACAGCTGGAAGCATACGTCGGGCCGGGTTTTCCTTTTCCGCCGCCGTACGTGGACGAATGCCGCAAGCCGATGTCTGCCACGGAAAGCGTATGGGTTTTTTATAGAGGCAAGGCGGTGCACATGTCCTTTCTTTCCTTCGGATCCGAGCTGGAGCTTAAACGGGTTTGCCAAAACATCTATAAGTATAACCACCCCGGCCAGCTGTCGGAATCCAACGGCTACAAAGTGAACGAGATGAAGGACGGGTCCAGGGTGGTCGTCGTTCGGCCGCCGTTTGCGGAATCGTGGGCATTTTTCGTGCGCAAATTCGATATTCCGAACGCTTCCCTGGAGCAATTGATCACGGGGGACAATGCCGAGCTGCCGATCGGTTTGCTTGCATACCTCATGAAAGGAAGCCGGATCACGGCCATTACCGGAGCGCAGGGTTCCGGCAAAACGACGCTTCTGATGGCCATGGTGGAGCATATCGACCCTACATATACGTTGCGCGTGCAAGAAATGGCATTCGAGCTTCATTTAAGAAAGATTTACAGCCGGAGAAACATCCTTTCCTTTCGCGAAACGGAACGGATTACGGGACAAGAGGGACTGGACTTGCAGAAAAAAACCGATGGCACGGTCAATATTTTGGGCGAAGTGGCAAGCGACGAAGTGGCTGCCTGGATGATCCAGATGTCGCAAGTCGCCAGCTTATTCACCGTGTTTACCCATCATGCCAAGACATTCCGGGATCTCGTGTTTTCCCTGCGGAATTCGCTCCTGAAAATCGGGGTGTTTCATCATGAGCGCATCGCCGAGGAACAGGTGGTTCAGGTCATTAACTTTGATGTCCACATGAAGCGGGATGCGTACGGCCGGAGGTATATCGAACGGATTACCGAGTGCGTTCCGCTGGAAGATGCCGCGGACCCTGCAGGGAACGACGACGGCGAAGCAGCAACGGTCAAACAAATGCTCAGCCGACTGATCAAGCTCCAAAACGAAGCCCGGCTGAATGAGCATCGGAGGTCGTATATTTCCCGCAATGTCATCGAATACCGGGATGGGCGGTATGTTGCGGCCGATCCCGTTTCGGACCGAAACGTGCGGGAAATGGCAGATCAGATGGGCGCAAGCGATGCTGAAAGTTTCATTGATTTTCTAAACCATCATTGGAGCGGACGTTATGAGTATTAAATCCATTCTGCTAATCGTATTGCTTTCGTCTCTCGTTTTGTTTGCCGCAGCGTATGCGGTTTTGGCATGGATCGGCCGCAGACAGCAGCAGGACGTGCATGACAAGTTTTACGGGGAAGCGGGAGGCAAACGCGTAGGTTGGAGGGGGCAGTGGAACCGCATCCTGCAACAATCCTACATTTGGATGGTTCGGGTTCCGTTGCTGTCGGCCTACATCCGAAGGATCAGAAAACGGCTCGCCATTCATGCTTACGATGAATTCCGCTTGAGACATGAGACGGCGCAAGTGACGTTGGCGGTTTTAGGCTTGCTAAGCCTTTCGGCATGTATTTTATTGCTGCTGAATCCGAGCGTCAGTTTTTTGCTGCTGGTGTTGCTTACGGCAGTGATCCTCAACAGTTTGCTGATCGATATGTACGTGAACCGTTTGGAGAAGCGGCTTCTCGTCCAAATGGTGGATTTGTTTTCGGAGGTGCGGCATCGTTACCAGCAGCATGAAATGATCGACGAAGCGCTGTATGAGGCGGCGGAAACCGCCGGCTACGAAGCGGCAATCCATACTCGGAGAATCTACGAGGCGTTGAATGCCAAAGATCCTTCGGTGGAATTGGAGAAATATTACGAATCCGCGCCCAACCGTTTTCTAAAGGCGTTTGCGGGCATCTCCTATATGATCATGGAGTTTGGAGACAAAGTGAAGGAGCAGGGCTCCATCTATTTAAAAGGCCTCGGGGGATTAACGAAGGAAATCCATTTGGAGATCCTGCGGCGGGACAAGCTTGATTATCTTTTGAAGGGGTTGAATGTCATCGCCCTTGCCCCGGTGTTTTTTGCCAAACCGATCGAACGCTGGGCACGCGGAAGCTTTCCGGCCATGGACGCCTTTTATACGAGCAAGCTGGGGTACCTGACCAAAATCGTCATTTATGCCGTGATCATCTTATCTTTTGTTTTATTGCAGCGCCTGCAGCAGGACAACGAAACCGCATACCGGACCGGGGATCGGAAGAAGTCCTGGGAGCAGTTTCTGTCTTCGTTTGCGGTGGTCCGGGCTATCGCCGCTTTTGTCGCTCCTCGACCGGCATCGCCTGCTTATGCCAAAATCATCCGTTTGCTTAGGGAGAGCAGCACCCATCTGCGGTATGAATGGTTTTACGTTCGCAGGATAGCATTTTTCTGCCTGACCTTTGCCGTCACGATGACCATGATCCTGTTTTTGCATCAATCGGCTAAAAAACAGATCCTGTACGCCCCCGTCCAGGGAACGACCTTTTTCGGCCAACTGTCGAGCGAACAACGGGCGGAAGGGCAGCGGATCAGCGACCGGGATCGGGAGATCATGGAGGAGGTCGGCATGTCTTCTACAGCCACCTACGACGATGTCGCAAGCCGTTGGAGCGTCAAGCAAGAGCATACCGGCATTGGAAGCAAGGATACGATGGTGGCCGACGTAAACCGGATCTTGGCCAAGATCAAAGCTTATCATGCCGAGTATGTCAAATGGTGGGAGCTGCTTGCGTCCCTGTTGGCGGCTTGGGCGGGGTACCAATTTCCGCTGTGGCTGCTCTATTTTCAGCGAAAGATCCGCTATATGGACATGCGGCATGAGGTGTACCAGTTCCAAACGGTCATCTCCATGCTTCGGGAAATGGAACGGATATCGGTTGAGGAAATATTGGAATGGATGAACCGATTCGCGATCATTTTCAAAACGCCGATTCAAAGATGCGTGCTGCACTATGATCACGGCGCGGAAATGGCGCTGACCGAGCTGAGGGAGGAGGTCCGATTGACGGAATTCCAAAGATTGGTCGATAAACTGCTTTTGTGCGTGGAGAAAATTCCGATCGAACAGGCCTTTGATGATCTCGACAACGAAATGGCCTTCTATTTCGAACAACGCAAGCAGGAATACGAAAAAATCATAGACACGAAAGCGGCGCTCGGAAAGATGCTCGGTTTTGCGCCGATGTATGCCCTTGTTTTTATGTACCTGGTCATACCGTTGATCGCGATGAGCTTTATGCAGATGAATGTTTATTATGAAGAAATCCGAAAAATTTAAGGAGATGATATTCAATGAATAACGCATCCAGCGCGTTGAAGGTTGCCGCAGGCATCTTTTTGACCATTGCACTTATTACCATTGTCGTGATCCTGTTCATTTCGGCCCAGGAAGCGACCAAAACGGCCCAAAACAACTTCTCGGACATCCAGACCGAGCTTTCGCAGGCTTCCTTTACGGTCTATGACGGCACGAGCATCAGCGGCTCGCAGGTAACGAACGCTTTGCGGAAGTTCAGGGACAAGGATCAATTCGGCATCCTGGTCAAAACGGGGAAAAACAGAAACGGCCAATGGTACGGCAACAGCCTGTACATCGGTAACGTGGCGGATGACAAATACGGATCGGTCATCGACATTAACAACCGGGAAGGGGATTTACGGAACACGATGAACGAATCCAGCAACGAATACGTCAATCCGAGCGGGAAGTTCAAAGCCAGCATCATCAAAGACAAATCCAACGTCGTCCGCGGGCTTGTGTTCGAGCAATAATGCGTGACAAAAGGGAGGGAAGGGCACCGTGAACGATAATGTGCAGAATATGATCGGGATAAGCGCCATTCTTGCCCTGTTTCTAAGCGCCTGCTTTTTGGCATTGGGACTGACCAGGCAAATCGACGGGGCTTTGGACGAAGTTTCGGCAGTCGTTTCCGGCCAAAAACGCAGCGTTCATTCTACGTTGACGCTTGCCCGGCCTGACATCTACAGCGGTTCGCAGGCATTTTTGGTTACCGTGGATCAGGTTGGAGCGGGAGTCGCCGTCAAGGTCGATGGCGTTCCGGTAGCTTCGGGCGATCCGCTCGAACTGGCCGGAACGGCCGTCTTCCAGCCGGAGGCCAAATACCGGGCCGAATATGTGAGGGATTGGAACGGGCTGTTGAAGGAAATACGTTTTGCAAAATTAAAGCCCGGTGAGGACGTTCTATGAGCAGCGCCGTATCGAAATTCGTTGCCGTATTGCTAGCCGTTGCCCTCCTGTTCGTTTATCCGGCGGCGGAAGCGTATCAGAAGCAGGATGACTTGTCGCGGCTGGTCGTTTACAATGCCGTCACGCAGTTCGTTGACGCCGTCAGGAACAAAGGTTATCTTACGCCGGTCATGTACCAGGACTTCCTGCAAGAAATCGAAGCTACTGGCAATGCGTTTGACGTCCAAATGGAGCATTTGCACAAAAAATATACGCCCGTCTATGCCGATGCCGCGAACACGGATACGTTCCAGGACGATGTGGACGTTTCATACGAAGGATTTTATACGGCGGATATTTTGTCTGTCATCTACCCGGACAACACGCTGCCCAAAGACCACGAGGCCAGAAAGTACAGGATGAACGTCGGCGACTTTTTTAAAGTCACGGTCCGAAACATCAATCGTACGGCAGGAACGATCATGTTGGATTTTGTTACCGGATCCATCTCCGGGGCCGCTCCCGTGCTCGCATTTCCTTACGGAGGCATGGTGCTCAATGAAGATTACTGATTTTTCAATCGTGTTTGTCCTTATTTTCGTTCCGGCATTTCTGATGAGCGGTTATTCCGTCAAAGATCAGCAGAACGTCCTGTTCCTCGAAACCAAATACGCCGCGGCGCTGCGGACGGCGGTACAAGACGGTGCCAGCGTGCTGAACAAAAACGAAAAGCAGGAGTTTGAGGCCGGGTACGGATCCGAAAAGTTTTTCCGGGCCGACAAGGAACAAGCGATAGCGATGTTTTATAAAAGCTTGTATGCGAATTTTGGGATCGATGACGATGCGCCGGCACAAGCCGCCTTGGACTATTACATTCCTGCCGTGGTCGTGATCGACTATGACGGATATTACGTATATGCGGACGAAGAATATGTCGGAGAGGATAACAAGCCGCGGATCAGGCATGTATGGAGTCCGAAGAAACCCTATGCTTACGGCGACGCAAACGGCAATCTCATTCGATTTACCTTGGACAATGAGGTGGAAGTGTATGATCGCGATGCCGGGCAGTGGATCAGAGGGCTGCAAAGAGAAATGATGGCGACGACCAACGTCCCGCTTCTTGCCCATTCCGAAACGTTTGAGCAGGTGAAAAAAGCGGCGATCGTCCAAACGATTCAAAGCGATTTGGCGAACGTCATTAACCGTCATAACGAATATGCAGCCAAAAACGGCATATCGTACCTGTTCACTTTGCCTTCGATAACGGGCGAGGAGTGGAACAATTCGATTCAGGATATCGGCATGATGGCTTTTGTCCAGGGCATTCCGGTCGGAAGCGGTTATATCAACAATTATGCTCTCGGCGGAGGAAGGCTCGTAAAACGACCCGATCTGTTCGCCGGAACGGATCCTGCGACCGGCATTCGATATTTCGAGCGCGGAAGCTGCCGCAGCGGACTGATCTACGAAGAAACCTTCACGGATGCGAAGGAAGCCGCGGCAAACGGTTATTTTGAAAGAAGCTGCAGGCAGTAACCGTCATTTTTCATCTTTCATGAAAACTCCTTCTTATGATAAAATGGTATCTTGAATGCCTGTAAGTTAGGGTAAAGTGCAAGCCAAGAACTATTTATTATAGACAGGAGCCAGAACGTATATATGAGCTTATTGACCGTTGAAAATGTTTCCCATAATTTCGGGGAACGCACATTGTTTAAAAATGTTTCCTTTCGCCTCCTGGCAGGCGAGCACGTCGGGCTGGTCGGCGCAAACGGAGTCGGCAAATCGACGCTGATGAATATTTTGACGGGGCAGCTGTTAAAGGACAGCGGAAAGGTGGAATGGACGCCGAAGGTCCGTTACGGCTACCTGGATCAGCACTCCAAGCTGACGCCCGGCAAAACGGTCCGCGACGTATTGAAGGACGCCTTCCTGCCGCTGCTCGAGCTGGAACTGGAAATGATGGAGATCACGAATAAAATGGCCGACGCAACGCCGGAAGAGCTTGAGACGCTGTTGGAGCAAATGGGAGAAATCCAGGAACAGCTTGAAATCGGCGATTTCTACATGATCGACGTCAAAGTCGAGGAAATGGCGAACGGTCTCGGACTGTCGGCCATCGGATTGGACAAGGACGTGTCGGCGCTGAGCGGCGGCCAACGCACCAAGGTTCTATTGGCCAAGCTTTTGCTCGAAAAGCCGACCGTGCTGCTGTTGGACGAACCGACGAACTATTTGGACGTGGAGCATATCGAATGGCTGACCCAATATTTGAAGTCCTACCCGTACGCTTTCATCCTGATTTCCCATGACACGGAATTCATGAACCAGGTCGTCGACGTAATCTATCATTTGGAATTCGCCAAGCTGACAAGGTATTCGGCCAACTACGAGAAGTTTCTGGAGATGGCCGACATCTCGAAAAACCAGCATATCGAAGCGTATGAAAAACAGCAGGAGTTCATCAAAAAACAAGAGGACTTCATCCAGCGCAACAAAGCCCGTTATTCGACTTCCGGACGTGCAAAAAGCCGCGAGAAGCAGCTGAACCGCATCGAACGGATCGACAAACCCGAAGAAGCGGCGAAGCCGGTGTTCCAATTCAAGGAATCCCGCGCCAGCGGCAAGGTCGTGTTCGAAGGCATCGACTTTGAGATCGGCTATTCCCATCCTCTGTTGCCCAAAATGACCATGACGATCGAACGCGGCGAAAAAATCGCCATCGTCGGCTGCAACGGCGTCGGGAAATCGACGCTGCTCAAAACGATCCTGGGCAAAATTCCGCCGATCAGCGGCAAAACGTATTTGGGCGATTTTCTGCATCCCGCTTATTTCGAGCAGGAGGTTCGGCCGGGCAACTTGACGCCGATCGATGACGTTTGGAACGAGTTTTCTTCCTTGAATCAGCATGAAGTGCGTGCGCATTTGGCGCGCTGCGGACTGAAAAACGAGCATATTACCCGCCCGTTGAACATGCTGAGCGGCGGCGAGCAGGCCAAAGTCCGGTTATGCAAGCTGATGATGCGGGAATCCAACTGGATTTTGTTCGACGAACCGACCAACCATTTGGACGTCGTCGCCAAAGCCGAGCTGAAACGCGCCCTGCAAGAGTATAAAGGTACGATTTTGCTCGTGTCCCACGAGCCGGATTTTTATGAGGATTGGGTGACGAAAATTTGGAACGTGGAAGAATGGTCGCATCAAAGGGTTTGATTCGCTCTCTTCCGATAACGAGCTGCCGTGTTCCCGAAGGGAACGCGGCTTTTTCAAAATATATGTGACGGATGGCATCAACGAACTCATTTTGCTGTCCATGACAAGAAGAAACCTGAGTGATCGTTCTGCCATTTTATTGGAGAAATAAGCAGCAGGCCTGCGTATGTTTGTTTTACGCCTGCGTGCGCATTTTATTTGCGAATTTTATTACTGAGCATGTACAGGAGATGAAACATGTGAGCACCGGTAATGACCGTTATTCCAGACAAGAGCGTTTTGCGCCGTTGGGACCCGAGGGCCAGCGGAAGCTGGGGGAGAGCCACGTTTTGATCATCGGTGCGGGCGCGCTTGGCACGTCGATCGCCGAAACGCTTGCGAGAGCGGGCATCGGACGTTTGACGATCGCTGACCGCGATTACGTGGAGTGGAGCAATCTGCAAAGGCAGCAGCTATTTTCCGAACAGGACGCTGAACATAGGCTGCCTAAAGCCGTAGCCGCCAAACAAAGGCTGGAAGCGATCAATTCTTCCATTCGGATCGACAGTCATGTCATGGACGTCAAGCTTGACGAGCTCGAGTCGCTCATCCAAGGCGTGGATCTGATCATGGACGGAACCGACAACTTCGACACCAGGCTGTTGATCAACGATATTTCCCAAAAATATAAAATCCCGTGGATATACGGGGGATGCGTCGGGAGCTACGGCATCACGTACACCATATTGCCGGGACAGACGCCCTGCTTGAATTGCCTGCTCGGAACGGTTCCGCTCGGAGGAGATACCTGCGATACTTCGGGCATCATCCCTCAAGCGGTACAAGTGGTGACGGCGCATCAAACGGCAGAGGCTTTAAAGCTGCTGAGCGGCCATCCGGAAGCGCTTCGCGATAAGCTGCTTACGTTTGACCTCTGGCGGAATGAACATATGTCCATGGGCGTCAAGCATGCACGGAAGGCGGACTGCCTTTCCTGCGGCGACCATCGGACGTATCCATATTTGTCCGCGTCCAACCTGGAAAAAACCGATGTGTTATGCGGGAGGGACACGGTACAAATCCGTCCCGGCCAAAAACAGTCTCTTGACCTGCAGGAAACGGCAAATCGCTTGTCCTCGCTTGGGGAGGGGAAGGTGGAAAGCAACCCGTTCCTCGTTTCTTTTACGACCGGAGACAAACGTCTCGTCGTTTTCTCGGACGGAAGGGCGCTTATTCACGGCACGAAAGACATCGCCGAAGCCAGAACGATATATCACCGGTATTTTGGCTAAGTCCGCCAAACCGGAGGAATCCATAAAAACCATTCCGCGGGGAATGGTTTTTATGATGCACGGCAACCCTATGGGAAGCGTTCCAAACGGACGACAAGCGGAAATACGGGTGATACGATGAACGAGCGGCTGTTGGCGGTAGGAGAATATTTCGGGCAAAGCGGCATCCTTGAGGCGCTCCGGTCAAAAGGATTCGAGATCGAGGCCGTTTCCAGCGAATATGAGGCTCTGCGCCTGATCGGCGAGCATGAAATCGACCTGCTGCTTTTGGACCGGGCCGAATACGCGGGGAGCTCGCTGCCTAAATTGTTGAAGGCCCTGCTCCGGGAGCAGGCGGATCGGCCGTTTCCGATCATCGTTTTCGAGCATCCTTACCACGAACAAGCGGTTATCGCGGGATTGGAGGCTGGAGCGAACGATGTCGTGCCCCGGACGGTTTCAGCCGAAGAGCTGCTGGCACGAGTCCGGAATCTGCTGCGAATATTCCGCATCGAACATGAGCGCAGCCTGAAGAAAGTTACGGTCGGTGATTTGATCATCGACCCAGCCACCCGAACGGTTTCCAGATCGGAGAAGGACATCGAGCTTACCGTAAAGGAATTCGATTTGCTGCTTTATTTGGCGCGGCATGTCAATGAGGTATGTACCCGGGAGGATATTTTAAAAGAGGTATGGGATTATGATTTTAATATGGGCACGAACGTGGTAGACGTATATATCAGGCATCTTCGCACAAAAATGGACAAAGGGTTCCGCAATAAAATGATTCAGTCAGTGCGCGGGGTCGGTTATATAATAAAAGAAGGCGAGTAAGTTTTCAGCTTACCGCCTTCCTTATATGCTACAATACCCGACGTGCTTTCAGGTACGTTCTTTTCCAGTTGCCGGAATTCAGGTCGGAGACCGTTACGCCGGGGGAACCGTAAGTGTGCAGGATTTTGCCGTTGCCTGCATATACTGCCACGTGCGTTACGTTATGGCCGTTGGCTCTGCTGCCGCTGGAGAAAAATACGAGATCGCCAGGTTTCAGGTTCGATTTGGAAACCGCAACGCCGACTTTGGATTGCTGTACGGACGTACGCGGCAATTTGATTCCATAATGTCCGAAAATATATTTCATGAACGAGGAGCAGTCGAATACGCGCGTTGTGCTTGTGGAAGCTCCGAATTTGTAAGGCGTGCCCATGAATTTTTTGCCATAATTAACGATGGCCTGTCCTTTAGAAGAAGAGTAAGAAGAAGCCGTGACGGACTTGGAAGAAGAAGCCTCCGTGACCGATGCTCCCGTTGCCAACATTCCTGTAATGCCTATCGATGCACATAGCCCTACGGCTACTAATTTTTGGAATAGATGTTTTTGGTTCATGTTGTGTTTACCTCCAAATTTCGTTTTCTTTCAGGCTCGATTCCGAGTATAACAGTTTTGTAACTCC
Organism: Paenibacillus sp. YAE3; assembly: GCF_057546105.1. NCBI lineage: Bacteria > Bacillati > Bacillota > Bacilli > Caryophanales > Paenibacillaceae > Paenibacillus > Paenibacillus sp. YAE3. The sequence continues at coordinate 225,897 of NZ_BAAIYF010000002.1, read as the reverse complement.
CTAAAATATGGATGACATGTCTCAAACCCTTGGGGCTCTAAGAAATTTCCTTTTTTATTAAAAAACGATTAAAAGTTACAAAAAATTAAGAAATAGAGTGAAAATAGTTCAGAAAATAAGAAAAACCCTTGATGCGCAAGGGTTTTTTCGAGTCTGTTTTTGGGTTGCAAATTCGGCAAACTGTAACCATTTTAAACTCTTTCAATGGCAGCGGACCCAACGATTTTCCAATCCGTTAGTCATTGCTTTGAATGACGAGCAAAAGACCGCCGGCAATGCTTATTTGTCCGCGCTCTCCGAGAAGGACGTTGCTGATGCCAAGGGATTCTCCCAGCTTGAGCGTGGCGTTGTCGAGCGGATATCGAAAACCTTCGAGCGTAATGCCGGTTACTTCCGGCGTCAGCGGAAGCAGCGATACGTATTTGTAGCCGCGGTCGATTACCTCGAGTTTGGAGCCGGTTAACGTAATGTAATTGTTGCGGTCCATGATGGCGCACTGGATTTGATGCTGAAGCGCCCGGTTCAGCATTTGCACGTTCGCCAGCGTGTGATCCATGCGCGTTCCCGTTCCGCCGATCAGCAAGATGAAGCCGGGTTCTTCCCTTGCCGCCATTTCAATGGCCAGTTCCGTATCGGTCAAGTCTTTATCGACGGGATCGCATTCGACGATGTTTCCGCACTCCGCCCGGACATGCTCCAGCTCCTGCGGAGAAATCGAATCGAAGTCGCCGACGGCCAGATCGGGTTTGATGCCGTGGCGTATCAAAAACAACGCTCCTTTGTCCGCCCCGATGACATAATCCGTCGGTCGAATTTCATCTATGTATTGGGGATACAGATCCCCTCCGGAAAAAATAACTACGCGTTTATCGTTCATCGGCGTTTCCCCCTAAAATCGATTTTCTCCTACTATATCGTGCTTCCAGTATAAATGAGGATTTTGCAAAAATCCAAAAAGTTAAAAACAATCTTGCGCAATTCGGCAGGACACGACTACAATAATGGAGACATAGGATAGGGGAGAGGTTAGAGAGAAATTGGACATGCATGCTTTTGAAATATTCAGCATCATCGGCACGATCGCTTTTGCGATGTCGGGAGCTTTTGTGGCCATGGAGGAAGAATACGACATTTTGGGCATCCTGGTGCTGGGGCTTGTCACGGCATTCGGCGGAGGGGTGATTCGGAACGTGCTAATCGGGGTTCCCGTCACGACGTTATGGAGCCAAGGCCTGCTGATCAAGCTGGCGATTTTGTCGGTCATCGTCGCGTTCCTTCTGCCTTTGGGCTGGATCAGGCATTGGAAGCGGACGGAGGCGTTTTTTGATGCCATCGGCTTATCGGCTTTCGCCATTCAAGGGGCGCTTTATGCCCAGAATATGCATCATCCGCTGTCAGCCGTTATCGTTGCGGCCGTCATGACGGGAATCGGCGGCGGCATTATCCGCGATTTGCTGGCCGGGCGCAAGCCGCTCGTCCTCAAGGATGAAATTTACGCCGTATGGGCGGCCATCGCCGGCGCGGTCATCGGGATGGGCTGGATTCACTCGACATGGCAGGCGGTGCTTCTGTTTGCGGTGATCGTCCTGCTGCGCATGCTTTCCGTACATTATAAATGGAAGCTGCCGCGGCGTTCGCTTCACATGTCTTCTTCGACCGATCTATCCATACAGGGAAACAAGGGCAAACACAGCCGGAAGACTGCATAACAGAGGAGGCAATTCACAATCATGGTATCCGTATTATTCGTATGTTTGGGCAACATTTGCCGATCGCCGATGGCCGAAGCGGTCATGCGCCACAAGGTCGAGCGGGCCGGACTTCAACACCTGATCACGGTGGACTCCGCCGGGACGGGGGACTGGCATCTCGGGCAAAGACCGCATCAAGACACGCGCCGTATTCTGGACCAGCATGGGATCGGGCACGAAGGCATCCAAGCCCGCCGCATCGCCAGCCCGGATTTTGAGACTTTTGATTACATGGTATGCATGGACGACAGCAATTTCGAAAACGTAAAAAAGCTTCCGGGAGCCAAAACGGAGCTTTTGCTCAAGTTCATGGATCTGCTGCCGGACCACGAGCTTCGAGAAGTGCCGGACCCGTATTACACGGGGAATTTTGAGCAGGTGTACGAAATGATCGACGCAGGTTGCGAGGCGCTTTTGAAAAAGATACGCGCAGAGAAGCTATAATTTTTTATTGAAGAGCAGGAATAAAAATTTTTGTTTCCATGAAAAAGCGGCATGTTTGCCGTTTTTTCGGAAAAACAATGAAAACGCAATCATTTCGGATTTGAGAAGAGGAAGGGTTAAAAAGAAAGTGAACCAAGACCATTGAGCCATAGGCATCGTATGTTCCCGGTTCACCTTTTTAATCTACGATGAAGACTGTCAGGGTTACGCGCGAAGAAAGTACGTCAGCGCATCCGGCAGTTCTTTTTGCCAGAATCCCCAAATATGCTTGCCGTCTTTTTCGGCATACTCCACTTTTGCACCACGATCCAGCAGCAGCTCGCGGGTCTGGCGGTTCAGCTCCACGAAGTTATGGATGCCATGATCGGTTTCGAATGCCGTTTCCTGCAATCCGACGATCATGTAGATGTCCAGCCAGGACAAGTCGTCCTGCGCCTCGTAAATATCCTGGGAGGCCGGATAATAAGCGCCCGACAGGCTGATGATGCGCCGAAACAGCTCCGGATACCGGACCGCCAGGTGCAAAGAGACGCTGCCCCCGAGGGAATCGCCGGCCAGCACCCGTTCCGAAGGCTCTTTCCGCACGGGATATTTGGCTTCGATGAAGGGAATAATCTCTTCTGCGAAGCAGCGCGTATAGGCGTCGAACCGGCTGCCGAACGGAGCGTACTCTTCGGTGCGGACCGACGTGTCCACATCGACCCCAACGATGATGAACGGCTCCGTATGGCCGTCCAGAATCAAATGGTTGGCTGTCGTGGCAATGCGTCCAAAGTTAAAAAATTCTTCGCCGTCCTGACAATAGACGACAGGGTAGCTCAGAATTTCATTGTAGCCGGGCGGGAGGTACACGCGCAGATGGCGTGTTTCATTCAAAAAACGGCTTTCGATTTCTTCCTTATGGATCGTTCTTTTCAAATACTTTGAATCCGTCATTCGTGTTCACCCTTCTCGCGGTTGATTTTTCAGCCTGAAAAAAGCGTTGTCATTCGGTTTCCATCATGTGGGAATCTCCACGCTTTTGTCAAATGTTTGAAAACTGTTATATTTTTATTGGCACACTGTTATACATACAAAACTCGATATTTTCGAAATTTATCCGCAATTGCTTTGACGAATCGAGTAAAACAGGTGTATAATAATTCTATAACAGCAGAGCCTGATATTCAAATTTTTTTGTTGAGGTGAAGATAATGAGCAAGGTGCCTTATGAAGTGTATACCGAGGAAGTCGAAGCGCTTTCCGTGCTCTCTCCCGAAGGTGAAATCATTAACGAAGATAAAATGCCTAACCTTACTGATGATCAACTTAAAGAAATTATGTACCGCATGGTATTTACCCGCACTTGGGACGACCGCGCCGTTAACTTAGGACGCCAAGGCCGTTTGGGCTTCTACGCGCCGGTATCCGGCCAGGAAGCGACGATGGTCGGCAGCGAATTCGCACTGGAAAAAGACGACTTCATCTGCCCTGGTTACCGCGATATGCCGCAAATCGTATGGCATGGATTGCCTCTGTACCAAGCTTTTCTGTACTCCCGCGGACATCAGCATGGCGGTCAGATTCCGGAAGGCGTAAACGTATTGATGCCGCAAATCATCATCGGCGCGCAAATCTTGCACGCGATGGGCATCGCGATGGGTTACAAGCTGAAAAAACAAAAACAAGTTGTCATCACTTACACGGGTGACGGCGGTTCTTCCGAAGGCGACTTCTACGAAGGCCTCAACTACGCTGGACGTTACAAACTTCCGGTCATTTTCTTTGTGCAAAACAACGGTTATGCCATTACGACTCCTTTCTCGAAGCAAACGGCTGCATTGTCCATTGCCCATAAAGCGGTGGCGGCAGGCATCCGCGGCGTCAAAGTCGACGGTATGGACGTATTTGCCGTCATCAGCGCTGTTCAGGAAGCGGCGGAACTTGCGCGCAAAGGCGAAGGCGCGACGTTGATCGAAGCCGTAACGTACCGTTACCGTCCGCACTCCTTGTCCGACGATGCGACCAAATACCGCACGAAGGACGAAGAAGGCGAATGGAACGCGAAGGATCCAATCACCCGTCTGGGCAAATACCTGGAGAAAAAAGGACTGTGGTCCGAAGAAGATACGGCTCGCGTTAAAGATGAAGCGAAAGCCAAAGTGAACGAAGAAATCAAAAAAGCGGAACAAACCGAAAAAATGACGGTTCCCGGCCTCATCGACAGCATGTTCGAAACGACGCCGAAACATTTGGAAGAGCAAAAGGCCGATTTCCAATAATCGAAGATCCGCTAGGCTGGAATAGCAACGTGAACAGTATTGTTAAGGAGGAAATGAAGCAATGGCACAAATGAATATGAAAGAAGCAATCCGCGACGCAATCCGCGTGGAAATGAAACGTGACCCTAACGTCATTGTGTTCGGTGAAGACGTCGGTAATGTAGGCGGCGTGTTCCGGGCGACGGAAGGACTGCAAAAAGAATTCGGCGAAGAGCGCATCTTCGACACCCCGCTGGCCGAATCCGCGATCGGCGGTCTGGCTGTCGGTTTGGGGATCCAAGGCTTCCGTCCGGTAGCCGAAATCCAGTTCGTCGGCTTTATTTTCGAGGCGATGGACCAAATGTTCGTGCAGGCTGCACGCATGCGTTACCGTTCCGGCGGCCGTTACAACGCTCCGATCGTGTTCCGTACGCCGTTCGGCGGCGGCGTTAAAGCGGCTGAGCTGCACACCGACTCGCTCGAAGGTTTGGCGGTGCAAACTCCGGGTATTAAAGTGGTAGTGCCTTCGAACCCTTACGACGCCAAAGGCCTGCTCATCGCAGCCATCCGCGACAACGACCCTGTATTTTTCATGGAGCATTTGAACTTGTACCATGCGTTCCGCGCGGAAGTTCCTGAAGGGGACTACACGGTTGAAATCGGCAAGGCGAATGTCGTCCGCGAAGGTTCCGACGTGACGATCATCGCATACGGCATGATGGTTCATACGGCAACGAAAGCTGCCGAAGAGCTTGAAAAAACGAAAGGCATCAAGGCCGAAATCATCGACCTGCGTACCCTGAATCCTTTGGACATCGATACGATCGTTGCTTCGGTGAAGAAAACGAACCGTGCCATCGTCGTTCAGGAAGCGCAAAAAACTTCCGGCGTGGCCGCAGAAGTCATTGCACAAATCAACGAAAAAGCCATTTTGCACCTGGAAGCGCCTGTTCTCCGCGTAGCGGCTCCGGATACGGTATATCCATTTGCGCAAATCGAAGATACATGGCTTCCTACGCCGGCCCGGATTATCGCTGCAGTTAACAAAGTCATGGAATTCTAAGAAAAAGAAGTTTTGATAGGAGGTACTTAAGGTGGCAAAATTTGAATATCGGTTCCCGGAATTGGGCGAAGGCTTGCATGAAGGCGAAATTATTAAAATGCACATCAAGCCCGGCGATAAAGTAACAGACGACGACATCATCATGGAAGTGCAAAACGACAAAGCGGTGGTCGAGGTTCCTTGCCCGGTAAACGGTACCGTGCAGGAAGTTTTCGCCAAGGACGGACAAGTGTGCCGCGTAGGCGAAGTCGTTGCCATCATCGATGCGGAAGGCGAACTTCCGGAACAGGACGCTCCTGCGGCGGACCATGGTTCCATGGAAGCCGACGCGGCCCAAGGCGGCGCGGACACCACTTCTTCTCCGGCCCAAAACAGCCCTGAAGCGGCTAAACAAGGCGGGGAAAACGCTCCGGCTCCTGCGGCTCCGAACAAGGAAGTGCTGGCTACGCCAAGCGTCCGCAAATTTGCGCGCGAACAAGGCGTCGACATCACGCAAGTGACCGGCACGGGCAACAACGGCAAAATCACCAAAGAAGACGTTGAAGCCTTCAAAAACGGCGGAGGCCAAGCAGCAGCTCCTGCGGCCAAAGAAGAAAAAGCCGCATCTGCAGCGTCCGCGGCCGCTCCGGCTGTCGACGCACGCGCCGAAGAAGAACGCGTACCGTTCAAAGGCATCCGCAAAGCGATCGCCAACGCGATGGTCAAATCGGCTTACACGGCTCCTCACGTGACGATCATGGACGAAGTGGACGTTACCGAGCTGGTGGCATTCCGCACGCGCATGAAGCCGATCGCCGAGAAAAAAGGCACGAAAATCACGTACCTGCCGTTCATCGTCAAAGCGCTGGTTGCGGCTTCCCGCCAATTCCCTGCCCTGAACGCGACGATCGACGAAGAAAACAACGAAATTGTGTATAAAAAGTACTACAACATCGGTATCGCTACGGATACGGACAACGGTCTGATCGTACCGGTCATCAAAGATGCCGACCGTAAGAGCATCTGGATGATCGCCGACGCGATCCGCGACCTCGCGGCACGCGGCCGTGAAGGCAAACTGACTCCGGCCGAAATGAAAGGCAGCACGATCTCCATCACCAACATCGGTTCCGCCGGCGGCATGTTCTTCACGCCGATCATCAACTTCCCTGAAGTTGCGATTCTGGGTACCGGCCGCATTACGGAAAAACCTGTCGTGAAAAACGGCGAAATCGTAGCGGCGCCTGTCATGGCTCTGTCCTTGAGCTTCGACCACCGCATCATCGACGGCGCAACGGCTCAAAACTTTATGAACTATATCAAATCGCTGCTCAGCAATCCTGAGCTGCTGGTAATGGAGGTATAAGACATGGTAGTAGGAGACGCTTCTCTCGATATCGACACATTAGTCATCGGTGCGGGTCCCGGCGGTTACGTAGCCGCCATCCGCGCTGCTCAGCTGGGTCAAAAGGTACTGATCGTGGACAAATCCGAAGTGGGCGGCGTGTGCTTGAACCGCGGATGTATTCCTTCCAAAGCGCTGATCGCTGCGGCTCACCAATACGAATCGGCTAAACATGCGGACGCGTTCGGCGTATCCGTCGAAAACGTCAAAGTGGATTTCTCCAAAACCCAGGAATTCAAAAACAGCGTCGTGAAAAAGCTGACCGGCGGCGTTGCGGGCCTTTTGAAAGGCAACAAAGTCGAAGTATTCCATGGCGAGTGCATGTTCATCAGCGAAAACGAAGCACGCTGCTTCAACGAGCATGAATCTCCTCGTTACCGTTTCAAACATTGCATCATCGCGACGGGTTCCCGTCCGATCGAGCTGAAAGCATTCCCGTTCGGCGGACGCATCCTGTCTTCGACAGAAGCGCTCAACCTGCCTGAAATTCCGAAGAGCCTTGTCGTCATCGGCGGCGGCTACATCGGCGCGGAACTTGGCCAAATGTTCTCGAAATTCGGCGCGAAGGTTACGATCCTGGAAGGCATGGACACGATCCTGAACGGATTCGATCCGGACATGACGAAGCTGGTCGTAAAAAGCATGAACAAAACCGGCGTCGAAATCATCACGAATGCCAAAGCCGAAAGCGCAGAGCAAACGGATAACGACGTGACGGTGAAATATTCCGTGAACGGCGAAACGAAAGAAGTTACGGCAGATTACCTGCTCGTAACGGTTGGACGCCGCCCGAACACCGACGGCGATTTGGGTCTGGACCTCATCGGCATCGAAATGACCGACCGCGGACTCATCAAAGTCGACCATCAAGGCCGCACCAACAAACCGAACATTTTCGCGATCGGCGACGTCGTTCCGGGACCAGCGCTTGCGCATAAGGCTTCTTATGAAGGCAAGGTAGCTGCCGAAGCGATCGCCGGACATCCTTCGGTTGTCGATTACAAAGTGGTTCCTGCGGTGGCATTCGTTGATCCTGAATGCGCAAGCGTAGGTTACACCGAAAAAGAAGCGAAAGAAAAAGGCTACAAAGCGAAAGCCGCCAAATTCCCGTTTGCGGGCAACGGACGCGCGTTGTCGCTGAACAATGCCGACGGCTTCGTGAAATTGATTTTCGACGAAGAAACGCAGTTGGTTCTGGGCTGCCACATCGCCGGGATCGAAGCTTCCAACCTGATTGCCGAGCTGGGTCTCGCAATCGAAATGGGTGCTACGCTTGAAGATATCGCCCTGACCATCCACGCTCACCCAACGCTGGGCGAAATCGTGATGGAAACGGCTGAGCTTGCGCTTGGCAACCCGATCCACGTCATTGCGCCTCGCAGATAATACGCTTTTAATAAGGCGTTAAAAGAACAAGAGCCTGCTTTTATGCAAGGCTCTTGTTTTTTGTTTTACGGCCATTTTGTGCGGGATTCGTCCAAAATGAACGCCTCCGCTACCGTTTTTCCGAACGTTATGGAGATCGGAGGATGAAATTATCTATTTCCGTGCGGCTTTGCGGATGGTAAACTAGTAAAAAGGATTGTGATCAAACGACGGATCTTGCTCAGGCAGACGGACCCGCTGCTATTCAGGGCATCTTAAGCTTAAGCCGATCCGGATAGGCATACAGCATACAGCATACAGAGCGGAAGGGTTGAGCAAAAACATGAAAAAATACTTGGACTTGTTGAAAGATATTTTGGAAAACGGCACGCCGAAGGAAGATCGGACCGGAACGGGCACGATTTCCGTTTTCGGTAGACAGCTGAGATTCGATCTTTCCGAAGGTTTCCCTTTATTGACGACGAAGCGGATTCACATTAAGTCCGTGGTGCACGAACTGCTGTGGTTCCTCAGCGGCGAAACCAACATAGGTTATTTGAAGGAAAACGGCGTAACGATCTGGGACGAATGGGCCGACGAAAACGGGGATTTGGGACCGGTGTACGGCTCGCAGTGGCGCCACTGGAAGTCGCCGGACGGCACGCATATCGACCAGATTGCGAACGTGATCGATTCGATCAAAAACAATCCGGATTCGCGGCGGCATATCGTCAGCGCATGGAACGTAGCGGAAATCGAGCAAATGAAGCTTCCGCCATGCCATTTCGTATTCCAGTTCTACGTAGCGGGCGGCAAGCTGTCCTGCATGCTGACGATGCGGTCCGTCGACACGTTCCTCGGCCTGCCGTTCAACATCGCCAGCTATGCGTTGCTGACGCATATGGTTGCGCAGCAATGCGGGCTGGAACCGGGAGAATTCATCTGGTCCGGCGGCGACGTGCATATTTATACGAACCATTTGGAGCAGGTCAAAACGCAGCTGGAACGGGAGCCGTACGATCTTCCGCAGCTGGTGATCAAACGCAAGCCGGAGTCGATTTTCGATTATAAGTTCGAAGATTTCGAATTCGTCAATTATAAGCATCATCCGGGCATCAAAGCGCCGGTCGCCATATAAGCAAAGAGCTGCATCATCCCGGAAAAAAGGAGCGTGAATGGCATGAGCATGACGTACATTTTGGCTATGGGAAAAAACAGGGTCATCGGCCGCGACAACGCCCTTCCTTGGCGGCTGCCGAGAGACATGGCCTTTTTCAAAGAGCAAACGATGGGCAAAAAAGTGTTGATGGGGCGGAAAACGTGGGAGTCTTTCGGAGCCAAGCCGCTGCCAGGCCGGACCAATATCGTAATGACGCGGGATGCACGATATGAGGCCCCTGGGGCCCAGGTGATCCATACCGTCGAAGAAGCGGTCGAAACGAGCAAAGGGGAGGAAGTGATGGTCATCGGCGGCGAGGAGATTTACCGGCTGCTGATGCCCTACGCCGACCGCCTGCTCATTACGGAAATCGACGAGACGTTCGAGGGGGATACGTTTTTTCCGGAACTCGACGAAAACGAATGGGAATGTATTCAGGAAGTACAAGGAATCCGTGACGAAAAAAATCCGTATGATTACCGTTTTTGCACGTATGAGCGACGGTAGCCTCGACGCATAACTGGCATCGCAATGTAAACAGCATGTTAATTAGTACAAATAATTATTCGGATAATCCATTTAATATTCAAAGAATGGGATGCTACTATAATTGAAATATCATTGCGTCGTTCTCATAGATGCGTAGAATCAACAGGAAAAGAACGGATGGGGGAAACACGTCATGTCTACACCTACTGGATTTATGGAATACAGCCGCCAGCTGCCGGCCGACCGCGAACCGGCTGAACGCATAAAAGACTGGGAAGAATTCCACAAGCATTTGTCCGAAGAAGAGCTGCGTACGCAAGGCGCGCGCTGCATGGATTGCGGCACGCCTTACTGCCATACAGGAATCGACATGGCCGGAGGCACTTCGGGATGTCCGGTAAACAACCTGATTCCGGAATGGAACAACTTGGTTTACCGCGGATTGTGGAAGGAAGCGCTCGACCGTCTGCTGAAAACCAACAACTTTCCGGAATTTACCGGCCGCATTTGCCCGGCTCCGTGCGAAGGCTCTTGCACCGTGGGCCTGATCGGCCAGCCGGTAACGATCAAAACGATCGAGCAGGCGATCATCGACAAAGGTTTTGAAGAAGGCTGGATCGTTCCGACCCCGCCGGAAAAACGGACCGGCAAACGCGTGGCCGTCGTCGGCTCGGGCCCTGCGGGGCTGGCCGCCGCAGCCCAGTTGAATAAGGCCGGCCATCACGTGACCGTCTATGAACGCGCCGACCGGATCGGCGGACTCCTGATGTACGGCATTCCGTCCATGAAGCTGGACAAAGCGGTCGTGCAGCGCCGTGTCGACCTCATGGCTGCCGAAGGCATCCGCTTTGTGACGAATACCGAAATCGGCAAGGATATTTCTTCGCAGCAGCTGGTGGACGATTACGATGCTGTCGTGCTTTGCGGCGGCGCAACCAAGCCGCGTGAATTCAATATCGAAGGCAGCGATCTGAACGGCGTCCACTACGCGATGACCTACTTGAACGGCACCATCAAAAGCCTGCTGGATTCCGGGTTATCCGACGGCAAGTACATTTCCGCGGAAGGCAAAGACGTCATCGTCATCGGCGGCGGCGATACCGGCTCCGACTGCGTGGCGACGGCACTGCGCCATGGCTGCCGCAGCGTAACCCAGTTCGGTACGCATCCGATGGCCCCGCTCGAACGCGATACGATCAACAACCCGTGGCCGCAGTTCCCGAACGTGTATACGCTCGATTATGCGCAGGAGGAAGCCAAGGCGGTATATGGCAAAGATCCCCGGGAGTTTTCCATCATGACGACCAAATTCGTCGGCGACGACAACGGCAACCTCAAGGAGCTGCATACCGTGCAAATCGAGCGGATCGTAGACGAAAACGGACGTAAAATCTACCAGCCGATTCCCGGCACGGAAAAAGTGTTCCCGGCGCAAATGGCGCTGATTGCCATCGGGTTCGACGGACCGGAGCAAACGATCGTGAACCAGCTTGGTTTGGAAACCGACCGCAGATCGAACGTCAAAGCCGCTTACGGCAAATATCAGACGAACGTCGATAAGGTGTTCGCCGCAGGCGATATGCGCCGCGGTCAAAGTTTGGTCGTTTGGGCGATCAACGAAGGCCGTCAGGCTGCGCGCGAGGTCGATAAATACCTGATGGGCGCAACGGTCCTCGTATAAATCGAAATCCATGTATTCCTTATCGAGAGAAGACTTCCCTATTATTCAGGGAGGTCTTTTTCTGTTTCAACGGATGGAAACCACCGCTAAAGACATAAAAAGAATGGCCTGTAAGACGTGCCTCCAGCCATCCGTTTGGAAGGGCGAGCCGGCGGGCTTCATTGAAAAAAAGACGATTTTATGCTATTCTATGACTATTCGAATCTATGAAATGAACGATCCGCGGCCCGAGGAAACTTCCTTTTCTGGGCCTTTTGCATTCATAATAGCCTATTTTACCGGAGCCCCGGAAAGAAGCCTGCTTGCGCAAGCTTGAGCTTCCATTTGCGGGGGTATTGCCGTGGAAACGGAACGTCCACATGAGGAGAGACGGTAGTTTGAAAACACTTGTAATTGCAGAAAAACCCGACATGGGGCGCAACATCGCGGCCGTAATCGAACCGAAGGCAAAAAATGCCCGCACGTACATCGAAGGGGAAAAGTACATCATTACCTGGGCGATCGGGCATCTGATCGGTCTGGCCGAACCGGACGCTTACGACGACAAGTATAAAAAATGGAACATCCAGGACCTGCCGATCATTCCCGAACAATTCAAGCTGAAGCCCAATCCGAAAACGAAGGACCAGCTCAAGGTGATCGCCGAACTTGCCAAACGAAGCGATTTGCTGATCAACGCATGCGACGCAGGAAGGGAAGGGCAGCATATTTTTTGCCTGATCCAGCAGCATTTGAAGCTGCGGCAGCCCGTCAAGCGGCTCTGGATTTCGGACCTTACGCCCGAAACGATACGGAAGGGGTTCGAAGAGCTGAAGGACGGAAGCGAATACGAAAACCTGTCCAAAGCGGCGCGGGCAAGAAGCGAAGCGGACTGGCTGATCGGCATGAACGGCTCGCGCGCCTTTACGACGAAACATAACGTGCTGCTGTCGGTGGGCAGGGTGCAGACGCCCGTGCTTGCGCTGGTCTATGACCGGCAAAAGGAAATCGACGCGTTCAGCTCGGCCAAGTTTTACGACGTGGAGGCGACATTCAAGCAGGGAGATACCGAATACAAAGGTTTGTGGCAGGGCGAACGGATTCAGGACGAAGAAAAAGCAAAGGCGATTGCCGCTAAAGTCCAGGGGAAAGACGGCATCATCCAGAGCTATGAAGTGAAAGATACGAGAGAATATCCGTTTAAGCTGTACGACCTTACGCTCCTTCAACGGGAGGCAAACGCCAAATTCGGTTTTTCCGCCAAAAAAACGCTGGACCTGGCCCAAGCGCTGTACGAAAAACATAAGGTCATCAGTTATCCGAGAACGACTTCGAACTATGTGACCGAGCAAAACATTTCGCAGATGCACAAATCCCTGGATCAGCTCCGGGGGACGGATTATGCGAAATTCGCGGAGCAGGCCGACAAAAAAATCGTACATAAAAACAACAAGTCGGTGTGCAATCCAGCCAAGGTGGAGGATCACCACGCGATTTTGCCGACCAACAAAACGGCGCGGAACCTTGCTCCGGACGAGGCTAAAATTTATGATCTGATCGTACGGCGTTTTTTGTCCCATTTTTATCCTCCGGCCGAATACAAGGTGCACACCGTCATGACGGAAGTGGAGAAGGAATCGTTTAAGACGACGGTAAAACAGCTGTTGTCCGAGGGCTGGAAGGTGATTTATGCCGATCAAAAGAAAGACGGCAAAAAAAGCCGGTCCAAAAAAGACAAGGATGACGAGGACGTATCGCAAGCGGAAGAAGAGGTTACGACGCCTTTTCACCTGAATGCCAAAGAAGGCGTTCGCTGCCTCCGCAGCAAAGCGAAAGAAAAAGAAACGCAGCCGCCCAAGCCATACACCGAAGGAACGCTCCTGAAAGCGATGGAAAGCGCAGGCAAACAGATCGAAGACGAGGAGCTCCGAGATGCGATGAAGGACTCGGGGCTCGGTACGCCGGCAACGCGCGCCGCCATCATCGAACGGCTGAAGCAGGTCGGTTATATCGTGATGAAAGGCAAGCGGATCGTCATTACGCAAAAAGGCAAAATGGCCGTCGAGGTTATTCGCGGGGCAGGGGTCGACCTGCTGACTTCGCCGGAAATGACGGGACAATGGGAACGCCGGCTGAACGAAATCGCCAAAGGTTCGGCTTCGGACGAAGCGTTTATGGCCAACGTGAAAAAGTTTGCGACCATGATCATCAGCAAAGTGAAAATGCAGTCCAGAGTCGCGAAAGAATCCTTTGAGGAAAAGCCCGGAGGGGAGACCAAACCATCCCGGAGCCGCAAAAAAACAACGGGAAATGACGGGGACGGCGCATCCGGCGCTAAAACCAAAACCGCAAAACAAGCGGCTCCGAAAAAAGCCGCAGACCCAAAAGCTGCAGGCAAACAAGCCGAATCCGCGTCGGAAGCGGCGAAAAATACAGGACCGAAACCACCTGCGCCGGAGGTCCGAACGGTTTCCGGAATCGCCCCTTGCCCAAGATCCGGCTGCCAAGGCACGCTGATCATGGGCCGGCGGGGATATGGCTGCTCCCATTACAAAACGGGCTGCACGTTCGTCATTTGGAAGGATCAATTCGGCGTCTCGCTCGAACCGGAAGACATTGCGTCGCTGGCGTTGAAGGGGAAAACCGCAAGGAGTTTTCGGATCGAAGACGACGGAGGGCCGCGTCAAGCCGCTTTCGTGCTGCTGGATCGGGAAAAGGGCGAAATTTCCGTGGAGGAATAATGCGTACCCAAAAAAAACAACGGACTCTTAGTTTAGAGCCCGTTGTTTGCGTTCCTCGGTGAGTTTGCGCTCGATGATGCCCGGCACTTCCCCGATCGAGGAGATAGTGTAAAAGGAACTGTCGGGATTGTGACGCAGTTCCACCATATTGTATACCCACTCGTTGGACTGTTTGATGTAAATGCTGTTCAGTCCGGCGGAAAGCGCAGGCATGACATCGGTTCGCAGCGAATTTCCGATCATCCAGGTGCGGGAGCGGTCAAACGCGCCGACCTGCAAAATATGTTCTAGCGTCGCTTCGTTTTTATGCTGCGTGATGTAAATCCGGTCGTCGAAGTAGTCGCTGAGCTTCATCTGATCGATTTTACGCTGCTGGATCGCGGTCTCCCCTCCGGTGTAAAGGTAAAGCCGATGTCCTTCGTTCTGCAGCGTTTCCAGCGTTTCGACCATGCCGGGATAAGGCTCCACTTCGCGTTCGTATACGCTCAGCCCGAGCTTGTTCAGTTCTTGTTCTTCATCCAGGCGGATGGGACGGCCCAATTTGCGGCAGAAAAACCGGTAGGTTTCGATCAGGGATTTGGGGAAGTTGCCGCTGCTGAAGCCGGTGCGTTTTACCTGTTCGACGTCGATGTCGATTTGTTTCTGCCGGATTTCGTCGGTCGTAAGCGTCTGGGCTCCGAACCAGTGATGCATCATTTCATAGAATTCGCCCAACACAAGGCCGAAATATTTATTGCAATGGATGAGCGTGTCATCCAGGTCGAACAAAATATGCTGTTTGAATGTCTGACTCAAAGCGGTTCACTCCTTATAGACGCATGTAAGATTCCAGGAACATTTGGAGCTCCGATGCACCGTCCGGACGGATGCTGAATTTTTCCTTCTCCTCCACGCCGAGATGAATCCGGAGAAGCCCGGCCACCCGCAAAATCATCAAATGGTGCTTAAGCAGTTCCTCGGATTGATCCAGGTCCCGGATCATTTCTTTGAGGGAATGCGGTTTTTCCGCCACGTAGCGGAGCAGGCGCAGCCGTTTCGGATCGGAAAGCGCGTGGGTCATCCGCAGCAGGCAGGTTGGCGGCTCGTCCTCGTCTTCTTCCGGCACGTCGACGGGATATTGGATCAGCATCATTTTTTTATAATAGCAATAGGCGTTAATCGGCCGATTATGAACGGTCGGGAAGAGCACAATCGTTTGCACTTCGGGCGCGTTTTCGATGACCAGTCCGCCCGAAGCGTATTCGACGAGGCTCAGCGGGTCCATTTTGGTGAGCAGGATCCGTTTCTCTTTGGCATCTTCTTCGATGAGCGGGATAATGTCGGGTTCGATGTTCTTAAAATAATGCTCATACCATAATTCTAACAGTGGCGTATATTGATCGCGGATCCGCCGGGCTTCCTCGACCGTCAGGTCCGGAAGGTACGGGGACGCCGCCTTGTGGAGCACATCGTCGGGCGTTTCGTATAAGCATTCCAGGAAGCAAGGAACGGAATCGCCGTTGTTACGGTGGATCGCCCAGGCATAAAGCACGTCGTAATCGTCGAAAGGCCAAGCCGACGCTTGCGACAGGGCGGCCGACACGTCCGGCGGGAGCTTGCTTGCGACTTCGCTGATCCATTCCGGCCCGATGTCCAGATTGCGGACCCATTTCTTCGATATATATACCATGAAACTGCCCAGCAGCTCATATATGGGTGAAACGTCTACTTTCACTTCATAGTTCATGAAACTGACAACCTCCTATGAAATCAGTGCACCTTCTTCATTATGGCTTGTTGAGTAGCGGGTTGTCCACTATAATGTTCAAGTAGTTTGCCCGGAAGTATAGAAGGAGGAAGTATATTCGTGTCACGATCCAACAGCAGGAAACGCAGCTCGTCATCTTTAAATTACATGATTTTGCTTACCGTTATCGTTGCGGCAGGGGTCAGCCAAGGGCTGCTTTTGCCGCTTTTGGCGATTTTTCTCGAACGGATGGGGGTATCGTCCTCCATGAACGGATTGAATGCGGCAGCCCTGTACGTAGGCTCCTTTGCCATGACGCTCATCGCCGAGCGGACGCTTGGGAAGCTCGGCTTTAAAAAGCTTGCGAGCGCAGGGCTCGTGCTCGTGCTGGTTTCCGTCATATTGTTCCCTCTTGTGCCAAACGTCACGTTCTGGTTCGTTCTCCGGCTGCTGGTCGGCATCGGAGACAGCGCGGTCCATTACACGGCGCAGCTTTGGGTATTGATGGTGACGCCGGAAGAGAAACGGGGGAGAAATCTTTCCATTTACGGCATGTCCTATGGCCTCGGTTTCAGCCTGGGACCGCTCGGCATTCCGCTGCTTCAGCTCGGCGACAACGCGCCGTTCATCGTGCTTGCTGTGCTCGTCCTGTTGGTGCTGGTGCTGGTGCTTGTCAAACTCCCGGATCTGCGCGCCGAAAAACTGGATGCGGAGGACCGTCCGGTCAAACGGTTCCGCCGCAGCTATGCGTTGGCATGGTACGCGCTCATCCCTGCCTTGCTTTATGGTTACATGGAATCGGGAATCAACAGCAACTTTCCGGTATACGGCCTGCGCGTCGGGCTAAGCGAGCAGCAGATTGCCTTTTTGCTGCCGTTTATCGGGGTGGGAGGTTTGATCCTTCAGCTCCCGCTGGGCATGCTCAGCGACCGTTTCGGACGTAAACGGATCCTCATGATCACCGGCATCCTTGGCGGCCTGGCGTTTATGCTCGTGCCGCTTGCGGGAACGTCGACGGCCGCGATTTTGGCGCTGCTTCTTCTTGCCGGCGGCATGATCGGTTCCTTTTTTTCGCTTGGGCTTGCTTATGCGGCCGACATTCTTCCGAAAGCGCTCCTGCCCGCCGCGAACGTGGTCGCGTCATTTCATTTCAACGCCGGCAGCATCGCCGGGCCGAACGTCGGGGGCACGCTGATGCAGTACGGCTGGAACGGGGGGCTGTTTTTCGCGCTCGGCCTGGGTTTTGTCCTCTTCGGATTCCTCGGTTTCGCTTTCAGGAAAAGGGCGGATTCCGAATCCGGCGTATCGCTGTACTCCTGAATGCGAATGCATTATGATAGAAGA
Source organism: Paenibacillus sp. YAE3 (assembly GCF_057546105.1). NCBI lineage: Bacteria > Bacillati > Bacillota > Bacilli > Caryophanales > Paenibacillaceae > Paenibacillus > Paenibacillus sp. YAE3. Next base: position 208,531 of record NZ_BAAIYF010000002.1, on the reverse strand, counting down.
AAGAGAACGAGAGACAAGAGGAGAAATGTCATGATCAGAATCCAGCATTTAACCAAGTCCGTCGGAGTCGATAAAATTCCCGTTTTAAAAGGCGTCTCTCTCGATTTTCAGCGTGGGGAAATGATTGCGCTCGTAGGAGCAAGCGGAAGCGGCAAAAGCACCCTCCTGCGCTGTCTGGCGCTGAAGGAAAAATGGGATCAGGGCAGCTTCGTAGTCGACGGCACCGACATTTTGAAAGATCCGCTTGCCGGAAAAAGAAAAATCAGGCGGGAATGGGCATACTTAGAACAGAATCCGCAATTGAACCTGAAACGGACCGCTTTGAAAAACGTTCTGATCGGACAGGCCGGCCAAACGCCGCTGTGGCGGATGGCGACAGGCATGGTGAGGTCGGACGATTACATGGGCGCCATGGACGTCATCGAGCAGCTTGGCCTGTTGGAGAAGGCGCATGACAAATGCGAAAAGCTGAGCGGCGGCGAACGCCAGCGCATCGCGATCGCGCGCGCGTTGGTGCATGGGGCCAAGGTGATCCTGGCGGATGAGCCCGTCATCGGACTGGATCCGAAATCGCAGGAGAGCGTCATGGAGACGTTGAAAAAGCTCTGCGAAGAAGAGCGGGCGACCGTGCTCACCGTCATCCCGATCGAACTCGCCGAACGTTACGCGACGCGGATCGTCGCTTTATCCGACGGCGAAATCGCCTTCGATATTTCCGGGCGCCGGCTGACGGTTCGCGAACGAAATATGCTATAAAGCCTGTTAAGCAGGGCTTTGGATAGAAAAGAGTGATCATGTTTGGTAAAACGCAATTGGTTTTATATTCCCGCTGCTTTGCTGCTGGTGATGATGCTTAGCGGCTGCTCGTTTATCACCGACCCGGTGCAGCTGATGAAAACGCCGGAGCTTTCGGCTGAAAAGGAATCATTGCGCTCGATTATCGAGGCGAACCGTCCGGAAAACTCCACCCTGATTCGTGCCAACGCGGAAGAGGATACTAATATTATCCATTTCGTGGATTTGGATAATGACGGCGTAAACGAAGCCGTCGTATTTTACGAGACATCGGAGCAAAATATCGGCATTCACGGCATGATTTTCAAAAAAATCGGCGACGCTTGGGAAAAACAAACCACGTTTGACGGCGAAGGCAAGGTGCTCGAGTCTTTATATTTCAAAGACATGACCAATGACGGCCATATGGACATCGTCGCCGGTTTTTCCGGGAAAAGCGACAACGAAACCGAAGAGGACCTGCAAAACGGACTCATCATTTACAGCTACAACGGCAAAAACGTCGAACGGATTCTCGAGCTTCCGTACACCAATTACGTCATCAGCGACATGAACCGGGATCACCTGTATGACTTGACCGTCGTCAACCTGAAACGCGGGGAAAGCAACTTCATAACGACGTATCAATATAAGGACGGCAGTTTTATCGAACTGGATAAGCTTGAGATGAAGCCGTACATTTACAATTACTACAACGTTGCCGCAGGCAAGGTGTACGCCGATCAAGAAGGAAACAGCGTGGAAGGCATCGTGCTGGACGCTTCGCTTTCCCCGGTCGGAGAATCCTCGATTACGAGCATTATCGTGATGGAAGACGGCAAACTGAAATCGGTGCTTCCGAAAGAGGATCAAACCTTGCGTATGTACCGGGTGTACAGCGAGGATATCAACGGCGACGGGATCATCGAAATTCCGCTGCTGGAGCCGCCTGTCGGCTGGTCGTATTTTAAGAATCAGGATGATGTCCCGTATTTTTACGCGTATTATCAATGGGACGGCAAAAGCGGATTGAAGTTCGTGGCCGAAAAATTCCACGATTTCAAAAATGATTTCGATTTCGGATATTTTCCTCCGCAGCTTCATAACAAAATTACGGTGGACACCAAGTCGCAGCTGGGCAAATATTTGCGGTTCGTGGCGACGGACACCGGAAAAACGATCGCGGAGATCAAATATTTCACGCAAAGCGAATGGGATAAGCAGAGCGATGACTGGAAGTACCTGTACCGGACGAACGGCAAAGTCATCGGTTACAAGAAAAACTTCGACTTTGACGTCATGAACAACAACAAAAACAAGTCCAAGGACGAAGTACCGCCAATAGAAAGGAAGGACAGGCAAAGTGAGTAAAGTTTTAATTTTGGAAGACGAAGATTCGATCCGCGGGTTTACCGTGATCAACTTGAAACGCAACGGATTTGAAGTGCTGGAAGCGACAAACGGTAACGAAGCGCTGGATATTTTGCTGAATACGCCGGACATCGATATCGCCTTGCTTGACGTCATGGTGCCGGGAATCGACGGGTTTGAGGTATGCCGCCGGATCCGCGAGACCAACCAGCGCCTCGGCATCATTTTCCTGACGGCCAAAGTGCAGGAGCAGGACAAGGTGTACGCGCTGTCGGTAGGGGCGGACGACCATGTCAGCAAGCCGTTCAGCCCGACGGAACTGATTGCAAGAATCCAATCGCTGCTGCGCAGGGTGAACATTCACCGCGAAACGTCCGCGAAGGTCACTTTCCAATCCGGACCGTTTTCGCTGGATTTGATTTCGAAGCAGTTTCGGAAAAACGGGCATACGATTGAACTTACGCCGACGGAATTTTCATTGGTACAATTTTTCCTGGAAAAAGAAAATACCCCGCTCAGCCGGGATGTGCTGTTGGATCACGTTTGGGGCAAGGATTACATGGGCGATCCGAAAATCGTGGACGTCAACATCCGCCGTCTTCGCCAGAAGATCGAGGATAATCCTTCCGAACCCGAATTCCTCCAGACCGTTTGGGGTCATGGGTATAAATGGAAGGGTCAGGGACAATGATCAAAAAAGGCATTCGCCGGCAGATCGTGATGCACTACTTCATCGTGGTGTTTTCGACGCTGCTCCTGGCCGAAGTCATTTTTTTGCTTGCGATACGAAGCTATTATTATGACAGCATATACAGCCATATTAAGCAGCATATAACGCTGATGGAGGAATACCAGAAATTCATCACCACGTCGGATGACGGCAGGACCGATTTGACCAATCTGCTCTCCAACTATAAATTGAAATTCACGGAGCTGCAGATTTTGAATACGCAGGGAGAGGTCCTCATCAACTCCTCGGAGTTTCAGCCCGACGTGTCGATCAAAACAAGCGACATTTCCCAAGCCCAATCGGGGAATATCGGGCGATGGGTCGGCCGCCAGCCGATTACGGGCGAAGACGTCATGGCCGTGTCGAAGATGGAGCAGACGAACGGGCAGGACGCGTACATCGTCCGATACGTCACTTCGCTGGAAAGAGTGAACGAGAAGCTGCTGAACGTCACGCTCCTCGCCACCGGCGTGGCCGCCGCGGTCCTTGCGCTCGTTCTTGCCTTCAGCCTGGGACTTGCCAACTCGATCGTAAAGCCGTTGAATACGATCACCGCGATTTCGGCGCAGATGGCCAAAGGCAAATTCAACGTCCGCATCAAAGGCGACTACAAATACGAATTGGGCGAACTCGCTTCGACGTTGAACTACATGGCGCAGGAGATCGTACGCAGCAACCAGGTAAAAGACGATTTCATCTCCTCGATTTCCCATGAGCTGCGAACGCCGCTCACCAGCATCAAGGGCTGGAGCGAAACGATCAATTCCGGCGGATACGATCCGGAGGAAACGAAAATCGGGATGGAAATCATCACGAAAGAGACTGAGCGCCTGATCGGCCTCGTCGAAGAAATCCTCGATTTCTCGAAGCTGCAGCAAAACGAGATGAAGGTCGTGTTCGGCCGCGTGGATTTGAAGGAGCTTCTCCAGGAGATCATGCTGAATTTGTGGACCAAAGCGGAAAAACGTTCTATTCAGCTTCGGCTCGATTCGGTTGACAAACCACTCGTGGAAGGGGACGCCAACCGGCTTAAGCAGGTATTTTTGAACCTGGTGGACAACGCCATCAAGTTTTCGCACGAAAATTCGTTTATCGATTTGCAGGTTACGTTCGAAGGCAACAACGTCGTCGTTCAAGTCCATGATACGGGGATCGGCATCAGCGAAGACCATTTGGTGAAGGTCAAGGACCGGTTTTTCCAGGTCGATCCGCTGAATGGCGGTACGGGCCTGGGGCTGGCCATCTCGCAGCAGCTGGTCGAGCTGCATCACGGCATTCTGCTGATCCAAAGCGAGCTGGGCGTGGGCACGACGATCGTCGTCCGTTTGCCGAGATTGCTTGAGGAGGAAACTGCGGTCCAAGCGCAGGAAACGCAAACGCAGCTTCCGGAAGGCTCCCGGAACGAATAAAAACCGCAAAGAGCGAAATCCATTTCCATGGATCTCGCTCTTTTTGCTTTTTCTCCTTGTTTGCAGCTTCGCGAAAATTAGTAAACAAGCTTTGGGCTTTGCTTGAATATTATGAAGATAAGCCTCCCGCACGCAGTCGCCCGGTTTTTTCGTATACTTCCTGCAAAAGGCGGGCAGGCTGTGTACGAATCGTCGGTTTGGGCAGCACCGTTTCGTGAGGACCTACCACAAACACCTGATCCGGAGAGCCTTTGAGTATGGTACCGTCCTTGATGACGGCGCCTTCCCCGATAATGGCGCGTTCGATGTAGACGTTCCGTCCGATTCTTACGTTCGGCATTACGATGCTGTCCTTGATTTCCGAGTATTTTCCGATTTCGACGCCGCAAAAAATAACGGATTGATGGGCCGTGCCGTCGATGGAGGAAGCTTCGGACACGAGGCAGTTCGCCGCCGCTCCGGCCCGCATGCGATGCCCAGCCGATTTTGCGGCCCAAGGGCGGGTGTACATCGGCCAATCGCTGTTGTGGAGCTTCCATGCGTTATCGTCCGACAATAAGTCCATGTGCGCTTCCCACAGGCTGTGAACGGTTCCGACATCCTTCCAGTACCCGTCAAAACGGTAAGCGAACAACCGGTTCTGTTCGGCAAGCATTTTCGGGATAACGTCTTTGCCGAAGTCATGGCTGGAATGGGCATCCTCGGCATCTTCGATCAAATGGCGGCGGAGGTAATCCCATTGAAACAGATAGATGCCCATCGAAGCCAAATTGCTTTGCGGCACGGCCGGCTTTTCGGCAAATTCGGAAATGCGGTGATTTCCGTCCACGCTCATGACGCCGAAGCGGCTCGCTTCCTCCCAAGGCACCTCCATGACCGAAATGGTCGCTTCGGAACGCTGCTCTTTATGGAACCGGAGCATTTTTTTGTAATCCATATGGTAAATATGATCACCCGAAAGGACGAGGACATGTTCGGGCTTTTGGCGATCAATGTATTCCAGATTTTTGTAAATCGCGTCTGCCGTCCCTAAGTATGTCGCAGAGCTTGCACTGGATGCAGGCAGAAGCGTGATGCCGTCTTCTCCGCTGCGCTTCAGGCCCCAAGGTTCGCCTTCTCCAATGTGGTTGTGAAGCGATTCCGCCTCATATTGCGTGAGAACACCGATCGTGTCAATCCCCGAATTCACGCAGTTGCTGAGAGGAAAGTCGATGATACGGTAACGGCCGCCAAAAGGAACGGCTGGCTTTGCCTGTTTGGATGTCAAAGGAGCCAGCCTGCGGCCCTCGCCCCCGGCAAGCAACATGGCGATGCATTCTTTCTTTTTCATGTCGTTTCCCTCCCAAAAATTTGTCAAGGTAATTACTGCTTAAACGGGGCCTCGCCCATCTGAAACAATTGTATTGAAAAAAATTTGGAAAATTACGAATTTATTTTTCAAAAGTCATTTTTATGTTTAATCTGGCTACAATGGGGTAATGGTACACGTCCACTCTTTTTAATAAAAGAAGGTGATCTTGATTGGCAAAAACGAATGGGATGCCCGGGGCTGCGCCTACAGAAAAAGACATATACTTATTCCATGAAGGGACCTCCTACCACAGTTACAGAATATTGGGCGCTCATCCTGCTGTGGAAGATGGTCTGGAAGGCGTCCGGTTTACCGTCTGGGCTCCGCATGCGCGGCATGTCGGTCTGGCTTCCGACTTCAACGGTTGGAACGGAGCGAAGGATTCATTACATAAGATACCCGATTCGGGCATTTGGACTCGTTTTTTTCCGGGGATCGGGACAGGTACTTTTTACAAATTCGATATCGAGGGACCGCATCGCGAACGTTTTCTCAAAGCGGATCCGTATGCTTTTCAGGCGGAGCTTCGTCCCGCAACGGCTTCCGTCGTCACGGACCTCAGCGGATATGAATGGGGCGATGCGGCATGGCGGCGGAAAAAAAGAGGGCCGTACGCCAAGCCCGTCAACATTTACGAGATGCACCTGGGAACCTGGCGGCGGAAGGAAGACGGATCGCTGTATTCGTACAGGGAAATCGCCGATCTGCTGATCCCTTATTTGAAACGGATGAACTATACGCACGTGGAATTTATGCCGCTGGCCGAACATCCTTACGACTTGTCATGGGGGTATCAATGCACGGGGTATTACGCGGTGACGAGCCGTTTTGGTTCGCCGCATGATTTTATGTATCTCGTCGATGCCTGCCATCAGGCCGATATCGGGGTCATTTTGGACTGGGTTCCCGCCCACTTCACGAAAGACGCCCACGGGCTGCGCATGTTCGACGGCACGCCGTTGTTTGAATACGCCGATCCTTTAAAGGCCGAAAAACCCGGCTGGGGGACGCTCAGCTTCGATTACGGCAAACCGGAGGTCCGTTCTTTTTTGATTTCCAATGCGTTGTTTTGGCTCGACGTATTCCATATCGACGGACTCCGCGTGGATGCCGTGACCAGCATGATCCGGCTTGATTTCGAAAAAAAGGAAGGCCAGTTTCCGCTCAACGAACGCGGCGGCGTGGAAAATTTGGAGGCCATCCGTTTTTTGCAGCAGCTGAACACAACCGTGTTTGCCTATTTTCCCCACACGCTCATGATGGCCGAAGAGTCCAGCGCTTGGCCGGGCGTCACGGCCCCGGTCAGCGAAAACGGGCTCGGATTCAACTACAAATGGAATATGGGCTGGATGAACGACACGCTCGATTACGTCGAGGCCCCCTTTGAGCAAAGGCCGTCGAAGCATAACCTGCTGACGTTCCCGATCGCCTACGCCTATTCGGAAAATTTTGCTTTACCGCTGAGCCATGACGAAGTCGTCCACGGCAAAAAATCGCTGCTCGGCCGAATGCCCGGCAGTTATGACCAGCAGTTCGCCGGACTTCGCATTTTGCTCGGGTATCAAATGACGCATCCGGGAAAAAAGCTGCTGTTCATGGGCGGCGAATTCGGCCAATTCATCGAATGGCGCGACCAGCATGAGCTGGATTGGCTGCTGCTGGAGTACGAAAGACACCGTCAGCTGCAGCAATACGCGGCCGACTTGAACCGGCTCTATCTCCAGGAGAAGGCGCTGTGGGAGCTGGATCATGAGCCCGAAGGATATCGGTGGATCAGTCCGCACGATTTTTCGCAAAGCGTCATTTCCTTTGTGAGAAAAGGGAAAAAACAAGCCGACACGCTCATCGTCCTCATTAATTTTCTTCCCGTACGGCGCGAGCATTACCGGATTGGCGTTCCTCGTCCCGGGACTTATGTTCCGTTGTTCCAAAGCGAAGATCAAACGTACGGGGGGCAGGGCGTATCGGTCAACGGCCCGATCCGGTCGGAACGAATCCCCTGGCATGATGAGCCAAACAGCTTGGAGCTCACGCTTGCGCCGCTGAGCCTGATCATTCTGAAGCGGGCACCGGCCGCCAAGAAAGACAGGAACATCCCATCCAAGAGAAGGCGGCAAAACCGCCGCGCTGAGGCCGCCAGGCCGATTCCAGAGCCCGAAACCGGCAAAAAAGGAAGCCGGACCCTTGTCGAGAGTTTAATGGCAGAGGAAGGAGACAACGAAGCATGAACGTATTATTTGCTGCCGCGGAAGCCGTCCCGTTCATCAAAACCGGGGGGTTGGCCGACGTGATCGGAGCATTGCCCCAAGCGCTTGCGGCAAACGGGGTGGATGTCCGCGTCGTGCTTCCGAAATACCGGGGCATCCCGGAACAATACAGGGAACAAATGGAGCATGTCGGCGAGATTTACGTTCCGGTCGGCTGGCGAAGCCAATATTGCGGCATCGAAACGTTAAATCACGACGGCATCACCTATTATTTCGTGGACAACGAATATTACTTCGGCCGCGACGCCGTATACGGCTACATGGATGACGGGGAGAGGTTCGCTTTTTTGAACCGGGCGGTGTTGCAGCTGCTGCAGGCGATCGATTTCCGGCCCGACGTCATTCACTGCCATGACTGGCATACGGCGCTCATTCCCGTCCTGCTGCATGCCCATTACAGGCATGACCCCCTTTACGAAGGCATCCGGACGGTATATACGATCCACAATCTGCTTTACCAGGGCATTTTTCCGTATGAAGTACTGGGAGAGCTGCTGGAGCTGGATGACCGGTATTTTACGATGGATGGACTCGAATATTACGGAAAAGTCAATTACATGAAAGGCGGCATCGTGTATTCGGATCATGTGACGACGGTCAGCCCGACGTATGCCCGGGAAATCCAAACCGCGTATTACGGTTACGGTTTGGATGGGCTTCTGCGCGCATTGGGACCGAAGCTTAGCGGGATCGTGAACGGGATCGATACGAAAAGCTATAATCCGGCAACCGATCCGCATATCGCCAAGCAATACCGTTCAAGCCTTGCCAAGAAAAAAGAAAATAAAATCCGGCTTCAACAAGAGCTGGATTTGCCGGTATCGGCCGATACGCCCCTCATCGCCATGGTGACCCGTTTGGTGGAACCGAAAGGCCTGGAGCTGGTGATCCGGGTGCTGGATGAAATGCTCACTTTCGATGACATCCAGTTCGTGATCCTGGGCACCGGAGACGGCAAATATGAGCATTGGTTCAAGGAGGCGGAGCGGCGCCACCCCCAAAAGATGTCCGCCCGGATTACGTTCAGCGAGGCGCTATCGCGCAAATTTTACGCCTCCAGCGACATGTTCCTGATGCCGTCGAGTTTTGAGCCGTGCGGGATCAGCCAACTGCTCGCGCTGCGGTACGGAAGCATTCCGATCGTCCGGGAAACGGGCGGACTGAATGACACGGTGCAGGCCTACAATGAATATACGGGGGAAGGGAACGGCTTCAGCTTCGCCCATATCAACGCCCATGACATGATGCACACGATCCGCCGGGCGGTGTCGTTTTACCGGCAGCCCCGGCACTGGAGCCAAATCGTCAAAAACGCCGTCAGCGGCGATTACAGCTGGAACGTATCGGCCCGGGCTTACCAGGAAATCTACGATCGCGTGACGATCGGAACTTAGGTCGGCCGGATAAAAAAAGGAGCGCTCAAAGTCTTGATCCAAGACTTCGGGCGCTTCTTTTTCGTTCAGCCGAATTACTTTTTGGCGATGCGCCGGTATAAAATGCGGTACCCGTAAGGATCCAGGGCCACGTTCATGACGCCGTTTTCGGGCGAGACCTTTTCCCCGCTTAACGCGTCCTGCCAATCCGTGGCCTCCATCGGATGCGACAGCGTTTGCTTTTGCGCCGTATTGTTCATCCAGATCGTGAAATGATCCTGGTCGTCGGCGCGTTCGTAGATGATGCACGGGTTTCCCGGCTCGGCTTTGAGGAACCGGAATCTGCCTTCGCGCAGCGCCTTATGGGTTTTGCGGAGACCGATCATCAATTTGTAGAAATCGTATAGGTCGCGGTCCTGCTTGTCCTTTTCCCAAATCATGCATTTGCGGCAGTCCGGATCTCCGTCGCCGGCAAGGCCGACTTCATCGCCGTAAAAGATGCAGGGCGTCCCCATATACGTAAAAAGAAACACGACGGAAAGCTTCATTTTTCGTTTGTCCCCGCCGAGCCGGGTTAATAAACGCGGCGTGTCATGGCTGCACAGCATGTTAAAAACGACCTCGTTCGTCTGCTGGGGATAACGCATCAGAAGCGAACTCATGCGATCGGAAAAAGCCGCGCCGTCCATGCCGCCGTTAAAAAATTCGAGCACTTTGTCGGCAAACGGGTAATTCATCACCGAATCGAATTGGTCGCCCATAAGCCAAGCGAGCGAATCGCTCCATACTTCTCCGACGATATACGCCTCCGGATTCGCTTTTTTGACCACGTTTCGGAAATCGCGCCAGAAATGATGGTCGATTTCGTTTGCGACGTCCAGGCGCCAGCCGTCCAGGTTGATTTCTTTGATCCAATATTCGGCCACGTCGAGCAAATAGGCTTTGACTTCGGGATTGGCCGTGTTGAATTTCGGCATGTTCCCGAAAAAGCCGAAGGTATCGTACGTCGCGATTCCGTTTTCGACCCGGACCGGAAATTTGTTGATATGGAACCAGTCCTTATATTTCGATTTTTCCCCGTTTCGGATCACGTCCTGGAACGGCGGGAACTGCTCGCTGCAATGATTGAACACGGCGTCGAGCATGACCCGGATGCCTTTGGCGTGGCATGCGTCGACCACCCGCTTGAGCAGCTCATTGTCCCCAAAGTGCGGGTCGACCTGCTTATAATCGACGATGTCGTATTTGTGGTTGGACGGCGACTTGAACAGCGGCGTAAAATAAATGGCGTTAATGCCCAGATCCGCCAGATCGTCCAGATGGTCCAGCACCCCTTGGAGGTCTCCACCGAAGTAGTTGTCCGTTTTCGGCTTGCCGCCCCAGGCTTCGGTTCCCGGCGGATCGTTGCGCGGGTCGCCGTTCGCGAACCGTTCGGGCATGATTTGATAGAACACGGCATCCTTGGCCCAATCCGGCACTTTGAACACATCGATTTCATGTATGTACGGGAATTCGTAATATCCCCCCGGCGGAGGCGGACAATTGCGGTAAATGCCGCTGTCGACCATGTACACCGTTTCGGAGCCGGCCGAAATGCGGAACCCGTAAGATAAACGTTTGTATTTGGGTTTGACCGCCGCCTCCCAATAATCGAACATTTCGTCGGAGGCCGCCTTGTCCATCGTAATTTCAAAATAGGTGGCCTTCCAGTCGTATTTGTCCCCGGTCATTGCGACGACCGAAGTCACATCGTTTTTTTTCGTTCGGAATCTCAAATGAATGGTCCGCGGATCGTAAGCATAAGCCCACTTGTTGCGGGGCACGTGGTATAAAGCCTCCAATAGCATGACACTGCACCTCCAATAAATCCTCTATATGCTGCCAATCATGCGGTCGCTCGTAACGGTAGTATGCTCCGAAGCATGATTCGGCAATGTATCATGTAGGTTAATTACCAATCTAAAGTCGAAATGAAACGGATAGGTCCAAGTGTCTGGAAATATATTGTAATTAGATGAAATTACGTGAAAATACATTGCATAAAAATGCAGTTTGTTGTACGATAAAACATGTTTTCTGAAAGCTGATTGCGACATGCCATCAAGTCCATACTAGCGTTAATCCAATCAAACAAAGACAAAGAACAAGGGGAGATAGATCATGAAAAAATGGGGTATTTTAACGGTATGCCTGGTGTTGGCCGGAAGTTTGATCGCCGGCTGCGGCAATAAATCGTCCGAGCAGGACGCCGGCCAAACTGGCAGCAAAACGGAAGGGAAAACGATTGTTCTCGGAACAAGCGCCGATTTTCCGCCATACGAATTCCACAAAATGATTGACGGCAAAGACCAGATCGTCGGTTTTGACATCGAAATCGCCAAAGAAATCGCCTCCGACATGGGCGCGACGCTGGAAGTGAAGGACATGGATTTCAAAGCGCTGCTCGGCGAATTGTCCACGGGCCGCGTCGATTTCGTCATTTCCGGGATGACCCCGGACGAAACCCGCAGAAAACAGGTGGATTTCTCCAACAACTATTATAAAGCGCAGCAAGCCGTCGTCGTCCGCGAAGCAGACAAAGACAAATACAAAACGATGGACTCGCTTAAGGGCGTATCCTTCGGCATCCAGACCGGTTCGATCCAGGAAGATATCGCCAAATCCATTCCTGGGGCCCAAATCACCGGCCTCGGCAAAATCAACGACATCATCATGCAGCTGAACTCCGGCCGCGTCGACGCGTCTATCATGGAAAAGCCGGTTGCGGAAGCTTTCATTAAAAACGTCAAAGGTCTGACGATTGCCGAAGCCGTGCCGGAATACGAAGAAGACGGTTATGCCATCGGCGTGAAAAAAGGCAACAAAGAGCTTCTCGACCAGATCAACAAAACGCTGGACCGCCTCAAATCGGAAAACAAAATCGATCAATTCGTATCCGAGGCAAGCGACCTCGCCGCGCAAAAATAAATTCGGCGACATAATAAATAGGCACGGAGGAAAAATATGCGGAAGCCATTTCCGCTATTTTTTCTGCCCCGGGGTGCCGGCGGCATGTCGAATCTATGAGGGATTCCGTGCTGCTTAATAAGCTCCGGTCCCAGTAATATAAGGAGGAACAGACCGTTACATGGACATTTTTAATATTTTTTGGACGTATCGCTCCTATTTCTTCACGGGAGTTCAATACACGCTGCTGCTTGCGGTCATCGGCGTTTTTTGCGGTTTTATACTCGGCATGCTGGTTTCGCTGCTGCGGATGTCCCGGATTCGGGTTCTTCGCTTCATCGGATCCATCTGGGTTGAGTTTTTGAGGGGAACGCCGATGCTCGTGCAGCTGTTCATCATCCATTACGGGCTCGTCTCGTTCGGCATCAAATTTTCAGCCATTGAGTCGGGCGCGATTACGTTAACGATCAACAGCTCCGCTTATTTGGCGGAAATTTTTCGGGCGGGCATTCAAGGCGTCGACAAAGGGCAGGCCGAAGCCGCCCGTTCGCTCGGGATGAGCAAAGCCATGACGATGAGGCATATCGTCCTTCCACAAGCTGTTAAAAGCGTGCTGCCGGCGATCGGCAACGAATTCATTACCATTATCAAAGAATCTTCGATCGTGTCCTTTATCGGGGTCGGCGATTTGATGTATCAAGCCGGGGCCGTCAACACCATCACGTATGATTACCTTAAACCGCTGCTGATCATCGCCGTGATTTATTTCATCATGACGTTTTTGCTTTCCAAGCTGCTTGGTTTGTTCGAAAGGAGGTTGAGAACGGATGATCACCGTTAAAGATCTGCATAAATCGTACGGAAAACTGGAGATTTTGAAAGGCGTCGACATCGAAATCGCAAAGGGGGAGGTCGTCGTCGTCATCGGCCCGAGCGGATCGGGGAAAAGCACCTTCCTCCGCTGCCTGAACTTGCTGGAAGTTCCCACGAGCGGCGAAATCATGTTTGAAGGCGAGTCGATCACCGGAAAACGGCATAACATCAACCTGACCCGCGAAAAAATGGGCATGGTGTTCCAGCAGTTTAACCTGTTCCCGCATAAAACGGTGCTGCAAAACATTACGCTGGCTCCGGTCAAAGTGAAAAAGATGCCGCAGGGCGAAGCTGAAAAAATCGCGATGGACCTGCTGCGGACCGTCGGGCTGGAAGACAAAAAGGATGCTTATCCTTCCCAGCTTTCCGGAGGGCAGAAGCAGCGGATCGCCATCGCGCGGGCGCTGGCCATGCAGCCTCACGTGATGCTGTTCGACGAACCGACGTCGGCGCTGGATCCCGAGATGGTCGGCGAGGTGCTCGAGGTCATGAAAAAGCTTGCCGAAGGCGGCATGACGATGGTCATCGTGACGCACGAGATGGGCTTCGCCAGAGAGGTCGGGGACCGCATTATCTTTATGGACGGCGGTAAAATCATGGAAGAAGGAACGCCTGCCGAGGTGTTCAACAATCCGCAAAATCCGCGAACCAAAGACTTTTTGAGCAAGGTACTATAGAGAACCCATATTTCAAGCTTCGGGCTTCGTTTCCTGCCCGGGGCTTTTTTTGTGCGATTGTAACTTTTGCTTCATTTTTTTTGAAATCTTTTTGCGCGAAAACGCCTTGATAATGGCACTTTTTTGGTGGAAGATTGCAATTTGGTAACATTTTCATGCGCACAGGTTACAAAATTGTGATATATTGAATGAGCCAAAACTTTGGAACGAAAAGTGCGGGGGACCATTTCCACCGTGAATCACCATGTTCACTTGGGGTGAATCGTATTCGATCGTAGGGTTGTCTCCTCAATCCGAACCCGACAGCTAACCTCGCAGGCATGAAGGATTTTAAGGAGGAACTATGAAAAAGAGATTTATGAAAATGAAGTTTTTTGCAGCGGCGCTTGGCATCGCATTGGCGGTACAGGCCGTGCCGGTCCATGCGGATTCCGTCCATGTAGCCAAGGAAGGCGACACTTACTATACGCTTTCGAAACAATACGGCGTGAACCTGAACCAATTGATGAACGCAAATCCGAACATACCGGCAACCAACATTTACGCCGGATTGAAGCTGAACATACCTGCAAGCGAAACGATGAAAGCCTATGCCGATCCTGCTCCGGTGGCGATTTCAGCATCGCTTAACGTCGATTCCGGCGAAAAAGTCGTCGAAGCTTGGGGCAAGACCTTCGCTTATAACAAAACGCTGAAAGTCAAAGCGACGGCATATTCCTCGGCCGCCAGCGAAAACGGCAAATGGGGAGCCGTCGACTATTTCGGGAACCCCTTGGAGCTCGGCACGATCGCGGTCGACCCGTCCGTCATTCCGCTCGGTACGAAAGTGCTCGTAACGGGGCACAGCTTCCCGGGCCTTCCGAAAAAAGCATTCGTGGCGACGGCCAGCGATACCGGCAGCGCGATCAAAGGCAACCGCATCGACATTTTCGTGCCGGGAAGCCCTCAGTCGGTCAGCAACTTCGGTTTCCAGGACGTCGAACTGTATTTCATTAAATAAGATGGCATCCCGTCATCTGCCAATATACCGGAACGCTAAAACAGCCTCTGCGATGAATTCGCGGAGGCTGTTTTGCGATTGAAGCCGTCATTTGTCTTTTTGGATTTTCAGCAGCTTCGGCACGGTCACGAACGTGTATCCCTTTTGCTTCAGTTCGCGAATGACTTCCGGCAAGGCTTCGATCGTTCCGGTCAAATCGGAAGTGCTTCCGCCTCCGGCATGCTGCAGGATGATGGAGCCTTGCCCGGCCGCGGTCATGATGTTTTTTTTGACGGTGTTTTTGCCGATGCCTTTCCAATCCAGCGAATCCACGTTCCAGTTCACGATTTTGTATCCTTCCCGCTTAGCCCAGCGCAGCTGGCTTTCGGTAATGTCCCCGTAAGGCGGCCGGATGAGCTTCGGCTTGTAGCCGGTCAGGCCGTACAAAATGTTTTCCGTTCGGATGATTTGGTCCATGTATTCGGACATGGTCAACTTGTGGAACTGGGGATGGTTGTAGGAATGATTTCCGATGACATGTCCCTCCCGCACGATGCGGGCGACAAGGTCGGGGTGTTTTTTGGCCCGGCTGCCGACGACAAAAAACGTCGCTTTCACTTTGTTTTCGGACAAGATGCGGAGCACCTGCGGCGTAAACCGGGGATCCGGGACGTCGTCGAACGTGAGGGCGATTTGCTTGACGCGGGGGCCGTGGATTTTGAACGTATCCGGATATTTTTTGATCAGCTGACCCAAGGTCAGCGTCTGGTTCTCCTGTCCTTTTTCCGCCCGGCTGGTTGCGCCGGTTTCCTTGGCGGGATGGGAGGGAGAGGGTTCTGTCAGCTTTGCCGCTTGAAGGCCGGGGTCTGGGCAAAGGAGGCTGATCAGAAGCAGCCCCAAACAGGCTTTGCCGAGATAGGCGTTTCTCATAACGGTAATCGGCTCCTTTCGGCGGTGTGCTCATAAATGAAACGGTCTCTACTGTTATGTCCCGAATTGGAAGGAATTATGATGGATGGGCCAAATCCATGCCGCATATTGCCAACATTCCGGGCCGAAGGTGTATAATAATGTGTGCAAACTTGTCCTGTTGAGCAAGATATAGGCATAACCACAAGACTAAAGCTCGCTGAAAGGAGACTTAAGCATGGCGGATTTATTTACACCTTACGTATTAAAGGGATTGTCATTAAAAAATCGGATCGTGATGCCTCCGATGTGCCAATATTCGGTACAGGCTGAAGATGGCGTTCCTAACAACTGGCATTTTGTGCATTATGTTTCCAGGGCGGTCGGCGGAACAGGACTGATCATCGTCGAGATGACGGCAGTGCATCCGGATGGGCGCATCACGAACCGGGATACGGGAATTTGGAGCGACGAGCAGATCCCCGCATACCGCAAAATCGTAAACGAAGTACATACGTACGGCACGCGGATCGGCATTCAGCTGGGGCACGCCGGACGAAAAGCCGAAGACGCGAACCCGCCGGTAGCGCCTTCCGCGATCCGTTTTGACGAGAAATACCGCACCCCGCGGGCGCTGACCACCGAAGAAGTGAAGGAACTTGTGCAGGCTTATAAGGAAGCTGCGAGAAGGGCCGTGGAAGCGGGCTTCGACACGGTTGAAATCCACGGCGCGCACGGGTATCTGATCCATCAATTCCATTCGCCGCTGACGAACCGGCGCGATGATGCCTACGGGCAGGATTTGCCCCTTTTTGGCGAGGAGGTCGTCAAAGCCGTCAAGGAGGCGGTGCCCGAAGAGATGCCCGTCATTATGCGCGTTTCTGCGCAGGAGTACGTCGACGGGGGATACGGCATAGAATACATTGCCGAAGTATGCCGCCGGTACCGGGATGCGGGAGTGGATATTTTTCACGTGTCGTCCGGTGGGGAAGGTCCGGTCGGTTCCAACGGAGGGCCGAAATCCGGTCCCGGTTACCAAGTGAATCTGGCCGAACAGCTGAAGGAAAAGCTGAACGTGCCGGTCATTGCCGTCGGACGGCTTGAAGGTTTCGAGGATGCCCAGAACGTGGTGCTGAACGGGCAGGCGGATTTGGTCGCGGTCGGCCGCGGCATGCTGAAGGACCCTTATTGGGCGTTGCATGCTTCGCAGGCGCTGGAGGGCAGCGCCAAAATTCCGAAACAGTACCTTCGCGGTTTCTGAGAAGCGAAAAAATTTTTTTCGATTTTTGAAACGACTTCGGTTTTGCGCCGTAAAAGAATATCATAAAGAACAAACTCAAACCTTTTAGGAGGAAATGACACGATGGCAATTTTTAAAAGATTACGCGACCTGACGATGTCCAACATTAACGCTATTATCGATAAAGCGGAAGATCCGGTGAAAATGACCGACCAATACATCCGCGATATGACGGAAGATCTTGAGGATGCGGAGAAAGCGGTAGCCGCGCAAATCGCGATCGAGAAAAAATTCAAGCAGCTCTACGAAGAACAACAAGCGCTCGTCGAAAAGCGCACCCAGCAAGCCCATACGGCCGCACAGGCCCAAAACGTGGAACTGGCGCGCCGCGCCCTGGAAGAAAAGAAAGCCGCGGAACAAAAAATGGCGGAATACAAAGCAAGCTACGACCAAAACAAAGCTGCTGCCGACAACCTTCGGAACAAGCTGGACGAAATGCGCAAACAGCTGACCGAAATGAAAAACAAGCGCGAGACGCTGGTAGCCCGTTATAACGCAGCGAAAGCGCAAACCGAAATCAACAAAGCGATGCAGGGCTTCAGCACGGACAGCGCTACAAGCGGCATGAAGCGCATGGAAGAAAAAATGCTGCAAATGGAGGCGCAAGCCGAAGCAAGCAACGAAATGTCCTCCAAAGGCAAATCCCTTGACGACGAGTTCGAACAGCTCGGCAAAGACAAAGCCGTGGAAGACGAGCTTGCCGCTCTGATGAAACAATACGAAAACAAGTAATACCGTCCGTAATTGAAGCGTAAGTTTGTAAAAGCAGCGAAGGGGATTGTGCACCATCCATGTCCCCCTTCGCTGCTCTGTTGTAACAACGAAAAAAGCTGACCTGTGGAGGCACGTGTCAATGGATTTTAACACGATTATGGCGATCCTCGTTTGGACAGGATCCGGAGCCCTGCTCCTGTTTATTCTTATGTTTGTGGACTCGCTGTTCACGAGATACAAGGACTTTGAGGAAGTCAAGGCGGGCAACATGGCGGTGACGACAAGACTTGTGCTGAAGCTGCTTGCGCAAGGTTACATTTTGTCCGCGTCCATTAGCACATCCAACAATTTGCTGGATGCCATCATGGTTTCCATCATTTCGTTCCTGATCTTGCTTGTATTGGAGGCCATCGTCCGGGTGCTTCTCCGGGTATGGGCCAAACTGGAGCTGGACGTCGGCACGCAGCAGGGAAAGATCGGTTACGGCTTGTTTGCAGGTTCGCTCCATCTGGTGGGGGCGTTAATTATTACCGCCTGCCTATAATTTAGAGTTTCGTCGCAGACTAAGTATGGAACGTAAGGAGTTATCACATTATGAGCGTATTTAAACGTATCGGCAACCTGTTTGCCAAACCCGAGCCGCCGAAAGCGGAAAAAAGCATGCTTTCCCTGATGCCGGGGGATATTTGCGAAGTGTCCCTGGTGACGTACGAAGTGACGGGAAGGGTCCATAACCGCGGACGCAACGCCGTTGTTCTTACGCTTCAGGACGGCAACACCATCATGTATTTGCACATCGAAGAGCGCGAAACGCTGCAGTATGCGCTGTACAGTCCGCTCGACGGACGGCTCGACAATCCGAGCGAGGTTCCGACTGAGCTGGAATTGGACGACAACGTTTTTTATCTGGAAGAAGAATACGAAGGCCATGTCATGATCAGCGGCAAAACGCCGTTTACCCAAAGCGGAGCGCAACACGTTTGGCAGTACCAATCGGACGATTACCGGCTGGTGCGGATCGAATGGCAGAACGGGCGTTTCATGCTTTACGAAGGAGAGAAAGTGCTGCCGGGAGACGTAAGGGTCATCCGGGCCAATTAGGAGTGATCGTATGAAAGGACGACACGGGCGGTCGCTGCTCAGCTTGAAAATCCTGCTTGTCATCAGCCTTGTCATGTCGCTTTTGACCGGGTGCGGAATCGGCGCTCCGAACGTGAAGGAAACGTATCCTTTGGAATCGGTGAACCGAAGCGGCAATGCGACCTCGTACGTATACCGCGCAGCGGATAAAACCGTCCCGGAAGTAGCGAAGGAACTATCGGACGAGAAAACGCCGGACCAAATGTCCAAAGAGGACGCCGAGCACATGTTTCTCGTTTACGGCCATGATTATTATCATCTGCAAAAGGATCCCAAAAAGGCAACCGACACGCTGATCGAAGTGGATTCCCAGGAATACGTCCAGAAAAACTACGATTCAAGCTTCCTGCAGGGTTATCTGACGGCAGCGCTCATCGGGCATCTATTCGACTCGTTCGGCGGGGGCGGTGGATACCGGGGGTATTCCAGCCGCGACATTTACCAGCCGAAGCAAGGGACGTACCACGCCCCGACTTCCAGCGACAAAAAGGTAGCGCCTCCGCTGACGGTGGAGAAAAAGGGTTCGATCTTCCGCCGGGGTTCGAGCGGAGGGGATTCGAGCGTCGGCTCGGGGGGCAGCATCTTTGACCGCAAACCGGATTCGACCACCCCATCGAGGGGGAAAATATCCCGCGGAGGCGGGTCGGGCGGCTTGTTTGAATCACCGAAAAAGTCGTACACCAAGCCGAAAACGAGGGTCGGTTCGGGAAAAATAACGCGAAGGTCGCGGAGATGACGGGAAAAGCAACGCACGAAGCATGGATTCGTGCGTTTTTTTGTGTCATGATAGAGGCATGAGTGTATTGGGTGAACGAGAAGAGGAAGGTGTTTTACGACATGAACATGCAAACGAAAGACGAACGCGATAAATTCCATCGCAAACCGCTGCAAGTCAAGGCCGCCCAGCAATTGCTCGCGGCGTACGGGAAACCCGGTCCCATCGAAACGGTTCCTTTGGAAGAAAGCGATGGCCGGTATTTGGCGGAGGAAATCCGGGCCCCGCATCCGTTTCCGCGTTTCCGCCGTTCCGGCATGGACGGGTACGCCGTCCGATCGGAGGATACGGCAAGCGCCGGCTCGGATCGAATGGTCTGGCTGGACGTCATCGACGAGATCCCTTGCGGCTCCGTCTCCGGGAAAACGATCACGCCGGGAACCGCGGCCCGCATCATGACGGGAGCCCAGGTGCCGGAAGGCGCGGATGCGGTGGTGATGCTGGAAATGACCGAGCTTCGCGAACATGGGGGACGGGTGCAAATGGGACTCAAGCGAAGCATCGAACCCGGGAAAAACGTGACGCCGATCGGCTTTGAAGTGCAGGAAGGGGAGATCCTGCTCCGTCCCGGACGCCGGATCCAGGCCGGCGAAATTTCGGTGCTCGCTTCGTTTGGCGTTCATCGGGTGCCCGTCTATCGGAAACCGCGCATCGCCATTTTTTCGACCGGCTCCGAACTCTTAACCGTGGACGAGCCGCTTCAGCCGGGAAAAATCCGCAACAGCAATACGTATATGTTAGCCTCCCAGGTGCGCGCGGCCGGTGGCGAGCCGTTTATATTGGAAGCCGTCATGGACGAGCTCCCGCTTGCCAAAGCCAAGGTGGAAAAAGCGCTGCAGGAATATGACGCGGTCGTGACAAGCGGCGGCGTGTCCGTCGGCGACTACGATATCATGGGCGACTTCGTGCGGAGCGGCAGCGTGGACATGCTGTATAACAAAATCGCGATGCGTCCCGGAAGCGTCACGACGGCTGCGGTGAAAAACGGAAAGCTTTTGTTTGCCCTATCCGGCAATCCCGGGGCGTGTTTCGTCGGCTTTGAGCTGTTTGTGCGGCCATTCATCCAGCAGGCGCTGGGAAGCGAGCAGCCTTATCTTACGGAATGGACGGCGGTGCTGGACCGCGACTATACGAAAGTGAACGCTTTTACGCGTTACGTTCGGGGGAGAGTTGAAGCCAGGGACGGCGTGTTGTACGCCATACCGGCAGCGGTCGACGAATCGAGCGTCATGGTGACGATCAAGGACAGCGATTGCCTTATCGTCGTTCCGCCGGCCAAAGAGGCGACGCCTGCAGGCTCGAAGGTGAACATATTGATGCTGAAAGGAAACAGGCTGTGAAAAAACCGTTTGTGTGCCAAATCGTCGGCTACAAAAACAGCGGCAAAACGACGCTCGTCTGCGCGCTGGTCGAAAGGCTGAAGGCGGAGGGCCGCCGCGTGGCGGTCATCAAACATGACGCCCATGATTTCGAAATGGATCATCCGGGCACCGATTCCTACCGCCACCGGGCCGCGGGGGCAGCGGCGATCGCGCTCGTGTCCCCGCGGCAAACGGCGGTCATCCGCGAAGAAGAAACGTCTTTGGAGAAGCTCATCGAAGATTTTGGCGGCTATGAGGTCATTCTGGTGGAAGGCTTCAAGAAGGAGCGTTATCCCAAGCTTGTCATGGTAAGAAGAGCCGAAGATACGGAGCTGATTTGGGAGTTGGAAAACGTAGCGGGCGTCGTCAGTTGGCTGCCGGAGGCGCAGGTATTCCCGGCCGGGGAACCTCGCGAACATCTTGTGCGGTTTGGCAAAGACGATCATGCGGGGATCGCCGATTGGGTTATCCGGCAGGTCACCGATCCGGCTTGATTGCCGATTCGTTGGTTGGTGTGGGGGTATCCAAACTAGATATCGGGCAGTGGCTCGTCCATTCACGAGGTATTTGGCTAGCTGAAAAAAGGGAAAACCTGTTGTTAAGGTTCTCCCTTTTTTTGATATACGGATCAAGCATCCACGCGCCGTTCAATGGCTTCGGACATCGTTTTGTCGGTCAGATGGGCGTATACTTCGGTCGTTTCGGTCGAAGCGTGCCCGAGCTGTTCCTTCGTTTTGTAAATGTCGTTTTGCAAGTAATAGTCCGTGGCAAAAGAATGGCGGAGCTTATGGACCGTTAAATAAGGTTTGCCGAACCGTTTGGCGTATTTGATGATCATCGCCTGGATCGCCCGTTTCGTCATGCGTCTGCCTTCGTTTTGGCCGTTGGCGAGAGCGAGGAACAGCGCTTTTTCTTTTTTGGGCGCCTTATAGCGGGTTTGCCGCAGATTCAGGTAGGCCATCAAATCGTCTTTGGCTTGCTCCCGGAAATAAACCGGGGTTTTGAAGGTTTCGTCGTTGTTGCCCTTGCGGTAAACGTACAGCATTTTGTTGTTCAAATCGATATCGTCCACGTTCAAGTTCACGACCTCGGACACCCGCAGGCCGGAATTCAAAATGAGGCTCGTAATGCTGGCATCCCGTTCTTTGTTCAGCTCATGGGCATACAGCGCCTGTTTATTGTTTTCAACGTCCTTGGCGTAGCCTTCGAGAATGTAGCCGATAAACTCGAGCAGCTCGTCTTCTTCGAGAATTTTGCCTTTCAGCTTGGCGGCGGTATCTTTCGGTTTGTGGATCCGTTTGATTTCGATTTTTGCCATGATGTTTCGTTTCAGCAAAGGATAAAACTCCTCGTCCTCCGCAATTTGGCTTAAATAATGAAATAACGATCGGAGGGAGGAAAGCTTCCGGGACACGGTTATGCGGGAATTGGCCCCTTCCCGTTTGGTCGCCAGAAAAATCCGGTAGCTGGTGACGTTCTCCATCCGGAGCACTTCCAGCTCCTGCAGCGTAACGCCTTTGTTGTCCGATGCGCTCGAAAGCCCTTCGGAACGCAACCAGCCAAAAAACGTTTCATAGTCCCTCACATATTCGAGAAGCGTGGAGGGGGACAGATCCGGCAGCTTGTAGTCGATAAACTGCTGGACAAACCACGGCATGCCCAGTACTTTTTCGTCAAGCTTGATCCGGTCGATTTCTTTTTGTACGTTCATGCGGGCATCACCTCGAGTCTAGTTGGTCTTCACAAGATTATTTTACCATAGGATCCGTTCGGGCGGCTTGCAAGGCGCTTGAAAGATCGGGAAAAATGGTTCACCTTGCTCCGCGGCGGCCAAAGTTATATATTGGATATGATACGATCTACATACCTGCATGATAAAAAGAGGTGAATTCGTGGATTTCAGATTGGATCTCGTGCCCGCGCGGCGAAAACAGGTCATTGCCGGCCTGATGCAGCTGTATTTATATGATTTCACCCTATATACGGATTTGGAAGTGAACCAGGACGGCGTGTTTCCCGGCTATCCGGGCCTGGACGACTATTGGAGAAGGGGGACGGGGAAATATCCTTTTCTGATGACGCATGGGGGACATCCCGCCGGCTTTGCGCTCGTGGACCGTTTAACCGAATCGGAGGAAGGCGACTATTACATGACCGAATTTTTCGTTATGCAAAAATACCGCCGCTGCGGATTGGGAAGCTGGGCTGCATGCGAGCTCTTCGACCGCTTCCAGGGACGGTGGAAAGTGACCCAGGTGAAAAAAAACCTGCCCGCTCAGGCATTTTGGCGGAAAGTGATCGGCGGATATACGGATCAGCAATTCGAGGAGAAAATCCATCCGTCAAGCGGGAACGTCAGCCAATATTTTACGTCGCACAAAGTTCATGCCATAAATTAAAACAGGACAGGATGGAGAGGAGCGTTTACAGCATGTATTTGCCATCGTTTAAGCTTGAAGGAAAAACGGCGCTCGTGACGGGCGCGGGACGCGGCATCGGCCGCGCGCTTGCGGTCGGGCTGGCGGAATCGGGATGCGACGTCGCTTTGGTGTCGCGGACGGCAGCCGATTTGGAGGAAACGGCGGAACTCATCCGCAAACATACGAATGCAAAGCCTTATGTCATTCCTGCGGACATTACGGTGCGGAAGGAAATCGAAGGCGCTTTTGACAAGCTGATCGCCGAAGCCGGACGACTCGATATTTTGGTGAACAATGCGGGAATGAACATCCGCACGCCGGCGCTGGAAGTGACGGACGACGAATGGGAGACGATCATGCAGACGAATCTGAAGTCCGCGTTTATCGCGTCGCAGACGGCGGGACGTTACATGAAAGACCACGGCGGCGGCAAAATCATCAACATTTCGTCCGTCGGGGGCCATACTGCGCTTCGCACCGGCGTGGTGTACGGCTCAACCAAGGCGGCGCTGATCCATATGACGAAAATTTTGGCGCTGGAATGGGGAAAGTACGGGATTTTGGTCAATGCCGTCGGACCGTGGTATTTCCGGACGCCGCTGACCGAAAAGCTTTTAAGCGACGAACAATATTTGCAGGACATTCTCGACCGCACGCCGCTCAATCGGGTGGGACAGCTGGAGGAGGTCGTCGGGCCCGTCGTGTTCCTGGCTTCGGACGCGGCCAACTACATGACCGGGCAAACCCTCCTTGTCGATGGAGGCATGAGCATATACGGTTTTTAACGAATGGATGCTGCAGGATTGATCAGCAAGACGCTCTCGCCGGAAGGATACCTGGTTCACATCACGTATGATGAATAAGGAGGCTGGAAGATGGAAAAGCGTATTTTTGGCAAAACGGGGATGGAAGTCAGCATTCTTGGCTTCGGCGGCTCGGAAATCGGGTCCGAAACCGACTTGGCCAAGGTTGAAAAGCTGCTGAACGAAGCGCTGGACGCCGGACTGAACGTCATTGACACGGCGGAATGCTACGGCGACAGCGAGGAACTGATCGGCAAGGCGTTATCCCGCCGCAGGGACGATTATTATTTGTTCACGAAATGCGGCCATTCGGCCGGTTTCGAAGACGAGGACTGGAACCCCGCGATGCTGGAAAAAAGCATTGACCGCAGCCTGAAGCGACTCCGCACGGATTACGTGGACGTCATCCACCTGCACAGCTGCTCGGAAAAAATACTGCGCCAAGGCGCGGTGATCGAGGTGCTGCAAAAGGCGAAGCAGCAGGGGAAAACACGGTTTATCGGCTACAGCGGCGACCGGACCGATGCCCGTTACGCGGTGCAAACCGGCTTGTTCGACAGCTTGATGATATCGCTCAACATTGCCGACCAGGAAGGGATCGATTTGGTGCTGCCGGAGGCCGTGGAGCGGCAAATGGGCGTGGTCGCGAAAAGGCCCGTGGCCAATGTCGCCTGGACATACGAGACGTTGTCCGAAAAAGCATATCCTTACGTCTACTGGCAACGGCTGAAAGAGCTCGGATATGACTTCCTGGCGGATCATGATCGGGCCGTCGCAACGGCGCTCCGTTTTGCTTTGACCGTGCCCGGCGTGCATACGGCGGTGGTCGGCACGCAAAAGCCGGGAAGATGGGCGGAAAACGCGGAGCTGCTGCGCACGAGCACGTTGTCCGGCCCGGAATACGAAAACATACGTGCCCGCTGGAAGCAGGTCGCCGGAGAAGATTGGGTGGGTAAAACCTGATCGGCCGGCGGGCTGACGAATGCGCAAAAAAGCGGCCTGCTAGGGCCGCTTTTTTGTTTGCAGGCGGGGCATACGGACACGGGGGCCGGTCCTTTGATTAATATTTCAACATATGAAAAATTCACAATAGCTAAAAGAGATCAGGGCAAAGGAGGAATACGATGGGGACGTTGTGGAAGGGCGGCACCATCTACACGATGTTGCGGGAATCCCATACGGTGGAAGCGGTGTACACCGAAGGCGGAGCGATCCGGGATGCCGGGCGGTTGGACG
The DNA here is from genome assembly GCF_057546105.1 of Paenibacillus sp. YAE3. Lineage (NCBI taxonomy): Bacteria > Bacillati > Bacillota > Bacilli > Caryophanales > Paenibacillaceae > Paenibacillus > Paenibacillus sp. YAE3. Next base: position 183,123 of record NZ_BAAIYF010000002.1, on the reverse strand, counting down.
AGCTGGAAAGAACATATCGCGGAAAGATCGATGAGGTTCGGGATTTGGGAGGCGCGGCGATGTTCCCGGGATTCGTGGACAGCCATATGCATTTGATCGGTCACGGCGAAACCTTCCTCAAGCTCCAGCTGGGAGGCTGCCGCAGCCGAGATGAAGTGCTCGAAGCCGTTAAGAAACAGGCGTCGGTGCTCCCGAAAGGGATGTGGATCCTGGGCGAAGGCTGGAACGAAAACGAATGGGATGACTCCGGAAAGCCGGAGAGGGAATTTTTGGACGACGCGGCTCCTGAGCATCCCGTGCTGCTGCGCAGGGTGTGCAGGCATATGATGGCCGCCAATACGGCGGCTTTGCAGGCAGCAGGCATCGACGATGACCTGCCGGATCCGGCGGGAGGCGTGCTGGAAAGGGATGCGCACGGACGGCTGAACGGTATTTTGAAGGAGTCCGCCCAGGATCTTGTCCTCCGTGCCGTGCCGGGCCCGACGGACGAATATTTGGAAGCGGCGCTTGCGGCAGCCATCGAAGATTGCTGGGCCAAGGGGCTGACGGGCGGCCATACGGAGGATTTAAGTTATTATGGCAGCTGCAGCCGGACCATGCGCGCATTCGACACGGTGATTCATGGGCGGCAAAAACATTTCAGGGCCCATCTGCTCGTTCATCATTTGGCATTGGACGAATGGCTCGCCGCGGGACGGGGGGAGCAGATCCGGTCGCCGCTGCTCGAGTTCGGGGCCATGAAGCTGTTTGCCGACGGGGCTTTGGGCGGCAGAACCGCGCTGCTCAGCCGGCCGTACGCGGATGACCCGTCGACTTCGGGCGTCGCCGTTCATGCGGAGCCTGAGCTGGATCGCTTGGTCATGAAAGCAAGAGCTCACGGCATGGCGGTTGCCGCGCATGCGATCGGGGATGGGGCGGCGGAATTGGTGCTCGCGCATTTGGAGAAACACCCTTGCCCGGACGGGAAAAGGGATCGCCTGATTCACGGCCAAATATTGCGCCCCGGGTTGGTGGCGCGGATGAAACGGCTGCCGGTCATCACGGACATTCAGCCGAGTTTTGTCGCGTCCGACTTTCCCTGGGTCATGGAACGGATCGGCGATCCCGGGGAGAGGCTGGTGTATGCCTGGCGGACGCTGCTGGAGCAGGGCATCCCATGTGCCGGAGGTTCCGACGCGCCCATCGAAAAGGTGTCCCCGCTCGAAGGCATCCATGCGGCCGTCACCCGCACCAAACCGTTTCAGGATACCGTTTATGGCGAAAATGAGCGTTTAAGCATGTACGAGGCGATTGCGTTGTATACGAGAGGGAGCGCGTATGCCGGCGGCCATGAATCGGACCGGGGGATGATCGAAAAAGGATATGCGGCGGATTTCACGATTTTGCGCCGCGATCCGTTTCATGAAAATCCGGATGTGCTGCTGCAGGATATCGTGCAAATGACGGTAGTGAACGGAAACGTCGTGTACGAGGGCCGAGGCGGGGCGGAATAAAGGAAACATCCGAATCTCGTCCGGATCGGTTTAGCTTGCGGCAACAACCGTTAGCCATATATGATAAAATATCATCATATGAAAAATTCACAATAGAAAAACATCGTATCTGCTCACACCTTGACCATTCGATGATACCCTTATTTTTCATAGTCTCTATCTACAGCCCAAAGGTTTAAAAAAGGAGGGCAGATCTACCGCAAGATTCATAGGCGAGCCGCGCCAGGCGTCCTAATCCGTGCCTTTTGCTGCATACACATGTAGTAGAAGGGGAGAGTGATCAGGACATGGAAAAGATCGTCAAAAGGTATTTTCAGCTGAAACAGCAGCAAAAAGAAACCGAGCAGGAGCTTAAAGAGCTTCGCGATGAAATCATCGGCTATTGCAGGGAACAAGGGACGGCGGACTTCATCTCCGGGCCTTACCGGGTCAAACTTGTCTCGCAAACGCGCAAGGAATACGACGACGAGAAATTGTTCGAAGCGCTTCCGGATCTGGAAGTGTGGAAGCTGCTCTCCAAATCCGACCCCGGCAAAATCGCCGGACTGGTCAAGCTGGGGGTCGTCAAAGAAGAAGCGCTCCAAGACACGTATGAATGCAAAGAGATCACGTTGCTGCAGGTGGATCGGGTAAAATGAAAAAACGGCGGGCGTTGCGGAGAATCCTCTCCGCTGCCTGCCGTTTTTAGCGTGGTTTTATTTGGATTGCAGCTCTTGAAGAATGCGGTACAAGATGATGCCGGCTTCAGCCCGGGTCAATTTGCCTTTCGGATTGAAGGTTCCGTTCGGATTGCCTTTCAAATACCCTTTTTCAACGGCATAGGAAACGGCTCCTTTGGCCGAATCCCGGATATCGTCCCCATCCTTGAAGGCAAGATCAGAGCCTCCCCCGGTCGAACCGGCGCCTAATGCTTGAGCAAGCAATGCGGCGAGCTCCTCGCGGCTTAACGGATGGCTGGAACCTGTCTCGGCCGCGCGGTCGCTCCATGTTTTGCCCGTGCCAAGAAGCCGGTCAAGCAGGGACAGGAATTCCGCTTGCGTCACGGGGTCATTCGGTTTATAAGTATCCGTTGCGTCCTTGCCGTTCGCCAGGTAATGGGAAGCGATCACTTCGATTTCGTTTTTGGCCCAATGATGGACGATGTCGTTAAAGGTTTTGAGGGCTTCAACCGCGCTGAACGCGCCAAGTTTGGATGTTTGGAACGTGACAAATCCGGTTTGGTTATTGCCCGAAGCGGCATAGGTCCATACGCCTTCCTTGTTTTTCGCGAAGATGCCGACTTTGCCGCGGTTTTTCACCTTCCCGGCATCGAGCGCCAGTGTGATGGACACCGGGGAAGTCAGCGCCGTCGCCGGGTCGTTGATCGTCAGGGCGCCGGAAACGAAACCAGCGCTGCCGCCGGCCGGGGCTTGAATCGTTCCTGCAGCGGTACCGCTAAAGCTGAACGAGACGGAAAGCCCGTCTTTCGCCACGAAGCTTTTAAGGGTGCCGGCCGGAACGTGGATCTCAAAACCTTTGCCTTTGATGATCAATGGCTTGCCCGATTTCAGCAGCTGCTCCGTCAGCGTACTGCCGATCTTCAGGGTGAACGGATGGTAGGAATCGAACGACGCGTCGCTAAGGTCCACCGTCACGTTTTTGCTGTCCGATTTGTTGAGCTGTCCTGTCAGATATGAGGCATCAACGTTCAGTTCGGCCGTTTTTTGCTCGCCGGTACCTTTTTCAGTCAACACGCCGGCAGCCAGTTTCGTGCCGGGTGGCGTGCTTGGCGTTTGGGATGCCGATCCTCCGCCGGACCATGAACCGCCTCCGTTACCGCTGCCTGGATTCGGATCGGGATCCGGGCTGCCTGGATTCGGGTTAGGTTTCGAGCAAGGCATTCGGTTCGGCACCGGTTTTTCGGATGTTTCCACGGATGGAGCCGATTGGAATTTCTCTCTGGTGACCTTCAAGGAGCCGGATGTTTGGTTGTCCTTGGAAGGTTCAGCGGACGGGTTGCCGCCCGGCTGTTCCGATCCCTTGTCAGGCTCGGTCACCGGATTGTTTTGGTCAGGATTCTGAGAATCATACGAAACGTTCCGGTCGGTTACTTTAACTTGGATCCCGGTTAACGTCGATGCAGCAACTTCTTTTTGTTCGGCATTCCACAATTTTACATTGCTGAGATCCAGCGAGAAAATTCCGGGTTCGGATGGCGTAAACGTGAAATGGGCCAACGTGCCGGTTTTCGCCGGTTGGTCCAGCTCGAAGCCGAAAGTCACGGTTTTTTTGCCGTCGGCATGGCCGGCTGCGGCGACGTTTTGCTGCGATTCGACTTGAATGTCTTTGGCGCCCGGCGTTACTTGATTCAGTTTCAGTTCAGCATCGTACGTGACGTCGACGGTCATGCGTTGAACGTCTTCGGCACCCTCGAAATGAACGTTAACGTCAAAAGGTTCGTTCGTATACACGCTTTCTTGGACCGTAGCGAGTCCAACGGCCGTACTGCCGTCTTTTAATGCGTACTCATAGGTTTTGGCCGGCACTGCCGAACCGTTTCCGGCATCGTCGTAGACGAAGAGCTGGATTTTGTTCGATCCCTGCGTTAACGGGAACTTGACGGTAAAGTTGTCTTTAGCATCGATCGTGCCCGCAAATTCCTGGTTATTGGCCGTATCCACGACCGCTTTTACATGGACGTATTCTTGGGCGGTACCGAGATATTGCAGCAACAAGTCGTCTTCAATGCGGCCTTGCAATATGCCTTCATTTGGTTTCTCGGCATTTACCGTCACTTTCTCGGGAAGCACGGCTGTAGGCGCCGTATTGTCCAAAAGGAATGCCTTGAGCGAGTCCTCCAACAGAATCGGTTCCTCTTCGCCCACTTTGAAGACGACCGGAACTAAGGCATAAATCCCGTCAGGGTTGGCGTCCTTGTTCAACTTCGTCTCTTTTCCGTCCAAACCGATGATCGTCCCATCCCAATCAAACGAATAGTAGAACGGATCGAGTTTATTTTGGAAATCTTCTCTGTAAATTAGGCCAAGCAGCGATAAGTTATCGTCGTTCGCGGTTGGGCCAAATAGGTAGAAGCCGTAATCCTCGACCTTCTCATTCAACGAGTAATACACCGTAGCCATCCCATTGCCGCCTTCGGCCGTAGAGAGATAAATCGGATCCACTTCTACGGACGTCATGGCCGGCTGTTCGAAGGTTTCGCCGACGTATACGCTGAAAGGCACATGGAGCTGATGTCCGGTTTTCATCTGCGTGAACTGGATATGACCTTGATAGATGCCTTCCGGCGTTCCTTCCGGAATGGTTAGCGTAACCGGCAGGTCATATGAAGACTCGTTGGCCTTCAGATGGATATCGCACAGCTCGGGGATCAGCTGCAGGCCGCTGTTGCTCGCCCAATCGACGTATACGGCGTAGTGCTGGTTGCTGCCTGCGATATTATCGATGCTCAGCTTCCGTGTCACCGTCGATCCAGCCTTTAGCAGGCCGAAGGAGAGGCTGCCGGAATAGGAAGTTTGGTGCGTTTCGTCCTGAAGCGGAACCGGCAACGGCTCTTCGACTTTGACGATCGCTTGGGCATCGGCGGTATGTTTCAAATCGACGCGGCCGGCACCTTGTTCGTTTACGCCGTATGGGTTGCCTTGACGGTCTTTCATCAGCACCGCGTTGTTCGTCAACCACGCTTTGATTTGATCCGGCTTCAAGCTGAGGCCGTCTTTGCGGCTTTTCTCGAGCAAGAGCGCGGCCGAACCGGCTACGTGAGGCGTTGCCATACTGGTTCCCTGCAATTCCTCATACGCATTGGCATAGTCTCCGTCAAACGCCGGAATGGAAGATTTGATGCCGACGCCCGGGGCGGCGATGTCCGGTTTGATGCCGTAATGCGGCAGGGAAGGGCCTCTTGAGCTTAAGTCGGCGAGCAAATCCTGCTCCTTCTTGTAATTGAAGGCGACCTGATTATCTCCCTTTTCGACGGCCGCTTTCAGCTTCAGTCCGCTGTCCTGGGAAATGGTGTAGGTTGGCACGGATTGTTTGGCGCCTTCGATCGTAGCGTTGATTTCCCCCGCCGTATTGTTATAAATGATGAGTGCTTTTGCGCCGTTTTTGGCGGCGTTTTCGGATTTTTCGGCAAAAGAGATTTCGCCTCGGGAGACGAGAACCGTTTTTCCGGCGACATTCACATTTTTGTAATCATCCGCTTTGCCGAGTCCCGCGTTTACCAGCTCCAGCTTTTCATCCGTATTGTCCAGTTTGGCCGAACCGGCCGCCAGTTGGGCGTAGACCGTGCCTAAGCTGTCCGATATGAAAATAGGCGTGTTGAGCGGCGGCGTCGAAGCGCCGACCGAAATCGCCAGCTGGGCGGAAGCCGGGCTGCCCACGGTTTCGGCTCCGGGACCGTCGTTGCCGTTGGCCACGACGACGGTGACGCCGGCTAATGCGGCATTATCCACGGCGATCGAATCCGGCGTATACGGATTGTTCTGGGAGGATCCCAGCGACAGGTTGATGACGTCCACGCCGTCGCTGACCGCTTTTTCGATCCCCGCGATGACGTTTTCTGTGCTGCCCGAGCCGTAAGGGCCGAGAACGCGGTAGGCGTACAGGTCGGAAGCTGGAGCTACCCCGCGGACCCAACCGCTGCCCGTATCGGGATGTTCCGGGTTTCCGCGGCCGGCAATGGTGCCGGATACGTGCGTACCGTGGGAGGTATCGTAAGGTTTGCCGTTTTTAACCGGTTTGCTGGGATCCGGCAGCGTCTCCATCGGATCGGCATCGTTGTCCACAAAATCGTATCCGCCTTTGTAGGCATCCTTCAAGCTGGGATGGTTGTAATCGATGCCCGTATCGATAACGGCTACTTTAATCCCCTTGCCGTCATATCCCGAGTCCCACATTTCGTTTGCGCCGATGAGCGGGGCGCTTTCGTCCATGTAAGGAGTCATTTCCGGCTTCTCTTCGATCGGGAGCGCATGGACCTCCTCGTTCGGGAACACCGCCTTGACTCCGGGCAGCGTCAACAACTGGTCGACCTGATTGGCCGGCAGGGTGACGGCGTAACCGTTGAACACTTTCGAATATTCCTTGGTGAATTGGGCGGAAGTTTTGGCAAGCGCCGCGGATTTGAACTTCAGGTGCTCCTGGTTCAGTTGTGCCTGATAGCTGCCGATCGAAGAGCGTGCACGGGTCGACGGTTTGACTTCGTATACTTTCAGCGGATCGTTCTGCAGCTGAACGATGACCGAAATGGGCTCGCTGCTGTCCGATTCCTCCACCAAATTAAGAGGCTGCTTCGATGCAGAAAATGCACGAAGATCCGGCGCTTTCTGTTTTAGCAAATCCTTTGCCGTTTGCCCTTGCTTCAGCAGGGAGTCGAGACTGATTTGGGTTTGTTCCGGAAGCTTTAACCGATCCGGCGATGCGAAGACCGCGCTGGGGGAGGTGATTCCTACCGCAAGCACGGTGCTCAGCGCAAGCATGGAATAGCTGCGAACTTTAGACGGCTTTTTTCTGCTCAATTCATATCCTCCTTAGAATCGATAATGAAATGCTGCGAATGCGGCCCTCCTTTGCTCCTTTCGATAATTGAACACTAGTAAAATACATTTACATTTTACAATTTTTACATTTCTCTGGTATGAGACCGAAGAGGGACAGTCTTTAGAATCAGACCTGGCGAACGCCGTCGTTTTCGAGGTGTCGAAATCGGTTGCCTATCTTCCTCTGCGGGGACGAACGCCCCGAACCGTCCGTTGTTTCGTCTTTTCATCTCTTCCTGTCGTTCGGGATAGGTTTCAGGACATGGGGGAGGGCGAAAACGATCTTGCAAAAATCGGCCGGATTCTCCAGAGATCGTTCTCTGAACTTTTGCGGCCTGCCTGAATATTTGCGGACAAAGCGCAATAAAGATGAATTACGGAATCGCTTTCAAAGCGAACGAAGGAGGGATATGAAGATGCTCGCAAAAAGAAAATGGGCGCTGATGTCGTCGGCCTTGCTGCTTGCGGTGACGGTGGGCTGCTCAAACTCGGGTTCAAGCTCGGCCCCTCAAGCACAAGGGAATGATCCTGCCCCATCCCAGGGCGGCGGGGATAAAGCCGCGACCGAAAAGAAAACGATTACGATCACTTACCGCGACGACGGCACCGGGGAAAAAGGAACGTTATACAAATGGATCAAAGAGGTGTCCGCGTCCTATCCGAATAAAAACGTCGAAATCAAGCCGACGCCGATTCAGGCTTCGGAAGGGGATTATTTTGCCAAAATCGCGCTGGCTCTCAAATCGAAAGACACCGCGCCGGACATCGTGACCGAAGATACGTTCATGCTGAATTCGGATGCCAGCGCCGGCTTCCTGGAGCCGCTGGACGACAGGCTGAAAGGTTGGGAGGACTGGAGCAACGGCTCGTTCATCGAAGCCATGAAAAAAGGCGTGACCGCCAGCGACGGCAAAGTATACGGCGTGCCGTACAATACGGACTCGAGGGGGCTTTGGTACAACAAAGAGATTTTCAAGAAGGCAGGCCTTCCCGAAGACTGGAAGCCGAAATCGTGGGATGAGGTGCTCGCCGCGGCCAGAACGATCAAGGAAAAAGCAGGCAGCGACGTCGTTCCGATCTGGATGAACCTTGGCAAGGCAACGGGGGAAGCCACCTCGATGCAGACCTACGAAATGCTGTTGTACGGAACGGGCGAACGCCTCTACGATGACGCAAGCAAAAAATGGATCGTCAAAAGCCAAGGCATCAACGATGCGCTTGCTTTTATCGAGACCGTCGCAAAGGAAAAGCTGGGCCCGCCGCTCTCCAAAGTGTTGAACGGGCAGGCCGGCAATACGGCGACGCGCGAATATCTCCCCAAAGGAAAGCTGGCGATTTCTCTCGACGGTTCCTGGATTACGGGCAATTACCTGGAAGGCGGAGCTTCCCCGTGGCCCGAGTACAAAGACGTGCTCGGTTTTGCCCCGATGCCGACCAGCAAAGGCCAGGCGCCGGGAACGATCACGCTGGCGGGCGGCTGGGCGCTCTCCATTCCGAGCAATGCGAAGAACAAAGACGAGGCATGGGATTTTATCAAATTCGCTTTGAATAAGGAAAACACGCAAAAGCTCGTCATGTCGTCCGGCAACATCACGGTGCGCGCCGATGTCGCCAAAGATCCGGAATACACCCAAATGCCGTTTAACGAAATCGCGACCGAATATTTGAAAAACGCCGAATTCCGGCCGGCCCAGGACAAATATCCCGAAGTGTCGACGCAAATCCAAACGATGGTCGAATCGGTCGCCACGGGCACATCCGCGGCCGATGCCGCCAACAAGTACGCACAGGACGTCACCCGCATTGTCGGGCAGGATCATGCAATAGAAAAATAAGCGGCACCGCATGCCTGCGCTGAACCGTCATCCGGTGCGAAGCGCGGGCATGCGGTGTTCGCATTCATCCGAGAAAGGAGAGGCTTCAACATGGGAGGGATTTCGGCATCATCCCCGCAGCTTCAAAAAAGAAACTGGACTTGGCTCTATTTCCTGCTGCCGTCCATCGTCATCATGCTGCTGTTTTTTATCTATCCGATCCTGCTGACGTTTTTTTATTCCTTTACGAATTTGGCATTGACCGGTGAAGCGGCCAAAGAGCTGAAATTTGTCGGTTTGGACAATTATACCCGGATGTTTCAGGACCCGACGGTCCGGATCAGCATATGGAACACGCTTGTCTTCTTGATCGGATCGGCCGTGATCGGCCAGCAGGTGCTCGGTTTTCTGATCGCCCTGCTAATGAAGAATAAAAACAAGACGTTCCGGCGCGTCATCGGCACCGTCGTATTGGCCGGATGGGTCACGCCCGAGATCGTGTGCGCCTTATGCTTGTACAGCTTTTTTGGGGACGAAGGCACGCTGAACGCGATCATTTCGTTTTTTGGCATCTCTCCGGTCACCTGGCTGTTTACCGTTCCGATGCTGACCGTCATCCTTGCGAACATATGGCACGGTACCGCTTTTTCCATGCTCGTTTTTCAGGCGGCGCTGGATGACGTGCCAAGCGAAATCGAAGAGGCCGCCGTCGTGGACGGCGCGTCCAAGCTGCAAATCTTGCTGCGCATCACCATCCCTTACATCCGCGAAACGATCACGACCAACGCGATGCTCGTCACGCTGCAAACGCTGGGCGTGTTCGGTCTCATCTATGCCATGACGGGCGGAGGTCCGGGCACCAAAACGACGACGCTCCCGATTTTTATGTACAACCAGGCTTTCGTGAACTACCAGCTCGGTTACGGCACGGCCATTTCGCTTCTCCTGCTGCTGCTCGGCATCGTGCTCAGCTTGTTTTATATCCGTTCGTTCAAAAAGTAAAGGAGATTTCGTATGAACGCCAAACAGCGCAAACTTATCTATCGAATCCTTCCTTATGTCGTCTTGTCGCTCATCGGGATTTGTTTTCTGCTGCCGCTATTGTGGGTGCTCGTGGCTTCCGTCGATCCGAATGCGATGCAATCGCTCAAAATGCCCAAGCAGGTAACCCCGGGGAACTACGTGGATGTGCTGACGAGCCGCGAAAACCAGCGGGCGTTTGCCATCGGCCTGTTGATGTCGCTCGGGCAAGCGGTGATCGTCGTTCTTCTGGCGCTGCTGGCGGCCTATCCGTTGTCCCGCTATCAGTTGAAGTTCAAAAAACCGTTCATGCTGACCATTCTGTTTATGACCTCGCTGCCCATCACCGCGGTGATGGTCCCCGTGTATCAGCTGTTTTTGACCTTAAAGCTGTACGATAACGTGGTCGGCGTCGTGCTTTTTTACGTGGCTTCGTCCATGCCTTACGGCATTTGGATGATCAAAAACTTTATGGACTCCGTTCCCGAAGATTTGGAGGAGGCGGCATGGGTGGACGGCGCTTCGGTGTTTACGGGCATCCGGAAAATCGTGGCGCCCCTGATGGTGCCGGGGATTTGCACGGTGGCGATTTTTACGTTCTCCGGCAGCTGGGGCAACTTTTTTGTCCCTTACATTTTGCTGCAAAGCCCGGAAAATTTTCCGGCTTCCTTGAAGTTATACCAGTTCTTCGGCCAATACGGCATGGTGGACTACGGCAGGCTGGCGGCATTTTCGGTGCTTTACGCGATTCCGTCGATCGTGCTGTACATTCTTTCGCAGCGGTTTATGTCCAAAGGATTCAGCATGCAGGGGGGAACGAAGGGATAGGGGAGTTTCATTTCAACGGTGTGGCTGACGGGTTAGCCCTGCAGGAAAAACCTGGAAAAGCGAAGGAACGCCAGGCGATCCGCCCGTTGAATTCCTTCGCTTTTTTTATTACGGCTGAAGCTCTTGAACCATGCTCTCCAGCTTTCGTATCGTCTTCCAATTCCTCACCGTGCCGGGGGTGCCCAACTTGCCCAAACTGTCTGCCAGCTTGGATTCGTTGAATTTGTTGCGGACGAACATGTAGAGTTCGGTGCCGATGATCGTATATTCGTCGATGCCGCGATCCACCGCCGCCAGCTTTTCCATGCCTTCAGCCGAGGGGATGCCTGAAAGAATCGATACATGGAGCGTTTCTCCTTCCTGCAGCGAGGCGTCGTCATAAGGACAATTTTTTATCATCGCTTCAAACTCTTCCTTGCTGCGGATGATCACTTGAACGTTAAGGCCGAACGCGGCGTTGATTTCCCTTTCGATCAGCTCCTTCAAAGACGTTCCGTCCAGCCCGGAGGCCAACACCACGTTTCCGCTTTGGATATAAGTCCGTACCTGCCGGCAGCCCGCTTTTTCGAGAACCTCCCGAAGCTCGGCCATCTTGATTTTGTTATGTCCGCCGACGTTGATGCCCCGGAGCAAAACGACATAAATGGTCATGCTCTGCAATTCATCTCCCGTCAAAAATAGGTTTATGGAAATGGTACAATCTGTATGTATGGATTTTACAGAATCTTTATTAACGTTGCAATAAAAATGGCTTTGGAAGCATCCAATCGTTCACATAATTCAAGCGGCCTGCAATGGGCGCTAGTAGTTTTCTCACCCGAAAACTGAACCGCCGTGCAAAAAGAGCCTTGATTCCTGCTTGAAGCAGGATCGGGCTTATTTTATGAGGGAGTGCCGGGGCCATGCCGTGGACGGGACATTTGATCTTTTTGAGATAAGGGGCGGATCAAGAACGTAATATACCTTTACAGGAATATTCCCTTTGTGGCATAATTGTGTTATAGGAGCTAAAGAAACCGGCATCCAAAACTCCAACGAATGGCGCCAGCAGCTCCAATTCATGCTGAGGAGAGATATGATGAATAAGGTCATTTCAAAAGACGGTACGGAAATCGCATTCGAGCAATCGGGAAGAGGGGACGCGGTGATTATCGTCCCAGGTGCGCTGGGTACGCGTCACCACCCGCAATGGATTCAGCTGGCCGGACTGCTGTCAGAGCATTTCACCGTGATAAACTACGATCGGAGGGGACGCGGGGATAGCGGCGATACGCTTCCTTATACGGTGCAGCGGGAAATCGAAGATATCGAGGCGTTGATTGATTCAGCAGGCGGGTCCGCATACGTTTACGGAATTTCTTCGGGAGCGATCCTGGCGCTGGAGGCTGCCGACCGCCTTGCGGGCAAAGTGCGGAAACTGGCTTTGTATGAGCCTCCGCTTATTTTGGATGACAGCCGTCCACCGCTGCCGGAAGATTATGTCGAGCAAATCCAGGCTGCCATCGGCGCGGGGAACCGGGGAAAAGCCATCGAGGTATTTATGACGCAAGCGCTGCTCATTCCCGAAGAATACCTGGCTCCGATGAAAGCGGACCCGATGTGGCAGGAGATGGAGGAAATGGCGCATACGCTGGCCTATGACGGCATGATCTCCCGGGATGTCATGGCGGGCAAACCTTTGCCGGCCGGTAAATGGTCTTCCATAACCGCTGCCACGCTGGCGATCCACGGCGACCAAAGCGAACCGATGTTTCGCGATGCGGCACAAGCCGTTGCGGATCGCATCAAACATGCCGAATATACGGCTTTGACAGGTCAAGGACACGATGTATCCCCTGATGCGATTGCCCCCGTGTTGGCGGATTTTTTCAAAGCGTAGTTGATTCCTTTTCAAGCGTGTGATATGGTTAATCCAACCAGTATTGAAAGGGTGAACCCAAGGCCAATGATCTACTAATCCTATTCCAGCGAAAAATCGAGATCGACGATCATTTTTCCGGATAGGATTAGTGCGGGCTTTTATAGATATGGACGTGCAGCGAGACGTTCCCTCCGAGGGAACGAGCCGCGGCTTGCGTCTGCCTGCCCCTGTCCGGATGTCCGGAACAGGGGCTTTTTTTATGATTGGTTGTCCCTGGGTCGGGCGGTTTTCATCTATTATGACGGAGGATGATTGTTCAATGACAGGACCGAACCCCAGCGAAAAATACCCGATTCCCGGATACCGCAATGTGCAGTTTATTAAAAATACGATTACGAAGCCCAACATCATCGCAGGCGATTATTCTTATTACGATTCGGCGAACGGCGAGTCCTTTGAGGACCAGGTCTTGTACCATTACGAAGTGATCGGGACCAAGCTGATCATCGGCAAGTTTTGCTCCATTGCCCCGGAAACGCGGTTTATGATGGATGGCGGCAATCACAGGATGGATGGTTCGACCTATCCGTTTAACCTCTTTGGCCACGGATGGGAGCAATACGCGCCGACGTTGGAGCAGCTGAGGATCAAAGGCGATACAATCGTCGGCAACGATGTATGGATCGGCAGGCGGGCAACCATTATGCCGGGCGTGCGGATCGGCGACGGGGCGGTCATCGGGGCGGAAGCCGTCGTCACGAAGGATGTTGCGCCGTACACGATCGTAGGTGGGAATCCGGCAAAGGAAATACGGAAGCGCTTTTCGCCGGAGATCATAGAAGAGCTGCTTGTCCTGAGATGGTGGGACTTGGAGATCGCCGTCATCCAAAAGTTCATGGGTGCGATCGTCAGCGGAGATATCGAGACGATGCGTACCATGAAGCAGCAATGATGAACTTTTAAGGAGGGTAATCCCATGAAAACGACCTTTGTTGAATATGCGGTTTCAGAACCTGAATCGGGCCCGTACGGCATCACTTGCGGCAAAGACGGTGCCTTATGGTTCACGGAGCAAAAAGGAAACCGGATCGGGCGAATCACGGACGGCGGCGGGATGTCATCGTTTGAAGTCCCGACCCCGCAAGCGGGCGTGATGTCGATCATTTCGGATGTTCGGGGGGACATATGGTTCACCGAATATCATGCGAATCGCATCGGGAAATTGCAGGCGAACGGTTCCTTAAAGGAGTACACGCTTCCCGGAGCCAACGCGGCGCCTTTCGGAGTCGCGGAAGGACCGGACGGAGCCGTATGGTTCACGGAGATGCATGCAGGCAAAATCGGCAAAATCACTGCGTCGGGGGAGATCACGGAATACGACCTGCCCGATGCCAAAGCATATCCTTCCTTTATCACCCAAGGGCCGGACGGAGCGCTCTGGTTTTCGGAAAACCAGGGAAATAAAATCGGCAGGATCACCACGGCAGGCGAAATAACCGAATATGACATTCCGACGCCACAATCCGGCCCGGTTGGACTTGCATGCGGACCCGACGGAGCGATCTGGTTCGTGGAGATTATGGGAAATAAAATCGGGAAAATGACCCCCGGCGGCGCGATCACGGAATATGACATCCCGACGCCGAATGCGCGCCCGCACGCCATCACGCCGGGAATACGGGGGGATTTATGGTTTACCGAGTGGGCGGGCAATAAAATCGGCAGGATCACGATCGATGGAAAAATCACGGAATATGCGATCCCAACCGCGAAATCGGAACCGCATGGCATTGCGGTATCCGCCGGCGGGGACGTCTGGTTCGCGGAGGAATGCGACCGGATCGGGCGACTGATGGTTGCAGAATGATCCGGGAAATACATCGGATTTATGGCAAGGATTGAATAAAATGTTTCGAAGCCGCCGAAAGCGGGACTCCCTTCAGGATCGCTATGCCGACATGGCGCTCGGGGATGGGCGGCAACAGCGGCACTTCGACCAGTTTGCCCGGGGCGAGTTCCTCCGTGATAAAATGGCGCGCGATGATCGTAAGCCCAAAGCCTCTTTGGGTGAATTGGATCAAATTCCGGTCTGCGCCGCCTACGAGCTGCAGGACGGACCGGTGACGGACCGGTTATCCGGTAAGCGCCGAGCTGGAGCATGCCAAACCGGTCATCCAGACGTTCAGGTTTAACGACGTTTTCTCATGAAATCATGCATAATTTTCCTCTTTTGGCGGAAACTAACGTCCAAAGAGGAGGGTGATGCTGCATGTGCCAGCGTTATTCAATGGCTGCCGACCTGCCGATGATTATGGATCATTTTCAGGTTGACCGCGTGATGTATTACTACAAAAACCGATACAACGTCAGTCCGACCCAGTTCACGCCGGTCATACTTCAGCAAAACGGCGAACGCGTCCTGGACGAATTCCGCTGGGGCTTCATTCCCTATTGGGGGAAGGATGCGGTCAATGCCGATCTGCATACGGTAAAGGAAAATCCCACGTACCGCAAAATGATCGAAAAACAGCGGTGCGTCATTCCGTGCAACGGCTTTTATTATTGGAAAAAGGAAGGCAAAAAAGCTTACCCCGTCCGCGTCGTGCTGAAAAACCGCGGGATGTTCGGAGTCGCCGGCTTGTATGAAATCTGGAAGGACCATCACGGCGAGCCGCTGCGGACGTTCACGCTGGTCATGACCGGGGCTAACGGACTGATCGGGGACTTCGAGGAATCCCGCATGCCCGCCATTTTGCCGGAGGAAGCGATGAAGGACTGGCTGAATGAAGAAAACACGGCTTTTCATTCGTTAAGCTCGCTCCTGCAAACCTATTCCGACGAAGAGATGGAGGCATATCCGGTTACGCCGCTCATCGGCAACGACGGGCATGACAGCGAAGAATGCATCCGCGAAATGGATTTGCGTACCGCGTGGGTGAAACAATAGGCCGAAGCACTCCTTAAAATTCAGCGATCGAAGCGGTCAGACAGCTGACCATAGTTTACGTTTTACGTGATAAGCGTCTACATCCCGACCGGGAAGTTTAGGCGCTTTTTTCGTTTGCTTCCAGACGCCTCCGAATCCTTTTTTTGGGATTGCCGTATCTGACGGTCCCGCCGACGATCCGCCGGAATTGGCTCAACTCTGCCGATATGTTATATTAATTGAGTTGGGGGCTTCTTTGAAAGGACAGGCTGTCCTCAGGAGAGGAGGAACTTAGGATGAAGTGGGGCAGACAACTCGTTGGCATCGCTTTGCTGTGCAGCCTATTGTTAAGCGCATGTTCTTCCGAGGAGGGACAGACCGCGGAACCGGCGTCGGCTCCCGCATTGCAGGATTCCGCCGAATCGGCGGCCGGTGACGGCCAGACCCTAACGGTGGTGGCGCCGAGCGAAGCGAACAAGATAAACCATGATGCAGGCAAATATAAAATTCAAACCAAACTTACGGAATTCCAGCTTCTAAGCGAAACTCAAGGCATTGCCTGGGGATTGACCCGCAATGAACTTCGCATGTATTTGACCGAGGACAACGGCCGGACCTGGGTTAACATTTCGCCGTCGGCGAACGTGCAGTTCGCAGCGAATCCCAGGTATGGAAAGGACGTCTATTTTACGGATCCGCAAAACGGCTGGATCGTCCGCGATCCCGCAGGCATGTCGGAGACGATCGTGCTTCATACGAGCGACGGGGGAGAAAATTGGAACATCTCCTCGATCCCCCAAAAAAACAAGGTTTCCGCGATCCATTTCAATTCGCCGCAGCACGGCTGGCTCATGACGACGGAAGAGTCGTCGACGGGCAAGGAGCTCAAGGTGCTTTACCGCACCGATGACGGCGGGGCCGTCTGGAATATCGCGATGCAGAACACGGTGTACGATCCGGGAAGATCCGACACCGGCGCCCCGATCCCTCATCTGGGTTATACGGTAGGCATAAACTTTACCGACTCCTTGAACGGATACGCCATGATTCAGGAATTGGGGGAACCCAAGCTCTACCGGACGAAGGACGGGGGCAAAAAATGGACTTCGGGCCCGGCGTTTTTTGACCGGGAAAAGCTGAAGCCGTGCATTTCCTATGCGGCCGGCAACCTTCAATTTTTCGGGTCGCATAAGGACGGATGGATTCCGATCGGCTGCAAGCTTGGAGACAGTACGAAATACAACGGTTATTTCACGGAAGACGGCGGCGACACGTGGAAATTCGTCAACTTCGGCCTTCCCTCGAGCGAAGGATTGAACCAATCCCTGCGGCCTACTTTCATCAATCCCGCTGAAGGCTGGGCTCTTGTCGGCAGTACGCTGTACCATACGGTGGACCAGGGCAAGACATGGCTTGCAATCACGAAGAACGAGGTGCTGCAGCAAAAGCTTCAGGAGTATCCCGAAGTCGTGAAGCTGCAATTTACGTCGCCGCATGTAGGCTGGCTTTTGATAGGAAACAGCGAGCAGCGGAGCTCGAGGCTTTTGCAAACGACGGACGGCGGTGCAACGTGGAGAGTGTTGTAAGTTGTAAAAGGAAGCGAAGAACGGTGGTTCTTCGCTTTTTTGCGTTCGGCGGGGAAACGGTTGTCCGGTTCGAATACCAGGGAAAAAGTTCGGGAAAGGCTTGTCTGACAAGGACTAGTGGTTTTTTTGTCATATCCCCCGCATATACTTGTTATGAACAGGCCCGCTAGAGGAGCATCGCTCAGCCTAAAGTCGAAAAGGAGGGGGAAGCATGCCAGGAGATTCGTCATTTTGGATGTTCGACTTCTTCGGAAAAGTCATGCCGATCTTTTTTGTCGCCGTGATCGGTATCATTGCCGTGTCTGTCGGCAGAGGATTGCTGCAGTGGGGGCGGAACAACAAACAGCCTGTTCTCACGGTCGACTCCCGGATCGTCAGCAAACGGACCGAAATCAACCAGCGCCATACGCATGAGCCGAATGATCAGATGACCAGCCATACGAATACGGTCTACTATATTACGTTCGAAGTGGAAAGCGGGGACCGCATGGAGTTTCCCGTCAGCGGAAAACAGTTCGGATTATGCGCGGAAGGGGATACGGGAAGGCTTACGTTTCAAGGCACCCGGTTCAAAGGTTTTGAGCGCCGTATGCGGTTTGCCGGCGAAGCCGAGACGGGGGCGCGTTATCGGAATTATGAGCGTTTATGACGCGTACCGATGGCAAAATCAAATGATTGGACTGCATCTTCCAAAGGATGTGGTCTTTTTGTTTTTGCTAGTATGCTTGAATGGGAAGACGATTGAATCTAAAGTAGAAGCATCGGGTAAGGTTAGACTAAAGGAGGAATCCATATGACATTTCAAAATATCGTCGTGGTTGTCACCGGAGCGGCCCAAGGCATCGGCTTCGGCGTCGCCAAAGCATTTGCCGAGCAAGGCGCCAAACTCGTCATGGCGGATCTGAACGAAGATCAAGGCGCAGCAGCTGCGGCTGCGATCCGCAACGAAGGCAGACAAGCCATCTTCGTGCCTTGCGATGTGCGCAAAGAAGAGGATATCCGGCAGCTGATGAAAGCCGCGGAGGACGAATACGGCAGAATCGATGTGCTGATCAACAACGCTGGGGTGTCCCGCTGGAAATCGCCGCTTGAGCTGTCCGTCGGCGAATGGGACGACGTGCTGAACACGAACGTGCGAAGCTGCTTTCTGGCGACCCGCGAAGCGGCCCGCTCCATGAAAAGGAACGGCGTTTCGGGGTCCGTCGTCAACATTGCATCCACGCGCGCGCTGATGTCGGAACCGAATTCGGAGGCATATGCCGCTTCGAAAGGGGCCATCGTAGCCCTGACCCATGCCATGGCCGTTTCCCTCGGACCGGACCATATCCGCGTCAATTGCGTAAGCCCCGGCTGGATCGAAACGCAAAACTACGACTCGCTAAAACCGGCCGATCATGAACAACATCCGGCAGGCAGGGTAGGCAGACCGGAGGATATCGCCAAGGCTTGCCTCTATTTGGCAGACCCGGACAATTCCTTCGTAACCGGGACTCATTTGGTGATCGACGGGGGCATGACGCGGAAAATGATCTATGAACCGTAACTTTTCTCCTGCGCAGTTGGCCCTAATGCCTTCCAGTATTTCTCTTTCTCCGACCATTCCGGGCCGTCTTCCGCGGCCGGCATAGTTCCTTTTAGGCATTTTTGATTTTGCGCGACTTGCATGAGCCCGTTCTTTAAGGACTTGGGCTCATCTTTTTTTGGGGGATCAATGCTATAATTACTCCGTTTACTACATGAGGATTGCAAGTCCTCGCATAGGAATGGAGGGAAATTATGTTTGTCAAAAATTCTCGATGGCTCACTGCCCTGCTGTTTCTGGCGGCGATCCTGCTTACGGGATTCAGCGCCCCGTCGAAGGACGTCAAGGCCACTTGGGTATGGCAGACGGAACTGATCGAGGATGGCGGAGAAAAATTGCTAGAGTTTGCCCGCAATGAAGGCATTAATCTGATTTACCTGCAAATCAACCGGGATTTGCCTAAAAAGACCTATGAAACGTTCGTGCAGCACGCGCATGAGGAACGCGTCGCCGTCCATGCGCTCGGCGGCGATCCAGGATGGGCCCTGACGGAACATCGGGACCGCATGTTAGGACTTGCCGAATGGACGATGGAGTATAATGCCGGCGCTTCGCCCGAAAGCCGGTTCGATGGAATCCATCTCGATATAGAACCTTATGTTCTTCCCCAGTGGGCAGCGGATCATGATGCAGTCATCCAAACGTGGGAGAGCAACCTGTCGGCTTTTCTCGGCAAAACCTCCGGCTCGGGGCTCGAACTCGGAATCGACATTCCCTTCTGGTTTGACGGTTACAGCGCCTCCGGGGGCGAAGCGCTCAATGAATGGCTGATGCGGCAATTCGATCATGTCACGGTGCTGGCTTACCGGAATGACGTCGATTCGGAACACGGCATTATCGCTTTGTCCCAAGACGAGCTCAACCTAGCCGACCGACTCGGCAAAAAAGTGCTGATCGGCGTCAACACGAAGGAAATGCCGGGCGAAAGCTACACGACCTTTTACGGGCAGCAAAAAGAGCAGATGAACCAGTCCTTATCTGATCTGACGGGCCGGTTGGACGCTCATTCCTCTTTTGCGGGACTGGCCATCCATGACTTCCGTTATTGGGAAAACATGCCTAGCGGCGGCGGGGGCGGCGATCAGCCGGGACCCGGCCCGGACCCCGAACCAGTCCCGGACCCCGGCCCGGAAGGCAACGTTCCCGATGCGGACCCGGTCGTTCGGGATTCCATGGTAAGGGGCACCTATATTTGGGAAGCAAACCAGGTTCTTCAGAACGGTCAGGAGATCATCGGCTTCGCCAAAGAGAAAAAGCTGAACTGGCTTTACGTCAGGTTGGATTTGCAGCAGCCTTTCAGCGCGTATCAAGCTTTCGTCAAACAGGCTTCGGCCGCAGGCATTGAAGTGCACGCCATGGGGGGGCACCCGATTTGGGCGCTGCAGGAAAGCCGTCCCAAAATGATGAAGCTGGTCAAATACGTCAAGGACTACAACCGCTCGGTTCAGGGAGATGAACGTTTCCATGGCATCCATTTGGATATCGAGCCCTACGTGCTTCCGGAATGGAGGTCCGACACGCAGCGGGTCCTTTCGGAATGGACCTCCAACCTGGATGCGTTCGTCACGGAGCTGAAAAAGGACTCCCGTTTGCAAGCGAGCATGGATTTGGCGGTTTGGCTCGACAAATATAAAGTCCCGGGCGAGGACATATCGATCAGCAAATGGATGATCCAGCGCATGGACCATGTGTCATTGATGGCTTTTCGGGATTCCGCTGCCGGTTCGAACGGCATCGTTAACGTCGCCAAAGAGGAAATCGGTTTTGCGGACGAATTGGGCAAGCCGATCCTCCTTTCGGTCGAAATGAAAGAAAGCCATGAAGGCAACCACATTACCTTCTTCGAAGAAGGGGCGGAATACATGGAGGGAGAGCTGGCGAAGCTGCCCGGTTTGTTGAAAGATTCCCCCTCCTACGCAGGCAACGTGGTGCACGCTTATGATTATTGGAGGAACGCAAAACCTTGAACCTGAATCGCTAATGAGCAAAATGTTCTGCTTGCGCCGAATAGGCGGCAAGCAGATTTTTTTGTTCCGAAGCGTGATCACTCGTCAGGGCGAGCCGAGGGCATACCGGACGGCGGGCTGGGCATTCACACAGAAACGGCTGCCGGCATACCATAAGGTGTTGGCAACGCGAGTGAGATAAAGGAGCGTGAACGAAAATGGCAGGTCTGGAAAAGCATTATTTCGGGCGCGGCAATACGGCGGCGGGGTTGTACACGTTGTACGATTCCATTTTAAACGGACTCGACACGGTATTTGTCATCGACGGACGGATCGGATCGGGGACTTCGCAGGTGCTAGCGGAGCTGGCGGCGACGTGGAAAGATAATGACTGGACGAAGCACTTTATACATGAAACGTTGGACAGTGATCGGCTGGAGGGCATCATTTTGGAGGAAGCTCGGATCGGCATCATTGACGGGAACGCCTGGAGCGCCGATCCCGTTCTGGAGGGTACGGAAATTCGCGTCATTGACGCTGCCGCGGCGCTGCGAAGCGGTTTCATCGACGATGTGGAAGCGCGGACGAAAGACCGGGAGCAGGAAATCGCCTCGCTTTACGCGAAGGCCTTCGACTCCTTTTTAAAAACGCTGCGCATCCATGACGAATGGGAGAAATTTTATATCGACAATTTAGACCGCGAACGGGCCAATCAAATCACGGCGGATTTTGCCGACGAATATTTGGTTCCATTCCGCTCGAAGAAAGCGAACGTTACCCGCCGGTTTCTCGGCGCTGCTACGTGGCAAGGAGCCCTCGATTACGTTCCGAACTTGACGGAAAACCTTCGCACGCGGATTTTCGTCAAGGGCCGCCCGGGTTCCGGAAAATCCACCATGTTCAAAAAATTGGCCAAAGAAGCGGAAGCGCGGGGGATCGACACCGAAATCTACCACTGCGGGTTTGATCCGAACAGTCTCGATATGCTTATCTTTCCTGAGCTTAGCCTGGCCATCTTCGACAGTACGGCACCGCATGAGCATTTTCCGAGCCGGGAAGGGGACAGCATCCTCGACGTGTACGAACTGGCCATCAAGGAAGGCACGGATGAGGCGTTCGCCGAGGAAATCGCCGAGATTCGCAGCAGATATACGGCTTCCATGAAACATTCAATTTCCATTCTGGCGGACATTAAGCGGATACGGGACGAGGTATGGTCGGTGTATGACGCGGCGGTCGATCAGACGTCTTTACGAGGCATCAAGAATCAGATCGTTGAACAGGTCGAGGTATTAACCAACTCCTCAGCGAATTTATAAGCATAGCATCTAACGTAAGAGAACTTCGATCAAGCTCCCCGCGATCCCAATAAATCAAACCTGGGACGCCATTTTGCAAAGAAATGTCCTTTTGTGGAATATGAACAGAAAAACACCTCTCCCGCAATCTTGGGAAGAGGTGTTTTGTGATGATTATTTGGCGACGTTAAAGTCATTACTTTTAATAAAGGTCCCGTATGATGTGATAATGGCTTTAGTTTCAGAAGTAACATCTTCTTCATTATTGGCTATTTGGGATGAATCAAAATCGGGGACTTCACTAGATCGTATAAAGACCCCATTTGGTGTATGAATTTCGCCTATGTTTTTATTAAGATCTTCAAGTTCCTTTTGACTGAGTTTTTTTGCTGGAGTAACCGAGGTTGATGAAGTATTACTAACATCTGCATAACTATTCGTTGAATACATCACCCCGCCTACAACAAAAGTTAATCCTAACAAGACGACAATAGTTCTTCTAGCGGTTTTATTCATTGTTTGTCTCCTTTTTATTCAATAAATCCATTTCCTGCCATTGGAAGTTGGAAACTAACATTAGTTATTTCCAGACGGTACGTACCCGGCGGGATGTTTCTGAAGGCAACAGAGTAATTTTTATCAGTGTATTTTCCAGGAATTTTAATAGCGTTTCCGACCTCATTACCATTTAGATCAACAAGCAGGTAAATGACACTAGGGCCTTGTCCAAAATCTGGTCCACTAGCATTATATTATTGAACAACTGTAAGGACAGCTAGTCCATTAGAACCGATTTGAAAACTATCAGTTTTGACAGAATCCCCTTCATTCAAATTTTTAAGGTGTCTCAGCAGCACTTACAGCTGGGGCTAAAGCAGCAAACATACTCAATGACAATAAGAAAACAGCAAATTTTTCATTTTTATTACGTTCCATTTACCATTAATTGTTAAGTATTGTTAGTACTTACTCTTAATAACACTTCCAAATAATGAAAGTTACGATAAAATTCATATATTTTTTAAAAACTAAGAATTTCGCAACAACTATCACTATTTCAACGAGTGTTCAAAGCAGTTCATATTCGCCTAAATACAGAAAATTATAACGCAAAAAGTAAGCAATCCATGTCGCAATAGGGTACAAGTTGTAAAGATTTGTTGTCACTCAACTGGGCGAATGCACATACACTTATAAGGAAAATCATTCATGCAGGGAGGTAGACACTTGGCTGTTATCAAAACGAACACGGAGCAAACAAGACTGCTCGCTCGTTTGATGAGGGCTGAAGCTGAAGGTGAAGGGAGTCTCGGCATGCTGATGGTCGGCAACGTCGGCGTGAACAGGATTCTGGGAAATTGTCTGGATTTCAACAATATCCGCAGCATCAGGGATATGGTTTACCAAAGCCCAGGCGGTTTTGAAGCCCCGCAGAAGTCGTATTTTTATCAAAGGGCCAGAGAACAGGATATCAGGCTTGCGCAACGCGCCATTAACGGCGAACGGTTTTGGCCGGCTTCGAATGCTTTATGGTTTTTTCGCCCCACGGGCGGCTGTCCGGCAACTTGGTTCAATCAATCGAATACGGGACGATACAAAAGCCATTGCTTCTTCAGTCCCTCCAGCGCGGATTGTCCTAACGTGTTTTGATTGGGCAAAAAACAGAATGAAACTTGATTTCGTACTTAATTGAAGGAGGATTTGAAAGTATGGTGCCTCAGTTTTTTCGTCCATCGCCTTATCAAATGGGGGGTTATCCAGGAGTGTCGGGAAGCGGCACGGGAACTCCCGGCAGCATGGGAACGCCCGGAAGCATGGGCGCAGTTCCGCCCCAAGTCACGAGCGGCAGTCCGATGACTCCGACGGGAGCAGTGATCCAAGCTCCGCAGCAGCAATTCGAGCAATCGTACGTGGAGAACATTTTGCGTTTGAATTTGGGGAAAACGGGAACCTTTTACATGACGTACGAAAACAATTCCCAATGGAACGCCAAAATATTTACCGGCGTCATCGAAGCCGCAGGCCGTGATCATATCATTATCTCCGAACGTTCCACCGGACAGCGAATCCTCCTGCTGACGCTTAATCTGGATTACATCGTATTCAACGAACCTCTCGTTTACCAATATCCCGGCGTCGTCGGCAATCCGCCTCAAGGCCGGTAACAAAACGCTGACAAACTCAACATTTAGAGGTTTGAAGCCTTTTTAACTCCATATTTTGATTTCAACGCCGAAAAGACCGCCTTTCATGTCATAAATGACAAAAGGCGGCTCTTTTTGCCTGTATATCAGAGTTTTGCTTGCAATAACAACGGGTCCCTTTCGTATGCAGTCATACCCGATGGTTTGACTGTATAGTGTATAATTATATAATTAAAGATATATTCCAAAATCATACACAAGCTGATTTTGCAAAAAATCTTGACTTAAGATAGGAGATGGATCCATTGGGAAGTTGACGGCAAACGCGATTTTTATGCATCACAGGACTCATGATCTCAAAATACGAAGGAGGTGTACCTATTTGCCGGTCAAGACGTACGGTGAATAGGAAAAAGATTGACTGACCCCTTACCGAGTTTGATCAATTTGATTTGGGTAGTAATACTCGTTTTATTGAACGGGTTTTTCGTTTCCGCGGAGTTTGCCATGGTGAAAATCAGAAGCAGCCGCGTGGAAACGCTGGTTGACGAAGGCCGCAAAGGCGCGGTGTTCGCCCGCAGCATCGTCAACAATTTGGACGCTTATTTGTCCGCCTGCCAGCTTGGCATCACGTTGGCATCACTGGGGCTTGGATGGCTCGGGGAACCGGCCGTAGCAACCCTCGTCAGACCTCTGATTCACGCCTTGGGCTTCGGAGAAGCCGCTGTTCACGGGATCGCCGTGGTCATCGCGTTTCTCATCATTACCATTCTTCATATCGTGCTTGGTGAATTGGCGCCGAAATCGATGGCGATCCGCAAGTCGGAATCCGTCGCGCTGATGTCGGCCGCTCCCATGGTTTATTTTAATAAGCTGATGTATCCTTTCATCTGGGTATTAAACGGGCTTGCCAATGCGTTGCTGCGCCTTTTCGGGATCGCCCCGGCATCGGAATCCGAATCCGCCCATACGGAGGAAGAAATACGGATTTTGATGAAAGAAAGCAACAAAAACGGCTTGATCGACAATACGGAACTTGCGCTGGTGGACAATATTTTCGATTTTGCGGAAACGACCGGACGGGAAATCATGATTCCCCGGACGGAAATGATCTGCCTGAACACGCAGCTTTCCCGAGAAGAAAATCTTGAAATTGCTTACGAAGGCATGAGAACAAGATACCCGGTTTGCGATGGTGACAAGGATCATATTATCGGATTCATTCATATTAAGGACTTATTGCGTTCTACGGCTACCGAATATAATACTTTAATTCGTCCGATCCTGGCTGTACCGGAATCCATTCAGATCAGCGCATTGCTGAAGCTGATGCAGCGGGGAAAGACCCAGATCGCCATTTTGATCGATGAATACGGCGGCACATCCGGGCTCGTAACCCTG
The DNA here is from genome assembly GCF_057546105.1 of Paenibacillus sp. YAE3. NCBI lineage: Bacteria > Bacillati > Bacillota > Bacilli > Caryophanales > Paenibacillaceae > Paenibacillus > Paenibacillus sp. YAE3. The sequence goes on along the minus strand of NZ_BAAIYF010000002.1, from coordinate 157,690 downwards.
GAAGACATTATGGAAGAAATCGTCGGTGAAATTCAGGATGAATTCGACGAGGAACGTCCCGGCATCGAAAAAATTCAGGAACATGAATATTCGATTGACGGCTTGATGCTCATTGAAGAAATCAACGACCGATTCGGGCTTGATTTGGATACGACCGACTACGACACCGTAGGCGGCTGGCTGTATTCCCATATCGAGACGATCCCGCCGCATAAGGGGCAATCGGCCGAAGTCGACGGGCATGTTTTCATAGTGGAGGAAACGGATCATAAGCGCATCTCAAGGATTAAGCTTCTGGTTCCGCAGGTGATGGCGGAGGAAGCGGGCGCATAAAGTGTGAAATAGATGAAAGGCACGGGGCATCCGCCCCGTGTCTTTTTGTTGTTCAAGACGGGGGAAATCGAATTTGGGGCTTAAAAGGCCCGGCGTTCAGCGTTGCGGGATGTTTTTGGATTGTTGAAGGGGCGGCGGAATATCTGGTATGATGGCAACGGTCTTCATCCAACCGCCAAAAGGATGCATGCTTTTGCATAAAAATGTTATGCATTCCTAAGTTATACGATGGAAATAGTGGATTGCTTTAAAGTGTTCACGTTATAATGAAGTCAATTTCGTTTCGTAAAATGGGAGGGAGGAGAGAGAAGTTGGCGTTTGATTTAGAAATTGCGTTCGAGCCTGTTCACGAGTTTATGAATAGCTTGCATTCCTACATATGTCGAAAGTCGCACAAAAAGATAGATCTTGCCCCATGCTGGGCACAAGAAACAAAGGAGCGGCTCACCCCTGAATTCGCCCGCCTGCTGGATGACATGCTCGTTAACGGAGATTGGGGATTCGCGTATTTGACCGCTTTCGTTGCTCCCGAAGGGTTGGGGGTCGACGGCTTTCTCGATTGGTTCGGGCAATTGAGCACCCATGATTTGATCGAGCTTTTCGCCGCCAACGGCAATGAATTTCCGGAGGAAGACATCGAGGTTTTCCATGAAAAAACGATTCACCTGTTCCGGCAGTGGCATGAGCAATATTTCGAACATGTCGATCCGGCCATCCTGCTCGCTTTAGAGCAAGAAAAACAAGACCGGCTTCGGCGTTTGACCGAAATCGATGGCGAAGAATTCGTCGACGAAACGACCAACGGCATGCTTTTCAAGCCGCTTCCCGAAATCGAGAAGCTCGTGCTTGTGCCGCAATATCATTTTCAACCGCTGAATATGGTGGCCCAATACGGGAGCATGCTCGTCTGCCATTATAATGCGCGCATCTATTTGGGGGATGAGGACCTCATTCCGACGCATGATCTCCGTTTGCTGCGCAGCCTGGGCGAAAAAAAACGGATGAAAATTTTGAAATTCTTGAACCAGGGACCGCGCACGTTCACGGAAATCGTCAGCCATCTGAAGCTTTCCAAAGGCATCACGCATGACCATATCTCGAAACTCCGCAGCGCCGGCGTGCTTTACGCGCATTTCGAAGGCGAAAACCTGACGGAGTACAGCTTGAGAAGACGGGCTTTGGATCAGCTTCAAGAGCGGATCTACCGTTATATTGAAGAGGGATAAGTTCCGGGACCTCCTTATTTGCCTGGCGGGCAGTAAGGAGGTTTTTTGATCGTTCATTCGTTAGCAAAAAGCGTTATCCGTGCAAGCCGATTGCGCCTTATAAAAATTTTTTCAGAAAACTTTTGAAGTTCTCTATTTACAGAACTCGGTTTGCTTCCTATAATAGACAATAATTAATGGAATCTTAATTCATACTTATCTTATAGGAATGATCGAGATGGGTACAAAACGGGAGGTTAGAGTTTCATGAAAAAAGGTGTCATTTTATTAACGTCGCTCATGCTCGTCGGTTCGCTGCTGATGTCGGCGTGCTCGAACAACAACGATGCGGGGCAGGCTCCAAGCGGCAATGCCGCGCAAACCGATCAAGGCGCGAAAGAGAATACGACGGCGCCGGGCGGCGAATCCGGGTTAGCGGAACCTTACACGGCAGCGGACATGTCCAAACTTCCGGCGGTCGCCAAGCAGCGTACCGATACGATTATCGTCGGGCTCACCGATCCGAGCGGCGCGTTTACGCCATACTTTACCCAAAGCGGATACGACGGCAACGTCAATTCCCTGTTGTTCAGCTCTTTGGTAACCGTTGACGATAAAGGGCTGCCAATTCCTGATCTGGCCGAAAAATGGGACGTATCGGACGATCAGCTCACTTATACATACCATTTGCGCAAAGACCTGAAATTCAGCGACGGATCGCCACTGACGGCGGACGATGTCGCGTTTACGTGGACGATTCAGTTCGACAAAGCGTACGACGGAGATTCCATGGTTCCGACGCTCGCCGTGAAAGGGGCGCAAGCGTATAAAGAAGGCAAAGCGCAAAGCATCGAAGGGATCAAAGTCATCGATCCGCAGACGATTTCCGTAACGCTCGAGAAGCCGAACGCCACCGCGCTCGTCATGCTGGGAGGACAGGTTTTGTCCAAAGCTTATTACGGCAAAGACTACAAGTTCGGACAATTGGATTACATCAAAAAACTTCATTCGAACCCGGTCGGCAGCGGACCATACAAGCTCGAAAAATTCATTCCGGGACAGGAAGTCCGTTTCGTGGCCAACGAAAATTATTACAAAGGCAAACCGAAAACGGAACGCTTCATCTATAAAACGTCGGAAGGCGACACATGGCAGTACCTCGAAACCGGCGAAGTTGACTACGCTTCGTTCAGCGCCACGACGGAAAACATCGAGAAGCTGAAAAGCCTCGGTTTCGTGAACATCATCCCTTACACGCCTAGTTCCTATGGATACCTTCAGGTTAACCTGGAGCATGAAGCGCTTAAGGACAAAAAAGTGCGGCAAGCGCTCACGTACGGTTTGGACCGCCAAAGCATCTATGTGGACGCCAACCAGGGAGCAGGTTCGGTTGCGAACATTCCGGCTTCCCCGATCTCCTGGGCGTACACGGAAGAAGGCATCAACCCATATAAATTCGATACGGAAAAAGCGAAGCAGCTTCTGGACGAAGCAGGTTGGAAAGAAGGCGCAGGCGGCATCCGCGAAAAAGACGGCAAACAGCTGACCATCCATTACTTGGGGTCCAAGAGCAAGCAAACCGATATTTTCATCGCCGTGGCCAAAGAAAACTTCCAGGCATTGGGCGTAAAATTCGAGCCGGAAGTGTTCGCGGACTTCAACTCGCTCATTTCCAAAGTGGAAAGCGGAGATTACGATCTCGTGTCCTTCTCCACGCCGATGCTGACCGACCCTTCAGATGGCATCGTGCAATTCATGGACGGCGAGATCAAAGGCTACGACAATCCGAAATTCAAAGAATTGTTTGAAAAAGGCTTGGCGACATCCGACATCGAGCAGCGGAAACAGGTTTACAAAGAAATCTTCCAGCTGCTGAACGACGAACTGCCGATCATTTTCACGAGCTACAAAAAAACCGTCTATGGATACAATGGACGAATCGACAACCTGTCCGTTAGCCCGTTCGTCGGCTTGGCCAACAGTCTTCCGGACTGGACGCTGAAACCGGCGCAATAATCCGTAACAACCATCCCGTCCCTCGCTTATCGCGGCATGATCGCCGCGGGCGGGGGACCATGCGATTAGGAGGCTAATGATGAGTGCGTATTTAACGAAACGGATCAGCTACATGGTGATCATTTTGCTGGCCGCGTCGCTGTTGATTTTTTGCCTGTATGCGCTGACGCCCGGGGATTTCATCAGCAGCAATATCAAATTGAGCCCCGAGCGCAAGGCTGAGCTGCGAGAAATTTACGGGCTCAACAAACCGCTGCTCGAGCGATACGGCATTTGGATGAAAAACGCGCTGCACGGCGATTTCGGGTTCTCGCTGGCGCAGCAGAAGCCGGTGTTGACGCTGTTTAACGAGTACATATGGAACTCCTTCCTGCTTGCGGCCGTATCGACGTTTTTTACCTGGCTGATCGCCGTCATCATCGGCGTTGTTTCCGCGTACAAGCAGTATTCCTGGTTCGACACGCTTGTGATGGTTTTGATTTTTGCGGCCATGTCTCTACCGTCGTTTTTTATCGGTTTGTTCCTGATCAAAATATGCGCCGTCGACCTGAAATGGCTGCCGCCGGGCGGCATGCTGACGACGGGCAGCAACGCGACGGGGCTGGCGTACGTCAAGGAAGTCATTCATCATATGACGCTCCCTGTCATCGTCATGACGCTGCTGGGCGTCGGTTCCTTGACCCGTTATTTCCGCAGCAACATGATCGACGTCATCAAACAGGATTATATCCGCACGGCGCGGGCCAAAGGATTGAAGGAAAACAAGGTGCTGTTCAGACACGCGCTTCGCAATGCGCTCCTGCCGGCCATTACGCTGGTGGGGTTCGAGCTTCCTTCCTTGTTCGGCGGTTCGCTGATCATTGAGAAAATTTTTAACTGGCCGGGGATCGGGCAGCTGTACATCCAGTCCTTCGGGCTGCGGGATTACCCGCTGCTCATGGGCTTTACGATGTTGTTGGCGGTGCTAACCGTCATCGGGACGCTGCTATCCGACATTTTGTACCATATCGCCGATCCGCGCGTCCGGCTGCATTAGAGGGGGGACCAGACATGTCACTGAACAGCACTCCGCTACCGGAGGCGGTCGGGGCGAAAAACGCTCCTGCCAAATCATCATCCCTTTTCAAGCAATCGATGCGCAGGCTGATGAAAAACAAGCTCGCGGTTTCGGGGCTCGTCGTAGTCGTTATTATGTTTTTGGCTTGTTTCATCGGGCCGTTTTTCTCGCCTTATACGGACAATAAAGTCAACATGGCCTTAATGAATAAACCGCCGAGCCTTAAGCACTGGCTGGGAACGGACGCCCTTGGCCGGGATGTCCTCACCCGCGTGCTCCAGGCCGGGCGCATTTCGTTGACCGTCGGCATGGCGTCCATGGTATTGTCCGTTTTTATCGGTTCGCTTCTTGGAGCGATCGCAGGGTATTACAGGGGCATCGTCGACCAAATCATCATGCGGATCGCCGATTTGCTGCTGACGATTCCGGGACTGCCGCTGCTGTTTATTTTCGGGGCGCTGCTTTCCGATTGGAAGGTACCGACCGAATACCGGATGTACATCGTCATGGTGATGCTCGGTTTGGTCAACTGGCCGGGCCTCGCCCGGATGGTACGGGGCCAGATGCTGAGCCTGCGGGAGCGGGAATTCATGCAGGCCGCCGTCGTGCTCGGGCTCCGGGACCGCCGCAAACTGTTCAACCATTTGCTGCCGAACATCGTCCCGTTATTGATCGTAATCGCGACCCTGAACATCGGCGGATCGATTCTCAGCGAATCGGCGCTCAGCTTCTTCGGGCTTGGGGTCATGGCGCCGACGCCGACATGGGGGAACATGATCGACGCGGCAAACAACCTGATCGATTTTCAGGAGCATCCATGGCTGTGGGTTCCTCCGGGCTTTTCCATTTTCGCCACCGTCATCGCGATCAACATTTTCGGGGACGGCCTCAGGGACGTTCTTGATCCTAAACAGAAGAGGTAGGTGGGGAACTTCCGATGAAAGATTTAATGAAAATAAATCATCTCAGCACGCATTTTAATACCGAAAACGGCACGGTCAAAGCCGTCAACGATGTCAGCTTCCGCGTTCGCGAGGGCGAAACGGTATGCATCGTGGGGGAATCCGGCTGCGGAAAAAGCGTGACCGCCATGTCGATCATGGGTTTGGTAGAGGAACCCGGCGGCAAAGTCGTGGACGGCCAAATCGAATTTGAGGGCCGGGATCTTTTGAAATTGAGCAAAAACGAGCTGCGCTCCCTTCGCGGCAACGAAATATCGATGATTTTTCAGGAGCCGATGTCTTCGCTCAATCCCGTCCTGAAGATCGGCCAGCAAATCATGGAGCCGCTGCTCGTCCATCAGAAGCTGAGCAAAAAGGAAGCCCGGAAACGGGCGATCGAACTGATCGAAAAAGTCGGCATTTCGCGCGCGGAGCAAATTGCGGATTCTTACCCGCATGAGCTGAGCGGAGGCATGCTCCAGCGGATCATGATCGCGATCGCGATTTCGGGCAATCCGAAGCTGCTGATCGCCGACGAACCGACGACCGCGCTCGATGTAACGATCCAGGCGCAAATCCTGGATATTCTCCGCCAGTTCAAAGAACAAAACAACATGTCCATCATGCTGATCACCCACGACCTCGGCGTCGTGGCCGAAATGGCGGATTACGTCATCGTCATGTACGCGGGCAAAATCGTGGAAGAAGGCGAAGTCGTCCAGCTGTTCCAATCGCCGAAACACCCGTATACCCAAGGGTTGCTGAAATCCAAGCCGATCATCAACCAGCGCACGGATGAGCTGTATTCGATTCCGGGCCAGGTCCCGAATCCGCTGGAGTTGACGGAATCCTGCTATTTCCATGACCGCTGCCAGCACTGCATGGACATTTGCAGAACGAAGCAGCCTGTATTGAAAGAAGTCGGCGAGCAGCAGAAGGCTGCCTGCTGGCTGTACGAGGAGGCGCTGGTCCATGCCTGAGGCATTGCTTGAAGTCAATCATTTAAAAAAATATTTCCCCATACAAAAAGGGCTGCTGAACCGGACGGTCGGGCACGTGAAAGCCGTCGACGACATCAGCTTGACGATTCAGAAAGGGGAAACCTTCGGCCTCGTCGGCGAATCCGGAAGCGGCAAAAGCACGGTCGGAAAAACGATCATCCGCCTTACTGAGAAAACCGACGGCGAAGTGAAGTTCAAAGGCATCGACCTGTACGGTTTGTCTTCGGATGAGCTCCGCAAAATCCGTCCGAGCATGCAGCTTATCTTCCAGGATCCGTACAGCTCGTTAAATCCGCGAATCCGCGTCGGAGACGCCATCGGCGAGGCGCTGCTGGACCACGGCCTCGTGCCCAAGGATGAAATCCGCGACCGGGTGCTTGAAGTATTGCAATCCTGCGGCTTGTCGTCCTATCACATCGACCGCTTTCCGCACGAGTTTTCGGGAGGGCAGCGCCAGCGGATCGGGATTGCGCGGGCGCTCATTCTGAACCCGGACCTGATCATTGCGGACGAACCGGTATCCGCACTGGACGTGTCGATCCAGGCCCAGATCATCAATCTGTTCCGGAAGCTGCAGGAGACGCGGGGGCTGACGTACCTGTTCATCTCCCATGACCTTAGCGTGGTCGAGCATTTGTGCACCCGGATCGGGGTGATGTATTTGGGTTCGATGATGGAAACCGCATCGCGGGACGAACTTTTCAAAAATCCGCTTCATCCGTATACCAAAGCGCTGCTGTCGGCGGTGCCGATTCCGATTCCGAAGCTGAAACGAGAACGGATCGTCCTGAAAGGGGACATCCCCAATCCGGCGGACCCGCCGGCCGGCTGCAAATTCCATACGCGCTGCCCGTTTGCCGTAGCTCGATGCAAAGAAGAGGTGCCGGAGTTCCGCGACGCGGGCGGCGGGCATTTCGTGGCTTGCCATCTGGCGTAGGTTTGAATCTTGAATATGAAAAAGGCATGGCTCCTTTAGGAACCATGCCTTTTTAGCGAAAACATCCAGGGGGAATACGTTAAACCATCCGAATATGCTCGATCACGACGCGGGGCCAGGTCTCGCTCCACCGTTTTTTCGAGACGCGGTTCTCGTAGATTCGTGCCCGATCCGGAGATTGAATGTAATAAGGAGTCGGCCGAACGACCAGGTTGACGGCGTCCTCTATGCCGTGCGGAGCCGTCAGCCGAACGCGGTCCTGTTCGTCCAACGTCAGGCCAAGAGCCGTCGCGGTTTCCGTAAAATTCGCAATGGCGTCGGTGGACGAGATAAAAGGGGGCATTTGGTTGATCATGTGCATTCTGGCTTCGTTTTTGACCGACCACGGGACGTTCGGACGGATGGCATATAGCTTGCGCTCCAGTTCTTTTTCGGCAGCCTCGTCCAGGTGACCGGGGTCAAAATAGACCACGTCGACATCGGGTAAGGGCGTTCTTTCGGCAAAGCCGTGCAACACGTCCCATATTTTCGAGCGGACGAAGCCGGCGCAAACCCACCAGTCCGGCAGATGCAGCGTTTTGGCGGCATGAAGAATGTCCATCATCCAGTCGTCCTGCTGCACGAGGCGGATCAGATCTTGTTCGGATTGGATCATGTTTTCCCTCCTTGATCGAAAATAACCGATATAAAAATAGCCACTACGCGAAACGAAACCCTATTATACTACACGAACAGACGGCGAAATCGAAAAAGAAGCAAATTTCACAAAAAAATTCGCGTAACAGCGAAACTTGTCCACGTTTCAAACGTTATACATATTGTATTCCAATATTAACCATTTAAGGACAGGTGAGAGTATGAAGAAATCCAATGTTCGCAAGCTATTAACCATGACCGTTGCCGTCTCTGCGCTCAGCATGCTGCTGGCGACCGGGGCGGGAGCCGAATCGTACGCAGCCGACAATACCGCTACTTCTTCTGCAGTGACCGAGCCGGGCGCTCTCACACCACCACCTCCGGAAACATTGAATAGCTTGAGCATTAACGGCAATTATTTGTATCTGGCTGGCGGGAATGCAAACATTTCGGCCATCGGCAACGGGAAGTTAAGCGTGAATGCCGATACGACCGCTACCACGGTGGTCGATGTCATTAAAGCCGACGTAACCCTGCAGCGGTTCACGGGAACCGGTTGGGTGAACGTCAATTCCACCCTGTTCTCCAAAAATTCGTCCGATTTCGTCGTTGGAGATGCGGTCTTTACCGGAGTGAAAGGTTTTTATTACCGCGTTGCTTGCATTCATTCGATCAATAAAAACGGTGTTTTCGAACAAAGCATTGAATATACATCCAGCGTGTTGGCTTATTAATCGTCATCGTCAAGCGGCAAACCGATTCCGGTTTGCCGTTTTTCGCGTTTATTGCGCGACAAAACCGAAAGGCGAGCAATCCGAGCCCTTATTTCTGCGGATTAACCCTCAAGAATACATAATATGGAAATTTATCCCTTTGTGTAGTATATTATCCCTTCTGCTCGGCATCCCTTTTCCTGATAATGGAGAGGTAAGCAATCGCTCAAAGGAGATGGCCGGTAAACGCCTCGGGAGAAGGGAGGGGCAGCCAGGCGGTTCAAGCCGAGAACCATCCTTTGGAAGCGGTATCATTCATCCCATGACAAGGAGGAATATGCCCGATGATCCTCAAACGTATCGCGTTCCGGAAAACGTGGAGCATGGTCTTGATTGCATTGACGTTTTGCTTTTTGATCCAAGGATTCGGGGCAGCCGTACCCAAAGCCCATGCGGCGGTAGGGAGCAAAACGATGGTAGGGTATTGGCACAACTTCGACAACGGCTCCGGATTTATCAGGCTCCGCGACGTTTCGCCCAAGTTTGACGTCGTCAACGTCGCTTTCGCGGAACCAGCCGCCGGGGCGACCAACGGGACGATCGGTTTTACGCCCTACAATTACACGGAAGCGGATTTTAAGGCGGACGTTGCCTATCTGCAGAGCCAAGGGAAAAAGGTCCTCATTTCCATCGGAGGCGCGAACGGGCAGGTGCAGCTTGCAAGCGCGCAAGCCCGCGATAATTTCGTGGCTTCCGTCACGGCGATCATCGAAAAATACGGCTTTGACGGATTGGACGTCGATTTTGAAGGCCATTCGCTTTATTTGAATGCAGGGGACACCGATTTTAAGCATCCGACAACGCCGGTCATCGTCAACCTGATCTCGGCGCTGCGCACGATCAACGATCATTTCGGGACGGAGTCGTTTTATTTGACGATGGCGCCCGAGACTTTTTTCGTGCAGCTGGGGTATTCGTTCTACGGGGGAAGCTGCATCAGCTGCGACAACCGTGCGGGTGCTTATTTGCCGGTCATTGACGCGACGCGGGATATACTCGACTGGCTCCAAGTGCAGAACTATAATTCGGGGCCGATCACGGGACTGGATGATCAGTTTCACAATATGGGAACGGCGGATTTTCATGTCGCGATGGCGGACATGGTGCTGACCGGTTTTCCGGTTGCGAAAAATCCGAACCGCTTCTTTCCGGCGCTGCGTCCGGATCAAGTCGTGTTGGGACTTCCGGCGAACGCGAATGCGGGAGGGGGATTCACATCCGTCAGCGAAGTCCATAAAGCGCTCGATGCCTTGATCAAAGGGGTTCAGCTGCCCGGTTATACGATGCGGGGGAATGCCGGAGGCTATCCGGATTTCCGGGGGCTGATGACATGGTCCATCAACTGGGACCGCTTCAACCAGTTCGAATTTTCGAACAGCCACCGCGCCTATCTGGACGTGTTAAGTCCGCCGGTGCCGGATTCCGTGCCGCCTACGGCTCCTTCGAACGTCATCGTTACGTCCCAAACGGCAACCAGCGTTTCGTTGAGCTGGACCGCTTCGACGGATAACGTCGGCGTTGCCGGTTATACCGTATCCTATGGAACGGGGAGCGTTACCGTAAGCGGGACCAGTGCCGTCATCGGCGGTTTGACGCCAAATACAAGCTACATGTTTACGGTGACCGCTAGGGATGCGGCAGGAAACCTGTCGCCAGGCACCGTGATTGCCGTCACGACGGATGCACAGGGCGGCGCTCAAGCTTGGGCCCCGAATGTCGGCTATACATCCGGCGACGAAGTTACTTACGGAGGGAAAACCTATGTCTGCCGCCAGCCCCATACCTCGTTGACGGGGTGGGAGCCGCCGAACGTACCGGCCCTTTGGCAGATGAAATAAATGACACCTTTCAGCGGCATGCCTGCACGGGAAAAACGAAGCCCGGCGGCGCCGCTTTTTTTGATGATGGCACCGAGTTTGGCATCGGCAAAAGGCATATAAAAAACCGCCCCTTTCGGCATCTCTCGATGGCCGATCAGGGCGGTTTCCGCATTGTTTATCGCAACGTCTTCAAAGCGCCGCTCCATGCCAGCACTTGATCCAACATTCCGTTCAGGTTCGTCAGATGCAGGTCGGCAGGTTTGAAGGTGGAGAAATTTTCGAAGTCGGTGAACAGCGAAAGCGCCGGGTGAACGCGAACGTCCGCCACGGACAATTCGCCCAAAATGCCGCGCAGATGCTCGGCCGCACGGGCGCCGCCCACGGAACCGTAGCTCACGATGCCCGCTGCTTTATTAAACCAGGCGTCGCGCGCGTAATCCAGCGCGTTTTTCAGGGAAGCCGAGATGCTGTGGTTGTACTCTTGCACGATAAACACGAAGCCGTCCAGGCTGAAAAGCTTTTTGTTCCATGCTTCGGCTTGCTCGGCAGCGTCTGCTTCACCCAAAAGTGGCAGCTTGTAATCGGCGATGTCCACGATTTCGTAGTTTGCGTCGCCGCGCTCATCCGCGATTTTTTTGACCCATTCCCCAACCTGCGGGCTCAAACGGCCTTCGCGGGTGCTTCCCAAAATAATACCGATGTTCAATTTGGACATATTGTTTTCTCTCCTTATCATTCGTTTTTATTCGTCATTTATGAGGTATGCATGATCAGTTGTCAGTATCATAAACTCTGCGCATATATTTTGTCAAGCCACTTACAAAAAGTTTGTGCATTAAATTTTTTTGGCTTGGATTCAGTTCCATGACCCTATTTTGTTATATGAAAGGGGAGCGCGAAAAAGTCACGGGAATGTTAGAAACAGGTCATGATCGTGGTAGCGGCCTTCGAGGAGGATGGATATAATCTATATGCAAACGCTTACATTTCTATGGGGGAAGGAGGATGGAAGAAAGAAGATAAGACAACGAGCTCGGCACAAGGAGCAGCGGCGTGGTTTTGCGAGCATGATACCGCATACGTTTTGTTTTTTTAGGATTTCATGACAACGATTCGAAAGGTGGTTTGTTATGAGGAAAACATTCGCCAAAAAACTGATGGGCTTGACGATGAGCGTGATGCTGACGGCTTTCGCGGCCGTACCTTTTACCGCGCATGCAGCATCGGACGTTACGGTCAACTGGAATGACGTTAAGCAGGAAATCGACGGCTTCGGGGTGTCGCAGGCCGGCTGGTCCGACGCCATCTATGATTTGCAGGAGCCCGCCCGCAGCGAGATCATGGATTTGCTGTTCAAACCGGACACCGGCATCGGCATTTCGATTTTCCGCGGCGCGTTGTTCCCGCAGTTTAATCCTGCCCCGGGACAATATGATTTCAACGCCAGACCGGACCAGGTTTGGGTGATGCAGCAGGCGAAAGCAAGAGGCGTGGATAAGCTGATCGCCAGCACGTGGAGCCCGCCGGCATGGATGAAAACGAACAACTCCACGACGAACGGCGGGTACCTGAAGCAGGAAAATTACGGCGACTACGCGCTGCTAATGTCCAAATTCATCAAAGAATACAAACGGCAATTCGGTCTTGACTTGTACGCCGTCTCCATTGCCAACGAGCCGAACTCCATGACGTTCCTGACCTGGGATTCGAGCGAATGGAATTCGACGAACTTCCAGGTGTTCCTGAAGGATTATTTGAAGCAAGCGATGATCAACGAAGGCGTGGCATCGACCAAAGTCATCGCCGGCGAATCGTCCTGGTGGTCGGAGGACCTGATCAAGGACTCCCTGAACGACCCGGCTTCCGCCGAAAGGCTGGACATCGTGGCCGGACATAACTACCCCGTGCCGATCATCAATGCGGAGTTGCCGACAACCCCGTTTACGACCGCCCAATCCAAAGGGAAAAAGGTATGGATGACGGAAGTGTCCAAAGTCGACTCTTACGATCCGGGCATGGGTTCCGGCCTCAAGTTCGCGAAGCAGACCCATAATTTCATGACCAAGGCGGGCGTCAACGCTTGGATGTATTGGACGGGCGCGATCCCGGGCAATAACGACGAAGGTTTGATCAACGTCGACAAAGCCGCCAACACCTACGCGCTGACGAAACGCTACTTTACCTTCGGCAACTTCAGCAAATTCATCAAACCCGGCTACGTGCGGATCGGAGCCCCTGACAATCCCCAGTCCGGCGTATACACCTCGGCTTACAAAGATCCGGCAACCGGAAAGTTCGCCATCGTCGCCATCAACGATACCGATGCCACGGCAGAGCTTGGCTTTGTGCCCAACAGCTTCACGGCTGGACGGCTCACTCCCTACACCACCAACGATAACCTCAATTTAGCCGAAGGCCCGGCCGTTCCTTTGCAAAACGGGAAATTCAACGTCTCCCTTCCTCCAAAAAGCGTCGTGACCTACACGGGCGAAAACGGCTCGCCGTCCCTTCAGGAGCAAACCTTGACGGACGACTTGAACGATTGGTCCAAAACCTTTTCCCATACAAGCGGCCTGGTCATGGATTCCTCCAACAGCGGATATTTTAACGGCGATACGTCCCGCGTGAAACGGAGCAGCGGCACGACCGAAAACTTCGTTTACCGCGTTCCCAACATCACGAATTTTAAAGCGGACTTGTATCAATTAAGCGTGTGGGACGGCGTCGCGTTTTATGCGTCGGCCGACAATCAGCATTGGACCCCAGTCGCGCACACGAGCACGCCGGGAAGTTATACCGGAAGCAAATGGTACAAAAAAACGTACACGCCGCTGCAAGTCCCCGCAGGAACGCAGTACCTGAAAATCGAGTTGTCCGGCAGCGACTCCTGGGAAAAGCAAGTATCCAGAGTGGTTATTAACTCTTTATCATAATCTAAAATCGGCATCCTTGTAATATAGCTTTTGGCTATAACTGGATATAGGATAATACAGTTACACTATATCGCTGAATCCGTGATATCTTTCTTGTAACCATTTGGATTGGAATTTTCGCAAAATCCATGATTAGGAGTGTTACAAGATGACAAAAAGCAGTATTTTGGGATATCCGCGTATCGGCGATAACCGCGAATGGAAAAAAGCGCTTGAGGCGTTTTGGGCGGGAAAGATCGAAGAATCGGAATTTCAGAGCCGGATGCAGGACATTCGGTTGAACCATTTGCGCAAGCTTCAGGAAAAGGGCATCGATCTGATCCCGGTGAACGATTTCAGCTATTACGATCACGTTCTGGATACGGCCGCGATGTTCGGCATCGTTCCGAAACGGTTTCCTTATGATGGCGGACCCGTGCCGCTCTCCGTTTATTACGGAATCGCGCGGGGAACGACGGATGCGGCGGCAAGCGAAATGACGAAGTGGTTCAATACCAATTACCACTACATCGTCCCTGAATTGGACGGAGCGGAGCCCGCCGTTACGGAAAACAAGCCTTTGGCTGCCTACCGCGAAGCGAAGGAACGCCTTGGCATCGAAGGGAAGCCGGTCATTCTCGGGCCGCTCACCTTCCTTAAATTGTCCAAAGGTTATGACGAATCCGAAACGGAAGCCTGGCTGGAGCGCCTTGTGCCGCTTTATGCGCAAATACTTCGGGAACTGGCCCTTGAAGGCGCGGAGTGGGTGCAAATCGACGAGCCGATTCTGGTTACCGGCCTAAGCGATGCCGACATCCGGCGGTTACACAGCATCTACGGCACGTTTGCCGCAGAGGTCCCAACCCTCAACATCATGCTGCAAACCTATTTTGAAGCCGTCGAAAGCTACAGCGACATCGTCTCCCTTCCGGTCAAAGGGATCGGCCTCGATTTTGTCCATGGTTATGCGGGCAATATCCGGTCGATCCAGGCATCGGGATTCCCGCAAGACAAAGTGTTGGGGGCGGGCGTCGTGGACGGGCGCGGCATTTGGAAGGCATCGCTCCGCGAGAAGGCCGCGCTGCTGGAGACGCTTCAATCCTTCGTTCCAGCGGACCGGATCATCGTGCAGTCCTCGTGCAGTTTGCTGCATGTCCCGGTGACCGCGAGCAGCGAAACGAAGCTATTGCCGGAATTAAAGGGGGCGCTCGCTTTTGCCGACGAAAAGCTGGACGAACTGGTTCTTTTGACGAAGGCCGTCTCTTCGGGAACGGACGCGATCGGTAAGGAACTGAACGAATGCGACCTTGCCATCCGCGCGCTGGAGCGGTCCAAGGAACGCAACCGGAACGACGTCCAGCAGGCCGTTGCCGCCATCAGCAATCAGGACGCCAAACGCAGCCTTCCTTTTGCCGAGCGCCATGCCGTGCAACAGAAAAAATGGCAGCTCCCGGTACTGCCGACGACGACCATCGGAAGTTTCCCTCAATCCGTAGAAGTGCGCAAAGCAAGGCAGCTGTGGAGAAAAGGGGAATGGAGCGGCGAGCAGTATGCCGGCTTCATCCGGGAACAGATCGACACCTGGATCGGTTTGCAGGAGGAAATCGGGCTGGACGTCCTCGTGCACGGCGAATTCGAGCGGACGGACATGGTGGAGTTTTTCGGGGAGAAGCTTGCGGGGTTTGCCTTTACCCAGTATGGCTGGGTGCAGTCGTACGGCTCCCGGTGCGTCAAACCGCCGATCATTTTCGGGGACGTGGCGTTCGAAAAGCCGATGACCGTCGAGGAAACGCAATATGCCCAGTCGAAAACGAGCCGGCCCGTCAAAGGGCTGCTTACCGGTCCGATCACGATCATGAACTGGTCGTTCGTCCGCGAGGATATTTCGCGCGAGCAGATCGCTTATCAATTGGCTTATGCTTTGAGGCAAGAAGTAGAAGCATTGGAGAAGGCCGGCATCGGCATGATCCAGGTGGACGAACCTGCCGTCCGCGAAGGGCTTCCCCTGAAAGAAAAAGATCAGGCCGAATATCTGGTATGGGCCGTCAAAGCGTTCCGCCTGACCACCTGCACGGTGCAGGATACGACGCAAATTCACACGCATATGTGTTATTGCGAGTTCCATGACATGATCGATTCGATTTCGGCGATGGACGCGGACGTCATTTCGATCGAAACCTCCCGCAGTCACGGCGAGCTGATCCATAGCTTTGAAGAGAACACTTACGGGCTCGGCATCGGACTTGGCGTTTACGATATCCACAGCCCGCGCGTTCCCGGCGTCGAGGAAATGACAGGCATGATCGACCGCGCGCTGCGGGTCCTCGATCCGAAGCTGTTCTGGATCAATCCGGACTGCGGACTGAAAACCCGAGGCATGGAAGAAACGGTGGCCTCCTTGCGCAACATGGTGGAAGCGACCAAGATCGCACGAGAAAAATATGCCGTACAAGTGTGATTTCATATGTAACGCCCATGGACCCGCAGGATTGCGGGTCTCTTTTTTTCGGGCGAAAAGTTCGGTACTTTAGTTTTCCCCGGTTTGTTAGTATAATTAAATAAGCAGCTAACGAAACGTATGTTTGATGCACCGCAACGCGGATCACCATGGCGCTATGCGCACGGTCCGTATTGAAAATAAGCGATTGATTTTTTCAATTCATTATGTTCTAATGAAATCACCAATTTTTTATACATTCTACTATACTAAGTGTAGTATGTTTTCTTGAATACGATATTCGCTTTTTAGAAACAATCCATCATATTAAAGGATAAAGCGGGGTATTTTTCATGGAAGTCATCGACATCGCGTCACAACCTCCTTATGATTCCATGCCGATCGTGCTGATGATCGGAAAATTCGACGGAATCCATAAAGGGCATCAGGCGATCCTCCAAACGGCCAACGAACTGAAAAGGGAAGGGGAAGCGCTCGCCGTCATGAGTTTTTCGGAGCATCCGTTGTGGGTGTTGAAGCAGGACGAAGCGTTCAAGCGAAAAATAACGCCTGAGGACGAGAAAATTCGCATCCTTGAGCAATTTGGCGTCGAACGTTATTACCGGATTCGTTTTTCGAAGGAATACGCCCAAATCTCGGCGGAAGAATTCGTCATGGAGCATCTTTCAAGGCTGAACGTCAAGCGCATCGTGGTCGGCGAGGGTTTTCATTTCGGGCACGGGCAAGGGGGAGGCACGAAGGAACTCGGCGAATTATGTGCCCGCATCGGCGCGGAAGTGACGGTGATTCCGCTCGTGACCGATAACGGCATAAAAATCGGCAGCTCGGAGATCCGAACCGACATTTCGGAAGGACGCGTGGAAACGGCGTTTTCGCTTTTAGGCCGGCCTTATTCGGTTACCGGAATCGTCATACACGGCCAGAAGCTGGGCAGAAAGCTGGGTTTTCCTACTATTAATATGGGCGGGGTGGACGACTATGTTTTCCCGAAACCCGGCGTTTACGTGGGGACGGCCGAAATCCATGGCGAACCGGAAGGGAAAAGCCGGTATCACGTCCTGATCAGCGCAGGGTACCGGCCCACCGTTGATGGTCAGGGGTATTTGATCGAAGGTTACCTGCTGGATTTCTCCGGAGATTTGTATGATCGGACGGTGACGCTGACTTTCATGCATTATTTGCGCGGCGAAATCAAATTTACGGGTCTGGATGCGCTGATCGAGCAAATGAAACAGGATGAAGTGAATGCCAGAAGGTTGCTTAGCGTCGCTCCCGCCTGAATCGGCGGATCGGCCTGCTTGAAGGGAGGCGAAGCGGCATGGGGATCATAATCGTCGAAATTTGCGACGGCAGCCTGATTCAAGAGATCGAGATCGAACAAATTTTGGAGGCCGAATATCCGGAAGTGGCCGTGCTTGAAAGCACCTGCCTTTCGTTTTGCGGGATATGCGCGAGAAGGCCCTATGCGATCGTCAACGGCAAGCGGATCTTTGCCGAAACGGCCGCCGAATGCCTAGATCTCATCAGGCAGCGTATCGACCTGGAATTAGCCGTCTACGCATCCATTTAGCCATGACAATATCATTTTCGGAGATCCTAAAGCAAAGCTGTGCGAGACAAAATCTCGGCAGCTTTTTTTGCGTTTTGCGGCCATGAACATCATCCGTGGTATCCATTAAAAGTTCAATTGACGGGAGACGCAAAAACGGGTATATTATTTATATAAATTATCAGATTAGAATGATTCTAATTAAGATACAGGAGGACGCAAGACATGAAAAATTACGACTATCACCACCTCGACCACGTGAAAGAACAGCAAACCTCGAAAAAAACGCTTTGGATCACCCTGCTGCTGACGTTGTTTTTTACCATCGTCGAAGTCGCCGGAGGTTTGATCTCCCATTCCTTGGCCTTGTTATCCGATTCGGCGCATATGATCTCCGACGTCTTGGCCTTGGGGTTAAGCATGGCGGCCATTTACATGGCCACGCGTAAACCGAACCGGAAATATACGTTTGGTTTTCTCCGTTTCGAGATCATCGCGTCGTTTCTGAACGGCCTGGCATTGGCCGTCATTGCATTGGGCATTTTTGTGGAAGGCATTCAGCGCATGATCCATCCGGTCGAAGTGAAGCTGCCTACGATGCTGACGATCGCGGTGATCGGTCTCATCGTCAACGTCGTCCTTACGATTGTTCTGAGCCGCAGCATGAAGGAAGAAGAGAATCTTAACGTCAAAAGCGCGCTTTGGCATTTTATCGGGGACCTGTTAAGCTCCGTCGGGATTATCGTGTCGGCCGTGCTGATTTATTTTACCGGTTATCACTTTTTGGATCCGCTCATCAGTATGGTCATCGGGGGAATCATTTTTACCGGCGGGGCCAAAATTATCCGCGAGTCTTACCTGGTGCTGATGGAATCCGTGCCCGACCAATTCGACTTGGACGCCATTCGCAGCGATATCCGCGCCCTGGAAGGCATCAATGACGTGCACGAGCTCCATTTATGGGCCGTATCCACCGATCATTATTCGCTTACGGCGCATGTGTTCATCCGGAAAGACATGCAGGCGTTCCGGGTGATCTCGGCGATCAATCAACTCCTCCTAGAAAAATACGGCATCGCACATTCGACCATTCAAATCGAACATCCGTCGATCCATGACCATGGGGAATACGGAAAGCAGTTTTTGTTTAAGCACGCGTGAGGGAAACAGATGGAGCCTAAAAAATAGATTGACGTTAAAAATGCAGCGAAATACAATATAGGAAAATATGTGAAATTGCAGCTTATTATTTTTATCCCGGGTGTTTGACAGATGTCTTAAGCCGTAGATGGGCCGTTGTTCATCTGCGGCTTTTTGGTTCCCGGTCGTTCGATGATTTTTTCATGGCGCCGGACAAGCGATGACTGAAGTACCCCTTTGGGATGGAATGTCTTCAAAATAGATGACATAAAAAAAGCGGGAGGGATCGCATGGAAGCATTACCGGTAATCCGTGAAGCATTGGCCAAGCGAATCCGGCAGTCGGAAATCGACTTCACGACTTCGCGGATCCGCTCGATTGGCGAGCAAGAAGGCAACCCGCAAGGGGTCGAAATCCAGACCTTCGGAAATGCGGTGTCCTATTATATCCGGACGATGCCGTGGAGCGTATTTAATTCCGTCAAAGGTTTGACCGATGAGGACATAGACCACGTGGCAGAAATCATTCAATTTTACTGCGAACGGGACCGTGCGTTCGGGTTGGATATCGATCCGGTAGGGACAAGCCCGGAGCTGCTCCGCCATTTAACCGAAAACGGGCTTGCCCATCAGGGATTCCATTCCGTTTTGTACGGGCTGCCAGCCCCGGAAGCGCCTGATCTGCCTTCGGGCATTACGATCCGTCCGGTCGAAAACGAGGCGGATTTTGACGTTTACGCAGGCATTCATTGCGTCGGCTCCGGCATGGATATCGCGCATAAACATCATTTCATCCAAAACAACATCGGCTTGCTGAACCGCCCCGGCTGGAAATTGTTTATGGCGTCATGGCACGGCCGGCCTGCGGCCGTCGGCGTCATGCATATCAGCGGCCGGACGGCCTCGTTGACCTTGGCGGCAACGCATCCCGAGTTCAGGAACAACGGACTCCAGACGTCGCTGTTGAAGTGGCGTTTGCATGAAGCCTATAAGGCCGAATGCGAGCTGGTTGCCGCCCAGGCCGCTTTCGGAAGCTCGAGCCAAAACAACATGGAGCGGGCAGGGATGCGGATCGCATGGACGCGGGCCGTTTGGGCGCCGATCGCGGGCCGCTGAATTTCAGCTTATCGATTAGCCAATCTGGGCGGATGACCATGCTTTCAAAGGCCAAGCGAATCGCTTTGATCAAGGAGTCCCGCCTTTTTGCCGGCTGATTTTGTAAAAAGTGAAAATTTGTGCAAGCGGTCCGATTCTAAAAACCGGGAACTGACACATATCGTTAGATAGCTTCAGTTCTGCATGCACAGAACATTTTTACAAATCCCCGGAGGTGAATCGATGAAAAGAAAACCGTTTTATTGGCTGCTAAGCTGCCTGATGATGATCGGGTTGTTTCCGGCGGGCGCATCGGCCCAAACGGAACCGGAATCCGTCATTTACGGGGGAGGCCCGTTTTATTCCGGCGGAACGCAGACGATGGACATCCTGAAGCAATCCGGCTTCACGACCGTCATGTTATGGACGATCCACGTTCACGGCAACGGAGATCTCTACTACAATGATCAGCTCGTCGTTTCGAACGGAGCTTACGTGGGCGATTCGGCCTGGCCGGCCCGACTCGCCACGCTCAAGCAAGCCCCGACTTCGGTGAAACGCCTGGAGATCAGCGTCGGTTCCTGGGGCGTCAGCGATTTCCAGAACATCAAAAACCTGATCGCCGCCCAGGGCACGGGTACGAACAGCATTCTGTACAAAAACTTTGCGGCCCTGAAAACCGCAACTATGGCGGATGCCGTCAGCTTCGACAACGAGGATTTGTACGACGTCAGTTCATCGGTATCGTTTGGCAGCATGCTGGCCGGCCTCGGATACAAAATCACCTTATGTCCATATACCAACGTCAGCTACTGGAAAAGCGTCAAATCCCAGCTCGGGGCTAACGTGGACCGCATTTACTTGCAGGTGTATGACGGCGGAGCGGGGAATGATCCAGCGTACTGGAACAGCCAAATGGGCATGACCGTCATGCCGGGACTCGACAGCAAAACGTCCGGCGGCGGCCATACCCCGGGCCAAGTCGCCTCCCGCATGGCCGAATGGAAGGCGCAAGCGGGCATTCAAGGCGGATTCATCTGGTATTATGACGCGATTTTGAACAACCCAAGCGCCGGGTCGGCGGCCGATTATGCCGCTGCCATCAACAATGCACTGTCTTCGCCTAATACCGGGTCGTTGACGACCGGCGGAACGGTTGCGGCGAGTTCTTCCAACAGCCCGTCCGGGGAAGGGAAGGAAAAAGCGTTTGACGGCAGCAGCGCAACGAAATGGCTGATTTTCGCGAATTCCGGATGGATTCAGTACCAGTTCGGAAACAACGCTTCCCATGCAGCCGCAACGTATTCGATCACGTCCGCCAACGACTTTCCGTCAAGAGACCCGAAAAATTGGACGCTTCTCGGTTCCAACGACGGGACGAATTGGACGACGCTCGATACCCGTTCGAACGAAGCTTTCTCCAGCCGGTTTTTGACCAAAACCTATACCATTAACCAGCCGTCCGCCTTTAAATATTACCGGCTCCACGTCACGGCGAACAACGGCGGGGCGGAGCTTCAAATCGCGGAAATCGGTTTGTATCCTTAAAATGCGCATACTCCGGCGGGACTGCTGCGGCAGCCCGCCGGAGTTTTTATTGAGGCTCGAACGTAGTTCGATATATTTGTTATATCTTATATTTACATAGGGCCGCTTTTCTTTTATCATTAGTCCATTATTGCATGTGTGCCGTTCCCGTTTTCAGAGTGCGGCCGTTCGCGCAATCAGCTTGGAGGTTAAGCGGAGTGGAGAAACGTTTGAAAAAAACGAATAGCAGGTATGTCATTCAATTGGCGACCATTTTTTTAGGTTTCATTATCTTTGGATTTTCGGAAAACATCAAAGGGCCGGCCATTCCCCGGATTCAGATCGACTTTATGCTGGACGAATCCCAGATCGGCACTTTGTTGTCGCTGAACGCGCTTGGATATTTGATCGCCTGTTCGTTTACCAATGTGTTGACGCGATGGTGGGGGATTAAAATCGTCAGCAGCCTTTCCTTTGGCGCGATGATTCTTTCAGGCGTATTCATTTATTTGTCCCGCAGTTACCCGGCCTTTTCGGCCTCGTATTTCTTCATGTATATCGGCAACGGCATGCTTGAAATTGCGCTAGCCATTCTGGGGGCGAGAATTTTCGTGAAAAACACGGGAACGATGATGAATTTGGCTCACGGGTTTTATGGGCTTAGCTCGACCGTGGCTCCCATGATCGCAACCGGTTTCATGTCGGCAAGCCTTTTCGGCCATCCCCTGGATTGGCGCGGCATGTATCTTTTGATGCTGTCGCTTTCCGTTTTGCCGATGATATTCGCTTTGTGCGGGACGTTCCCCGGCGATCAGCTGTCCCATGAGGACCGGGTTCCGTTAAAAACGCTGCTGCGGGACCGGGTGTTATGGTTCACGGTGCTGATCCTTTCGTTTGGCGTGGTCTCGGAGCTGGCGGTCGGCGGCTGGCTGGTCAATTTTCTTGAGAAGGCATACGGCTGGGAGCCGGTCAAAGCCTCGGGCATGCTGTCCGGGTTCTTTTTGTGTTTTACGCTGGCGAGGCTGCTTTTGGGACCGGTTACCGATAAAATCGGCTTCACGTTATCGCTGGTTATTTTTCCGGCGTTTTCGGCCGTTTGCACGTTTGCGGCGATCGCGGGCGGGGAGTCTTTTGCGTTTTTGTTCGCCGCGGCGGGCATTGGGGTGGCGATGATTTATCCAACGGTGATGGCTTTTATCGCCAAGAGGTTTCCGGGAGGCAGTGATACCGCAATCACCTTTACGGTTACGCTGATGGGCGTCGGCAGCGTGATCGGCAATTACCTGATAGGAGGCGTGATCGAAAGCGCCAAAGAGATCTTTGGAGGCGAAGCCGAAATCGGATTGTTGCGCGGTTTGCAGGCCGGATACGGGTTTATCGGGCGTGCGCGGCCGTCTGCGCCGTTTGCAGCGCAGTTTTGTATCGGTTTTTAAAGAAAAGAAACGAGCTGATTTAATGCAGGCAGTTGTCCCCGGGATTCCGGGGGCTTTTTTCGTACCGGCCCGTCCATGGGGGCCAAGCGTCTCTTTCCGCTGACAGGCGCAACAAAGTCTATTGTCTATATAAGCATATGCTTATATAATGATGAAGTTCATCAATGAATCGAGGATGTGAGGAGATGCCAAAAACAGTGTCCGACGAAGCGGGCGGGATCGCCCAAATTCTGAAGCTGCTGGGTGATCCGACCCGGCTTACGATCATCAAACTGCTTCAATACAGGGAATGCTGCGTATGCGAGCTGGTCGAATTTTTTGAAGTGAGCCAGCCTGCGATCAGCCAGCATCTAAGGAAATTAAAGGATGCGGGGCTTTTAAAGGAAAGAAAGGCAGGGCAGTGGGTCCACTACGCTTGGAATCCCCAAAGCAGGCATCATGCGCTTATTGCGGACATCATGGCCCATGTGCCGGCTCAAGACCAGGAATTCAAGGCGGTAGAAGATCAAGGGATCACGCCTAATTGTTGTTAATTGGAGGGTATACTTTTGCTATCAGTCATTCTAGCCGTCATCATTTTTCTCATCACGCTTACGTTTGTCATTTGGCAGCCCAAAAATCTGTCCATCGGCTGGTCGGCCTGCGGCGGGGCGGTTTTGGCGCTGCTTTTTGGCGTAGTCACGTTCGGGGACGTGTGGGACGTTACCCAGATCGTCTGGAACGCGACGCTGACGTTTATCGCGATCATCATTATTTCGCTGGTTCTGGACAGCATCGGTTTTTTCGAGTGGGCTGCGCTGCATATGGCGCGGGCCGCCCGCGGCAACGGCATTCGGATGTTCGTATACGTGACCGTTCTCGGAGCCGGCGTATCGGCATTTTTCGCCAATGACGGAGCCGCCCTGATCCTTACGCCGATCGTGCTTGCGATGGTCCGGGCGCTTCGTTTCGACGAGAAAAAAGTGTTTCCGTTTATCATCGCCTGCGGCTTCATTGCGGATACGACCTCGTTGCCGCTTGTCGTCAGCAATCTGGTCAATATCGTGTCGGCGGATTTTTTCGGAATCACGTTTATGGAATATGCCGGCCGCATGATCGTTCCGGACCTGTTTGCGCTGGGCGCCAGCATGCTGGTGCTGTATTTGTTTTTCCGGAGAAGCATCCCCAAGAAGTATGATTTGGCATATGTTAAAACGCCATCCGACGCGATCAAGGATCCGGTGATGTTCCGATGGTCGTGGATCGTGTTGGGCGTGCTGCTCGTCGGTTATTTTGTCAGCGAATTTTTGGACATGCCGGTATGCATCATTGCGGGAATCATTGCGGTATTCTTTTTGCTGATGGCGCGGAAAAGCCCGATGGTCCCCGTAAAGGACGTCATCAAAGGGGCGCCGTGGGCCATCGTGTTTTTTTCGATCGGGATGTACGTCGTCGTTTACGGGCTCAGAAACGCCGGGTTGACCGATTGGCTTGCCGAATTGATCCGGGCGGCGGCCAACCAAGGTATGTTTGTCTCGACGATCTCGATGGGATTCCTATCGGCATTCCTGTCCTCGGTGATGAACAATTTGCCGACGGTCATGATCGACGCCTTGGCCATCCATGCGGTTCACGCCACGGACGCGGTCAAAGAAGCGCTGGTATACGCGAACGTCATCGGTTCGGATCTCGGACCGAAAATCACGCCGATCGGCTCGCTGGCTACGCTGCTGTGGCTTCACGTGCTCGGCACCAAAGGCATTAAAATCTCTTGGGGGACCTACTTCAAAACGGGGATTATCCTGACCATCCCGACCTTATTCATCACGCTTGTCGGGCTTTATCTGTGGTTGATGGTGGTTTAAATCCATTCAAAAAGGAGAAAACATGATGAGGAAAAAATCCATTTATTTTTTATGCACCGGCAATTCGTGCCGAAGCCAGATGGCGGAGGGTTGGGCCAAAACCTATTTGGGGGACAAGTGGCAGGTAAGCAGCGCCGGCATTGAGGCACATGGCCTTAACCCGTTAGCAGTCAAAGCCATGATGGAAGTGGGCATCGATATCTCGAGTCAAACCTCGAATGTTATCGATCCCGTACGTTTGAAGGAAGCGGACCTGGTGGTTACCTTATGCGGCGATGCTTTTGATCGCTGCCCGGTGACGCCGCCTCATGTTCGACGCGAACATTGGGGATTTGATGATCCTGCCAAAGCTCAGGGGACGGATCAAGAAAAATGGGCCGTATTTCAGCGAGTACGGGACCAGATCGGGGAACGCATCAAAAAGTTCTCTGAGAACGGGGAATGAGTACTTAAGAAACACCGCCGATGCCATGGTCGATGCCATCCAGCGGAACGCCGGAAACATTCCCGCGGTCGAAAAAAAGGAAGAAAGACATTTGGCATTTAATATTCCGTTGAAGGAATATTCCTGGTGTGATACATTAAGTTCAGAGAATGTTGCAAAGAAAGGAAGCGGGTTCAGTGAACAACACGAATGTATTCAGCGCACTAGCCGAACCCAACCGGTTTCAAATCGTCGAACTGCTCCGGCGCGGCCCCTTGACCGTCGGGGAGATCAGCGAACGTCTTGCCATACGGCAGCCGCAAGCCTCGAAGCATCTCCGCGTGCTTCTTGAAGCAGGGGTCGTCGAAGTCCATGCGGAAGCGAACCGCCGGTTTTACGGTTTGCGCCGGGAGCCCTTTCAAGAGATGGAGGATTGGCTGAAATCGATCACCAAGGTCTGGGAGGAACGGTTGGATCGGCTGGAGCAATATTTGCAGGTCATGAAGGAGAATCAGAAACAACGTCCCGAATAGGGAAAACCTGAGACGATGGAGGATTGGGCTAACGGGGTGGAAACGGAGCACACGTACAGGACCGGGAAATCGTATTCAACCGCACTTATGATGCGCCGCGCGAATTGGTGTGGCAGGCATGGACGGAAACCGGGCATCTGGTTTGCTGGTGGGGGCCCTGTCCCGTTGGTCGGTTGACTTCGTTTTTTGAAAGGATGTAGGGAAATGCAACATTTGCACGGTTCCGAGCTTTCGGATGATCTTTTCGAGCTTTTAAACGGCGAACATCTCGAACGGAAACAGCATGAGGCGATGTTTTTGATGACCGTAACCGAAGACGGATGGCCGCACAACGCCATGGTCAGCGTAGGAGAAGTCGTCGCCATTGATAAAAAAACGCTGCGGATCGCATTGTGGCCGGGAACGAACACGACCCAAAATTGCATCCGGAGCGGCAAGGCCGTTCTCGTCGCCGTCTATAAAGGCAAGGTGAATTACGTAAGGCTTTCGCTTCATCACATCGGCATATTGGAAGGCGCAAAACATCCGTTGGAACGGTTTTCGGCCGCCGTCGAATCGTTTAAAGAGGATCAGGCCAAATATGCGGACATTACCTCGGGCATTCAAATCCGGTTGAAGCATGAAGGCGAAGTGCTCGAGCGTTGGAACGAAACGGTAAAGGAAACCAAGCGTTAAGCGGGCCGTCCCGCAAGCGCCAAGGCATTCGACAGGGAAATTTGATCCATCGCGCGAAAAATTCAAAAAACATATTTACCTTCAAACGATTTTTTTATATTATTAACGTAATATCTAATGAAGCGTCATATCAAATGCGATGAAGAGAAGAGTAGATAAGCCGATTCTTTCCCAGAGAGCTCCGTCCGCTGAAAAGGAGCAAAGAAGCGTTTATTGAACAAAGCCTCCGAGCAGCACATTGGAACCGCAAGCCGCGGGGATAGTGTGCCAGGTGCTCCTGTTACAGAGCTAGAGTATATGCATGGTTTGCATGCCGTACTTGAAGAGGCCAATATGGCGACATATTGGCGAATTTGGGGTGGTACCACGAGTGTTCGAATCTCGTCCCTAAGACTACGGTCTTGGGGGTGGGATTTTTTATTGTATCAGGCATTCATACAGGTCATGTACGCCATGTACGCGGCAAAGATGCATTGAATAGTTATTGAGTAAGGGAACTACGCAACAATACGAGTCCGGTACGCGGACGATCCAAACAAACCTGAAGCCAGATGACACAATCGAAAGGAATTGAAAATTTATGTCTGAAAAACTTAAAGCGGGTATTGTCGGAGGAACGGGAATGGTTGGCCAGCGTTTTGTGCAGCTGCTGGATCAACATCCTTGGTTTGAAGTGACTGCGATTGCGGCGAGCAAAAACTCGGCGGGCAAAACGTACGAGGAATCCGTGCAGGGCAGATGGAAAATGGCCGGTCCCATTCCGGAGCCGGTCAAAACAATCGTCGTGCAGGATGCTTCGCAGGTGGAGGAATTCGCTTCGCAGGTCGATTTTATTTTCTGCGCGGTGGATATGAGCAAGGATCAAATCAAAGCGCTGGAGGAAGCCTACGCCAAGACGGGAACTCCGGTCATTTCCAATAACTCGGCCCATCGTTGGACGCCTGACGTTCCGATGGTCATTCCGGAGATCAACCCGGACCATATCGGCGTGATTGAAGCGCAAAGAAAACGTCTGGGCACCAAAACCGGTTTTATCGCGGTAAAACCGAACTGCTCCATTCAGAGCTACGTGCCGGCGCTTCATGCCTTGCTCGACTTCAAACCGGAAAAAGTGGTCGCATCGACGTATCAAGCCATCTCAGGCGCAGGCAAAAACTTTACCGATTGGCCGGAAATGCTCGACAACGTGATCCCTTACATCGGGGGCGAGGAGGAAAAAAGCGAGCAGGAGCCGCTGCGCATTTGGGGCAGCCTTCAAAACGGCGAAATCGTCAAAGCAAGCTCGCCGCTCATTACGACCCAATGTATCCGCGTTCCGGTCACGGACGGACATTTGGCCACCGTCTTCGTCTCCTTTGAAAACAAACCGTCGAAAGAGGAAATCATCACGCGCTGGCGCGAGTTCAAAGGCCGTCCGCAGGAGCTTGGCCTCCCGAGCGCGCCGCAGCAGTTCATCACGTATTTTGAAGAAGAAAACCGTCCGCAGACGAAGCTGGACCGCGACATCGAACGCGGCATGGGCGTTTCGGTGGGCAGACTTCGCGAGGATTCCATTTACGATTACAAATTCGTCGGCCTTTCGCACAACACGCTCCGCGGAGCGGCAGGCGGCGCCGTACTGATTGCCGAATTGCTGAAAGCGGAAGGGTATATTCAAGCAAAATAGATGCATATAAAAAGCAGCAGGCATCCTGATTTCAGGAGCTTGCTGCTTTTTTATTCCCACCGATGCTTTTTTTCTTTGAACGTGACGTCCCACAGCTTTTGATCGCTTTCAAGGGTAATCGTCAGCTCATCGACTTTTTCGAGCGGAAGTTCAAACTTGATGATTTGACCGTTTTCCCATTCGGCCGACTCGTTTAGGATTTCGATGCCGTCGGCGAAAATGGTTAGTTTGCCGCTGCCGGATCCATCAGGGATGCCGTAATGGCCCGCAAGAATCACTTCTTTTTTTCCAAAATGATACGTATAGGTTTCCGTATGTTTGTCTTGGATTGCGTATAGGTTTATGGCGGGGGTGACGGTTTTGCCGCCAATCGCAAAAGGCGGGGATGCCATTGGGGCGGACGCCTTTCCGTTCGCTTCCTGCAGTTCCGTTAAAGCGATGACCGGGCCGTCAATTTTGGCGAATGTGGCGCGAACCGCCTCCGAAAGGCCCAAAACGCCTGCGATCAGGACCACCGCCGACAACCCGGTCCTCATGAGCTTGCTCCACGTTTTGGCCGAACGAAATCCGAGTTTGCTCGCCCCGTAACCGATGGCGGCCCCCATCGTATTTTGGATCGCGTCATTGATGTCGAAGCTTCCGAGCAGCGTAAGCGCCTGCAGCGTCTCGAGCAATAGGATAGCGGCGAAAAACATAGTAACAAACGGGATGAACTTTAGGCGAAACAGCAACGGAATCAAGATCCCGAAAGGGATAAACGCCGTCAGATTGCCGAAGTCGAACAACCACAGCTTAAAAAAATCCAGATCTGAAGCCCTCGGGAATCGTAAGCTGAACACGCTGTCCGGTACCCATATAAACGTAAATTCATCCATGCGCCGTGCCGCGTCGATCCGGCCGAAACCGAGAAACATGAAATACAGAATGATGATCGCATATAAAATGGTAATGAAGAGAATGATCTTTCGCTTTTTGGTTTCCATATGTGCTCCTTTGCAGTATGTCGATGTTGATATCGGTATTTCCAAGTATAAGCATCGCGCCTGCAAAAACCTATCGGTTTAACTTACACGAATCTTACGGGTTCGAAAGGTTGGAAGAGCCCAATCCTTTCGCGAAGGTCTCTGTATGGACATGGACTAGCCGATCCGGCGAGTACAGCGAATGACATGATGTGTACGAAATGAATATGAACCTATAGCAAATGATACGGCAGCATCGTGCACACTTGAAAAACCGCGATCGATCGCGGTTTTTTCTTTTGCAAACATGGGTCGTCCGGTTGGTCACATTTCTAAATGACAACAAAAATATGATCTTAATCGGTAATTATTTATTGTAAAACGATAAATAATATGCTAAATTCAAGTTGATAATCAATGAGTGAGGTGCTTTTTATGCAACGGGTGTCAACGCTTTTTTTGAAAATAGCCCTGTTTTTCATTGGAGTTCCGATCCTTGCCTTGTGCATCTTTTTGGTGCCTGAGTTAGGGAAGCTTGCGGCGGAGTTGCTTCCGGAATTCGCGCTCGTCAAATATCTGGTTTTCGCCGTCTTTTACGCGTCGGCCATTCCTTTTTACATTGCTTTGTACCAAGCCTTCAAGCTATTGCAGTATATCGATCAAAGCAAGGCGTTCTCCGATTTGGCCGTCATGGCTCTAAAGAACATTAAACGCTGCGCCATCGCCATCAGTATTTTGCACGTGCTGGTCCTGCCGCTGTTTTATCTCTTTGCGGAGAAGGACGACGCCCCGGGCGTGATCTTCGTCGGCTTGGTGGTTCCTTTCGCTTCCATGGTCATTGCGGTGTTTGCTGCCGTGCTTCAAAAATTGCTGAAAGAAGCGATCGACATCAAATCTGAAAATGATTTAACGGTCTGAGGTGAAAACAATGGCAATCATCATCAATATTGACGTCATGCTGGCCAAAAGGAAAATGAGCGTCACGGAACTGTCGGAGAGGGTCGGGATCACGATGGCCAACCTTTCGATATTGAAAAACGGGAAGGCAAAAGCGATTCGTTTATCCACTTTGGAGGCGATTTGCAAGGCTTTGGACTGTCAGCCAGGAGATATTCTGGAATACCGGAGCGACGAAGACTCCCGTGATTCATCCAAAGGAGATTTTTAAACTCACGCATGGGGGGACGAATTTTGAGAGCACTAAAGCAACTCGTCCGTTTCGGTTGGGAGCAGGCCCTTTCATGTTTGTTTCCCGTCGTTATTTTCGCCTCTTTGGCTCTTACGCAGATCATTCCGCTTCCCTTCCTGCCGCGGTATGACTGGCTGCTCATCATCTGTCTTTTGATGCAGTGGTGGATGGTCCGTTCGGGGCTTGAAACGCGGGATGAACTGAAAGTGATCACCTTGTTCCACCTGATCGGCTTGGCCCTGGAGCTTTTTAAGGTACATATGGGCTCGTGGTCCTATCCGGAGGAAGGATATTTCAAAATCTACGGAGTGCCTTTGTACAGCGGATTCATGTACGCAAGCGTAGCGAGTTATCTTTGCCAGGCATGGAGAAGGCTGAAGGTCGAACTGGTCCGGTGGCCTCCGTTTATGGCGGTTGTATCCCTGGCGGCGGCGATATATTTGAATTTTTTCACCCACCATTATTGGATTGACGTTCGTTGGTGGTTGTCGGGACTGGTCATCGTCGTCTTTTGGAAATCCTGGGTCGTTTACGAGGTCAATGGAACCCGTTACCGGATGCCGCTCGCGCTTTCCTTCGTGCTGATCGGATTTTTTATATGGATCGCCGAAAATATCGCAACGTTTTTTGGAGCTTGGAAATATCCGAATCAGGCGGAAGCGTGGAGTTTGGTCCATCTCGGGAAGGTGAGTTCATGGCTTTTGTTGGTGATCGTTAGCTTTTTGATCGTAGCGACGTTAAAGCAGGTGAAGGGGAATCAACCCGCCGGGACGGATGCCGCTCCATTGTTGAAACGCCATGGCCATTCTTTTAAAAAGTCCGATTCTTGACTTGTTCCAAGCGTCAGTATCCAGGTTCAGGAAGATGTGATATGGTGGTAGAGAATGACAGCAAACATGAAAATGGGGAGGATGCCAATTGAACCGAATGACCCTCGAAGTTCGCGGCAACGACGGGATCGTCAAGGCAGCCGGCTCGGATGACGGCCAAGCCCAACTCGTATATTCGGGTGCCTATCAGCCAGGGGACGAAATCATTTTACGAAGCGAATCGAAAAACGTTTATCTCATCCTTCAGCTTGACGATGCCATGGGGCCAGCTTTCGTCTATTTAGCGGAAACCGAATACCGCTTTTCCGTACCGTTTGGCGAAAAAAAGTTTTCCTATTCCCCGAAAGCCTTTTCGGGCGAATTGCATGTGTTGACCGCGCGCTTGGCAACGGAAGATGAAATCGGCGCTTACAAGGATGTAGCGCTCAATGTGTACGACCAGCATGAAAACAATGCGTGTTTCCCGCACGCTTGCGCCAACGTGGAAACGCGCGGCGAATCCGTGTTTGCGGCCCGAAACGTGATTAATGGCAACGGCGTGAACTTCTCGCACGGAAAGTGGCCGTTCGAATCCTGGGGAATCAACCAGCGGCCCGATGCGGAGCTTACCGTCCATTTTGGCAGGTTCGTCGAAATCGATAAGGTCGCGTTAACGATCCGTGCCGATTTCCCGCATGACAGTTATTGGGAGCGGGCTACGTTGGCATTTTCGGACGGAAGCTGGCATACGGCGGATTTGATCAAAACCCATAAGAAGCAAACGATCGTTTTGGAGCCGCGCAACGTGGAATGGGTCACGTTAAAAGAACTGATAAAAGCAGAAGATCCGTCCCCGTTCCCGGCGCTGAGCCAGATTGAAATTTTCGGCCGCGAAGGGGCAAAACGCGAATAGCGAATATTGGCTTTGCGCATAGTAAAAGGCGTACCGATCAAGCAAGGAGGCCTTTTCGCATGAATGTTCAAAGGGCAAAAGAAATCGCTGCGTCTCCCGTCATGGCGAACGTGCTGTGCGAAGGCACGCAGATCTACATCCAGCACGTAAACGAGCAAACGGAAACGGCCCGCATCTATCCGCTCGGCAATCCGGAAGAGGAACGGGAAGTGCCGTTATATTCGTTATCGGAGCAAAATGGAGCGCTGGAATAAAAACGCGATACCGGCCTGCATTATCCCGGCGCGAAAGAGCGTGTAAGGAACCTTCGGCGGTTCGGGGAAATGCCCGGCGTCGGCCATAGCTGCAATGAAATCCCCTGTCGGATGAACCCGGCGGGGGATTTTTTTTGACGCGTTTTTGTCGAATAAATTTGAAGTTAGAAAAGGAAATGGGCGGATCGCGAAGAAATGAGTTAATTGGTTGTAGATGATTTGGCAAGGATGACATCATTTCGATAAAAATGAGGTGCGACTGTTGGATATGGTACTGGACAGCAGAAAGTATTGGGTGGAGACGCTGTGCCGCATTGCGGACCCGGTTTTGAATGCGCTTTCCGAAAAACGGTTGAAAGCCGTAATGCCGATTAAAGGGGATCCTTCGCGGATTCGGTATATGCATTTGGAGGCGCTCGGCCGATTGCTGGCCGGCATGGCTCCTTGGCTGGAATCGGGTGCGCGGTCGGGAGCGGAAGGGGAGCTGCGCGGGCGGTACGCGGCGTTGGCGCGGATGGCGATCGATGCCGGGACGGATCCGGATTCCCCGGATTACGTCAACTTGACCGAAGGCGAGCAGCCGCTGGTCGACATCGCGTTTCTGGCCCAGGCGATTCTGCGTGCGCCTAACGAGCTGTGGGATCAGCTGGACGCCCGAGTCCAACGAAATGTGGCGCAAGCTTTGTATGCGCTTCGGCGAGTCAGGCCTTTTTACAACAACTGGCTGTTGTTTGCGGCGACGGTGGAGGCGTGTTTGTTCCGGATCGGCGAGCAGTGGGACCCGATGCGGATCGACTACGCGCTAAAGCAGCATGAACATTGGTACGTGGGCGACGGGCTGTATTCGGACGGGGAGGAGTTCGCATGGGACTATTACAACGGGTTCGTCATTCATCCGATGCTGCTTGATATTCTGGAAACGGTCGGCGATCAATACGGGGATTGGGCTGCCCGGAAGGAAATAGCCGTTCAGAGAACAAAACGGTATGCGGCGATCCAGGAAAGGTTGATTTCGCCGGAAGGGACGTTTCCTCCGATCGGCCGATCGCTGGCGTACCGTTTCGGCGCTTTTCAGCCGTTAAGCCATATGGCGCTCCGCGGCGAACTTCCCGACAAGCTTGCCCCGTCCCAAGTGCGCTGCGCATTGACGGCGGTCATGCGGCGAATGGCGGAAGCCCCGGGTTTTTATGACGAACAGGGGTGGCTGAACATCGGCTTTTGCGGCGACCAGCCGGAAATCGGCGAGTTATACATTTCGACCGGAAGTGTATATCTTTGTTCCCTTGTCTTTTTGCCGCTGGGGCTCCCGGCGGAGTCTCCGTTCTGGAGCGATCCGGACCAGGATTGGACCTCGCGCCGGGCATGGTCGGGACGTTCTTTTCCGATCGATAAAAGCTTGTAGGCGGCCGGGAAAGGGGAGGAAATTCATGTATAACGAAACGATAACGATTCCTTTATTGCCCGGTGAATGCTGGTGGGGCGGGGCCGTTCAGGACGGGACGCATATGCCTTTCGGCGCGCTGCCGCATCGGCGCGATCTGTCGGGGGACCTGGCGTACAATCAGGGGAATCCGCTGCTTCTTTCAAACAAAGGGAGGTACGTCTGGTCGGATGAGCCCTTCCGTTTTGCGTTGGCCGAAGGCCAATTAACCATTGAAGGGGAGAAAGGAACATTGACGTTCGGAGCGGACGGAGGGAACTTGCGCGGCGCGTTCCTTCAGGCCTCCCGAAACCATTTCCCGCCATCCGGAACGTATCCGGACATCCAGTTTTTTAACGTTCCCCAGTACAACACCTGGATGGAAATGAGCTACGAGCCGACACAGGAGAAGGTGATAGCCTATGCGGAGGCGATCCTTGAACACGGGCTTCCGCCGGGGATTCTGATGATCGACGACAATTGGCATGAAGATTACGGAACGCTTGAATTCCACCCGGGCCGTTTCCCCGATCCGAGAGGCATGATCGACCGGCTCCATGAGCTCGGATTCCGCATCATGCTGTGGGTTTGCCCCTTTATCAGCCCGGACGGCGAGGTGTTCCGCATGCTCCGGCAGCGGGGGTATTTGCTGCGGGATTCCGCAGGAAGCCCGATCGTCAGAGAATGGTGGAACGGGTACAGCGCCGTTTTGGACGGATCGCATCCCGAAGCCGTCGATTGGTTTACTGGCGAACTGGACCGGCTTATCCATATTTACGGGGTGGACGGTTTTAAATTGGACGCGGGAGATCCCCAATATTACCGTGCCGATGATGTCAGCGCTCAGCCGATGACGCCGAACGGCCAATGCGAGGCTTGGGCCCGCATCGGATTGCGGTATGCCTTCAACGAATACCGGGCTTGCTGGAAATGCGCAGGGCAGCCGTTGGTGCAGCGGCTCAGCGACAAAAACCACAGCTGGGGAGACGACGGCCTGGCCAGCTTGATTCCGAACGGTTTGGCGCAGGGGCTTGCGGGTTATGCGTTTCATTGCCCGGACATGGTCGGCGGCGGGCAGTACGGGGACTTGATCCGGCCTGATTTTGAAGTCGATGCCGAGCTGTTCGTCCGTTACGCGCAGTGTTCGGCGTTGTTCCCGATGATGCAATTTTCTACCGCGCCGTGGAGGGTGCTGGATGAAACACATCTGAAGCATTGCATTGGAGCGGCGCATTTGCACTGCCGAATGGGAGAGGAAATCGCGGCTTTGGCCAAGTCCGCCGCAGCAACGGGAGAGCCGATCATGAGGCATTTGGCCTATGTGTTTCCGGAAGAAGGATATGAGCAGGTAAGCGATCAATTTATGCTGGGGGACGATATTTTGGTGGCTCCGGTAGTCAAAAAGGGCGCGGTAACGCGTAAAATAGTCTTCCCGTCCGGAACGTGGCAGGGGGATGACGGCAGCATCGTCATCGGACCGTGCGAACGGGAAGTTGCCGCACCGCTGTCGAGGCTTCCGTGGTACCGAAAGCAATAAACTGCCAAAAAAGCAGTCCAGCCGCTTGATCTTCAAGCGCTGGACTGCCGATTGATTATGCCCCGGTCTATAACTCCTTATATCCGTGATAGAAAAACACACTTACGGCGTTCGGATGAATTGGCGGCCGATCCACAACATGCCGATGCTGATCGCCAAGAAATAAAGCGGCATTGCCAGCAGCGAACCGTTATGCAAAAGGCTCATTCCCCACGTCGCCAAACTGACGAGCAAATAATATCCCAAACTGAATACGGCACCGGCAGTACCGATCACGTCCTTAAAATCCGCAAGCGCAAGGCTCAGGCAATTGGGCAGGGCAATGCCGGCCCCGGTCAACAACACAAACATCGCAACGATGATGCCGATCATAACCACAATGTCTGACAGCATCGACAAGCTGCTTGCGATCGTTAACAGAATCGCACCTATTGTCATGACGAGGCAGCCCAGATGAATGATCTTTTCGGGAGCGCGGGTGAGCAGCCGTCGCTTGGAGATCATGGCACCCAAGACGGAGGCCAAAGCGACAAAAATGCCCAAACATCCATACACTCCCGGCGAAAGGCGAAAACGCTCGATGAACAGGAAGGGGGCCTCGGCATAGTAGCTGAATAAAACCCCGTTGATTCCGCCGATCAAGGCGCCGAACGCAATTACCCGCGGCAACGACAGCATCTTTTTGACGACAGGCCAAACAGCGGCTTTTCTCCTTATGGACGCATCCGCCGTTTCCGGCAGTTTCACGTAAGCATATGCAAACAGCAAGCAGCTCATGGTCACAAGCGAAAAAAAGACGGTTTCAAAACCGAACGCTTGGTCGATCCACCCGCCGATCAGCGGCCCGACCGCAGGCGTAAAGGCGATGACGGCTGAGATTTGGGCGAACATCCCATGCCTTTTTTCTTCCGGAACGCTTTCGCGAAGCATCGTTTGCGTGATGACCGACCCCGTTGCCGCGCCGAATGCCTGAATGAACCGGCCTGTCATAAGCAAGGCAATGGATTCCGAGAAAAAGCACAATAAACTGCCGGCTCCGTAGACGACAAGGCCGCCGAGCATGGCCGGTCTGCGCCCGATCAGGTCGGATAACCATCCGAAGCCGAAAACGCCCAGCGCAAAACCGATAAAATATATGCTTAAAGTGAACTGGACGGAGCTGTTGGAAACGCCAAATGCCGCGGAGATATCCGGAAGCGATGGCGTATAGACGGTTTCGCTGATTTGCGGAAACGCTACAAGAACAATCATCAACAGTAATGACGGTGCTGCGTAAGTTTTCATTTTATATTAGCCCTCCTACAAGCTAAAGCTGATATTCCGATTCGACAAGAATAAGAGCCTAGCTAGGGAAAAGGGGGCATCATGATGGCGATACGGCTGTAAATCGACATGCTTCAAAAACCTTTCCTCAAAATAAAGTAGGAGGGGTTAAGCCTAAGAGACAAACTCTGGATAGAGTATCATTAAGAAGACCTGGAGTCAATCAATGGCGGCTATTTCAGTGACGGCGGCCGGCAGCCCTAGTTTGTGATGAAAAAAGCCGGGTACTATAATAAAAAGGTAAGGATCATAGAATCGGCCATCTTGGCGATCATAATCTCATATACATCATGCTAAAACGCAGGAGGCTAAGCTATGTTAGGTGTCACGGTCAATCGATTGGACGAGCGTCGTTCGCTCGAAGTGAAAGAAGTGGAAGTTCCGCGCCCGGCTGCGGGCGAACTGCTGATTCAAGTGCATGCTGCAGCGGTCAACCGGACCGATATCGTTAACCGGCAGGGGAAGGCGGGTTATATGACCCATCCCATTTTAGGCGTTGAAGTCGCCGGAACGGTCACAGAGGCCAGCGGCGATACCGGATTTAAAGCCGGCGACCGCGTCATGGGGTTGGTCAATGGGGGAGGTTATGCGGAATATGCCGTTATGCCCGCGGATCGGGCGATGAAAATTCCGGAATCCTTCACGTTCGCGGAAGCGGCGGCGATCCCGGAGGTGTTCCTGACGGCTTATCAAACGTTGTTTTGGATCGGAAAGCTCCGGGAAAACGAATCGGTATTAATTCATGCCGGCGCAAGCGGGGTGGGCACGGCGGCGATTCAACTCGCAAAAAAGCTGCGCAACGCCAAAGTCATCGTGACGGCCGGCAGCCGGCAAAAGCTTGAATTTTGCCAAAAGCTCGGTGCCGACGTCCTTATCAACTATAAAGAGCAAAACTTCGACGAGGAAGTGCTGAAGGCCACGGAGGGTCAAGGGGTCGATGTCATCCTCGATTTCGTCGGAGCGGATTACTGGACCCGAAATTTGAACAGCATCAAAAAAGGCGGCCGCTGGGTGCTGATCGGCATTTTGGGAGGCAGCACCGTCGAGAAGGTGGACTTGTTTCCGCTGATGTCCAAAATGATCGAGATAACGGGAACGCTGCTGACGCCGCGGGATGACGATTACAAAGCCCGTTTGACGCGGGAGTTTTACCAGGCGGTGCTGCCTTATTTCGAAAAAAGGGAGATTCTGCCCGTCGTGGATACGTCCTTTCCTTTGGAAAAAGCGGAGGAAGCGCACGAGCATATGCTGGGCAACCGGAATATCGGGAAAATCATCCTGGACGTGAATACACGGTAAAGATCGGAACATGTTGAAAACAGGAGGACAGCCCCGTTAGCGCGGGTCATCCTCCTGTTTTTCTTTCGAATCTGAAGTTTGTTTACCTTAAGCCCGGTCTTTTTTGTCCTGAAGCAGCTCCAAAAACACTCCTGCGGCCAACGACGGGGTCAGGGCTTTCGGGACCGCGATGCCGATCCGCCGGTCGGGCAAGGGGGTTTCCGTGACAAGTTCCAGCAGGGAACCGTCCGCGATATCGGAAGCGACAAATGTTCGGGGCAAAAAAGCAACCCCGTACCCGCGCCTTGCAAACTCGGCCAGCATGTCCAAATTGGTTAACTCGAAATCGGCTTCCGCTTCAAATCCCTGCGATCGAAACCATCCTTCGATAAAAGAGCGGGTCGAACTGTCGGGAGATAACATCAACAAAGGAAGCTTGGTTAGCGTTGCCGCCGATAGAGGCTGCCTGGCCCAATCGGCAAAGGCGGTGCCTGCCACCGCGCAATACGGGGACGCTTGGGTGGAATGGATCATGATCTCGTCGTCCGAAATCGGGAGATGGACGAACCCGAGATCGAGCGAACCGTTTTTCAGGCGCTCCAATATCCGGCTCGTTTTTTCCTGGGACATCTGGATTCGCACATGCGGATATCGGGCATGGTAAACGTCGAGCGACGGCAGGAGGAAATCCTTGATGATCGCTCCGTTTGCGCCGATGCGCAGCCTTCCTTCGCTGAAGCCCTTCAGCTTCTTCATGTGCCGTTCCGCGGAATCCAGTTCCGCAAAAGCCTGTCTCACGTGCAGGTACAAGGCATGGCCTTCCTGGGTCAGCCGCACGCCCTTCGACAGCCGGTCGAACAAAGCGACCCCGAGCGCATCTTCCAGCTGCTTGATGGCGTAACTAACGGAAGGCTGCGTCATATGCAAGGTTTGAGCCGCTTTGGTAAGGTTGGAATGTTCGGCAGCATGAAGGAAGATGCGGTACCATTCGGTATTGATGACCATTTGATATCAATCCTCTCTATGTCAAACAGGGAAAATTGCAATTTCATTTATTTCAAATATAACGCTAAACTAAATAAAAAGGAATCCCAACAACATGGAGGAATCGATATGGCAGGAAGCACGTTTGGAGAACGATTAAAAATGACCACGTTCGGAGAATCCCACGGGGAGGCGGTAGGCGTCATCGTGGAAGGCGTTACGCCGGGGGTCGAGCTGGACGAAGCATACATTCAGGTTCAGATGGACCGGAGAAAGCCGGGGCAATCCTCGGTTACGACGCCGCGCAAGGAATATGACAAAATCCGGATCGTATCCGGAATATTCGAGGGACGCACGACCGGCACGCCGCTGTGCATTTTGTTGAACAACACGGACATGCGCCCTTCGGCGTACGATGACATCAAATCCATGTACAGACCGGGACATGCGGATTTCACCTACGACAAAAAATACGGGATCCGCGACTACCGCGGCAGCGGCAGAGCTTCGGGCAGAGAAACGGCAGGCCGGGTGGCCGCGGGCGCCGTGGCGCGGAAATTGCTGGAACGTCGGGGCGTTTCGGTCGTGGCCTACACGACTGAGATCGGCGGCATCCAATGCGACGTTTTCGATGAAAGCGCCATTGAACGCAACGCGGTGCGTGCATGCGATCCGGCGGCGGCCGAACGCATGATTGAACTTATCGAACGGTTGTCTGCCGAAGGCGACAGCTGCGGCGGCATCGTCGAATGCCGCATTCGCGGCGTCGCGCCGGGGCTCGGGGAGCCCGTGTTCGACAAGCTGGATGCGGAGCTGGCCAAAGCCATGCTGTCGATCGGGGCGATCAAAGGCATCGAATTCGGCGCCGGTTTTCAGGCGGCCGCGATGCGGGGCAGCGAACACAACGACCAGATGGACGCGAGCGGGTTCCTCACCAACAACGCGGGAGGCATCATCGGCGGGATCAGCACGGGGGAAGAGATCGTGTTCCGGGTGGCCGTCAAGCCGACGTCGTCGATCTCCGCTCCGCAGCGGACCGTGGACGTGGAAGGGAACGAAAGGGAGATTCAGACGATCGGCAGACATGATCCGTGCATCTGTCCGCGCGTCGTGCCGGTAATCGAGGCGATGGCGTGCATGGTTGTCGAAGATCATTACAAACGTCAGGCAGCTCTGCTGGACGAATAGAAAGGGGGTCAGCCGACGAATTTTCGATCGGCTGGCCTTTTCCTTTTGCCATGCGCAAACACAGGAGGGGAAGATTATGGACTTGATACTGGCCAAAGTGGAAACGGAGAACGAAATAGCAACCGTGGCTGAAATGGCATCGCAAATTTGGTTCGAGTATTTTGTAAGCATCATCTCGAAGGAACAAATCGCATATATGGTGGAGAAATTCCAATCCGCTCCGGCCATGACGGAGCAAATCAAAAGGCAAGGATATGAATATTACGTCATGAAAGCAGAGGGCCGGAACGTCGGCTATTTGGCCGTCAAAGAGGATCAAGGCAAGCTGTTCCTGAGCAAATTCTACATCCGTAAGGAAGAGCGGGGAAAAGGATATGCCAGCCAAGCGATGGAACAACTGACCGGGCGCTGCAAAGAGCGAAAATTGGCCTCGATCTGGTTGACGGTCAACCGGCATAATCATTCGGCCATCGCCGTGTACAACAAAAAAGGCTTTAAAACCGTCAAGACCCAGGTGGCGGACATCGGGAACGGTTTTGTGATGGACGATTATGTCATGGAGAAAACGATCGGTTGATCTCCGAGTTGCAAAGAAAAAAGAGTCTCGATGGCCTAAGGCGGCGAACCGGGACTCTTTTTTTATGGATTACAGAATCTTATTCAAACGCAGCAAGTATTCCCCTCGGTTCAAAGGATTCAACCGTCTGCGTTCATTTTCCGGATAAGCGGACCGGACTTCCGCGTATCCGCCCGGCTTCATCGACAGCAGGCCTTCGCCGTTGGTTAACGAGCTCAGCTCCGTCTGCAGCCGGTCGGCCGTACGCACCGGAATAGTCCCGTTCAAACGCACCGCCGCCCCTTGAAGCTCCGGCTCATGAAATGAGCCTTCAAGCTGCGCAAGCCGCGTAATCACTTTACTTAAAGCAGTCTCCGGCACGACCAAGTGAACGG
Organism: Paenibacillus sp. YAE3; assembly: GCF_057546105.1. Classification (NCBI taxonomy): domain Bacteria; kingdom Bacillati; phylum Bacillota; class Bacilli; order Caryophanales; family Paenibacillaceae; genus Paenibacillus; species Paenibacillus sp. YAE3. The sequence continues at coordinate 116,908 of NZ_BAAIYF010000002.1, read as the reverse complement.
TGTTCACAGGTTCGAAAACGGCCGTCCCCGCTTTGGACAACGCGTCCATCAACACGAGCGGGGCCAATCTCCGGAAATCCTTGGCCGTAGATACCGGGCTGGCGTATCCGGTATGCGTCAAAGTAACGGCGATATCGGTGACGGGCCAACCGTACAAACCTTCTTTCAACGTTTCCTCAACCGTCTCCCGGATGGCCTTCTGAAAAGAAAGGGGAAGGGACCCCAATTCAACAGCCAAGGAATAGGTAATCCCGCTGCCGGAAGTTCCCGGCTCGACTTTGAAACCGACGGTGGCCCAAAAGAGATTGCCCGGATCCCCCATCATTTCCGCGGATTCCCCTACACCGGCCGGTTTTTCGATGCACAGCACTTTTGGCGGGGAAAAAGTCACCTGTATCCCGTACTGCTCCCGGATGGTCTCGGCCAGCACTTCCTGCTGAACCCTGCCGAATACCCGGATCGTATGCTCGTTGGCGTACTGATCGTGTTGGTATTCCAAATAAGGATCCTCGACAGTCAGCCTGCTGAGCGCCTGATGAAGCGTCGCCGAATGCTCCTTTTCTTCGGCAAGTACCTGGACCTGGATCGGCGGTTTATGGAAGGCAAAGTCCTTGATTCGGTCGGAACGGAAGCCGATCACATCGCCAATGAGCAATTCGCTGCCGGGAAGCACGGCGATGTCCCCCGCTTCGATGCAGCTGGCCGCTGTTTTTTTCCCGGCTTGCAAGGCGTACAGCTGCTTGACCTTCAAGAATCGGGTGTGCCCGGCCCTGGAAATGACCCGAACTTCATCCCGCAGCCGAAGCCGGCCCGCGAACAACCGGACGTAAGCAGCTTGTTCATCGGACGAATCTTTGATCACTTTAAACACGAACCCCGACAGCGGAGGAAGATCTTCGGCATTTGAAAACACGGCCGATCCGTTTGTCGGAATGAAATCGCCCAGACGGGACAGCAGCCGATCGACGCCAATGCCTTTGACCGCTGAACCGGCGAATAAAGGAAAGGCTTTTCCCGCCTTGGTTTGCCGGATCAATTCTTCATACAGCCTGTCTGCCGAAACCGGGATGTCCTCCGCATACATCCGCAGCAGTTCGTCGTCCTGAAGGGCCAGCGTTTCCAGCCATCCTGCGGATACAGGATCCGCAGGGCGAACCCCGGCGTTTTCGGATCCTTCGTTTTCCGTGACCGTCATGTCGCAGATATGGGGATCCAACAGGTTTTGGATCCGGGTCCGCACTTGCCCGTAATTCGCGCCCCGGCGGTCGATTTTGTTCATGAATAAGAGCGTCGGTATACGCAGCTCTTTTAACGTTTGCATGAGTACCCTCGTCTGCGCCTGAACGCCCTCCACCGCGGAGATGACGAGTATGACCCCGTCCAGCACGCTTAAAGCATGCTCGACTTCCGAAATAAAATCGGCGTGGCCCGGCGTATCGATCAAATTGACTTTCAAGCCGTCCACATCAAAAGATACCGCCGCCGATTTGACCGTAATGCCTCTTCTCCGTTCGATTTCCAGCGAATCGGTCGTCGTATCGCCCTGGTCGACGGACCCGGCCCGCTCCTTGACCCCCGTTTGGTAGAGGATCTGCTCCGTCAGCGTCGTTTTGCCGGCGTCAACATGGGCCAACACCCCAATATTGATAATTTTCATATCGTTTAAACCTCGATTTCCTCATGTGAAATGGTTCTTTCGAATGGGTTGAATGTTTGAATTGCCGCATTGACAATCGCCTCCGTTTGTTTTATTGCTTCTTATTTTACCCGTGATGGCCGGGCGGTGAGGGGGAGAAATCGATTATAGATGATTTTTACCGCGGCACGGCTTACAAGGCTGTAAGATTGGCGTAAGCCAAATCAATAGGGGAAACCGGAAGGATCTTTTATACTAAAGCTGCGAATCATTCGGTCGCATCGTGATGCTCATGGTTGCATCAACATCCATTTTTGCAAGGCGAGATTCCTATTTTTGAAATGAGGGTGACTATGATGGAAGAGAAACAGGAAAAAGAGATTTGGTTGAACGTCCTTTTGGTCGTCATGGTATTATGCTGCCTGTCGCTGGCGATTGGTCATATGATGGATTGGTCCATGCACATTGGTGAGCGATTATTCGCTTTTGTCGGCCGCGTACTTGAGCGTATCGCGATTTGATGTGCGGTTTTTTGCCGATGGAGGCACCGAACGGGAACGTTACATTCAAATCGACAAACCTGCGCAGGCGGTTCCTTTCGAAAGAGAGGTCCAGCCTTTTTCCGTCTGTATGAGTTTTTCCCCATACCGATCTATCAAATCCTGCATAAATTGATAGGGACGCAGGAAAAAAGCCGAATTGGATCAGCTTTTTTCTATCCTTATTTTGGATTGAAGGGAGACAAAGGTCATGGGCAGAAAATCGATACAAGAACTGCAGGCGGGTTATGCGAACCATTCGTTTACGCCCCTGGAAATAACGAAACATTATTTGAAACGAATCAAATGCATGGACCCCGAACTGAACACTTATATCACGGTGGCAAAGCAAAGAGCGGTCAAAGAGGCGCGGATGGCCGAGGCCAAAGAAAACGCGGGCGAACAGACGGGGCTGCTCTACGGCATTCCGCTTTCGTATAAAGACAACATTGACACCAAAGGCATCCGCACGACTTACGGATCTTCGATCGATGCGAATCATGTTCCCGATCAAAACGCGGCGATCGTGCAGCGGCTTTACCGGGAGGATTCCATTCTCCTCGGAAAAAACAATATGCATGAATACGCCTTGGGCGTAACCTCCAACAATCCCCACTACGGTCCGGTCCATAATCCATGGAATCCGGAATACACGCCCGGGGGTTCGAGCGGCGGATCGGGAGCGGCCGTGGCCGCCGACTTGGCGGTTGCCTCGGTCGGAACGGATACCGGCGGTTCAGTGCGGATTCCGGCCGCATCATGCGGGGTCGTCGGATTGAAACCGACGTATGGCAAGGTTCCCACCAAGGGAGTCTTTAACGTTTCATGGACGCTGGATCATGTAGGTCCGCTGACCGCCAATATGACGGATATGGCCATCCTTGCGGGAGCCATGGCAAAGCAGTCTTATCTGCCGTACCTTAAGCAGGATATCCGGGGACTTCGGATCGGCGTGCCCACAAGTTATTTCAACGAGCATATCGAAGCCGAAACGTATGCGCTGTATGTGAAATCCCTGGAAGCGCTGGAGGCGCTTGGCGCAATCCTGATCGATACGGACGTGTCGTTTGTTGCGGGCAACGCCGGCGTCTCGTTAACGATCGCAGCGTCCGAAGCAGGATACGTCCACAAATCCAGGATGGAATGCTGCCTGTCGCAGTACGGGGCTGACGCGAGAGCTTTCCTTGAATCTTCGCGGGATATCACCGCGCTGCAATATATTGAAGCGCTGAAGATGAAGGAATTCTATATGAAGAAATTCAATCAACTGTTCAGGGAGAGCATCGATGTGCTCGCCACGCCGACGATACCGATTCCGGCAAGAAAAATCGGCGTGGACGAGGTCCAGATCGGGTCGTACAAGGAAAGCATTTTTGATGCCATGACCCGATACACCGGCATATTCAATATGGTGGAGCTGCCTGCCCTGTCCATCCCGAACGGTCTGACGAGCGAAGGACTTCCGGTAGGGCTTCAACTGGTCGCCGCGCGCTGCAGGGAAGATTTGCTGATTCGTGCCGGGTATGCGTACGAGCAGGATCAGCTGCAGGATTTTTACCGGCTGCGCGACGAAATATGCGCCGGATATTAAAGCAAAGACCGAAATTACCACGTCTTACGATCGTTTCAACCGGCATCCGGACGCCTTGCGCGCGCCGGATGCTTTTTTAGTTCCAGCACTCGCACGTGGTACATGGCGAATCATAGCCGTCGCCGGGGCAGCCTAAGCAGAGAAAAAAACGCAATATTTCCGTATTTTCTCAAGTACGGAGGAACATACTAACCGAAAACCAGATTTTTTCCAATGCGTTAACGAATGATTTCCCGGGAGGCGTGAACATGAACAACAATAGCGAATCTGCAATTTCGCCGCGATTGACGGAAAATCTCGATCGGATCAAAGCGTTGTACGCAGATAGTTATGATGTCGTATTTCACCATCTCCAATGCGGCGAGAAGGCAGCGGCCGTCATCTATTTGACGGGCTTGACCGACAGCGATCAACTGAATCAGTTTGTTCTGGAGCCGGCGCTGCAAAAGATGAAGGACCAAGAGGGGGGACTTGGCGCATTATGCGAATGTCTGCCCGTATCGTCGTTCGCCAAGGCAGCAACGCTTGATCAACTGATCATGGAGATTGGAAACGGAAATCCGGTGCTGCTGATGGAAGATGAGGAGCAAGCGCTCACGTTTTCATTGGCCAAGTGGGAAAAACGGTCCATCACCGAACCGGAGGCCGAATCGGTCGTACGGGGCCCGCGCGAAGGATTCGTCGAGACGATGATCGACAATGTTTCCCTGATTCGCCGAAAGCTGAAAACGCCGGCGCTGAAGATGAAATCGATGCGGGTCGGGCGCTATTCGCAAACGGAGGTCGTGATCGCTTACCTGAACGATATCGTAGATCCGGCGCTGATTAAGGAAATCGAAGCCAGGCTCGGACGAATCGACGTCGACGGAATTTTGGAGAGCGGGAACATTGAGGAACTCATTGAGGACAATCCGTATTCGCCGTTTCCCCAAATGCAGACGACCGAACGTCCGGATGTCGTGGCATCCAATCTGCTTGAAGGAAGGGCGGCGGTCCTGGTTGAAGGGACTCCGATCGTCCTGGTCATGCCGACGTCGATCTTCACGTTTTTGCATTCGCCCGAAGATTACTACCAACGTTATTATATCGGCTCCGCGATCCGGTGGCTCCGTTATCTGTTTTCCCTCATTGCTTTGATCGGTCCTTCTTTTTATGTGGCCGTCGTCACGTTTCACCAGGAGATGATTCCGACCACGCTGCTGCTGAACATGACGAAATCGCGGGAACAAATTCCTTTCCCGGCGCTTGTTGAAGCCCTGCTGATGGAGATTACGTTTGAAGCGCTCCGTGAAGCGGGAGTGAGGCTGCCCAAACAGATCGGTGCGGCGGTCAGCATCGTAGGGGCGCTCGTCATCGGACAAGCTGCGATTGCGGCGGGCCTCGTTTCTTCCCCGATGGTTATGGTCGTTGCAATTACCGGCATTGCCTCCTTTTTGATTCCGCATTTCACCCTCGGGATAACCATCCGGCTGCTGAGATTTCCGATGATGCTCTTGGCAGGGACGCTCGGCTTTTTTGGCTTGATGATGGGATTTGCGCTTATTTTGACCCATCTATTCTCGCTGCGGTCGTTTGGCATGCCGTATACTTCGATCGCCACCGTCACCCATTGGAACCAGTTGAAGGATGTCGCGGTCCGGGCACCGTTTTGGAAAATGAACAGAAGACCGAAAACGGGATTCTGGAACCGGTACCGGCAGGGCGCCCATCAACGTCCGGGTCCCCCCGATGGAGGGAGCAAAACATGAGGCTGCTCCGAAAATTCGGCATGACCTGTCTTCTGCTCTGCATGCTGCCTCTGGTCGGAGGGTGCTGGGACCGGACGGAAGTCAACGATCTGGGACTGATTATGGCGGCAGGGCTGGATCTCGCCGATAATGGAAACGTGGAACTTTCCGTGCAGGTTTTTACGCCCAGCCAATCCAGCAGCGAAGGGGGAAGCAACAGCTTAATGGGCGGAGGCTCGGGAGGAAGCAACTCGATTATCGTGCAAAGCGCCAGTGGAACCGATTTTGCCGATGCGGCGGCCAAGCTGCAGGAGCAGATGCCGCGAAAGGTTTTTTGGGGACACGGCGAGGTGTTTATTTTTGGCGAGAAACTTGCGCGGAAAGGCATCCTGAATCAAATGGATTTTATTTTCCGCCACCCGCAGCCGCGCGAGCGCGCTTACGTTTTCGTAAGCAAGGGGGATGCCAAAGAAATTTTGAAAATCATTCCGAAGGTCGAAAGGGATGTTGCGGAGACGCTGCGCGAGATGGCCATTTTGCCGTTCGGAATGGGCGTTTCGCTCAAAGATTTGAGCGAGATGCTTACGGGAAGATCCAAAGCGGCCGTCGTTCCGCTGGTGGATAGTAAAGTGGAAGCCGATGGAAACGCCTTTCCATATATCACCGGTGCGGCCGTGCTTAAGGATGGGAAACTGACGGGAACATTCGGCGACAAGGTCAAACGCGAAACGCTGCTGATCCGGAACAAACTGAAGAGGACCAATGTCACTTTTCCCGTTAGCGGCAACCGGGGGAAGGATGAAGGCAAGATGACCGCGCAGATCGTTAAAGGCCGAACGGCCCTCATTCCCGTCATCCGCGGTCATTCATGGAGCATCATCGTCCGTTTTGACGGGGAAGCAAGCATCCTGCAAAACGAAACCCGCATCAACGTGATGAAACCGCAGGAGCTGCGCGGCGTGGAAGAGCAACTGAACAAGGAAATCGAAAAACGGGTGGCAGAAACGTTCCGGCTCATTCAAAGGGAAACGGGTGCCGACATATTCGGAGCTTCGGACGCTTTTTGGCGGAAGTATCCCAAGGTATGGCTGAGGGAGCAGCGGCGCTGGGATGAAATTTTTCCTAACGTCAACATTCGCGCCGAATCCCGAGTCAAAATTCTATCGCCGGGATTTTCCGGCAAAAGTTATAAATAAGGGGGAACTCGATGATTATTCTGAAAAACTTGGGGGTTACCCTGCTGGTTTTGCTGATGTTTTTTTACGAATATCCGAGATTTCGCCCCGAAAACAAGAAAGAAAAGGCGGCTTTTACGGTCTTGGCCTCGGCCGGGTGGGCATTGGCGATGCTTTTGATGTGGTTTCCCCGTCTTCCCGGTCCGACCGAATTCATCAATTACGTGACGAAGCCGATCTGGAGCATCTTTTATCCAGAAGGATAGGAGGGGACGGAAACGATGGAGAAGGAAAAAATCTCGAACATCCAATTGGGTTTGATGATGTATTTGATGATCGGCGGCACCTCGATCCTCGTCGTACCGTCATTCACGGCCATGTATGCGAAGCAGGATATGTGGTTGTCGCCTATCATAGGCTCGGTGTTTGGTTTCCTATGCGTGGGGCTTGCGTGGATCATGAACCGATATTATCCGGGGGAAACGATCATCTGCCATTTGAACCGCGTGTTTGGCAAGTGGCTCGGGAGCGTGCTCGGGTTCATGCTCCTGTTTTTCCAGATCGATGCGACCGGATTGATTACGAGGGAATATGCCGAATTTATCGTGCAGGCTTTCCTCTCGCAGACGCCGCTGACCGTGATCATCGGCTCCATCGTGGCCACGTCCTCGTTTGCCGTGCGTTCGGGCGTGGAAGTCATCGGGAGGTTTGCGATGATTTTTGCGCCGATATTCTTTTTGTTCGTCGCGGCCATTTTTTTGTTCCTTCTGCCCGAGTACAACGTTTTGAACATGCTTCCGGTCTTCGGAACGGGGGTGCTCCCTTCGCTGAAAGGCTCCTTGGAGCCTGCCGTCTGGTTTATGGAATTTTTGCTGATCACGTCTTTTTATCCGTCTGTCCGGAAGGGGGACAAAGGGTTTAAAGGAGGGTTATTCGCCGTATTTCTCATGATGCTTACGATGGTGATCACCAACTTTACCTGCCTGTTTTTGTTCGGGGAAACCACGGCTAATTTGACGTTTCCTTTTCTGTCGGCTTCCCGGTATATCAGCATTTCCGACTTTTTCTCGCACGTGGAAGCGATCGTGATGGCCTTGTGGATTCTCGGCGGTTTCGTGCAAATTTCGATGTGGTATTACTCGCTGTCCCTGAATCTGGCCCAATGGCTAAACATCAAGGATTATCGTCCGCTGGTGTTTCCGGTCGGTCTGCTGATCTCGGTGTTCAGCATATGGGTGGCAAAAAACTTCCAGCAAATGCTCCACTATTTCCCTACGGGAGGTACAGGTTCGTCGGTGATCGTGCTCGTCCTGGTTCCGCTTCTCCTTGTGGCTGCCGCATGGCTGCGGCGGAAAATATCTTCCTGAATTCTTGCGGGGGGAACAAGGGGAGGAAGCATAGCTTGTACCCTTGAGTCATGTTTAACGAAAAGCCGCTTTCCAGCGGCTTTTTATTTTTTGTCTATCAGGGGTTTCTTTGGATTGCCGGCTTGGGTTACCATAAAAATACGAACCGGAGCGGCTAAAGGCTGCAGCATTTGAAGTTCGGACTTTTTCATATTGAAGGGGAACCCGCGATGAATATACGAGACTACATCAAATCAGGATTTGAAGCTTATTATGACCGGCACAGCGAGGTTGGGGAGGACGGGTTTTGCGTATGGATGCGTCCTGGCGTGCCTGCTCCGATGAAAGCGGATGACAGCCAAGAGGAATGGTCCGTGTGGAAGCTGGTGCCGTCGACGGTCTCCGCAGAGGATATATCGGAGCTGGAAAAAGAGTTCGGCTTGACGTTTCCGGAATGGTACAAGGCCTTCATCTCCACCTATCATCACTATTTCGACGATATTCCGGAGCAGGATACGAACGAGCCTTTGAAAAACATCCGGGACATGTACAACCCGCTGCTCTGCAGGCTTGGTTATCTTCCATTCGCATGGGATGCGGAGTACGGATGCATTTGGTGCATCGACGTGGGCAGCGGACCGGACGAAGATCAACAGGCGATTTACGAAATTGACCACGAAATGTTGTTCGGGTTGGACGAAGTACATACGGATCGGAAGCAGCTCCAAGAGCATCTTGCATTGTTGTATCCGAATTTTAAAGCTTATTTTGACCATCATTTTGTGGAGAAAGGGTAAAAAAAAGAGCCGCCGGGAGGGGGGGCATTGGCTGACGCGCTTTTTTTAGCGCTGTTTCTTCGCTTCCAGGATCAGCTTGGAATGCTTCAACACTTTGACGCGGTAGGTGCCGCCCTCTCTCATCTTGATCTTGCGGTCGGCAATCTCGTATTGCGTGCCCTCGCTTGTTTTCACCATGTCCCCGCCGCGTTTCGGATCCCATTTTTCCTCCACATGGATCACTTTGTCGATCGGGCCCTGCACGATATCTGCCGTTACCATTCCGAGCATGATCAGCGGGTAGAAGGACAGCAGGAAGAGGAACGCCATAAAACCGAGATCCGCTTTGGTCGGGCCTGCCTGCCGGCGGCGGATTCGATAAAAGACATATGTAGGAAAAAAACTGAAGAAAAACAGTACGCCGCTGTATCCTCCGATGCCGATCCATAAATGCTTGCGCACATTGCCTCCGTATTTGAAGCATACGACCAGCATGCCGATCAAGCAGAACGCGATGAGGGCCATCCGCAGGATGTTTCTTTTTTTCTTGTACCAAACCCGCCCGTCAGGGGGGAAGAGATTCAAAACCGAAATCAGCGCGGTCAAAGGCACTCGGGTCGTTTTGCTCATGTGACACTTCCTTTCCAAGTAGCTCATGACATGATTATAATCAACCGGCTTCATGAATAAAATGGAATTTTAAAAGCAGCAGCGAATTTACGAACGAAAGCGGAACATGTGAAGAACAATACAAGCCCGTTTCGTTATGATTATAAGTTAAGGGAGGCCGGCCCAGTGCAGAAGATTCGGAATTATTATGAAGGTTCCCGCGATAAATCCGTCATTGAATCCGTCTATGGTACCGAGCGCAACCTCAAAGCAAAGTACGAAGTCATGGAGAAATACCGCTTGCAGCAGGAATCGTTTGAAGAATGGGTCATAAGCAGGCTCTCGCTGTCGGGAACGGAGTACGTTCTGGATCTCGGCACGGGGAATGGGCGGTTTTCGTTGCCTGTGAGCCGGATCCTGAAGGGAAAAACGGGATTTTTGATCGGATGCGATCTGGCAGAGGGCGTGATGCTTCCGTCCTGCGTGCAAGCCCAAACGGAATCCCTCCCGATGCTTCATCTGGCGGCCGACGCGGAGAATCTTCCTTTTTTATCCGAACAATTCGACCTTGCGATGGCCAACCATATGTTATACCATCTCCCGAACTTGCACAGGGGACTTGCGGAATTGAGCCGGGTGTTAAAGAACACGGGAAAATTGCTCGCTACGACCAACAGCGAAAAAGGAATGCCCGAGCTGTTCCAGCTGCATCTGAGAACGATGGAGCTGCTGGGCATTCCTTTCGGCGTCAAGGAAGATCTGATTACCTTTTCATTGGAAAACGGAGAGCAAATATTAAGGGAACATTTCGAACACGTCGAGTTATGGACCTATGAGGCGGGGTTTAAGGTGGCTGATCCGATGCCCGTATTTCAGTATTATGCGGCGACGCAGTTATACCAAGGTCCCATGAACGATGACAACCTGCCAAGAGAGGTTCGCGACGCCATCGCTCCGTGTTTTATGTTATTGACAGAAGAAATGATTCGGTCAAACGGGGGCGAGCTGGTTTTGTCCAAACCCGTCGGAGCATTTATTTGCAAAAATAAACGGAAAACATCCCAATAAAGCCTCATGGGACCTGCAGCGGCAGCATGCATCCGATGTTTTTGGCATTCATGCCGGGCCCTGACGGGGAGGGGCGATAAAATGCCCTTTTAAGGAGGATTTCATTTTTATGATCAAAGAAAGCGTATATTCCCAAATCGACGAAAAACGGCTGACCGACATTTCGAAGCGTATCCTCCAAACCGAAGAGGGGTCGATGACCCGTTGGACTTGCGAACCGGTCGGGCCGAAGGCCCGTAATTTCGTGACCGACGGGGTGTACCGCGTTTCCGGTACCAATGAGGTCAAAGGAACGGTTCGCGAATGGACCGTCATCCTTAAAATCGTGTTGGCCGACCCAAATCGGAGCGACCCTTCGCACTACAATTATTGGCGCCGCGAAGTGTTGGCCTACGAGTCAGGTTTGCTGGAAGATTTGCCGGAAGGTTTTCAGGCGCCGGTATGTTATGGGATCGATGAACAGGCTGACGGATCCGTATGGCTGTGGCTTGAGGAGATGCCGCATGAGTCCAAGGGATGGGAACTGGAGGACTATGCGTTTGCAGCGAAAAAGCTGGGAGCGTTTCATGGCGCCTATCTCCTCGGAAAGGCGCTGCCTGAATATCCGTGGATCAACCGCGGCTGGATGCGGTCATGGATCCGGGAATGCCAGAAATACCGATCCTTGAATGTTGAAACAATAGCCCGTGATCCGGCGGTATCCCGCCATGGATTAGCTTCCTTGCTGGACAGGTTTGCGGCGCTGGAAACCTCCATACCCCAGTGGATCGATGCGCTGGAGCGACTGCCCAGAACGTTTTCGCATCAGGATTATTATGAAGCCAACATTTTGTTCAGTCGCAATCGCTTGCGCGAAGGAAGTCTGGCGTTGATCGATTGGCAGTTTGCCAGCATTTCCGGCGTCGGGGAAGATTTGGGCCGCTTTTTCGGATTATCCGTCAGCAGAGGGCAAATGCAGCCGGAGTCAGGCAGGGACTTGCGCGAACAGTTCCTCTCCTCCTATATTGAAGGGCTGCGAGAGGCAGGCTGGCATGGCGACGAAATGCTTCCCCGTTTCGGTTTTCTGGCGGCTTTCGCGCTGCGTTCCGTATGGGAGGTCCCCAAGCTGCTGCAAAAGCTGAAGCAGGATTCAACATCGCCGCAGTGCGGCAAACTCGCGCTGATCGCCGAGATGCAGATGGAGGCGGCTGCCGAAGCGGAAGTGATTTTACGACGCTGAATGCCGCATGAAACCGGTTAAGAACCGTCAGAAGCCATTATTTTTCGCGAAGATCATATTTTTTACGAAAACAGATGAAGCCGCCGCCGCTTGCAATCTTGGTCAGGAGAATTAGGTCATACCCTAACGATGGTGGCGTTCGATTTTTGCGTAATCGCATGCCATAAGAGATTGGCCCGCCTTAAAAATTTAAGGCGGTTTTTTTGTGGAACAGCAATTGCAAGAAGAGGGGCGACTCCCGGCCAGTTAAAGCAAAATAGTGGCGTTTTCCCTGGCAAACTGCAAAAATCCGCATCCGATTAAAAATTCAAAGGGCGTTTCGTAAATTTTTTATATCATCTTAACAAAGTGAAATTTCCTTTCCGGGGCAAACCTCCTATGATCGAAGTTGACAACGCTTACAAAAGCGGAATTTATGTTTGGGGAGCGATTCGATGGTATGAAGGGCATGTTCAAGGAACTGCGAAGCAACGGATGGTATTACCTCATGGCGTTGCCGGGACTGCTGTACTTCCTGGTGTTCTGTTATTTGCCGCTGCCCGGGATTCTGATTGCGTTCAAGGATTACAACTTCAAGGACGGCATTTTCGGAAGCCCGTGGGCGGGACTGCAAAATTTCGCTTTTTATTTCCAGGGCGATTATGCGTGGAGAACGACTTTCAATACGCTGTTTATCAACGCCAACTATATTGTTTTCGGCACGGTGATCGCGGTCGGCTTTGCGATTTTGCTGAACGAGATCCGCAAAAGCTTTTTTCGCCGAACGTACCAAAGCCTGATGTTTCTGCCTTACTTTTTTTCGGCGGTCGTCGTCGGCAACTTCGTGTATCTGATGTTCAGCTCCAAATACGGGCTGGTGAACCAGTTGAGGGATCTCTTGCGCCTGGCGCCGGTCGACTGGTATTCCGCTCCGGGGTATTGGGTAGCCATCCTCGTCGGGGTCTACGTTTGGAAAAATACCGGGTATGCCGTCATTTTGTATCTGGCCACGATCATTGGCATCGACGACGAATTGTACGAGGCGGCCGCGCTCGACGGCGCAAACCGCTGGCAAAGCATCCGCCACATTACGCTGCCGCTGCTTGTGCCGACCATCACGATCGTCACGCTGCTGGCGGTCGGGAAAATTTTCTACGGGGACTTTCAAACGATTTATTCGATCGTGGGCGATAACGGGCTGCTGTATGAAACGACGGATGTCATCGATACGTACGTCTTCCGCGCGGTCAAAAACGTCGGCGACATCAGCATGCCTGCGGCGGTAGGCCTCTACCAGTCGGTCTGCGGATTCCTGTTCGTGCTCGGCTGCAACTGGGCCGTCAAAAAAATCAACAACGATAACGCGCTGTTCTAACTGGAGGAAGGATCTTATGCACATCCAAAAACGAAGGTACTCGTTTTCTCAGGTCTTATTTCATCTGATCGCCATCGCCTTTTGCGCTTTTACGACCATTCCGTTTATTCTGACGATCATGGTCTCGGTCTCCGGCGAATCCTCGGTAATTAAGCACGGGTATTCGCTGTTTCCGGACACGTTTTCGTGGGATGCCTATCGCCTTATTTTCTCCGGAGACGAAATTTGGAGGGGGTACATGGTTTCCGTTACTGTGACGGCGATCGGGACGGGGGCCGGGCTGCTGCTTAGCGCCATGCTTGCCCACACGATGGCCAGGCAGAAAGTGAGATACCGCAACGGCATCGCCTTGTTTATTTTCATTACGATGATTTTTAACGCGGGGCTTGTCCCATGGTACATCTTCGTCACCAAATATTTGCATCTGAAGGATACGCTGGCCGCCTTAATCCTGCCGATGCTCATCAATCCATTCCATGTGTTCTTGATTCGCAATTACTTCAAGTCGCTGCCGCCAGCGCTGCTGGAATCGGCCGAAATGGAGGGAGCGGGACCGCTCTATGTGTTTGCCAAAATCATGCTGCCGCTGTCCACGCCGATCATCGCGACGGTGGCCTTGTTCTACTCGCTCGCATATTGGAACGATTGGGGGCTGGCGCTCTGGCTGATCGACAACCGGGAGCTGTATCCGCTTCAGTTCATCCTTTTCAAAATCCAATCCATGATCAATTACATGAGCACGCAGGGGAACCTGGTGTCTGGCAGCCAGACCCTGCCGTCGGAGACGGCGCAGATGGCCATGGTGCTGGTCACGATCGGCCCGATCATCCTCGTTTATCCGTTTATTCAGCGGTATTTCGTGAAAGGCATCATGATCGGCGCGGTCAAAGGATAGGTTGCAGCCGTCCGAAGACGGTTCAACATAGACAGCTTTTTCAACTTAATCGGGGAGGTTCTAAACGGTGACAAAAAAGAATGCATTTGCTACCATGCTCATTCTGGCAATGATGCTGAGCGGCCTGCTTGCGGCTTGTTCCGGTTCCGGCGGTTCAGCGACCGGAAAGGAGGAAAACCCGGGCGACAAGAAAACCGAGCAGGGAACGGGCGGAGAAGGCAAAACGCAAGTCGGCGGAACGGTCAAAATTGTGCTTCCCGGCGATGCGCCGAAAGATCTGGCGAACGTGCAGAAAGCGCTTGAAGACAAGCTGAACGCCGATGGGCTGCCGCTGAAGCTCGAATTCACGTATTTCCCGTGGGATCAGTATTCCAACAAGCTGAACCTGATCGCCGCTTCGGGCGAAAAATACGATTTGGCCTGGACGCATGTCAGCTGGCTGTCGCAAATCGTTTCCAAACATGTCGTGTCCCCGCTTGACGAATGGCTCGAAACGAACGGCAAAGACCTGAAGGCGAACATTCCTTCCGCCAACTGGCTCAGCGCTTCGATCGACAACAAGATTTACGGCATTCCCACGCTCGTGCCGACGGCGGAAAACAACAACTTCTTTGCGGTTCGGGGGGATCTGCGCAAAAAATACAACCTGCCCGAAATTCGCACGCTTGCCGACTTCGAGCATTACCTGGACACGATCAAGAAAAACGAACCAGGGATGATGCCGATCGCCAACGACGGTACCCGCGCGCTGCTGCGGGAGTTCGGCGACGTCTACTTGCCCGTCGGCGACATGGGAGCAGGGCCGGGATATGTGGATCCCGCCGATCCAGAGCTGAAGGTGCGCAATTTTTACGAATCCGAAATTTTTAAAAACATCGTAAACACGAAACGAAAATGGTATTTGAACGGATGGATGCCGAAGGACGCGCAGGAAATCAAAGACCCCGAAGCCGCGCTCAACAACGGGAAACTTGCGGCAATCTGGTCCAACGTGCTAAAAACGACGGAACGGATCGACGCATTCAAGAAAACGCTTCCTCAAGGGGAGCTGGAAGACGTGTTTCTAAACCCCGACAAGCCCAAGTACATTTTCGATGCCGCTTCCAACCTTTTGTCGGTATTTTCGACGAGCGAAAACCCGGAGGGGGCCATCGCTTTCGTCAGTTGGTTCCGCAGCCAACAGGAGAATTACGACCTCTTCTCTTACGGCGTGAAAGACGTCAACTTCAAACTGGACGGCAGCGCCATTTCCCTTGAAGGCATCGGGGAGCAGCAAACCTATAATCAGGTGTATTGGGCTTGGGACGATATTCGCCTCAAACATTTCAGCAAGCACGTCAGCCCAGAACTCATCCAGTCGCTGCAGAAATGGGACGAAGGGGCGAAAGAGGCCCCGACCCTCGGCTTCCGGTTTAATGCCGACCCGGTCAAAGCCGAAATGGCCCAAATCAACGCCGTCGAGAAGGAATATGTCGATGCGGCGTACGCGGGATTTTCGGATTACGACCAGTTTTACCCGAAATTCGAAAACAAGCTCAAATCGGCGGGGATCGATAAAGTCATCGCGGAGATGCAGCGCCAGCTGGATGCATTTATCGCTTCTAAGCCCAAATCACCGCGAGGCTGAGGTACGCGCAGCGTAACATTTTGAATGTTGGAGGGATATCCGATCATGCTCAAGTTGAAATCATGGGCCATCGCGGCTTTGTCCGTTTCGCTAGTGCTTGGACCGTTTGCTGCCGCGCCGCTTTTTTCCCCCAGGGCCTATGCCGCCGTTTCAGGGACCGCAACGCAGGGTCCGGGAGAGGCCCCGCCGCAAGAAGGATGGCCTGAAGGCGAAGTACCGCCGGCAGCACAAGAACCGCCCGGCGATCAGCCGCCCGGAGCGGAGCCGGAGCAGCCAGGGGAAAACCCTTCCCCTGCCGATGTCCAAGCGCCGCCCGGCACGGATGGGCAGGCCCCGCCGGAGGCTCGGCCGGGAGAGGAAGCGATGGCCCCCGGCAGCGGCGTCGCGGCCGTACCCGGGGCAAACCTGGCGCTGAACAAGCCGGTAACGGCGAGCAGCGCGCTTCCGCAGCATCCGGGAGCGTATTTGACGGACGGCAGGCTGGACCTTATGTGGTCCACCAGCGATACCGGATGGCAAAGCAGCCCGGTGGCCGACGAATGGGCGATGGTGGATCTGGGCGCCGTTCAACCGATCATGCGCTGGACGGTCTATCACGGCGCGGCGGGAACATGGGCAACGAAGGATTTCCGATTGGAATACAGCACGGGGGATGCAAGCGGCCCCTGGCAAACGGCGGATTCGGTGGTCGGCAACATGGATGCCGTGACCGACCGGACGTTGCCGGATGAGATATCTGCCCGGTATGTGCGTCTTCATGTCACGAAAAAAACGGCTGAAGGCGTCGACTGGCCGGCCGTACGGGTCAGCGAGCTGGAACTGTTCTCGAAGGCCGCGGTCATTCCCGTATTGACGGCCGCTCCGCCGTCCGGAACCGTACTGCCGGGCACCCAAGTGAAGCTGTCCAGCTCTCCAGGCACGGCAGCCATCTATTACACGACGGACGGAACGGATCCGGTGACATCCGAGACCCGGCATCCATATACCGAACCGATTTCGGTCGGTTCTGACCTGAACATCAAAGCGGTTGCCGTCGACGAAAAGGAAGGTGGCGTCAGCGAGGTCGGGAGCTTTGAATACCGGGTTCCCAAGGAGGATTTATCCCAATATCCGAACCTCGCGCTGACGGCCACGGCAGAAATGTCGTCCCCGGCAGGCTGGGGCAATGTCGCCGGACGCGCCATTGACGGCAACCCCGGGACCTATGCCCAACCGGAACAAAACGTGCTGTGGGATTTGACCGTCGATTTGGGCAGCAGCCAGCCGGTAAATTATGCGGTCCTTCGCAAAAATCCGGATCACGTCAACTACGTGACGAAATTTACGATCGACGTATCGGAAGATGGGGAGCGCTGGACGACGGTGGCCGAAGAAACCGGCAATGACGATTCCAAGGATCAGATATACGGTTTCGCCCCGACGAAGGCGCGTTACGTCAGGCTTCATCAGTTGGACAAAATCGGCATCGCCGCGGCCATATGGGAGTTCGAGCTGTATAATACGGCCGTCGTGCTGCCTGTGGAAACCAGCGTCAAGCCGGGACCGGTGATCGACGGCACGGCCGTCGAGCTGTTCGGCGGGCAGCCTGGAGCCGCGATTTATTATACGACGGACGGCACCGATCCAAAGACGTCGGAGACCAAGACCGTGTATAGGGAACCGATCATCCTGCACGGCGGGAGCATCGGAGCCGCAACCAAACTGCAAGCTTACGCGGCCATGGAGGGAAAAGAGGACAGCGAGGTCAAAACGTTCGAATATCAGGTCATACCGTTGTCGGCTACCCCGCCGCCGGGGGATGTGGCTGCAGGGACGGCCGTTGCATTATCCAGCTCCATTCCGGGCGCTTCCATTTTCTATACGCTGGATGGAACGGATCCGGGGACATCGGTCTCCAAACGCCTGTATACGGAGCCGCTGATCGTGGAAGAGGACGTCATGATCCGCGCCTACGTATCGGACGGGGCGAATGCAAGCCCTTCGGCTTCCATTCCGTACAGCATAATGCGGGATGAAACCAACGTCGCGCTGAACAAAGAGGCGTCTGCATCGTCGTCGCAGCTGACGGCTAAACCGGGTAACGCCGTCGACGGCGATCAAGATACCGCATGGATCGCCGGCAGCTTGGAAGCCAACGGCTGGCTTCAGGTCGATCTCGGCGGCGATTACGACCTGACAGGCACGCAAATCGCCTGGAATGAAGCCAAAAATTACAAATACAAAATCGAAGTGTCCGCCGACGCTCTTCACTGGTATTCGGTTGCTGACAGGACCGGTCTTACCGGCCGGGACCAGGTCCGAAAAGATCGCTTCCTGGAAACGGCGCGGCGTTATGTCCGGGTGACCGTCACGGGGCTGGAGCCCGGCACCAAGGCTGGCATCCGCGAGTTGGCGGTTTGGGGAACGCCAAGCGAACCGATGCCTTTCGTTCCGATAGGTCCGGCAACGAACGGTTGGCCGCGGTCGGTGATCGTTCCGCTTCCGGCTTCGGTCAGCGGTGTACCCGAGCCGGTCGTCAGTCTGGACGGCACGTGGAAATTCAAGCTGAATCCCGGACAGGGCTTCTGGCGAAACGGCACCGATACGTCCGAGTGGAAAGAGGTCCGGGTCCCGGCCAACATCGAGGTGCTCGGCTTCGATATCCGCGGCCAGCAGGGCGGCGATTGGTTCCCGGACCGCAATATTGAACACGCGTACCAGAAGACGGTAAACATTCCGTCTTCCTATAATGGAAGCAGGGTGATGCTCCGCTTCGAAGCGGCGTTCAACTTCGCCCGCGTCTGGGTCAACGGCCATTTGGTCCGCCAGCACCGCGGAGGTTTTACGACGTTTGACGCCGATGTTACGGAATACGTTGCCCCGGGCGAAGACGCCACGATCACCGTCGGGATTACGGCGGAAACCGGGTTTGTCGAATACCAGCATGTCCGGGGACTGATCGGCCAGGTGAAGCTGTTTGCGCTGCCCGTCGATCACATCACCCGCCTGCACGCCGAAACCGAGTTCGACGCCGCGTATTCGGACGCGACCTTGAAGGTATCGGCCGGCATGGCGTTAGAGGAGGCGATGCAGGGGGAAATCGAACTGCAGCTTACCGATCCGGACGGAAACGACGTACCGATCGAGCCCGCTGCAATTTCCTTGACGGGCGGTCAGCCGGAAGCGTCGATCCAAATCCCGGTTGCAAAACCCGTGAAATGGGATGCCGAGCATCCGCGGCTGTACACGCTGAAAGCCACGGCGAAAGCAGACGGCAAATCCGTGCAAACCGTGATCCGCAAAATAGGCTTCCGGTCGATCCGAATGGAGGGCAACCAGATGCTGGTGAACGGGAAAGTCGTGAAGCTGCGCGGCGTCGATTGGCATCAGTCGTCCCCGCTTATCGGTGTCGCCGCCGATCCGGAACATGACCGCGAGTCGCTGATCAAGCTCAAGGAAGCCAACGTCAACTACATTCGCGCTTCCCATTGGCCGCAGTACGAATACGTGCTGGATTTGGCCGATGAACTCGGCTTTTACGTCGAACAGGAAAACTCGGTGATGTTCGTCAGCGACGGCAGGGCCAGCGATCCGAAATATCTAAACAACTATATGGGCCAATTCTCCGAAACGATCGAGAAGGACCGCAGCCATCCGAGCATCGTCATCTGGTCCATCGGCAATGAAAGCGCGTGGGGAAGCAACGTGGCGGCAACCCATGATTACGTCAAGGCGGTTGATCCTTCCCGCCCCGTGAAATTCAGTTGGGGATTCAACGCTCCTGCCGGGTATACCGACTTGTTCAGCATTCATTACACCCCATACGGCCATACCTTCGGCACGCATGACAAGCCGGAGCTGTATGACGAATATGCCCACGGTTACGTCTATTACGGCGACTGGATCGACGACGATCCGGCCTACAGGGATTTTTACGGCACCGCTCTTCACCGGCTGTGGGATGATCTGTACGAGACGCCGGGCGTTCTGGGCGGAGCCATCTGGCACTCCCGCGACCTGCGCTTTTACGGTCCGGACGGGATCTGGCAGGGCTTTCTGGTCAACTGGGGCATCCTTGACGAATGGAACCGGGAAAAGCCGGAATATTGGAATGTCAAAAAAGCTTATTCGCCCGTAAGAATCGGGGCCGATTCGCTTCCGAACCCGGGAGCGGGCCAACCGCTGACGATACCGGTCGAAAACCGTTATAATCATACGAATCTGAGTGAGGTTACCATCGAGTGGAGCGTCGGCAAAGAAAAAGGAAAGCTCCAAGGCTCATCCGTGGAACCCATGAGCAAAGGGCAGCTCACGCTTCCTGCAAGAAAGTGGAAAAACGGAGAATCCGTCCGCCTGAAAATTTACCGGGACGACCATACCGCTGCCGATTCGCTCGTGGACGAATACGTGCTTGCCGTCGGCCGGAAAACGGTCGTGCCGTGGAAGCCGCAAGGGAAAACCCCGGATATCCGGGAAACCAACAGCCAAATTATCGTTTCCGGCAATGATTTCAGCCTCACGTTCAGCAAAACGACGGGCATGATCCAAACCGGCGAATACAAAGGGAAAACGATGATCACCGGCGGGCCGTACCTCGATATGGGCTACACGTCAAAACTTGGGGCTTGGACGCTTTCCGACATTAGCCAAATCCGCTCGGGCAAAGAAGCAATCATCCGCATTTCGGGCAAATACGGCAAGACGGGCGTCCATTTCGAGGTTCACGTGGACGGCAAGGGACTCATCTCCACCACGTATACCGTCACCGACCCGCCGGAAACTTACGACGCCGTCGGCGTATCCTTTGATGCAACCGCGGATGCCGACCGGATCACCTGGGATCGGAACGGGGAATGGAACGAATATCCGGAAAACCATATTGGCAGACTCTCCGGCACCGCTTATAAGAAGCGTTCCTCAGGTGAAGAGAAGTACGGCGTCAAGCCGGATTGGCCGTGGATGGAGGATGAGAAGGAGGGCCTCGGGACGGCGGATTTCCGCGCCTCCAAGACGAACGTGAATTACGCTTCCCTCCTGTTCGGCAAATCCCGAAACCGGATTTCGGTGCAGGGAGACGGCTCGGGGGCGGTCAAAGCTTCGCTGAACGCTGACGGATCGGTCCGCCTGCACATCCGGAACGAATGGTCCCATCCCGCCGGATTCCCGGGCTGGGTCGAGGCCAATCCGGTGCAAAAGCCGATCGCGGTCGATTCCGGCTATACCGGTACCGTCCGAATGAAGCTCACGGACCGTGACGATTTCGATTTCAAATTCACGGACGTGCCGCAGTATTTAAGCGATATGGAGTGGTCGGACGCGACCAGCGGCTGGGGCCGGGTGAAAAAAGATTGGAGCGTCGGCGGAAACGTGCTGACCTTGTATGACGGAGAAGGCAGCCGTTCGTACGACAAGGGCTTGGGCACCCATGCTGCCTCGGAAATCCGCTATTCCATCGGAGGCAAAGGCTATAAGCGGTTTACCGCCGCGGCGGGAATCGATCTGGAGAGCCCTGGTGGTTCGGCGGTGTTCCAGGTGTGGGCGGACGGCGTCAAACTGTTCGACAGCGGCACGATGAACCGAAACACGCCTGCCCGCCAAGTCGATGTCGACGTTTCCGGCAAAAACGAGCTCAAACTCGTGGTTCTGGACGGCGGAGACGGAAACGCCGAAGACCATGCCGATTGGGCCGATGCCAAACTTGAGCCGGCTCGTTAAAATACACATTCCAGCAGGCCTTCCCTCAGGGGAAGGCCTGCATCATCGATCAAGCCCGATTCGGCTGCCTTTGAACAGGGAGGATTCAGCCGATCGACGGCCAATATATTTAGGATTCCAGAGTGACAGGATGTGAAATGCCGGTGAACCCGATGAAATGGAGATGGCATGTACCGACCCGAAGCTTTTTGTTCAGATTGATCGCGGCCAACACGATCGTTTTTGGCCTGAGCCTGCTCATGCTTTCGGCCGTGAACTACACGTTTACCAATATGATCAGCGAGAAGCAGATCTCGGAGGCGACCCGAAAGCTGCTCCATCAAACCGATGCCAGCATCGAGATGCTGTATGAAAGGGCGTTTCGGGCCGGGGAACAGCTCCTGAACGACAAGGATGTCATCCAAAGCCTGTACGCGCCAAACCTTGATCCGGTCGACTCGCTTGTACTGGACCGAAAGCTCCATGAAATCGTCAATGCGAATGATTTTATCGATTCCGTTTATTTGCGCAACGGCGCGACGGGGCAATTCATCCATTCGATTCCGCGGGACGTCGAGATCGCCGACATCGATCCGGAAGCGCGCAAGCTGGTTCAGGTCCGCAACGGGCTGGGCAAAATGATTTTCCTCCCCCACAGGCAGCAGTACGTCTATTCGGGCAAGCGATACGACAACCCGATTCTGTCCCTTATCTTTATTCCGTCCGACGCGAGGTCGGAGTATGCGATCTTTATTAATCTGAAATTGTCCGCGCTCCAGGATTTGTTTGATAAAATGGGCAATTCCCCGGAATCCAGCTTCATGGTCACGAACAAAAACGGGATTTTGATCACCCGCAGCGACAAGCCCGATGCCTTTATGGATGCGGCTTCCGGCGCCGAATTCATGGGCAAGGTGATGAATTCGGGCACCGATTCCGGCAGCTTCGTCGCTTCGATGAACGGTTCAAAATCTCTGATCACCTATACTTACAACGACAAGCTTGAGTGGTATTTGGTCAATGCGACAAGCTATGCTTATTTGGCCCAAGGGAGCTTTATTCTTCAGCGAAACATCATCATCGTATCCTTGCTGATGCTTTTGGCATGCTTTGCGGCCACGATCCTGATGAACCGTAAAATTTACGGCCCGATCGGGAACGTCGTTCAAATGGTGCGAGGAAGCCATCCTGCGAATGCATCCGGGGAGGCCCGCAACGGATCGGCCGATGAAGCCGCGTATTTAAGCGACGTATTCAAAAGTTTGATCGGCAAGGTGACGTCTCTTGAGGATTCGGCGGTCAAAAGCAGGGAGAAGCTGAAAGAAAGCTACCTTAAAGATCTTCTTTTTAGCGATATTTCTGCCGGCGATCCGCATGAAGAGCTGCATGCCGCGCAGCATGGCATATTATTGCGCACAGGACCGATGCGAGCCTTGACGGTGGTCGTAGAGGATTCGCTTCAAAGGGATGGCAGCGTGACGGACGCAGGGATCCGATTGGTCAAAGATACCGTATTCGAGCTGGCCCGCCGCATTTTTCCAGAACGGGACGAGATGGAAAAGGTGGACGTTGGGCGGCAGTCGCTGGCCATTTTGATGCGGGAGCCCGAAGATCATCCTTCGATCCATCGGCTCAACAGGCTGGTGCAGCAAGCCGAAAGGGTGACGGGTTTCCGGATGAAAATCGGCGTGGGCGGCCGTGCGGAGTCGATCGTGGAACTGGGACGGTCTTTTGAGGAGGCGAGGGCAGCGTTGGAGTACAGTTTCGTGGATTATCGCCGAACGGTCTATGATTTTGAGGGTGTTCGCGCTGCAACCGGCACTCCGTTCCGCTATCCCGCCAAATTGGAAAGGTCTTTGTTTGATGCCATCAAAGTCAACGACCGAAAAGAGGCGAGAAGGATTCTCGGCGAATGGTTCGGAGCATTGCGGGGCAGCGCGCCGGCAGATATCCGTGCCGCGTTGCGGCAATCGGTGACGACGATTGAACATGAATTTGGGACGATGACGGATTTTACGCCGCTGCTGATGGATCGTGGAGAAGATTCGCTTTACGGGATCGTGCAGCGCTTTGCGGAGCTGGAACGGGTCGAGGCATTTTACGGGGAGCTGGCCGATTTTATCATCGGACAGTTGCAAACGAACCGGCACCAAGATCGCGGCGAACTCGTAAAAACCGCTTGCGGATTTATCCGAAACCATTACCGGAGCAGCGGTCTTTCGGCCGAACTTGTCGCTTCCGAACTCGACATTTCCGTGCCTTATTTCAGCAAGCTGTTCAATGAAGCCATGGGCGTGTCCTTTACGCAATACGTGACCGATCTGCGGCTGTACGATGCCGAACAACTGCTGCTGACGACAACGTTAAACGTAAAAGAAATCGGGGAGCGGATCGGCTTCCAAAACAGCTCCTATTTTATTACGGTATTCAAAAAGAAAAACGGCACTTCGCCCAACCAGTTCAGAAAATTAAACAAGACCGGCCGTGCGGCGGAGCCATGATCAGACTTGTTCACTTTATGGGCGCTGCCGTTCGTGCCATGGCGCTTCAGCGGCTGGATCCAATAGAAAGTCCCTTGGTCCGGCAGGACCGATTTACTTCCCGGCGCGAATTGAATATAGTATTGGACGAGAACATCATTTTGGGGGAGGCAAGTTTTGAATGCGCATTCAATTGGACCGGTTTCCGAACGGCCTGCATAAGGCGCTGACGCTCAGCTTCGACGACGGGAGGGACCATGACCGCAGATTCGTTCGCATGCTGAACGGCTACGGTATTAAAGCGACGTTTCATTTAAACAGCGGTTTTTTGGGCAAAGAAGGATACATCGGCAAGGAAGAGGCAGGGACGTTGTACCGCGGACATGAGGTATCGGCGCATACCGTCAGCCATCCGTTTTTGGAGCAGTCCCCGCCGGAGCAGGTCGTTTCGCAGGTCGTGGAGGACCGGAAGGCGCTTGAAGCTCTCGTCCACGTGCCGATCAAAGGAATGAGTTATCCGTTCGGGACCTACAACGATCAGGTGGTAAGCCTTCTTCGCGCCGTCGGCATCGAATATGCCCGGACAGTCAACAGCCACGGCTCGTTCCATATGCCCGAAGATTGGCTTCGCTGGCATCCGACCTGCCACCACAAACAAATGGTGGAATTCGCGGAGCAGTTCGTCCGTTTGGAGCAGCGGTTTTCGCGCATGGCGCTTTTGTACGTATGGGGACACAGCTATGAATTCGAAAACGACGGGAATTGGGAGCTGATCGAACGGTTCGGCGAAACCGTCGGCGGACGGGAGGACATCTGGTACGCGACCAACGCCGAAATTTATGCCTATGCGGACGCGTTAAAACGGCTTCGTTTCTCTGCGGACAACCGCATCGTCCATAACCCGTCGGCCTTGTCCGTCTGGATCAGCGCGGAAGGCGACCCGGTCGAGATCCCCGCGGGGCAAACGGTACGATTATAATCCGTGCGGGAAAAGAACAAGCCGGGTTTTCACGCACGGGGGCTTTAATCGGCAGAGATTCGGCGCTGCTCACGAGAATAGATTTTTCGGTATACGGCCGGCGTTAAGCTTTCGAACTTTTTGAACGTTTTGATAAAATAACCGGGATCCGCAAAGCCGAGTTCATCGCCGATGTGGTTCACGGACAAATCGGTCGTCTCGAGCAGCTGCTTGGCCCATTCGATTTTCAGGCGGGGGACGAACACCGAGAAGTTTTCTCCCGTTTCCCGGGTGAAGACGCGGCTGAAATAACTCGGACTGACGTGGCACAGCGCGGCCATATCCTGCAGGCGCACGTTTTCGTTTTTATGCCGGTACATGTAATCAAAAGCGGGCTGCAGCAGCGGGTTCGCCGCGCGATATACGCGTTCCGTGCCCTGCTTGATTTTCGCTTCGATCAGCGTGCTGGACAGCTCGTGCTGCATGGCCTGGATCTGCTCGTAGGCTTGCGGCGCGGCACTGACCGTGTCGGGAGCGGCCGGCTCCGCGGTCAATACCTTTTTATACATGTCGATCGTCGCATGTTTTTGGATCGCTTCCTCGACGATGTAGTTGCACAAATGAAACAGCATGTCCGCAATGGCCGACACCTCCCCGGAGGACAACTCGGGAAGCGCGCGGTATTCGGGTTCCAGCTCCTTGAACTTCCGGTCCGTTTCAGCGTTCGGCGGACGGGTTACGATTTGTTCGAGGGGCAAGTCCGCATCGCGAAGCTTGATTTGCCCCGCCATGATGGCGCCGATATATTGGCCTTCGACGATGATGGGCACGGCGATGTCGACGATGCCGAAATGGCAGCGGTAAACGTACGGCTTATTGGTGCGTACCGCTTCGAGGCCGCCGCGGGCATCGCATTTTTGGCAGTAGGAGGACAGGTTGCCGTCCTTGCGAACTCCCTGGCAAAAGGCTTGGCAGCGGCTGTGTTTGGTGACCGGAACGCCCTTGTAATCAACGGTGATGATCGCCATTTGGGTTACGAGGGAGAGGGAATCCTGCAGCTTGTGCCATTTTTCGATATCGATGATTCGTTTCAAGTCGTAGCGCGGGTTCATGTGCATCGTCTCCAAATATTCATTCCCTGAGAGCAGTGCAGGGTGCGGCTGCAGCGAATCTGCATTTGAGCGCAACTGCGCTTGTTCTATTATACTAAAAACCCGGTTTGAATGAACAAGATAGTACAATTTTACAGGCAAAAGGACAAAAAAACACCATCGGAAAGCGCTTTAAAAGGCGGTTTGAGTGCCATGATTTCCGCTGGTCCCCGCGCGTATAATGGACATGAGATTACGGCGGAGGGGAAAAGAGATCATGAGAAAAGCGTTTATCAGTCCAAGCAAATATGTCCAAGGCGAAAACGAACTGCTGAATTTGGGATATTTTATTCGAACTTACGGCGAGTCCGCGCTGCTGATTGCCCATCCGGAGGACGTCAAACGGGTGAAGGACAAGCTTGATTTTACATCCAAAAAGTTCAATGTTACGCTGGTTGAAAGCGAATTCCGCGGGGAGTGCTCCCGCGAAGAAGTGCAGCGCCTGCAGCATCTGGCGCGGGAAAAGCAATGTTCGTGCACGATCGGGCTCGGCGGGGGCAAAGCGATCGACACGGCCAAATGCGTCGCGGAAGGCGACGCGCTGATCATCGTGCCGACGATCGCCGCCACGGACGCGCCGACCAGCCATTCGGCGGTTATATATACCGGGGAGGGGGCATTTGAGGATTATGCTTATTTCAAGCAAAGCCCAAGCGTGGTGATGATCGATACGACCGTCATTGCCAATGCGCCGACCCGATTCCTCGTATCCGGGATGGGCGATGCCCTGTCGACGTATTTTGAAGCCCGAGCCACATCCCGCTCCTTTTCGAAAGTGAATGCAGGTTTGCCCTGCGGCGTCCATGAAGGTGCGGCGCCCGCGGCGAGAGGAACCAAGGCGGCCCTGGCGCTGGCCAAGCTGTGCTACGAAACGCTGCTGGAAGACGGAGTGCAGGCCAAAATCGCCTGCGATGCCAACCAAGTGACGCCGGCGCTCGAGAACATCATCGAGACCAATATCCTGCTGTCCGGCCTGGGCTTCGAAAGCGGCGGCTTGGCTGCCGCGCACGCGATCCACAACGGCTTGACGGTTCTGCCGGGCACTCATCATTATTTCCACGGGGAAAAAGTGGCGTTCAGCACCATCGCCCAACTCGTGCTCGAAAACGCACCCAAGGCGGAAATCGACGAAGTGCTGGAATTTTGCTCCTCGGTCGGCCTGCCGGTATGCTTGGCGGACATCGGCGTAGATGCCGTTACAGCGGACGAGCTGCGTCTGGTGGCTGAAACGGCCTGCATTCCGGAGGAATCCATCCATGCGATGCCGTTCCCGATCACGGAGGAAGCCGTGATTTCGGCGATCGTAGTCGCGGACCGAATCGGCCGGGACTTTAAACTAAGCAAAAAGGATGCGATACGATGAAAAAAATCATGAACAAACCGGAAACGCTTGTCAGGGAAATGCTTAGCGGCCTCGTCATGGCGCATCCGGAACTCGAATTCGACGGCAAATATAAAATCGTCAAGAAAAAGGACATCAACCCGCAAAAGGTCACCCTGATCAGCGGCGGCGGCAGCGGCCACGAGCCGGCTCATGCCGGGTTTGTGGGCAAAGGGATGCTTGACGTCGCGGTCTGCGGCGACGTGTTCGCTTCGCCGTCGCAAATCCAGGTCTACCAAGCCATCCGCTCGTCGGCGAGCGAAAAAGGATCGCTGCTCATTATCAAAAACTACAGCGGCGACATCATGAACTTTAAAAACGCGGCGCATCTTGCCGGCGAAGACGGCATCCAGGTCGATTACGTCAAAGTGGACGACGACATCGCGGTGGAGGACAGCCTTTACACCGTCGGGCGCAGAGGCGTCGCAGGCACGGTGCTCGTGCATAAAATCGCAGGGGCCGCCGCCGAAGCCGGCATGTCCTTGGAAGAGGTAAAAGCTTGCGCCCAACATGCGATCGACAACGTAAAAAGCATCGGTTTTGCGCTGACGTCCTGTACCGTGCCGGCCAAAGGCACGCCCACCTTCGAGATCGGCGAAGGGGAAATGGAATACGGCGTGGGCATCCACGGCGAACCGGGCATCCGGCGCGAACCGATGATCCCGGCGGACGTCCTGGCTGCCCGGATGGTGGCGCAGCTGCTGGAAAGCCTGCAGATGAACGGGAAGGCCGCCGAAGAGGTTGCCGTATTGGTCAACGGCTTCGGGGGCACGCCGCTGCAGGAGCTTTATCTGCTTAATCATGCCGTCATGCGGGAGCTGGACGCACGCGGAATCGCCGTATACAAAGTGTTTGTCGGCAACTACATGACAAGCATCGACATGGCCGGCGCATCCGTCTCGATCATGAAGCTGGACGACCGGCTGAAGCGGCTGCTTGCCGCCGAATGCGAGACGCCGGCGCTGGCCGTGGGCGGCCCGTTCGAACCGGTGCGCTATCGCAACGGCGCCGTTGAAGAGAGCGGCAAAAAGCCGGCTTCCTTCGGCCTGACGACCAGCGAAGAGCATGCGGTCATTCGCGACGGGAAGCTTTCGCTAGATAACCTGATTTATGTGGTCGATAAAATGAGCGCCATCATCATCGAAAACGAAGTGCCCTTCTGCGAACTGGATTCCCATGCGGGGGACGGGGACTTCGGCATGAGCGTGGCGAAAGGATTCAAGCAGCTCAAAGCGGAATGGGACGAAGTGACCGCCCAAGCAAAAGACATCGGTTCATTCCTGGACGCGTGCTCGCTGGTGATCATGGAGCATTGCGGCGGAGCCTCCGGACCGATCTGGGGTTCGGCGTTCCGGGCGGCGGG
The DNA here is from genome assembly GCF_057546105.1 of Paenibacillus sp. YAE3. Taxonomy (NCBI): domain Bacteria; kingdom Bacillati; phylum Bacillota; class Bacilli; order Caryophanales; family Paenibacillaceae; genus Paenibacillus; species Paenibacillus sp. YAE3. Next base: position 88,340 of record NZ_BAAIYF010000002.1, on the reverse strand, counting down.
CAAATATGCGGGCGAGCGGAAAGAGCTTTCCGTGCCGGAAATCGCCGAAATGATGGCCGCCGTGGTCAAAGGCGTTCAGGATACCGGCGAGCGTTCTTTCGGCAGGGGAGCCGTCGTCGGCGACAAAACGCTGGTCGACGCGCTGGCGCCTTACGCGGATGCGTGGGCAGCGGCCGCTGAAGACGGCGCTGACCTGATTGCCGCCGGCATCCAGGCAGCGGAGGCGGCGGTCGAAGGCGCCAAAAAAACCGAAGCCATTGCCGCCCGGATGGGACGCGCGGGAACGGTCGGCGACCGGAGCATCGGGTATCCCGATGCCGGAGCGTATGCGCTGGGCGTCATTTTTACCGGAATTGCCCAGTCGCTTAGATCGTAACGGACGGATGATTGCATAAGATGCCGGATGCCGCATGTTCAACGCGAACATGCGGCATCTTTTTTCATGGATTCAATGGGGCAAGGGTTTGTCTGCAAGATGCAAACATGCTAGGATAACGAATACATACGTTGCCGGGACTCCTTTCGGAACATCAGGGAACCCGCGCCGCAGCCATAGGCAAGAAACATGCAGAGAGGTTGTCATATGCCGAATACGATATTCATTGTGGAAGACGAACCTATTTTACGGGAAATCATGAAGGATTATCTGCTTGAGGAAGGATACGAGGTGCTCGAAGCTGCCGACGGCAAACAAGCGCTTGCGTTATTCCAGGAACATGAGGTCGATTTGATCATTTTGGACATCATGCTGCCGGAATTGGACGGCTGGTCCGTGTGCAAGAGGATCCGCAAGGCGTCGAACGTCCCGATCATCATGCTTACCGCCCGCTCGGACGAAGACGATACGCTCCTCGGATTCGAGCTGGGCGCCGACGATTACGTCACCAAGCCGTACAGCCCGCCGATCCTGCTTGCACGGGCGAAGCGGCTTTTGGACCGCCGGCAGGTTCGCGGACAGGATAAAGATACGCTGTCTGGCAGCGGCATTACGATTCATTTTCCGTCCCGCACCGTATCGGTCGAGGGGGAAAACTGCAGCTTAACGCATACCGAATTCGAGATTTTGGCCCATCTCATGAAAAACAAAGGAATTATCATCACCCGGGAGCAGCTGATCACGAAAATTTGGGGATATGATTTCGCAGGCGACGACCGCACGGTAAACAGCCATATCCGCAATTTGCGTTCCAAGCTGGGGGAGCATGCCAAACATATCGTCACGGTCGTACGTTCGGGGTATAAATTCGAGGAGCAGCCATGAAAAGGAGCATCGTGCTTAAGCTGTTCTTATTGACCGCGGGGTTGTGCCTGTTCCTGATCGCCGTGATTTTCGCATTGCAAACCGTGTTTTTCAAACAATTTTATGCCCATCAAAAGGTAAAGGATGTTCAGTCGGCGCTGCAGGCTTACGGACAGGACTACGTGAAACATGCCGCGAACGCGCAGCGGACGGCGAAGCTGGAGCAAGATTTTTACCAAAAGTATAATACATGGATCACGGAATTGGACTCCTTTGGAAATTTGCAACATACCGACGATTACTTTATGGAGATCAAGCTGGACCGTATGGACGACTACCCTGAGTTCTCCGGTCGCACGATAAAAGTCCCGCTCTACAGCTTTATTCACGTGGAAGATTTTTATAGCGATAACCTATTTATCACGCCTTGGATCAAGGAGGGCGAACCCATCGCCTTTGAAGGATTGATCATGAAAAAGCAGCTGGTTATCCAGCGGATGGCGAAATACAAATCGGGACTGCGGGAGGAAGGCCAGTTGGAAAATCGGCAAATGGTCAACAAGGAGTACGAGGTCGTCAACCGGTACCCAAGCCCCCCGACCCAATATCATGAAACTTATCCCAGCATTTTGTTCACCGGGATGATTACGAAAGTAGAAATACCGGAAGGCGCAGGAGGCTCGCGCTACACGAACCGCTTGTTTCTGGAGCGCATCAAAGCTTTCCAGGCCGATTTGCTTTACGGGGATTATGATCAAACGGCGGATGCGAATCCATTGCTGAATTACGAAGAAAACGGCGTGAATTACAAAATATTCATCGATCCGCTCCAAGACGAGAAAGGGAAAACCGGATACCTGTTTGCGGTCACGTCGTTGCAGCCGGTGAACGAAGCAGCGGGGATGATCCGTCATTATTACGCCTACATAGCGGCCGCCGCGCTGCTGCTCGCGCTGCTTGCGTCGTTCTATTATTCGCGCCGGATCGCCCGGCCGCTGCTCCGCATCAACCGAACCGCGCAGCAAATGGCGGCGCTCGATTTCTCCGAAAAAATACCGGCGGAAACCAAAGACGAAATCGGCGATTTGTCGCGCAGCATCAACGAGCTTTCAGAGAAGCTGCACAGCCATATCGTCAGGCTGGAACGGGACATCGAAAAGGAAAAGCAGCTCGAGCATACGCGGAAGGAATTTATCTCCGGGGTGTCGCATGAACTGAAGACTCCGCTGAGCGTCATCCAAAGCTGCTTGTCCGTGCTGAAGGACGGGATTGCCAGCCATAAGCGGGATCATTATTTTGCGGCGATGGAAGACGAAGTGAACCGGATGAACCTGCTGATCGGGGACATGCTGGAATTGGCCAAATACGAGTCCGGCACGTACAAAATGGAGATGGGACCGTTTGACATCGGCGCTGCCGTCGGGCGGATATGCGCCAAATTGGCGCCGGACATGGAGCAAAAACGGCTTCGCCTGCACGTGTCGCTTCAACCGGCCGAAGTCGTCGGCAATGAGCTCCGGATCGGTCAGGTCCTGGTCAATTTCTTGACGAACGCGATCCGTTATACGCCCGAGGAAGGGGCCGTTTTCGTCGCCGTCACGGAAGAAAAGGAACGGGTAAAAATAGGCATCGAAAACAAAGGCGCCCATATCCCGGAGGAGCAGCTGGGAAAAATATGGGACCGTTTCTACCGCGGGGAACCCTCCCGCCAGCGGTCGACCGGAGGTACCGGGCTCGGCCTGGCCATCTCCAAAAAAATCCTGGAAATGCACGGCGTCCCTTACGGCGTAACCAACACGGAGGACGGGGTCCTGTTCTATTTTTATTTGGATAAAAAAACGTAAGATGAAGGCGCGAACTTCGGTTCTGTAGATACCCATCAGGCGAACATCCGCATTTGGTGCGGCCGCCGTACGGCTCGGCACCGGGGCTCGAAGACCGTAAGCTTCGCGATCAAATCGCCGGGGATGGCATCAAAATATGGGATTGGACGATCGATTCGAACGATTGGAAACTGAAGGATCGCAATTTATAGCCGCAGGGCGGCGTTAAAAAGGAAGATTTGACGGAAGGAGCTATCTCTATGGGCCGATCGGTTCTTGGAGACAGCTCCTTTTTATCGTTTCGCATCGCATCCCACCGGAATCTATAAATTGTTTTGATGCCATCTGCACTTGATCTTTATTTCGAGCGATTAAACTATTTTTCGGAAGGAGGAGAGAGAATGAGAAAATCCGTGCTGATCGTGACATGCCTGCTGTCCGTCGCGCTGATCGTCCTGCTTAATGGCTTCCGTTCGGCAGGGTCAAGCCGCGGCAGCTTCGATCTAAACCATCGAATGATAAGCTTTTTGGGCCAAAACGGTGCCGTCTCCCATCCGCCGGGGACGCCTTATAAAGTCGTCATCGATCCCGGACACGGGGGCAAAGACCGCGGCGCGACCGGGGCGAGCGGAAATTTCGAGAAGGATTTTACGCTGCGGCTGGCGCTTAAAGTGGAGGAATTAGCGAAGAAGGAGACGGAAATCGAGGTTCATTTGACCCGGACAGATGACCGTTTCATATCTTCGGCGGACCGCGAAAGGCCGACATTCGCCAACGATCTGGGGGCCGATTTGTTTATATCCATTCACGGCAATACGTACGAGGACGCAAACGTTTCGGGGACGGAAACTTACTATTATCACGACGATTCCCTCCCTTTGGCCGAAATCATGCAGAAGCATGTCCTCCAAGGGAGCGGGTTTCGGGACCGGGGCGTCAAGAAAGAGGATTACTTCGTCGTGAAGGATACGGAGATGCCGGCCGTTCTGATCGAGACGGGGTATCTAACGAACCCGCAGGAGGAAGCGAAAATGCTGAGCGACGAGGCGCAGTACCGGATGGCCGGGTCCATCCTGGACGGTATCAAGGAATATCTGAAACTGGATTAAACCATAGATGGAAATTCGATTCTAGGAAGGTAGATGGACATGAACAAAAAAATCGTGACGACGATACTTATGGGGAGCTTCGCGCTGGCTTTGGCGGCTTGCGGAAACGATTCAACGAACAAGCAGGCCCAACAACAGACAACGCAAGCGCAGGAACAGGGGGATGCTGCGGTGACGGAAACGACCGCCGATACGTATCAGAGGATCTTTCAAGACAGCGTGTTTCTGGGGGATTCCATTACGGAGGGGCTGTCCTTCCATGAGGTGCTCGACGAGAAAAACGTGCTGGCCGGCGCCGGGAAAACGGCGGAATTCGCGCTGAAAGACATCGACGAGCTCACGAAGCGCAATCCAAAGCAGGTGTTTATTCAATTGGGCTCTGACGACATTTTATGGCCGACGGACGACCCCATAGCTTACTCCATGAAAAACTACGTCAAACTGATTGGCATTATCAAGGACAAGCTTCCGCAAGCCAATATCACGCTTTTGACGGTTACGCCAGTTACGGAGGAAGCCGTCAAAGAAGAACCGCGCTATAAAAACATCGCCGATTACAATCAAGCGGTCAAAGCGCTGGCCGACAAGGAAGGCATCGGCTTCGTCGATTTGGCTCCAATCTTTGCTGGCAGCTCTGACTTCTATGATGCGGACGGCATTCATTTTAAACCGGACTATTATGCGAAATTGCTGGAGTTTCTGAAGGAGCAGGCGAAATAACATGGCGGCGGATCAGTCCCTTTTGGAGGTGACGCGGGTTGGTTTTCAGCAGTCTGATCTTTTTGTTTCTTTTTCTGCCCGTCACCCTGCTGGTTTATTATGCGTCGCCTAGGAAGCTGCGGAACGCCATCCTCTTTGTCGCAAGCTTGATTTTTTATGCCTGGGGCGAGCCCGTATACATTTTGATCATGGTATTTTCCACGGTGTTCGATTACTTCAACGGTCTGCTGATCGATAAGTACAGGTATCGGAAATGGATCGCCAGATCCGTATTTTTCGGCTCGATGGTCGGCAGCTTGGGCATTCTCGGGTTCTTTAAATACGCCGGGTTCGTCACGGAGAACATCAACCAATTATTTCATCTGCATCTGCAAACGGCCGATCTGCCGCTGCCTGTGGGCATATCGTTTTATACGTTCCAAACGATGTCTTATGTCGTGGACGTCTATCTGGGCAAAGTGCCGGTACAGAGGAATTTCATCGCTTTCGGGGCGTACGTGACGATGTTCCCCCAGCTTGTCGCGGGCCCGATCGTCAAATACGGCGACATCGCCGGGCAGCTTGCTTCGCGCAGCGTCAGCTTGGCCCGTTTCGGCGAAGGGGCGGAGCTGTTCATGAGAGGCCTCGCCAAAAAAGTGCTCCTGGCCAACAACATCGGGTTGCTGTGGACAAGCGTCAAAGCGGAGCCGTTCGCCGAGCTTTCCGTCCTGTCCGCCTGGCTTGGGATCATCGCGTTTACGCTGCAAATTTATTTCGATTTCGGCGGGTATTCCGATATGGCGCGCGGCCTCGGCAAAATGTTCGGCTTCGATTTCATGGAGAACTTCCGCTACCCCTACATATCCAAAAGCGTCACGGAGTTTTGGCGCAGATGGCATATTTCGCTTGGCGCCTGGTTCCGGGAATACGTGTATATTCCGCTTGGCGGCAACCGGCAGGGCATGGCGAAGCAGCTTCGGAATGTGCTGGCCGTGTGGTTTTTGACCGGTCTTTGGCATGGCGCCAGCTGGAATTTTATCGTCTGGGGATTGTATTTCGGTTTTTTCGTCATGATCGAAAAGCTGTTCCTGCTGCGGTGGCTGAGCCGTTGTCCGGCATGGATCGGGCATGTCTATACGCTGCTCATCGTCATCGTCGGCTGGGTATGGTTCGAAATGGAGCATTTGGCGGCCGCCATGCAATTCATCGGCGTGCTGTTCGGCTTCGGCGGGCACGGTTTTGCGGATCGTCAAGCGCTTTACGCGCTGTCCACGAACGCTGCGCTGCTGGTCGTATTAGCTTTTTGCGCGACTCCGTTTCCGAGCAAAATGCTCGCGTACGTGAAAACGAAATGGAAAACGGCCGGCGCCATCGCCGTTCCGCTCCTGTATCTCGTGTTCATGGCTTTGTCGACGGCTTACCTGGTCAACGCAACGTACAATCCGTTTTTATACTTTCGATTTTAAAGGAGGGCGGCCATGGACAAGTTCGAAAATGTCAACAAAAAAACGCCGGCGGTATTGCTGCCGCTGTTTATCGGCATCATACTCGCCCTGAATCTGGCTGCGCCGGACCGGACCTTTTCGGAATCGGAGAACCGCATGCTGAAGCAGATGCCGCATTTTACGTTCGCATCGCTGCTTTCGGGCGACTTTACTTCCGATTTCGAGGCTTACGTGTCCGATCAATTTGCCCTACGCGACTTATGGATCGGAGCGAAAACCGACGCGGACCGCGCCATGGGAAAAAAAGAAAGCAACGGCGTTTACCTTGGAAAAGGCGGTTACCTGATCCAGAAGTTCGTCCCTCCGGCAGAAGGGGATTTGGAAGCCAAAATGCAAGCCATCCATGCGTTTGACCAAGCGACGCCAGGCTTGCGTAAATATGCGATGATCGTGCCGACGGCAGCGGCCGTGCTTCAAGACAAGCTGCCGAAATACGCCGAAACCGGCGCCGAGGAGGCTTATTTGGGCAAGATTCGGCAGATGATGCCTCCCGGCATCCGTTTTGTCGATGTGTTCCCCGCATTATATGCGGTACGGGAGCAGCCTATTTTTTATCGAACCGACCATCACTGGACTACGAAAGGCGCTTTTGCCGCCTATCTGGAGCTGTGCAAGGAAATGGGGTTGAATCCGCAAAAAGAGGAGGAGTTTCAAATCCGGCAGGTGACCGACGCCTTCTTTGGTTCGCTATATTCCAAAAGCGGGTTCAGGCATGTGAAGCCCGACCCCATCCAGCTCTATCTGCCAAAGCATCCGGAAGCCTATACCGTCTCGTATGTCGACGAAGGGCTGACCACCGATTCGTTGTATGCGATGGATCAGCTGCAGAAGAAGGATAAATATGCGGTCTTTTTGAACGGCAACCACGCGCTGATTCGGATCCAAACGGGTCAGAAGAACGGGAGAAAGCTGCTGGTCGTCAAGGATTCGTACGCAAACAGCTTCATTCCGTTTTTGCTGAGGCATTTCGGCGAAATTGACGTGGTGGATCTTCGTTATTACGAGGACGATCTGGCGACTTTGGTGAAGGAACGCGGCATTCGGGAGATGCTGCTGTTATACAACGCAATCACGTTTTGCGAAGACCCGTCCATCAAACACATATCGGAGTGATTTTATGAGTACGTCATGGAAAGGAAAAACATGGGGCTGGCTTGCCGCCATCCTCGCAATCGCCGTCGTCATCGGTCTGTTATCCGGGTGCGCAGGGGGGAGGGGTGAAGGAACCGCCGCGACGTCCCTCGATGAAATCGGGGAAAAGGTCGGACAGGCGGCAGATTTGAAAGAAATGAAAAAGGGAGACCTGAAAAAGCTGCAGAAATTGTACAATATCGATCCGGACGCGGTCGAGGGCTTCATCCTTTACACGTCGAACTCGAACGTAAGAGCGGATGAATGGGCAGTGATCCAACTGAAGGATCCGCAGCAGGCGGAAAACGTCAAAGCCAGCATCGGGCAGCGGATTGCCGCGCAAAAAATCAAATTCAAGGATTACCGCCCCAACGAGTTTTTTCTGGTGGAAAACCATGTGCTGAAAACCAAAGGTTCGTTCGTCTTTTTCGCTGTATCCCAGGAAGCGGAGCAGATGGAAAAAGCGTTCGACGATGCGTTTTGATGCTTTTTGACTGGATAGATGCACAGATAGATATCAAATGATCATAGTTTACTGTCAAAGGGCCAGCGATAAAACGCAATTGCAACGAAGCCGCGAAACCGCGCGGCTTTTTTTCATGGGAGCAGAGATTCAGGAACCTGACGACAGCGATTCGGAACGTTCCCTGACCGGTTCACAAAACCTGTTTGACAGGCTGCACGGTTTCTGACTGTTTTTTTCGGCATTGTGAGGAAAAGTATGGAAAATGGGAACAAATGTGTGGTAAAATCAGATCGATTTAAAAGCATCGTTATTCATATGAAGTAAGCAGATCCGATCGAAAGGAGGAACTCCATGCCGCCCGAGCTAACAATGCTGGAGCGCTTCGGCAGGGTGATTCTTCCGGTCCCGGATGCAGGCTGGCAGCGGACTGGTACGCCGGCGAATTCGAATTTCAAATCGCGCGGCGGGGCAGCAAAGAAATCGATTGGATGCTCGGCGAGGGAGAAACATCAATTACCATGATCCGCATGGAGGAAAGGACACATCGCTTAACAGGTCTGACGCTTCAAATTTCGGAAAGGGAGTTGGTTCTTATTGGTTAATCATGGCAATGGCGTTCAGGCTGCTGCCGGCATCCCGCTTGCGAACCGGGTAGCGAGCGTGTTCGTGCACGTGACGGATCTGCGCACGTCGGCGGAATGGTACAGCCGTTTATTGGGACTGCCGCTGATGGAGGAACGGCTGAACGGAGGACCCGTCTATTGGTTTGATTTTCAAGGCACGCATTTGATTCTCGATTCGAACCGCGTGAACCGGCAAAACCCCGATTGGGACGAAGGGATGATGCCTCGCATCATGTTCGCAGCGCAGGAGATCGATGCAGCCTTTAGGCATGTACGGGAGAAAGGCGAACCGATCGATGAGCCGGAAAGGCACGGCACGATGGCCTTCTTCAATTTCCGCGATCCGGAGGGGAACGTCCATATGGCGTGCTGGGCTGAGCACGCGGGGGAGGCATTGCCAACCGAGCCGAGCAACGTTAGTCCGATTTTGCCGCGCGTCGGAGGCGTGTTCGTCGACGTAAAGAACATGCCGGAGGCTGCGCGCTGGTATTCCGATCTTTTGGGCGTGCCTTTTGACGGATCGGCTGCAGAGGAACGCATCTATTCCGTGCCGACGGATTCCGGCGCCGCGCTGCTGCTCGATCATAACCGTTATTTAAATCAGGAGTCTTTTACGGAAGTGTTTTATTTCGAGACGGACGATTTTGATGCCGCTTTCGCATTCGCCCGAGACCAGGGGTTTCAGATTGCGGGCGAACCCTGCCGCTTTCCGGATCTGAGCGAATTTGCCCTCGCGGATCCCGACGGCAACCGCATCGTCGTCGCGCATATGCATATTTAATCGAAAAGGAGAAGTGAAAACGTGTCCAGGCAAATCAGCAGTTCATTAACCGTATTGTCCGTATCCGATTTGGCACGCTCCAGGCAGTATTACCGGGAGGTTCTTGGTTTCGACGTGACGGACTGGTGGGCCGAACGCGACGGACTCACCGGGCTTGCGCTCAAACTTCATCAGGCTCCGGACCCGACCGCCGTACATCCGAACCCGCCTGAACCGGGAGCGGAGCTTGGCATCGATGTTTCCGCCTATGTCGATACATGGGCCGCGCTGGACAGCCTCTACGAAGAATTCAAGTCCAAAGGCGCCATCATCGCTCAAGAACCGGTCATCTACGCAGACGGCGGACCCTGGAAGGAATTCGTGATCGCCGATCCGGACGGGTATCATCTGGCGTTCGGCGGAATCGACGGCAGCCGGGCCCATTGCAGCATCGATCCGCATATTCAAGCCGCATTTTTGTGGGTGCGGGACTTGAACAGCGCAGTGGAGCGGTATGCCAAGCTGATGGGGCTGGAGGTCAGGGCGGAGGACCGTTTCGATCATCTGCACGTGTTTCATCTGGATAACGGGACGGAACTCATTTTGGATTCCAACGGGATGGAGGACGTGCCCATTCCCGAGCGGGGGCCGGTTCTTTTTCAATTGGGCACGTACAATATCGAAAAAGCCGCAAAAGAAGCGGAGGAAATCGGCTTCGAGATCGTTTACGGCATTCAAAGGCTGCCCCGCGTGTCGTTTTTCAACATTCGGGACGAGGACGGGAATATCGTGATGGTTTGCCAGCGGCATGCCGGGTTGGCGTCGTGAACGTGGAAATCGTAGAAATACCCGAAATCATTTTGACGGGCTGCCTGACGAACTCGAGGCGATCACCATGCCTGCCAAGCGGTTTGCGAAAATGACCGTTCAGGGAAACCGGACCCGAATGGAGGAGGCTTACGACTCCCTATTCAAATGGTTTGCAGAGGGCGCATATGTAAGGGATACGCGCGAAGGTTCCTTCGGGTTCGAAATGAACCGTCTGCATCCGTTGAATCCGTTTGACGTTCCGGCGGACGAAATCGACGACTTCGATTTCGACATTTTTGCGCAGATTTTTACCGAACAACACGGCCCGATTCAAAGGATGTAACCTGAGCGAGGTGAACATGAGCAACTGCCGCCTTGACGGCATGACGATCGACGGGATCCCGGTCATGGCGCGGCTGGAGCATTATTTGAAGACAAAATAGAAAGGACGATTTCCAAGGTCAATCGACTTGCCCGGAATATCGTCCTTTTGTTTTCCGTCCAAGGTTTCTTTCTATTGAAAAACTCACAAAAAACATTAGTTTACTTGACATTAATCGCTAGTCAAAATATAATCACAAACATAAAGTAATTAACTTACAAAAATAACGATAAGTCCAATAGGTTATCAGGGAGGAATTCTTTTCATGACAAGAAAACAAGACATCGGCGCGTTGCTGTTGAGGATTTTTTTAGGAGCTGCCTTCTTCGCCCACGGTTTGGCTAAGTTCCAAGGAGGCATCGGCAACACGGCCTCATTTTTTGAAAGCTTGGGTCTGCCGGGTTTTGCGGCTTACATCGTGGCGACGATCGAGCTCATCGGCGGAGCTGCCATGATTCTCGGGATTGGAACGCGGGTGATCGCGTGCTTGTTTGTCTTGATTATGGCCGGAGCGATCTTCAAGGTAAAACTGGCCGCAGGTTTTTTGGGGAGCAACCAATCTCCGGGTTACGAAATCGACCTGGCGCTGCTGATCATTTCCGTGTACTTCATCATCGGCAACCGCTCATCGCTCGCATTGGACAATCTCATTGTTCGATCGAAACAACAATAAATCAAAACGGAGGACTCGGCGTAACATGAACTTTCATCGTAAACCGCACACCTTTATCGGCCAGGTGGACTTAAAAGTTTCCAATTTGGTGCGTTCGCTTGCCTTTTATCAATATGTGATCGGATTTCGCGTTTTGGAGCAGTCAGGCCGAAAAGCGATCTTGACGGCGGACGGCAAAACCCCGCTGTTATCGATCGAACAACCCGAACAGGTTTCGCCGAAACAGCCGCGCACGACAGGCTTGTACCATTTTGCGCTCCTGCTGCCGAACCGGTCCGATTTGGCCCGCGTGCTGCAGCATTTTATCCAGCACCAGATTCCGCTTCAAGGGGCGTCGGATCATTTGGTCAGCGAAGCCCTGTATTTGGCGGACCCGGACGGCAACGGCATCGAAATTTATGCCGACCGGCCGTCATCGTCATGGGCGTGGGCCAACGGGCAGGTCGTGATGGATACCCGAGCCCTTGATATTCGCGATCTTTTGCAGGAAGGGGAGGGAGCCCAATGGGACGGCCTTCCTGCGGAGACGTTGATGGGGCACATCCATCTGCATGTCTCCTCCTTGCAAGAGGCCGAATCATTTTATGGCCATGGGCTGGGATTCGATGTCGTCAGCCGGCTTGGCAACCAGGCGTTATTTATCTCGACGGGCCGGTATCATCATCACATCGGGTTAAATACCTGGAATGGGGTAGGCGCTCCTGCGCCCGCGGAAAACAGCGCCGGGTTGGCTTCCTTCGATATCGTATTTCCGGACGAGGAAGCGAGAAAAAGCGCCGCTCAGCGGCTGAAGGCCATGGGTGTTACCGTCCATGAGAGCCAAGCTGCCTGGATTACGGAAGATTCGTCCCATAACCGGATCCGGCTGTTGATTTAAACCGGCCAATACGGATTGATTCAAGCCCATTTGCAGGCATTAGGCCATGCGATGGGTTTTTTGCTGATTTTGCCTGAGTAGATGAGCTTCGAGGATATCGCTTCCACGATGGTTCGATCAGATGCCGCTATACAAATCCGGTTTCTAACATTTATCAGCCAAGTGATTAAATTCAATGATTGTATTGATGAACATTGTCCATTACAATAAGACAAACCAAACTACCATACTAGTTATACTAGTGTGCCTTTGATGGAGCATGCGCCATGGGGAGGGGAAACGTTTGAGCATCACCGTACAGAATGTGATCGACAAACTGCATCGTGCATTCGGGCCATACGAAACCACGGTGGACGGCATCGTTGCGGGAAGCGGCCAAACGGCCGTCCGCGGCATCGCGGTATCGTTTGTCGCCTCTTACGAAGCGATCAAGGAAGCGGCGGCGCTTGGCGCCAATTTGCTGATTACCCATGAAGGGGCGTTTTACCGCCATCGGGAAGGCAGGAGGGAGACGGACGATCGCAATCGGGTTCGACTCATGAAGGAAAGTTTCATTGAATCGGCAGGAATGGCGATCTATCGGTATCATGACCATCCGCACCGGACAAATCCCGATTTGATCACCCGGGGACTGCTTCGCGCATTGGAGTGGGAGCGGTACGAGCACAACTATTCAGATGCCGCGGTTGTGGTGACCCTGCCCGAAGCGCGCCGGATTCGCGATATCGCGTCCCATGTCAAAAGCAAACTTCATCTTCCCTATCTGCGCGCGGCAGGGAGCATGGAAACCGCCTGTCAAACCATCGGCATCGCCGTAGGATACCGGGGGGGCGGCGAGGTAGCCATTCCTTTGTACGAGAAGGCGGAAGTCGATCTCCTGCTCGCCGGGGAAGGTCCCGAATGGGAAACGCCGGAATACGTCCGAGATGCGGCAGCCCAAGGCATCGGCCGTTCGTTGTTCGTATTGGGTCATGCGGCCAGCGAAGAGCCGGGCATGGAACTGCTGGCGGAACTGATCGGGGATCTGGTCCCGGGCATGCCGGTTCAATTCGTCCGGACGCCGTCGCCGCTGCAAATCATATGAATGACTACCCTAGAAGCGAATGCAGAAAGAGGTTGCCGTATGTCAATGGAACAAAAGATCAAAGGATCGACCCGGGATTACTCCTATCAATTGTTGAGGAATAAAATCATGCATCTGGAGCTTGAGCCGGGAACGAAAATTTCGGAAAAAGAGATCGCCAGCGAGCTGAACGTCAGCCGGACGCCCGTTCGGGAAGCCTTCATGAAACTGGCGGAGGAGGAGCTGCTCGACATCATCCCGCAGAGCGGCACCATCGTTTCCCGAATCAATCTGAGGCATGTCGAGGAAGGCCGTTTTATCCGGGAAAAAATCGAAAAAGAGATCGTGGCGCTGGCTTGCGGACAGTTCGGGGATGATTTTCGCTTTCGCATGGAAGCCAACATCGCGATGCAGGAGGTTTGCGCCTCCCAAAACAATGTTTGCAAACTGTACGAATTGGATGAGGAATTCCATCAAATTTTGTTTGAAGCTTCGGGGAAGCAACGAACCTGGAAAATGCTGCAGCAGCTGAATATCCATTTCAACCGGCTCCGGCTGCTGCGTCTGTCGAAGGACTCCAATTGGGAGCATATCATCCAGCAGCATAAAGAAATGTACCAACTCATTATACGGCAGGAGAAGGAGCAAGCCGTACAAATCATGGAAAACCATTTGCGGCTCGTCGTAATCGAACAGGACATGTTGAAGGAAAAGTACCCGCACTACTTTATTTAAAGCAATGCATAGAGGAGAAACGAAAGGGGAAACGAAAATGACGCTTGATAAAAACGATAAGCTTCCTTATTCGAATGCCGATCCGTGCTGGTTGAGGTATACGAAAAATGAATCCCTTGAAGACATCCCGCGTTTGACCAAAATTACCGTCCATGGCTCGTCGGAACAAATCCATTCGGCACTGGCGGAGCTTGTTTACGGCATGACGGAGATGACCGGGACGGTGCCGGAAACGGGGGAAGATCCAAATGGCCTTGAAGCGAACGTCGTCCGGCTCGTCCAATTCGACGAGGCATTGCCGGAACGGTTGCGGGAACTAGCGCCATTCCACGATTTGCACGAGGAAGGTTATGTCATCCGGTCCGTCCCGGAAAACGGGGGAGAGTCGATTCTCGTAGCGGGCAAATCCGGCAAAGGCGTACTGTACGGCACGTTTCATTTATTGAGGCTGATGCAAACCGGAGATTTGCCGAGCGGACTGCAAATTCTGGAAAATCCGCGGAACGGGCTCCGCATGATGAACCACTGGGACAACATGGACGGCTCGATCGAACGCGGATACGCCGGGCAATCGATCTTTTTCAAGGATAACGAGTTTGTTCGGGACCAGGCTCGGATCAGGGATTATGCGAGGCTGATGGCTTCCGTCGGCATTAACGGCGTGGCCATTAATAACGTGAATGTCCACAAGACCGAAACGCAGCTGATCACGTCCCGGTTTTTGCCGGACGTGGCGGAGGTGGCCGGAATTTTCCGCCGGTACGGAATCGCCTTGTTCCTCAGCGTCAATTATGCGAGCCCGATCGAGCTGGGAGGGCTGGATACGGCTGATCCTCTCGACTCCCGCGTGCGGGCATGGTGGAAGGAAAAGGCCGCTGAAATTTACGGGTACATCCCCGATTTCGGAGGATTTGTGGTGAAAGCGGATTCGGAGCACCGGCCCGGCCCCTTTACCTACAACCGGACGCATGCGGACGGCTCGAACATGCTTGCGGAGGCGCTCGAACCGTACGGCGGCATCGTGGTCTGGAGATGTTTCGTCTATAACTGCCTGCAGGACTGGAGAGACCGCACGACCGACCGGGCCAGAGCCGCCTATGATCACTTCAAGCCGCTGGACGGCCAGTTCAAGCAAAACGTCGTTTTGCAAATCAAAAACGGGCCGATGGATTTTCAGGTCAGGGAGCCGGTTTCCCCGCTATTAGGCGCGATGCCGGAGACCAACCAAATGGCGGAGTTTCAAATCACGCAGGAATACACGGGCCAGCAAAAACATGTATGTTATCTCGTTCCGCAGTGGAAGGAGGTACTTGACTTTGATACCTTTGCACGGGGCAAAGGTTCCGAAGTAAAAAAGATCGTTGCCGGAGAAACGTACCCTTATGCGCATTCCGGAATGGCGGCAGTCATCAACGTGGGAGACGATCCGAATTGGACCGGGCATACGCTGGCGCAGGCCAATCTTTACGGCTTCGGGCGGTTGGCGTGGAATCCGGACCTTTCGGAAGAGGCGATCACGGCGGAGTGGATCGGGCTCACTTTCGGCAAAGATGAGAAGGTTTATCAAGTCTTGCGTTCCATGCTTGCCGAATCCTGGCGGGTATACGAAAGTTATACGTCGCCGCTCGGGATCGGATGGATGGTGAATCCGGGGCATCATTACGGGCCGAACGTCGACGGTTACGAATATTCCGTATGGGGGACGTATCATTATGCCGATTGCCGCGGCATGGGCGTGAATCGGACCGTGAAGGACGGAACGGGGTACACGGCGCAGTATTTTCCCGAAAACATGGAGCGTTACGAATCGCCGGAGACTTGTCCGGACGAGCTGCTGCTTTTTTTCCATCACATGCCGTACACCCATACGCTGCATTCAGGCAAAACGGTGATTCAACATATTTATGACAGCCACTTCGAAGGGGTGGAAGGCGTGGAGGCTTTCATCGAACGTTGGCAAGGACTCGAAGGGCGAATCGATGCGAAACGCCATTCACAGGTGATGGAACGGCTTCAGATTCAGCTCGCGCATGCGAGGGAGTGGAGAGATGTCGTCAACACGTACTTTTTCCGGAAGTCGGGAATCGAAGACCGTCACGGCCGCCCGATCTATTAAGCTTCTTCGGACCGCAGGCCGCAGGACTAGACCGGTCTGCAAAAGGTAAGGAACTTTCAGGATGCAGGATATTTGCGCTATGCCGCAAGTCTCCTGCATTTTTTATTGTTTTTTAGTGGAAAGTTGAACCATTTTTGCTAGTAATACGTACTAACTTATGAGATTCCTACTCCAAGGAGGTACGTTATATGAGGAAAAAGAAGTTCATCTGGCTGCTGGCCGCCGCGCTTGCGCTGACTCCGCTGGTGCCGACCGGGGCGCATGCATCCGAAAGCAAGGCTGTCGTTGCGGTTCAAGGCCTTGAGCAATTCGCTGCCGAAAAAGCCGCGCTGCTTACCGAAAAATACGGGACGACCAGCGTCCAATATGCGCTCATCGACGGTGGCACGATATTGGCTTCGGGGCAAACGGGCCTCAACGATCCTGCAGGGAAGATTCCGCTGACCAAGGATACGATGTACGGCATCGGTTCTACCAGCAAGATGTTTACGACAGCGGCCGTTATGAAGCTGGTCGACGAAGGTAAAATCGACCTGGATACCCCGGTTGTGAAGTACATAACCGATTTTACAATGAAGGACGAGCGGTATAAGCAAATTACGCCGCGCATGCTGCTCAACCATTCTTCGGGCCTGCAGGGGTCCAGCCTGGGCAATGCTTTTCTGTTCAACGATCAAGACACGTATGCGCATGACACGCTGCTTAAACAGCTGGCATCGCAACGGCTCAAGGCCGATCCGGGCGCCTTTTCCGTATACTGCAACGACGGGTTCACGCTGGCCGAAATTCTCGTCGAAAGAGTCAGCGGCATGAATTTTACCGCATTCATCCATCAGCATTTTACCGGCCCGCTGTCCATGGATCATACGAAAACTTCGCAGGATCCCCTGGGGCAAGGCAAGTTTGCCGGGCTTTATTATCCGGGATTTGACACGCAGCTTCCCAATGTAACGGTGAACGTGATCGGCACGGGCGGAATCTACTCGACGGCGGAGGATCTGGCGCGATTTTCGCAGCTGTTTACGGGACAACAACAAGGAATTTTATCTGAAAAGTCGATTCAAGCCATGCAGCAGGAGGAATACAAAAAAGGACTGTGGCCTAAAGAAGCCGACAGTTCCGTCGGTTACGGGCTCGGCTGGGACAGCGTAAGGCTGTATCCGTTTAACGACTATGGCATCAAGGCTTTGGTCAAGGGCGGGGACATCATTTTGTACCATGCTTCGTTGGTCGTGCTTCCGGAGCAGAACATGGCAGCTGCCGTCTTGTCTTCCGGGGGGAGCAGTGCGACGAACCAGATGCTGGCCACCGAACTGCTGCTGCAAGCGTTGAAGGAAAAGGGAGCGATCCAAGCGATCAAGCCCGAGAAATCGTTCGGCAAGCCGGTAAAGGCCGACATGCCAAGCGAAGTGAAGAATTACGCAGGATATTATGGTGCCTTGGGCCAACAAATCCACGTCGCCATCCAAAACGGGGAGCTTACGCTGGCAATGCCAGGCGCGTTCGGGGTTCCGGAACAAAAATTCGTCTACACGGCGGACGGGACATTCGTGAACGCGGAAGGAACCGCGAAGCTTGCTTTCGTCAAGGAGAAAAACGGACGCACGTACCTGTGGGACCGGGAATACACCAGCATACCGGGTTTAGGGCAAATTGCCGTATCCCAATACTTGGCGGAAAAGCTTGAAAAGCACCCGATCGCCAAGGAAGCCGAAAAAGCGTGGTCGAAACGAGAAGGCCAAACGTACTATCCGATCAACGAGAAATTCGATTCGCTGATGTACATGATGAAGCCTTCGTTCGAAATCACCCGGGCCGATGATTTGAAAGGATACTTCGGAGACAGGCAAATTACCGGCCCCGACACGGCGGCAAGCCAGCTGCAGATTCCAGCCATGAGCGGCCGGGATCAGGCGGAATTCCATTTTTATAAGGAGAACGGCACGGAGTACCTGGAGGCAGCCGGGGGACTTTACGTCAGCGGGGAAAAGGTAAAAACGCTCTATAAAGGGAAACAGTCCACGGTGACGATCCAGCCTGACGGCTATGCCAAGTGGTTCACCATTCCGGAAGGGGCGGCCGGAAAACGAATGACGGTCAACATGCCGGCACGGGGTTCGTATGCGGTGTATGACGAAAAGGGAACCTGCGTGAACTTCACCGTCGCCAGCGGGAAAAACGACGTCGTTCTGCCGAAGAACGGAACCGTCGTTTTTGCCGGGGAAGCGGGTTCGACCTTCGGCATTACGTTAAAAAAGTAGTCCATCTTTAACTGGTTTATGCGCAAAAAGGCGGGACACCGGAATACATACCGGGATGTCCGCCTTTTTTTGGGTTCAAACGTCATTGCTTTAATGTTTGCTTTATGGGATAAAACGGGGGGAACGGTGCTAAACGCCCCGCTGCCGGAAAACAGCCCGAGCGAAAGGCAGAAACAGACGAAGGCTAACAGGCTGACCGACATAAATGCTCGCGTACGAAACCCGCTGCTGAAGAAAACGTATAAGATAACGACAAAAGTTTGCGGGCAGCAAATAGGGGAAGGAGCGGCATTTTTGGCACAAAAACATGTATACCAGTACAGCCATGCGCGCAAAAAGAAAGCATCCAAAAACAAAAACAAGCGCAAAACCCCCAAGGAAAGCTGGGGATCCAGGTTCTGGTTCGGATTTTTAAAAGCGCTTGGATTCGTGGTTTTATTGGGCATGATTCTGCTTTATGGGGATTCGGCCCGGCTGACGTCGATCATATTAAACGCGACACCGGTCGATCAACTGACCGACGAGACGACAGGCATGGTCAAGCTTGAAGGCCAGGCCGAGGGCACGGCCGCCTTCACGGACGAAGGCAAGCTTAGGGCTCACTTCGCGCTGATCCAAAAGGAAACGTTCTACTGGCAGTGCAGCAAAAGCGGATGCTCCTATAAGCGAAATGAAGACCGGAAGCCCGAGGTTTCGGGTTTGATAGGGGTAAACGGGGCCATCGTGGAATCGGATTGGTTCCGGTTTTACTCGGACTGGCTGCCCTTGAATGCTTCTACGGTTGATGCGGATGAATTATCGAATATTTATGAAGGCGATTCTTCCCGTCCGCTTTTGGTCGAAAGCCCGAAAGAAAAGGCTTACGGCTATTATGCCGTTTCGCCGGGCGATCACGTGGCGGTCATCGGTTTGGCGCGCGATGGACGGCTGGAGCCGTTTGCGTTGCCGGGGGAGGATGAGAAGCGCGTCATTTTGATCGGAGCAAGCGTGGAACGCATGGTGTCGGAGGAACGGAAAAGCCAAATCGTGTATTTGATCATCGGGGCCGTCGTCGCTCTGATGCTGCTGCCAACGGTCATTCGATGGGTTCGGGGTTTGTACCGGAAGATCCATGGCGTTCTCCATCGTTAATCAGACGGTCCGGATGGAGCATCATCCATTTGGCCATTAATGTCCATCATCGCCTGATGCATCAATAAGGACTTTCTCCCGCCGGAAGGAGCGGCAATCGCCGCAACGTTCCGATGGAGAGAAAGTCCTTATGGGTTTTCGGAGCAGAATATCAAATTTAGGCACGGAGCATCTGCTTCTTATGTACCTTCCGTCAGCCGAAGGAGGTATAGACGCTCTGTTCTACGAGTTCCCTGATTTCGGCTTTATGCGCGGCATGCCGCTCTGCGGTTATGCTGCCGCTCCGGAGCCGGTCATCCAGCTGTTTCGAAAGCTGGGCGACCTGGAGCTCGATGACGTTTTCGATATCGCCGCCTTGTTCTGACGCAATGTCATGCAGGGATTTGCCTTCGTATAAAGATTGAACCAATTCCTCGTCGGACGTCTGGTTGAGTGCCTTCAAAAAATCGTCTTTTTCCGGAGCGTCCGTGGAGGACCACTTCGGCGCCGGGCATGCGCTTGTGATGGAGCCGCTTAACGCGGTGTTTCCAAAGGACAATATGACTACCATCGTTCCGACAATCATCACTCGCTTTATGTTCATGGTGAAAATCCTCTTTTCTTGTTTTATCGTGCGTATGGTCTGCGTAAAGTTTCGGGAAGCGGGTTACCAGCCTAATGTTATTGTAAACTGCAAACCTGAGGGGAACCTTAATCGTTCTTTAAAAAATCCTAAAGTTTGGCTGGGACGCGGAGCTTCCGCGCTCGGAATCCGGAGCGTTTGGCGTCCGGAGCGGATCTGACATGCCATCGAGCATAACCTAAATAGTCTGGTTATGTAAAAATTACCATTTTTACTGTCGATAGGTGCAAATCTTCCGGGTGACGGCGTAAAAAAGTATGATACAATGGGATTTATTGGAGCTAAACATTGGTCAATTCATATCATGGGAGAGGTGCTTAGCGTATGGCGAAAATTTTGACCCGGTCCGAAGTGGCCGTGGAATCCACATGGAATTTGGACGATATTTTTGCGACCCCGGAGGCATGGGAACAGGAACTGAAGGCGATTGAGCAGGATATCGCTTCCGTTACCCGGTTCGAAGGGAAACTCGGCGAAGGGGCGGATACGCTGCTGGCTTGTTTGGTTGCGCAGGAAGAACTCCTGAGCAGAACCAACCGCACCGCCGCTTATGCTCACCTGCTTCAGTCGGGGGACAGCATCAATCCGGACAATCAGATCAAAGCGGCCAAAGCCCGGGATGTATCTTCGTTGGTCAGCACCGCATTGTCTTTCATCAAATCGGAAATCATCGCGCTGCCTGACGGAACGATCGAGCAGTACATAAAAGAACAACCTGCCCTTGAGGATTTCAAGCGCAGCCTGCAGCTGCTTTTGCAAACCAAGCCGCATCGATTGACGGCAGAAACCGAAAAGGTACTGGCTTCGTTCGGCGAAATTTTGGGAGCGCCTTATCGCATCTATGAACGCAGCAAGCTGGCAGACATGACGTTCCCGTCCGCCCTAAACGGCGAAGGGGAGGAGGTACCGGTGTCGTTTGCGCTTTATGAAAACAAATACGTCGAATCATCGGATACCGCTTTGCGCCGCAATTCATTCAAAGTTTTCAGCGAAACGCTGCACAAATACCGCAATACGTTTGCCGAAACGTACGGCACCGAAGTGAAACGGCAAGTGATCGAATCGCGCCTGCGCGGATACGACTCCGTCACGGACATGCTGCTCACGCCCCAGCAGGTCACGAAAGAAATGTATAACAATATTTTGGATATTTTGCAGGAAGAACTTGCGCCGCATATGCGAAAGTACGCCGCCCTTAAGAAACGGGTGCTGGGTTTGGACGAAATGACGTTTGCGGATTTGAAGGCTCCCCTTGATCCCGAGTTCAATCCAAGCATTTCTTTTCAGGAGGCAGGCGAGCTGATCAAGGAAGCTCTATCGATTCTGGGTCCGGAATACGGGGAAATCGTGTCGGCCGCTTTCCGCGACCGTTGGGTGGACTATGCGGATAATGCCGGTAAGAGAACAGGAGCTTTTTGCAGCTCCATTCCGGGAGTGCATTCCTATATTTTGATCAGCTGGGCGGACAGCATGAGAGGCGCCTTTACGCTCGCGCATGAAGTCGGTCATGCTGGCCACCTCATGCTCGCAAGCAAATACCAGCGTTTGACGAATTACAGACCGTCCTTGTATTTCATCGAAGCGCCGTCGACGATGAACGAACTTCTGCTTGCGGATCATTTGCTGTCCCGTTCCGATGATCCAAGGATGCGCCGCTGGGTCATTTCCCAGCTGCTCGGCACCTACTACCACAATTTCGTCACCCATTTGCTTGAAGGAGAGCTTCAGCGCCGGGTGTACGATCTGGCTATGGCCGACGTTCCGATCACGGCCGTGAAGCTGTGCGAACTGAAAGGGGATATCCTGTCCTCGTTCTGGGGAGAGGATGTGGTCATCGATGACCATGCCAAGTTGACCTGGATGCGCCAGCCGCATTACTATATGAGCTTGTACCCGTATACTTACGCTGCCGGGCTTACCGCATCCACGGCGGTAGCCAAACTCATCCGGGAGGAAGGGCAGCCAGCCGTGAACCGCTGGCTCGACGTCCTTAAAGCAGGGGGCTCCATGAGCCCGCTGGACTTGATGAAGCTGGCCGGCGTGGACATGTCCCAGCCCGATCCGATCCGCAGCGCGGCTGCCTATGTCGGATCGCTTATCGATGAGCTGGAAAGCTTGTATTAAGCCGTTTGCGGCAAACGTTCAAAGAAGCCGAATCCAACAACGGCAGTCTCCGATGCACACCATCGGAGACTGCCGTTGTTCGTTCATGTCGTCCGGAACGTGAAAGGGTTCCAAGCTTTCATTCATCATTGGGATTTTTCGAAAGAGCCCAAGTTTTTTTTTGAGGCCTCGTTAACCAACTGCGCATTTGGCCGATGCCATATCGCCAGCACGACCAAAACGATGGCGCTTCCCATGTAGGTGTACATGATACCGTGAGGCAGGTTGAGGATCAAATACGTCAGCATCGGGCCGATCGCCGATCCCAAATCCGCAGCAACCGAAAAAGCGGTCATGACGGCGATGACGGAAGAAAGGCGGGCGACATCCGAAGCCAAAGCATCCAGTAACGTGGTGATGGCCGTACTGGTTGCCATGACGAACAAGATGGCCGCGCACCAAACGTAGACGGGAAGCTGCCACGGAATCAGGGCATATCCCGCCGCCGAAACGATCAATGCCATACGGAAAAGAGGCAGTCTCCCCTTGACTCCGTCCGACCATCGGCCGAACAAAGAAGCGAGAAACGGCTCCCAAGCCCAGCGAACCGCTTGCAGCACGCCCGACAGCATCGTGCTTGTCACGATCATGCCGATGAGCATCATCGGCTGCGCATAGTGGGTTTCGATCAGAAGACTTAACGTAGAAGTTAATACCGTTTGGATGAGAAATAAGAGCAAGCCGGTAGCGATGATTTTCATTACGGGTTTCGTCCAGACGGTCTCGTGCAGGTTGCCGCGCCTCTTTTGCCGGTATGAACCGTCGCCGCCATTTGCCGTCCGATCGGTGGTGCCGGTGATATGTAACGCAACATAAGGAAGTCCCGCCAGCATAAACAACCCGAATGCGACGGAGACGGCATCCATGCCGGTAAACGGAACCAAAATGCCTCCGGCCAACATGCCGACCAGGCTTCCGAGGCGTGAAATTTCGTTAAACCGCCCCATGAGATGGCCCCGGTTCGAATCGTCGGAATAACGGATGACCGTTAAGTAACTGCCCATGCGGAGAAAGGACCACGCAATCCCCCATAGGCACCGGAGCACGAGCCACGCGGCGAACCCGTTCAACACGCCGTAACCGACCGTTGTCATGGATGCCAGCAGGACGGCAAAAGCAAGGCCGGCCCGGAGCGGCAGTTTTCGATAGAGCAGTCCGATCAGCGGCGTGATGGGCAAGCGGACAAACCGGTTGATCGAAAGGAGGAGGCCGACCTCCCAAAGCGCCGTGAGACCGGCCTCCTTCCAGTAAATCGGCAAAACGATGTAGAGCATCGAATCCCCGAGCAGACAGAGCGCCGTAACGATGGCGATGACGGTGACCGGCTGCTGGCGATTTCCTTGATAACCTTTTCGCAGAGTAAAGTTCATGGTTTCTCCTGAAAGTCAGACATGGAGGATCAGGCCGTCGTATGCCACTCCGATGCCGTGAGGCTCGAATATTCGGACCCAGTCCTCGTGAAGCAGGCCGGCGTTGTGCGTGAAGTGGGTAACGTAGATCAAACCGTTTTCGGTCAGGATCTTTTCCTGCAGAAATTTGCTTTGAACATCGAGGATGGTATCTGCGCTCATATGTCCGGACTGGCGGTTGTTTCCCGTCAAGCCATGGGTGCAGTCCAGGATCGCGATATCGGCTTTTTTGCCCTGCAGCCACTCCCAGGTCGCATCCGGAAACCATCCGGTATCATTGCCGTAGAGAAGCGTTTTGCCGTCTTTCTCCACGAAATAAAGCAAGCAGGTTTCCATGGGGTCGTGGTCCGCAAGGAGCGGCGTCACGGTTGCAGAGCCGATCGGCATCGGTTGAAACGGTTTCATGCGATGGAAAGCAAAACGGTTTTTGAAGTGTCCGAGGGCTTGGCGGGAATGAAACATGACGAGATCGTTGCCGTAAATCCGTAGCGGGTGCTCGATGCCGTGCGCGAAGCCTTCGATCCGGCTGATGAGATCCTGCGGCTGAAAATGATCATAATGCGTGTGGGTCACAAGCAGATGCTCGATTTGGCCCAGATCGATATCGTCACGCAGAGCCTGCATCTGCGAATCGGCCGAATAATCGAATTTCCAAGTGTCGTCGAGGATGACGGAAGCACGCGTGCGGATGTTTTTCCCGCCGAGCTTCCTCGACTGCAAGCATGTATCGCAGCGGCAAAACACGTTTGGCACGCCTTCGGCGGCCGCCGTTCCCAAAAAGTGAATTTTCATCGTTTACAGATCACGCTCCTATGGATGGATTAACCATTTCTCCCCGCTCTTTTCATATACCGGAACGGATCCGATTTGTAAATGGATAATTGTTAGATCCATGTCGGACATAGACCATGCCGGTGAAAGAGAGGCGTTGACATCCATGGCATTTTTTGATTAAATGGAAAAAATTGAATATCAGGAAAGCGATGATGGATAGGGTGTACACCTTCAGTAAGGAGCTTGAATGGACGTCTGCAGAGAGCCGGTGGCTGGTGTGAACCGGTGCGATCATGTTCCCGAATTACGATCCGGAGCTGGAAAAGCGAAATGCGCGCACAGTAGCTTTTACCCGGCATGTCCAGATGCCGTTATGACAAATAAGCGAAAGAGGTTATTCCAAACTTCTTTAATTAGGGTGGTACCGCGAGACAGCCTTCTCGTCCCTTGATGGGAGAGAGGGCTGTTTTTTTATTATTTCTGGTTGAGTTTAAGGGGGAGACACACATGGAATCGTGGATACGACAGTTGTCGGATGAGCAAAAACGAGAGCTGGACCGGCAGCTGAACATCATTCGCAGAGGAACGGCGGACATCGTTCCGGAAGAAGCGTTGGCGCAAAAAATCGCGTCGTCGATCGTTACGGGAAAACCGCTGAAAGTGAAGCTCGGGCTGGATCCGTCCGCCCCGGACATCCATATCGGTCACACCGTCGCCCTGCACAAGCTGAGGCAGTTTCAGGATTTGGGACATGAGGTTCAGCTGATCATCGGCGACTTTACGGGGAGGATCGGCGATCCGACGGGAAAATCCGAAACGAGGAAGCAACTGACGGAAGAGGATGTCAAACGTAACGCCGCCACGTATGAAAAGCAGCTGTATAAACTTCTTGACCCTCAAAAGACCCAATTTTATTTTAATTCCGCATGGCTTCAAAAGTTGAATTTCGAAGATGCGCTGCAGTTGGCGGGGAAGGTGACGGTGGCGCGAATGCTGGAGCGGGATGATTTTGCGAAACGTTACGCGAATCGTCAGCCCATTCACATCCATGAGTTTTTTTATCCGCTCATGCAAGGGTTCGACTCGGTTTCGCTGGAAAGCGACATCGAGCTCGGAGGCACGGATCAGACGTTTAACATTTTGATGGGGAGGACGCTCCAAAGCGCACTTGGTTGCAGCAGCAGCCAAATCGCCATCCTGATGCCTATTTTGGAAGGGCTTGACGGTTCGCAAAAAATGAGCAAAAGCCTCAGCAATTACATCGGCATCGACGATTCGCCGAATGATATGTTCGGAAAAGCGATGTCGATCCCGGATGAACTCATGTTAAAATACTACGAATTGAGTACGCCGATCTCGAACGACGACCTGCTTCTGCTGAAGAAAGGGCTTGAAAACGGGGAGATCCATCCCCGCGACGCGAAAGTCCGATTAGCCAAAACGTATGTTCAGATGTACCATGGCGAGCAGGCGGCAGAACAAGCGGAAAGGCATTTTGCCTCCGTATTCCAGCATCGCTCGCTTCCGGAAGATATTGAGGAATTTACGCTAAGCCGCGAGCATTTGGAGGAAGGAAGCATTCCGGCCGGCAAGCTGCCGGTCGTGCTCGGGTTCGTGGCGTCCAACAGCGAAGCGAGGCGCAGCGTAACGCAAGGCGCGGTCAGAATTAACGGGAAAAAGCTGTCGGACCCGTACGAGCCGATCCGGATCCAACATGGCGACATCGTGCAGTCAGGCAAAAGGAAATTTGTTAAAATCGTGATTGACCAAGGACATTAAAACGTTTTATCGGGGAAGGAAGGGGCCACATTGACCTATACGTTCGAAGATTTGTACGAAGCGGCGGAGATCGATGATTTTACGGCCGTGAAACGGGTTTTGCAAGCGGACCCGTCGTTGATTCACGGGAAAGACGAATACGAATTTTCAGTGCTCCATGGCGCCGTTTCGACGGATAACGAGGAAATGGTCGAATATTTGATTCGGCAGGGGGCGGACATCCATGCCAGGAATGAGGATGGGATTACGCCTCTGCATATCGCACTGTATCCCGAAATTGCTTCGCTCCTGGTCCGCCATGGGGCGGACGTCAACGCGGCAGCGGAGGACGGAAGCACGCCGCTCCACACGCAGGTTTCCGACGGCGAGGAAAGGCTGGATGTCATCGAAGCGCTGCTGCGCCTGGGGGCCGACAAAACGCGAAAAGACCGGAGCGGCCAGACCCCGATCGACATCGCCAGAAGCCGCGAAGAACTGGAAATGATAGAATTGTTACGGTAAGCAACTTCCGGCGGATGTACCAAAGGAGGGGAAAGCCGAGCGGCTTTCCTCTTCATTTTTGGAATGTGTATATTATTATTTTGAGGAACCGGAGAAACGCGTTTCAGTGAAATGAACACCTGAGAAATGATGACAAATGGACTTGGGGTGATTTATGATTAGATATGACCTAAAAGAAAGGATGTGCAACGCCATGAATGAGCAGATCCAGATCGGATATGAGCCTCCCGAAGCGGAGGAATACGTCAATTTGCGGCTAAAGGCCGGCCTCAGCGGCAAGGATATCGAAGCTTCGCGCAGAGGACTGAAAAATTCGCTGTTTGCGGTAACGATTCGGCTTGACGGGGAATTGATCGGCATGGGCAGGGTGATCGGCGACGGCGGCTGCATGTTCCATGTCGTGGATATTGCCGTTTCCCCCGAACATCAGGGACAAGGGCTCGGCAAAAAAATCATGTCCGAGGTGACGGCTTACCTGGATCGGCATGCCACGAAAGGGGCTTACGTCAGTCTGATGGCCGATGTTCCGGCAGACCGGTTGTACCGGCAGTTCGGTTTTGAATACGGAGCTCCTGCTTCCGTCGGCATGTACAAAAAATACGATTGACGGGGGAACTGGCCGGCAACGGCGGTTCGGAGATTTTATTATTATTGACTGAACGATCCGGAAATGATAATATACGTTCATGAAAAGGAAGGAGGTTTGGATTCGCATGTTTTAGACTGAATGGTCCGATAAAAAATCGAATTGCTGGCCGCAGAAGAGGCCTGGAAAAGAGGTATCGTTAGATGGCAAGGAACAAAGAATTCGATACGACCCTTGTCCTGCATAAGGCGATGGAAGTGTTCGGACATTACGGTTATGATGGCACATCGCTCCAAACGCTGCTTGATGAACTGGGCATCGCCCGCCAGAGTCTGTACGACACGTACGGGACGAAAAGGGATTTGTTTATCAAGGCAGCCAAACATTACTTACACGAAAAATCCTCGTCGGTTGTCGCCAAACTGGAGCAAGCGGAATCGGTGAAACGAACGATCAGCGACATTTTTCGGATCATCGTGTCCACGCTTCAGGATGAGGAACGGAAAAAGGAATGCATGATTTTGCACAGCGCGATTGACCAGATCCCCCATGATCCGGAAATGGCGGCGCTGTTCGAGCAAGATCGGACACGGCTTGAAAAAGCTTTTTACGAAGCGCTCGTTCGGGCTCAGAAGCAGGGAGAAATCGGGCCGGGCAAAGATCTGCATGTGCTGGCGCGGTATTTGTACCATGTCAGGTATTCGATGACGCAAGCGGCGAAGCTGTCCAATAACCCGAAAGAGCTGGAAGAAATCGCAGCCGTCGCGCTGTCGGTTCTTGATTGTTGATGGAGCGTTCGTTGACGCTTCTTCATTTTGATCATTCTAGATTGAATGGTCTAAAATATCTTTGTTCAAATTAGACCGTTTGGTATGTAAATTGCGAAAAGGAGAAATATCCATGAACAAAAGCAGGCATAAAGGCTTGGCGCTCATTCTTCTTGCCGTTTCCCAATTGATATTGGCGCTGGATTATACCATCGTTTTTGTCGCCATGCCTTCGATTGGAGCGGATTTGGGGTTTTCGGCCAATCATTTGCAGTGGGTGGTTAGCGCATACTCGCTCGTTTTCGGCGGATTTTTGCTGATTGGAGGAAGATTATCCGACCTGATGGGAAGGCGGCGCATGTTTATCATCGCCATCGCTCTGTTCGGCGCCGGTTCGCTTCTTGGCGGATTGGCCGATTCGCAAGTGTTGCTGATCGCGGCGAGAGGATTGCAAGGCCTGGGCGGGGCGCTGCTGTCGCCTTCCACGTTGTCGCTGATCATGTCCAATTTTGACGAAGGCGCCGAACGCAACCGGGCGATGGGCATTTGGGCGTCGATGGGGGGCGTCGGATTGTCGCTTGGATTGCTTCTTGGCGGAGTTTTGACCAGTTATTTAGGCTGGGAGTTCACATTTTTCGTGAATGTGCCGATCGCCCTGATCACGCTTATTCTTGCCCCGTTCGTGCTGGCGGAAAACAAAGCGGCTTCGGGACCGAAGCGTTATGACGCCTTGGGAACGATATCGGTGACGGCGGGGATGATCCTTATCGTATATTATTTGATCCAATCCCCGGTCGAAGGATGGCTAAGCCTCGGACCCTTGCCGTTTGGACTGCTCAGCGCGTTATTGCTCGTTTTGTTTGTCGTGATCGAACAGCGCACGGAAGAACCGTTAATCCCGTTCAGGCTGTTCCGCAACCGCAATTTAACCGGAGCGGCGCTCATTGCTGTCCTATTTTCGGCCTCCTTTGGTTCGCTGTATTATTTTCTAACCCTGTATACGCAGGAGGTACTGCACTACTCGGCCATTCAATCGGGGCTCAGCTTCCTGCCGCTGACGATCAGCGCTTTTTTGGGCGGAAGGCTCATTAATAAAATACTGTCCATAGCAGGCGTGGCCGGTACGGTCGCCATCGGGATGATTCTGGGAGGCAGCGGTTTTTTGGTGCTCACGCAGTTATCCGAGAATGGCTCCGCCTGGGGGATCATTCCGGGTACCGTCATCGTCGGGCTGGGCCAAGCGCTCGTATTTACGACCATGTTCATTGCGGGAAGCACGGGCATCGATCCCAAGGAGCAAGGAGTCGCGTCGGCCATCATTTCGACCGGCCAGCAAATAGGCAGTGCGGTAGGTTTGGCCGCCATCATGGCGATCATCTCCGCCAACCTCGGATCGGGCCTGAAGTTGGAAGCCTTGGAATCAAGCGATTTGAATCATGCCATTCATATATCTTTTTTCGCGGCCTCCGTCACGACGCTGCTGGGCGTAGCCGTTACTTTTATCACCCTCAAACGGAAAAAGCAGCCATCCAAGATGGAGAAAAAAGAAGTGGCTTCGCATTCATATTTTAGACCAATCAATCTGAAAAGGGGAAACAGACATGAACAATGACAGCAAAATTTTAATAACAGGCGCGAGCGGCAAAACGGGAAGCCGCATTACGAAACGGCTTATCGAGTTAGGATACGGCGTTCGAACCGCGAGCCGGGGGCAATCGGCTACACTCGGGGCAGGAGAGCAAGTGACATTTGACTGGTTCGACGAATCAACGCATGCACCCGCTTTAAAAAACGTCGATAAGCTGTATTTGGTCAGTCCGGTTGGGATGATGGATCCTTCGCCAATCGTGCTTCCTTTTTTGGAAAAAGCTTTAAGGGAAGGCGTACGCAGGGTCGTTTTTCTCGGCAGCGCTTCGATCCCCGAAGGCGGCCCGGTTTTTGGCAATATACATCAGGCCATACGCCAGCGCGTTCCGGAATGGGCGGTGCTGCGGCCGTCCTATTTCATGCAAAATTTCACCGAAGGCCATCATGGAGCCCAAATCATCCGTGAAGGGAGCATGATCTCCGCCACCGGGTCGGGCAGAGTCGGGTTCGTGGACGCCGACGATATTGCAGAAGTGGGGGTGAGGGCTTTGATCGATCATCAGCCCCACAACACTGATCATATCATCACAGGTCCGCATTCCCTGACCTACGCGGAAGCAGGTGAAATCATCGGCGCGTCGGCCGGCCGGACGGTCCGTCATATACATGTAAGCACGGGGGAGCTGGCGAACCGGTTGACGTCTTTTGGCATGGCTGAAGATTATGCCCGGTTTCTTGCCGGAATGGATGAAGACATCAAGCTCCATGGCAAGGAGGATTTGGCAACCGATACGGTCGAGCGCATCACCGGGCGCCCTCCAAAGTCGCTGGAACAGTTCGCCGGCGAGCATGCTTCCGTTTGGAAACCGTAATACAACAAAAAACCGCGGATACCGCGGTTTTTTGCCTTTTTGGGCAGGACGGCATTAGCCTGAAAAAATAATATATCTTCATCGGCATCTCATATCTCGGCGATTTTGGGTAAAAATGTTAAGGCATAGGGGGTTCCCGGGCAAGACCAAAAAAACGCAAAGGTGTGTGACATCGATGAACAAAAGAATCGTCTCTCTGTGCCTTGCAGCCGTGCTCATGACAAGCGGTTGCGACCGTGGTGCCAACGGCCATGCGGAAACCGCCGCGGAAAAGGAAAATGCGGAAATGGGCATGATGAGCATGCATCATCACTCCGATTCGGGAGAAGTACCGAAAGGGTTAAAAGAAGCCGAACATCCGACATACCATGTGGGAGATACCGTGGTCATCCACGCGAAACATATGGCTGGCATGGACGGGGCCACGGGAAAAGTGGTCGGCGCTTATGATACCGTAGCCTATTCCGTTACGTACACGCCGACGGACGGAGGCAACCCGGTGCGCAACCATAAGTGGGTCATTCAGGAAGAAATCAAGGATGCGGGCAATCAACCCTTGGAGCCGGGACAGAACGTAATATTGGAAGCCGGTCATATGGAAGGCATGACGGGGGCTCAGGCCACGATCGAAACGGCCGACCGGACGACGGTATATATGGTGGATTACATCCCGACAAACGGGGGAGCCCCGGTAACAAACCATAAATGGGTCGTGGAAAGGGAGCTTTCCGAAAGATTATATAAAAGATAACTCCCCGTACCCGGACCAATCAGCCTCTTTCGTCCTATTTCCCCGGAGGGGCTGCCGATGACGATGCCCGTTTCTCCATCTTCCACTTGCGTAAAACAAGGCGCCCATCGAAAGATGGACGCCTGATTTGCATTTGGACACACGACTTTTTATGGCTTTATGTGGTTTTGTTTCCGGTTTTCCGATGCCGCCGCAGCAGCGGGTAAAACAGGATGCCGCTGACGATCAGCGCAACTCCGAGCAGGAACGTCTTGAGATCCGCCGTCCCCGCGATGATCACCCACAGCGAATAGATCGCCGCCAATCCGGCAATGATTCCCTCGCTTACGCGCTCCTTCCGCACCGTGTAGGTTTCGCCGATCCAGATCAGCTTCAGGTGATAAAGCGAAGCGATCAGGTAAGGCACCAAATAAGCGAGCGTAGCGATATAAATGATAAAATCGAATGCGGCCGAAATGGAGCCGGAAACCGTGGACAGCAGCAAAATCTGGCCGAGCGCGTTGGAGACCCAGAGGGAAACCTTAGGCATGCCTTTGTCGTTTTCCTTGGAAAACGACGGGAGGAACACGCCCAGCTTGGCCGCTTGAAAAGGCACCTCGGCGCTGAGCAGCACCCAGCCGATCGTGGAGCCGAGCAAACTGATCAGCCCAAGACCCGCCAAAAGCTTGCCCCCGATCGGGCCCGTCACGGCGGAAATGCCGTCGACTAACGGATTCTGGGAAGCCATCAGCTGCTCCTGCGTCAAGAGGCCCATCGTCAGCATGCTGATGCCGACATACAGCACGATCGAAATCAGCAGCCCCGCGATGGTCGCGCGGCGGATATCTTGCTTCCGGCGGGCGCGGGCGGCAAAGACCATCGCGGATTCGACGCCGATGAAAGCCCACAGCGTCGCGACCGCAGCCGCATTCACCTGGGAAAGCAGGCCAAGCGTCTCGCCGCCGTCGTTGGTGCGCGGAGCCAGAAACGGCCCGATGTTGCTTTGCTGGAACGCGAATAACGCAATCACGATGAACAGGACAAAGCCGATGACCTTGGTTGCCGTCGCGATGAAATTGAGGCGTCCTGCGCCTTTCATTCCTTTGAGGCAGATGGCATGCGTCCCCCACAGCAGCAAAGAGCAGACGAGGAACGTCAGGATATTACCTGCTTTTAACGTAAAACCTCCGAAATCCACCCAAACCTTGCCGCTCGTAAGCACCGGGAAAAAGGCGGAAAGGTAGCTGGCGAACGTCGTGATCACCGCCACAAAACCCGCAATATTGCCGACCCAATATCCCCAAGTGGACATAAACCCGGCAATAAGCGAGCCTGGCGAGCCTTCGCGGAAAAGTTCCTTCGCATAAATTTGCGGACCGCCGCTGAGTTCAGGTTTGCGGACGGCAAGGCTTCCGAAGACAAGCGCGAGCGTAAGCACGCCCAGCCCGGTAGCAATCCAGGCCAGAATGACGCCCGCAGGGCTTGCCGCTGCCGACAGGGAGCGGGGAAGCATGAAAATTCCGGAACCGACCATGTTGCCGACGACAAGCGCGGTCAGGATCCAGAAGCCCAATTTGTGTCTGGTCATGATGACAAACTCCTTTAGTCGAATGATGAAGTCGCAAGTTAAATGAATAAAAAACACTGACAGGTATTAATCATACACTTTCTTCTGGTAAAGCACCAGAGTAAATTTCAGGAGAGAGCTTTTTTTCGGTTTGATATTTTTGTTAAACGTTTCGGCAGACTTCGCGACGGGGAAGAATAGAAGAGACAGAAAAAAGCGAGATGGGGTGTGTGCCAATGAGAGAAATTCGTGAGATCGGCGGAGGATTCGTCATGGCGGAGGATGGACGGGAGGTCGCGGAAATCACTTTCCAGCCGGTGGATGAACATACGATCATGATTGACCATACGTTCGTTTCGGAAGAGCTAAGGGGCCAGAGAGTCGGCGATCAGCTGGTGAAGGCCGTCGTGGATCTGGCACGCAAGGAAGGCAAGAAGATCGTTCCCGCATGTTCGTTCGCATTGGTCCAATTTAAACGGCATAAGGATTACCAGGATGTGTGGCAGCAGGGCGAAGAAGAATAGGTCATGATGGAGGACATTCGTCAATGAACAAAAAAATTTTGATCACCGGAGCCGCCGGGCGGATCGGGAGCTGTTTGGCCGAAGGCTTGCGGGCCGCCGGCCGGTACGACGTCATCGCTACCGACATCGCTCCCGATCCGGACCGCGGCATCGAAAAGCTGGACGTCACGGACGCGCAAGCCGTCGAAACGGCGCTGCAGGGCGTGGATACGGTGCTCCATTTCGGCTGGGCGAAGGATGAGGACGATTTCCTCGGCAAGGTGCTCCCCGTTATCGTGACCGGAGCCTATCATGTATACGAAGGCGCCCGCAAAGGGGGCGTCTCCCGGGTGATCTTCGCCAGTTCGAACCACGCGACGGGTTTTTACCGGGTAGGCGAACAAGCGACCCCCAAGGACCACCGCCCCGACAGTTTTTATGGACTAAGCAAAAGCTATATTGAGCTGCTGGGCCGGTTATATTCGGATCAATACGGGATCTCTTCCTTCAACATCCGGATCGGCAACTTTCCGGGCGACGACCGTCCGCATTCTGAACGGGCCGCGCATATCTGGATTTCTCGCCGCGATATGGTGCACCTGGCGATGTGCTGCATTGAGGCCGACCCTTCATTGACGTATCTCACCTTATATGGGACATCGGCCAATGCAGACAATTACTACGACATCGGGTATCTGAGCGAGCTGATCGGCTATCGGCCAAGGGATGATGCGGCAGAAGTGTTGGCGAGCCAAAAATACGGAGGAGAAGACATCCGGCATGATCTCGGCGAGTTTCAAGGCGGTCCGGGGGTCCGGAAGGCGGGGCGGAGAGAACGGGAGCCGCAGTGAAGCCGCCGTGGTGAAGCGACGATGATGTTTTTAGCCGAAGACCAAGCGAAGCTTGGCCGCTGAAAATCATGGAGTTTTGAAACCATTCCTGCATTGATCCGTAATATGCGTTAAGCCGTGAAATTTGTAAATGGATCCCAAGGAGGAATTCAATATGAATTGCCCGATTTGCGAAGGTTCTCGCATGAAGGAAGTGGAGAAGGACGGTATCCTGATCGACATTTGCCCGAACTGCAAAGGGGTGTGGTTGGATCGGGGGGAACTGGACAAGCTGATGGCGAACGTCCGGGAAGAGCGTCCGAAATATAACGAATGGTATTACGGGGATTCCGATGAGCATCGCGCTCCCAGGGGACACCAGCCAAGCGGACAGCATTATCCGCCGCCGAAGCAGCACGACTCCGGATATGACAAGCACGGCCATTCCTCGTACCCTTACAAGAAAAAGAAAAAAAGCGTCCTGGACGTGTTCGGGGACTTGTTCGACTGATTCTAACCGTGGGACGCCAAGACATGCATATGCGATATACGAAAATGAAAGCCTGGCTTATCTTAGGATAAATGCCGGGCTTTTTTCGTTGGATCCGGCCAACGATTGACAGTCCGAATTCGCCAGCGCTGTGCTTTCGAAACGCGTTCGTTTCCTTGGACAAAAAGTCAAAATTGTGCACATCACTGAACAAATTCACACGCCTGGCGAGCCCTTGAATCCGATATGATGGTTCTAAAATCGTAAACCAATCAGGATAGGGGATGTATCATATGTGGACCCAAGCGATAGAGGATGCCGTGGCCAAAACGTTAAAAAATATCGACCGGTTCGGACCGAAATTCCCTCATGTAAGCCGAAACGGAACGTACGAGCTTAATGATAACGACGACTGGACCGACGGATTTTGGTCGGGGATGCTGTGGCTGTGTTACGAATATTCCGGAGACGAGCGGTTCCGCCAGGCCGCCGAAGCGACGGTCGCGAGCTTTCGCAAACGTCTGGAGGACCATGTGGTGCTGGATCATCATGATATCGGTTTTTTGTATTCGTTATCCGCCAAAGCCCAGTGGATCATCTTGAAGGACGAATCCGCCCGGCGGTTAACCCTGCAAGCGGCGGATGTGTTGATGAAGCGGTGGCGGGAACCCGGCGGTTACATCCAGGCATGGGGCAGGAAGGACGACGCCAAGGAAGCGGGACGGATCATCATCGACTGTTTGCTGAACCTTCCGCTATTGTATTGGGCAAGCGAACAAACGGGCGACCCGGTTTATCGGGACGCTGCGGCCGCGCAGGCGGAGAAATCCAGGCGGTATCTTGTCAGGGGCGATGACAGTTCGTATCATACATTCTTTTTTAACCCGGAGACGGGGGAACCCATTGGAGGGGCGACGCATCAAGGGTATTCGAACGGTTCTACCTGGACCCGAGGTCAGGCCTGGGGCATCTACGGATTCGCGTTATCTTACCGGTATACCCAAAACCCGCGGTTCCTGGAAACTTCAAAACGCCTTGCCCGTTATTTCCTGGAACATCTGCCTGAGGATCATGTCGCTTATTGGGATTTTAACGCACCTGTAAAAGCCGACACCTACCGGGACAGCTCGGCGTCCGCCATCGCGGCCGCAGGCCTGCTGGAGCTGATCTCCCATCTGGATGCACAGGACCCGTACCGGAGCTATTTTCAGGACATGCTTCTCAAATCGATGACAAGCCTGGTCGAGCGCTATGCCACCATCGGCGAAGAAGACGCGGAGGGGCTGCTGAAGCACGGATCGTATCACGTCAACGGAGGCATCTCTCCCGACGATTACATGATTTGGGGCGATTATTATTACCTGGAGGCGCTCATGCGATTGGAGAAGGGAATCTCGGGATATTGGCATGAACGCAAATGACCGGGATTCGGCAAAAAGGAATGACAACTTGTCCGAGACGAGATACGATACGGGTAGCATGATCATCTTAGAAGCATGAAAGAGGCGAAAGTCACCCATGTTCAAGCTGAACTATTACCGCAGAATCCAGCTGTCATTCCTGTTGTTCATTATCGTGCCGATCATCACCGTTTCGGTGATTTCCTTTGCGCTTATCAAAGAAACGATGGTAGAGAAGCTGCAATTGACGAACGACAATTTTTTGAAGGTCATGACCGACGAAATCGGCAAAACCATAGACGACGCATCGTTTGCCTCCCATTTCATGGTGAACGATACAAGCTTCAAAAAATACCTGAAAAACTTCGCCGATACGGACCGTCTTCGTTCTTACGACGATTACACCAACTTCACCGAGATTAAAGGCGTCTTTTCCCTGATCACGTCCAAGCCTTTGAACAACAACACCCGGATGTATCTGGTAAACCGTAAGCGCTTTATCATTCCTTCGAGCGAAGACGATATGACAAGCGTCAACAAGCACTTGGACGAACTGTACGGCAAAATCGATTTCAACCAGCCGGAAACGTTGCAGTGGCTCGGCATGGTGAGGGACAACCCGGGCAAAGCCGGAACCTATTACATCGCCAGGGTCATCCACGACAAACACGAGAAGCAGTATTTATCGGTTCTTCTGATCGGGATTTCCCAATCGTATTTCGAAAAGCTTCTCAAGCCGGTCGAGTTCGGCAAGGTGGCCTTGTTTGATGCAAAACAGAACCGCATTGCCGGAAGCGCGGAGCTTTCCGCGCCCGATCCGGCAGCCCCTCCGTCCAACCTGCGCTCGGAAGTGACGCTCGACAAAGCGGATTGGACCTTGGTTTATGAGGCCAGCAAAGAGGCGTTTACCGGGAAAATTTCGCGGACCTTTTACGCGGGGATCGGGGGCGTCGTTTTGTTTTTCGTCATTTTTTCGATTTCGTCGATGTTTATCGCCAAAAGGCTGCACAGGCCGATCCAAAAGCTGCAGCGCGTCGTCCGGCAGTTCGGCATGGGAAATTTGGACGCCAGGCTGGAAGTGAAGGGAAGGGACGACATCGCCGAGCTGAGCCGCACGCTGAATACGATGCTCGATCAGCTTCAGGGACTGATTCACGATATCGAACAAGAGCAGGAGCAAAAGCGGGTCATGGAGCTGGAGGCGCTGTTCATGCAGATTCGCCCGCATTTTCTGATCAATACGCTCAATTCGGTCAAGTGCAGCCTGATCCTGCAGCAGGATCATCTGCACAGCGGCATTATCGATTCCTTGATGAGCCTGCTCCGCGCGTACATGAAATTTAACGAACCGGCAACGCTGCAGGAAGAATGCGAATTGATGCGCCATTACGTCGATATCATGAAAATCCGGAACGACATCCCGGTGCAGCTTACGATCGAGTTGGAACCCGGTTTAGCGTCTTGGGCCATGCCCAAGCTGATGCTGCAGCCTTTGATCGAAAATGCGATCGTGCACGGACTGATGGATCATCCGGATGCCTGCATTCGGATCCGCGCCCAACGAAAACAGGGATTCGTCACGATCGAAATCGAGGATAACGGCGACGGCATCGAAGAAGAACGGCTCTTAATGGTGAATGATCGGCTGCAAATCCCCGATTCCGGCCCGGATACCCCTTATGACAGGGTGGGGCTGATCAACGTGGCCCAGCGGCTCCGGTTATCCTTCGGTTCGGAGGCGGGAATCGCGCTGGTTCCGAACAAGCGGCGGGGGATCACCGCCGTGCTGCGAATTCCGGATCGGGATACCTGCAATACTCTTCCAGGGAGGTATGTTATCTGATGTTAAAAGTCATGTTGATCGACGATGACGTTCCGATGCTGAAGGTGCTGAAGCAAATGATCGATTGGGATGCGCTCCAGCTCCATATCGTCGGTTCGACCTATTCGAGCGCCAAAGCGCTGCATATGTTCCAGGAGACTTGGCCGGACATTGTCGTAACCGACATCGGACTCCCGCAAAAAAACGGGATTGAGCTCGCCGAGGCCTTCCGCGGCATGAAACCCGACACCCGTGTCATTTTCTTGACCTGCCATGAAGATTTTCATTATGCCCAGCAGGCAATCAAGCTGAACGCCGACGATTACCTGCTCAAGGATCAGTTGACCGCGGCGCAGCTGGAGCAAAGTTTGCAAAAATCGATCCGGCTCCTCCGCTCCAAAGGAACTCCTTTGGTTCAGAGAAGCTCCAATTATAACAGCGATTTGTTCAAGCAGGGTCTCATCCAACGGGTGCTGGACGGAGCGCATCCCGAAACGACGCGCGAGTACGCGGCCGGGCTCGGGATTTCATGGCAATATCCTTGGTTCATGATGGGGATCGCGCATTTGCATTATGCGACATTTGAACGGCTGTACGTGCAAGGCAACGTCCCGTTGATCGCTTACGCCGTATACAATATCGCCGTCGAGCTCGCTTCCTCGTACGAAGGGATCACGCCGTTCATGGAGCAGGATCATTTAATCATTTTATATAATTACAGGTTGAATTTGGCCGGCAACGCCTACTCCCATTTTCGGGATTATTTGCGGGAGCTGCGGTCCCGAACGGAGCAATTTTTGAAATTGCGGTTAAACATCTCGGCCGTGACGGACAAAATGGAGCTTGCGGCCCTGGGTTCCTGCTATCATCAGATGATTCGGCACAAATACGAGTTTTACGAGAATGGGGATTTTACGGCTGCCGACATGCAGCTTCTCGTTCAAAACATGTTTTTGCCTTTGCCGCAAGGGACGTTGGACGGTATGAAAGCGGAGCTTGAGCGTGCGGTGTTGCGAAACGATCTCTCTGCCATTCGCGAGTTGGCCGCTTCCATCGGGCATATGGCTAAAGAGAAGCGTTTTGAACCGGCCGAGTTCATTCAGGAAATTACGATGCTGCTGCGCCGCATGGACGTCATCTTTGCGGGGAAAAAAACGGATGAGACAAGATACGTTTACCTCCGTGCGGCGAGAACCTTGGACGATTGCATGGAGCTTGCGGAAAGGCAGCTTGCGCATATCGCGCAGCATCAGCAGAAGGGAGCGGCCCGGGCCATCCAAGAGCCGAAGCTGCAGGTGATTCAGCAATTTATCGACCAGCACCTAGCCGACAATATCACTTCGATCGACATCGCCCGGTATTTATATTTGAATTCCAGTTATTTTTCCCGCTATTTCAAGCGGCTCACCGGCGTCAATTTTACGGATTACGTCCACCAATACAAAATGGGCATCGCGGCCAAAATGATGAAAAGCTCCGCGCAGACCTTGGAATCGCTCGCCATGGGGCTGGGATATTCCGACCGCACCTATTTTTCCAAAGTGTTCAAGAAATACATCGGGATGACGCCCAGCGAATACAAAGCGAAGCATGCCGTAAGCAAAACCGCAAGATGAAGCGCTTGCAGCCACGGCGGCTGGCCAACATCGGCTCCGTGCGGAAAAAGTCAAAATATTACCCATACCAGGTCAGAATCCATCCTTCGAGCAGGATGGATTTTTTTTAAGATATAAGCAAGTTCAAATCTCTGGATTTTGCAAATCGTACACGCGGCCTTGAGGCCAACTAATCATGTTGAGGTGATACAAGTGGAAGCTGCCAAACCAACTCTGAAGGCCGAGAAACCTCAGAAAGCCCGCAAATTTTGGACGCCCAAGCGGAAGGAGGCCCTCGTCGGCTGGTTGTTCCTTGCTCCCGAAATCGTCGGGATGCTGCTGCTCAATGTTTTTGCGCTTGGATTTTCCCTGTATTTAAGCTTTACTTCCTGGAACCTTTTGTCCGGGATTTCGGGGATCAAATTCGCGGGGCTCGAAAATTACATTCACATGTTTCAGGATCCGACGATCCTGAAGGCGCTGAAAAACAATTTGATTTATACCGTCCTGACGGTTCCGGTTCCGATCGCGATCGCGCTCGTGCTCGCCGTTTTGATCCATAACAAGGTGTTCTGGAAGGACTATTTTAAGGTCGTGTTTTTTATACCGTATATCTCGTCCATCATTGCCGTTGCGGCGGTATGGAGCGCATTGTTCCATCCTTCCTTGGGGCCGGTGAACCAGTTCCTGATGGACCTGGGCATCTCCAACCCGCCGAAATGGCTCGTGGATCCCAAAACGTCGCTCATTTCGATCGCCATCATCAGCTCCTGGGCCGGACTCGGGTATACGATCATCATTTATCTGGCCGGACTTACGAACATATCGAGCGAACTGTATGAAGCCGCGGAAATCGATGGCGCTACGGCCCTGACGAAATTTTTTAAAATTACGGTTCCGCTGCTTCGTCCGACAACCTTTTTCCTGCTCATCACGATGCTGATCGGCTCCTTTAAAGTGTTCGATATCATTTCCTACCTGACGGAAGGAGGGCCGGACAATTCCTCGACGGTCATCGTGTTCCGGATCTACGAGGAAGGGTTCGTGAACTACAACATGGGTTATGCTTCCGCGATTTCCTGGCTGCTGTTCGCCATCATTGCGGTCATTACGGCGGCAACCTGGAAATTGAGAAAAGAAGAGTAGAAGGAGGAGAGGACGACCATGCCGTTTATTCGCAGAAATATTTCAAAGCTCATTACGACGGTGCTGATGGGGGCTTTATCCGTATTTTTCCTGATTCCGTTCGTGTGGATGGTCTCGTCGGCGTTTAAATTCGAAAAGGACGTCATGCGTTTTCCCATTGAGTGGATTCCTAAATCGATAAATGTGGTGTACAATTTCAAAGCGGTTTGGATGGGGAAAGTCCCCTTCCTGCACATTTATTTCAACTCGATCAAGGTTGCCGTCATCGTTACGTTCATCACCTTGCTCGTGTCGACCATGGCGGCTTATTCGTTCACGAAGCTTAAATTTCGCGGGAAAAACCTGGTGTTTACGGCGCTGCTCGCCTTCATGATCATCCCGGACCAAGCCACGCTGATTCCGCGGTTCATGCTCATCCGCTGGATGGGGCTCTATGATACGCATGTTGCGCTGATTTTCATGAGCATGTTTTCGATTTATTTTACGTTCCTGCTGCGCCAGTTTATGATGGGGATCAGCGATGAATACATCGAAGCGGCGAAAATCGATGGGGCAGGCCATTTCCGAACCTTCGCGTCGATCATCGTCCCGCTCTGCCGGCCGGTGCTGGCGACCGTGGCCATCATCAAATTCATCTGGTCGTGGAACGACTATCAGAACCCGCTCATCTTTTTGCAGACGAAGGACCTGTATACCATCCCGCTCGGCATGACCTTGTTCCGGGACGATTATACGACCAACGACGCCATCATGATGATGGCCTCGCTTTCCGCGATCGTGCCGCTTTTGATCGTATTCATCATTTTGCAAAAACAGGTCATCAACGGGATCGCCTTGGGCGGGGTCAAGGGCTGACGTTGATCGCGTATGCGGTTTCAAAAAGTCAAAAAAGTGATCGTTATACCTCAAAATTATGCACTTGCGAACGACGGCCAGTGATTATACTGGGGTTGCAAGGATGAGGAACTTCCATATTTAGGGGGCAGAAAAATGAGAAGGAAAAGCAAACGGAATTTTGTGGCTTCACTTTGCCTGTTGTTGGCAGCGTTTACCGCGCTGAGCGGATGCGGCGGCAATTCCGGTTCGGCCGGCGGCAGCGGGAAATCGTCCGATGGACAAGTCACGATAAAGTACTACAACTGGGACAATGCCGATCAGGAAGCCGCGACGGACGCGATGCTCAAAGAATTCGAAGCGCAAAATCCGAACATCAAAGTAGAGCATGTCGTGCTGGTTCCCGGCAACTCGGTGGAAATGCTGAAAAAACTCGATTTCCTCATATCGTCCGGCGAAGCCGTCGATGTCGTCAACCTGCCAAGCTCAGGCGCCGTGATCGAACGGGCGGCCCGGGGGGCGCTTGCTCCGTTGAATGAATTTTACGACAAAGAAGGATTAAAGCCGGAAGACGAATATTACGTCAATCCGAAGGTAAGCGACAACTATTACGGCATGCAGATGACCGCGGGTTATCAGTTCGTGCTGCTCAACAAAAATGCGTTGGACGAAGCGGGGCTGCCCGTGCCGACCTATGGCTGGACATGGGACGATTTCCGCGATTACGCGAAAAAGCTGACCAAAGGCGAAGGCGTCGACAAACGTTACGGCACGTATTTCCATACGTGGGAGCTGTACATGAACG
Source organism: Paenibacillus sp. YAE3 (assembly GCF_057546105.1). Classification (NCBI taxonomy): domain Bacteria; kingdom Bacillati; phylum Bacillota; class Bacilli; order Caryophanales; family Paenibacillaceae; genus Paenibacillus; species Paenibacillus sp. YAE3. The sequence goes on along the minus strand of NZ_BAAIYF010000002.1, from coordinate 46,154 downwards.
CACCTGCCCAGACGGTCATGAAAGACCCGTTCCGCTACGATGACGGCACCACCATCCTTTCGGACCCGACGTACAAGTACTTCTTCCAGCTTCGCAAGGACATGGAGAACACCGACAAATCCGCGAAGCCTTACGCCGATACGCTTGCCGCCAAGCTGAACTACCGAAGCGAATTTTTCAGCGGCGATGCCGCGATGCTGCTTTCGGGAAGCTTCATGATCCCGGATCCGGGGAACGTGGAACAGTATCCGCATGATTTCAAAACCGCGTTTGCGCCGGTACCGCTTCCGCCGCAGAATGCTTTGCCTAAAAACTACGAGGGCGGCAAATATTTCGTGGGCGGCGGCCAGCTGGCGATGGGGGCAACATCCAAACATAAAGAAGAAGCCTACAAGCTGATGCGCTTCATGACGACGACGGACTCGGAATCTAGAATGGAGTTCTCCGGCTGGAAAAAATCCGACCAAAACAAAGTGCTTGACCGTCTGGTCGGCAAAAACAAGGACATGTACGACGTGGATTCGTTGAAAAACACGCTGTTTGGTCCGGACATCAAATATTTGGACGCTTCGCCGATCGTGACGACAAGCTCTTCCGATCTGACCAAAGTCATCGATGACGGGTTCAGCAAATTCATGCTGAGCAACGAACCGATTGACGAGGTTCAAAAGTGGATGGTGGAGGAAGCGACCAAAATCATTAACGAAAAAGAAACAAAGTAATTGGTTTTCGACTAACTCAAGCCAAAAGCAGCAAGCAGCGAAAAAGCCCGCCCGCACGCCAAAGCGTACGAAGCGGGCTTTTTTTCGTTTGTGCGGATCAAATCGCCTGCATCACGAAATAGATCACGAAGAGAAGCGACACGACATAAAAGAGGGGCTTCACTTCGCGCCATTTGCCGACCGCGATATGGAACAGGGCATAGCTGATGAAACCGATCGCGATCCCGTCCACGATGCTGTGCATCAGCGGGATAAACGCGATGATAAAAAACGCGGGAAACCCTTCTTCCAGCCGTTTAAAGGAAATATTGCGGACCGCCGGCATCATCAACCCCCCGATAAAAACGAGGATCGGCGCAACCGCCTGATCCGGGACGAGCATGATGACCGGCATCGCGATCAGCGAGAGCAAAAACAGCGTCCCCGTAACGATCGGAGTCCAGCCGGTTTTTCCTCCGGCGGAAATGCCGGCGGCAGCCTCCACGGTAGAGACCGTCGGGCTTGTGCCGAAGAGGCCGCTCAAAAGGACGGTGAACGAAGTCGCCTGGATGGCGCGCTTAAAGCGCTCCTGTTTTCCGCTCATGTTCAACTGGGCGTTAATGAGTCCGACGTTCTCGAACACGATGACAAGCGTCAGCGAAAATACGGCGACGATCAACGTCGTTATTGAGGCGCCTTTCACCGACAGCTGCCCGAACACGTCTCCATAGGTAGACCAGGAGGACCCTCCAACATCCGCCGCCTTCGAAGGCGCGGCTCCGAGCAGATAAGCCAGCACCGTTCCTCCGATGATGGCCAGCAGCAAATTGCCGGGCACGTTGCGCATGTAGAGGATGCACGTCAACGCCAACGTCGCAAGCGTTACAAGCACGCCCGGATCGGCGAACGATCGCATGGCAATCACCGAGGACGGATCCGAAGCGATCACGCCGCCTTTATGCAATCCGATCAGGACCAGCATGAGGCCGATGCCGACCGAGATGGCTTCCTGAAGCGAGGCGGGAATGGCCGACCGCAGCTTTTCGACGAAAGAGGTCATGCTGATGGCCAAAAAGCAGAGACCGGACATCATGCCGACCGCCAGCGCCTGCTGCCACGTCAACCCCATCCCTTGAACGAGCGTGTAGGTAAACATGGCGTTAATTCCCATCCCGGGCGCGATGATCAAGGGAGCTTTTCCCCAAATGCCCATGACGAAGCACCCGACCGCCGACGCCAGAACCGTGGCGATAATCCCGGCTTCCTGAGGGATGCCGGCATCCGCCAATATCGATGAATTCACAATAATAATGTAGACGATCGCAAAAAAAGATACGACTCCCGCTAACAGCTCCCGCCGCCAAGCGCTCGGGGCAAGGCGGGAAGCCGGACTAGGTGAACCGTTCTCCTTCGTATGCGACGGTCCATGGTTTTCCTGGTGGACCAACCGAATACCTGCTTTCCATTGTAGCCCCTCACCCAACCCTTTCAATGGTATTGAAAGATATGGCGGCGCAAAACCGCCATGTGCATGATTGTATCACATTTATGTCAGCAATAAGGTAAAAAATATGAAACAAAAGTAAAGAACTTTAAATTGTAAGCGTTTTCTAATGAAATCTATAATGGATTTGCGAAGCATTTATAACATGATTTGGATATTTTCTTGCCCTATGATGCAGATCAAAGTTTTCATTGCCAAAATTCAAGGACGAGGGAGGTGCTTATGGCCATGACGACACGAAAATTAAGCAGATCCAGCGTGTGGCTTATCGCCGGAATGACCGTCATTGCCGCCATTGCGTTCATCTTCGTTGAAAGGCCCGTTTTCTCCAAAACCAACCGATCCGACGATCCGATGGCAACCGTAAACGGCGAACCGATCCTCTTAAGCGAGTTTCAAAGAGCCGTACAAGCGAACAAAGCCCGCGTCATCGACTATTTTCACGAAAAATACGGCGCCGGGCAGTCGGCCTCCTTTTGGACCGAGACCTATGGTGGAGAAACGCCGCTTGAGCGTTTGAAGAAGACAGCGCTGGAGGAGAGCGTGAATTTGAAAGTCCAGCAGCTGATCGCCAAAGAACAGGGAGTGCTGACGGATATCCGTTACGACGTTTTTTTGCAAAATTTAGAGGGCGAAAATGAAAGAAGAGCAAAGGCCATCGAAAATCATGAGGTGGTGTTCGGGCCTGCCCAATATACCGAGGATGCTTATTTCGAATATGCGATGGTGAATGCGGTATTGTCGGTCAAAAAGCATTTGGCCGAACATGACTGGAAACCGGACGAACCGCAGCTGAAACGGTTTTACGAAACGAAAAAAAACGAGCTGTACCAAGCGCCCGAAGCCGTAAAGGTGAAGCAAATATCGATATCTTTTCTTGAAGCGGACCTGCATGCCGATGAACGCCGGAAGGCCCAGGCGAAACGAAAAATCGAGGCAGCGGCGGCGAACATCTCAAACGGCATGGCATTCGAGCAAGCGGCAAAGGAAATCGGTCCAGATGGACAAGTTGCGGAGCAGTCCTATCCCTTGGACAGCTTCAGGCATAACGCCGAAAGTCCGGTCGCTCAGGCCGCTTCGATGCTGCAGGCCGGAGAAATCAGCGGAATCATTGAAGAAAACGGCCGTTTTTACCTGATCCAAAGATTGGAGGACGTGAAGGCTGGCTCCCGGTATTTGTCTTTTGAAGCCGTAAAGGATCAGGTGTCCAAAGACTATATCGATGACCGCTATGCCGGTTACGTTCGTCAACGGATCGCGGATGCGCAGGTTGTCGTCAATGAACGACTGTACAAGACGTTTCGAATGTAAAGCCGATCAGGCATTACATAAACGAGGATTTTTGCAAAATCCTCAAATCAAAAACGGAAAGGAATGTTGCTCATTGAGCCGACGGAGATTTAAAAAAGCAATCGGCATGATTCTGATTTTCACCATGTTTTGTTCGTTGGTGATCGCTTTGCCGCCTGAGGCGAAGGCTGCCGGAACGACTTATTACGTGGATAGTGCAGGAGGTAATGACGGAAATAGCGGCACAAGCGAAAGTTCAGCCTGGAGGTCGCTGGATAAAGTGAACGCAACGACCTTCGCCCCGGGCGACAAAATTTTGTTTAAAGCCGGGGGAAGCTGGAATGGCAGATTATGGCCTAAAGGCTCCGGGGAACATGGGAACCCGATCGTCATCGACATGTACGGCACCGGCAGCAAGCCGTTAATCGCCGGGGTGACGTCCGAACTGGAAGCCGTCTTGTTGAAAAATCAGCAGTATTGGGAAATCAACAACCTCGAGGTGACGAACAGCTCGCCGCTGCCCTTCGACAGGGATTGGCAGAATCCGCGGGGCCAGCGGAGAGGCGTCTATATTTTGAATGAGGAAGCAGGCATATTGAATCATATTTATATCAAAAATTTGAATATCCACGATGTGGACGGTTCTTATACGACCCGTTCCGGAGGAATTATCGTCGACTCGGTCGGATCGAACACTCCAAGTGCTTTTAATGATATTTTGATTGACGGCAACACGCTGACCGATGTGGACGCCTATGGCATATACATCGGCTCCAACTGCATTTTGCGCTACGGCATGGGCGATTTATGGCCTTGGGTGCCGAAACCTTACGGACCGTGGACGCCTTCCACGAACGTCAAAATTTCCAACAACACCGTGCTCCGGGCTGCAACCGGCGGGATCGCATGGAACGTAACCGACGGCGCGATTGTTGAGCGGAATACGGTAGGACAGGCCACGTACTTGGCAACGAATGCTTCGATTTGGTGGGCTTATGCGGACAACAATCTCGTGCAATTCAACGAATCGTTCGCAAGCGTCAACGGCGCCGAGGACGGCCACGGCTTCGACGTGGATGCGGGCAACATCGGTTCGTTGGTCCAATACAATTACAGCCACGACAACGCCGGCGGGTTCATGCTTTTTGTCAACGATACCTATTACACCGTCAACACGATCGTGCGATACAACATCAGCCAAAATGACCGGAAAAGCATCTTCCGTTACAGCGGCTCGATCGATAACGTCTATAATTACAACAATACGGTTTATGTAGGCAAAGCGTCCGGCAACCCGGTCATGAGCGATTATTTCACGAAAGCTTCGGGCACGCCGCGCAACATTAAAAATTATAACAACGTGTATTACAGCGCGGGGGACCGGGGCTGGGATTTGCGGGGCCAGACCTTCGATTACAACGCGTATTACGGAGGGAATACGTTAGTGCAGGCCGATGCGCATAAGGTGACCGCCGATCCGAAATTCGTCGACCCCGGAAGCGGTTCGATCGGCATGAATACCGTCGGCGGATACAAGCTGCAAGCCGACTCCCCGTTGATTGGGGCGGGCATACGGATAAACGACAACGGAGGGCGGGACTATTTCGGCAATCCGCTGTACAACGGGGCTCCCGACATCGGCGCGCACGAATATGAAGGCAGCGTGCCTCCGGCCGGCTCCATGCCGGACCCGATCGATATCGTACGGATCCGTCCGGTCAGCACGCCTGTGGATGATTTGGCACCGCTGGCCGTCGCCAGCACGTCGTTTCATTCTTCCCCTTCCGAGCCGATCGGCAGCATTAACGACAAATATTACGACACGGCTTGGAAAACCGATGATTCGCCTGCGTTCCCGAATGATATTACGCTGGATTTCGGCAATGAACCCGTTTCCGCCAACCAGTTGAAGTTAAATACGAGAATGGGGAAAGAATCCGGGATCACGGATTTCGATCTGGAATATCATAACGGCTCTTCCTGGGTTCCGATTCGAACGGGTATTCACCTGACGTGGGAGTCGACGACCGGCTATAACGAGATCAAATCCGTGGAGTTCCCACTGACCCGTTTCTCTAAACTGAGATTGAAGGTCCATGACGGGAATCGGCAATCGGGACATCTTTCGCTGAACGAACTTGAATTATACAACAATCCTGATTTATACAAAGACATGGTCACGACGAGTTTTCCGACAGGGGCCGGCGAAATTACGAACATCCTTGACGGCAATTTGAACTCGGCGTGGGGAAGCGCCACCAATATCAGCTTTCCGGGTTACATCACCCTGGATTACGGAGATCGACCGGTACCCGTCAATAAAGTCACGTTGGTCACTTTTTTCGGCATTGGCCAAGGCATTACCGATTTTGACGTTGAATATTATGACGGCAGCCGCTGGCAAACGGCGTTATCCGATGCTTCCGTCGAGTGGAAGCTGAACGACAGCACGAAAGAACGCCAAAGCGTTGCTTTTCCGACGGTAAACGCCTATAAACTTCGGTTGAAGGTGAGCGATGGCAACCGGGTGTGGGGTAACATTGCGCTCAATGAGCTGATCGTAGAGCACATTCCTGAACATATTCCCGTCACGGGAATTTCGCTCGATCAGCCCCAGCTTGTGCTTAATCAGTCTTCCGATCGCCGTGTGGAACTGAAGGCAACCGTTACGCCGGAAAACGCGACCAATCCAAAGATCGCTTGGAGCACAAGCGATGCCCGGGTGGCCACGGTGGACGATCAGGGAACGGTGACGGTCGCAGGAGAAGGAACAGCGGTAATCACCGCCCAAACGGATGACGGCCATTTTGAAGCTTCCAGCCGCATCACTGTCGATTGGACGGCACCGGAAATTACGATCCGTTCGGTAACGACTTCCGTATATAACACTGGCATGCTTCAACCGCAATTGGACATTTCGGACCGTCTGACCGGAGTCGACGAGGCGAAAACCGAAGTGCTGCTGGACGGTAACAAATTAGAGACATTAGACGGCGTACCTCTGTACTTGTTGGAGCCTGGAGATCATGTATTGACCGTTCAAGCCGCGGATTTGGCGGGGAACGGGGCGGAAAAATCCGTCCATTTTCAGGTGCTGACCAGTTATGAAACGCTCGGGGAGCTGGTCAGGCATTTCGCGAATCGCGGCTGGATCGACAACCAAGGGATCGCAAACAGCCTGCTGAAAAAATTGCAAAAACGGAATGCAAGCAGCTTTATTCAAGAAGTGGAGGCCCAAAAAGGGAAGCACATCTCTGCCGAAGCCGCGGAGTTTTTGCTGCGGGACGCGGGGCGGCTGCTTAACCCATAGCCATTAGCCATTTTAACAAGAGAAGATGAAGCGAAGCGCCTGTTTCCGCGGAAACGGGCGCTCCTCATTTAAAGGAAAGCTAATGCGCATCCGCAATGGTAATCGGCCAACTCTTTGGCGAATCGCTGATCCGGAAACCCCCGGCGAAGCAGCTTCAAACCGCCCGAGGTCAGCGAAATATGATGAAGGAAGCGGTAGAAACGCATCCGGTCTTCATCGAGCGAACCATGTTTCAGATAACGGTAGAACTCGCCGAACCTGAACGACATAAAACTATGCTCATGTTCAATGTCAAAAAACATCGCCCCTTCAATATCAATCAGATAGGGTTCCAGTTTGTTATCTACTAGAACATGATCGGGTCCCAGCTCTCCATGAATAAAACCGTACTCCGTCCGCGGCGAGATCCTCGATTCAAGCTCGTTCATGGTATCAAGCAGTTTCCCATGGTTCGCTGCAATGCGTTCCATGTGGCGGGAAACGTAATCCAGCTGCGTTTTGGCGTTTTCCATTTGAAACTGCTGAGCGGTTCCCGCGCTGAAATTAGGCTCCGTCAGATTTCCGAAGGTTTCCCTTTTGTCGGCATGCATGGTCGCAAGCATTTCCCCCAACCGTTGGAACAATTGATGTTGGACTTTCGAATCGGAATGATGGAAATAGTCCTCCGCTTTTTGTCCTTCCACGTATTCCACCAAGGCATAATCAAAAGGGTAACGGTTCCGTGCTTTATTTACGTCGTAAAGAGAAGGCGTACGAATGCCTTTTTGCGTCAAATACTTATTGTTATGTTCAAAAAGATCGCTGCCGAAGGATCGCTGGCCCGAATTTTGATGCACTGTTTCTTCTTGAAAATAATTCATCGACAGATCCCATACGTACAACACGCAGGAAAATCCATTGCTGCAGCCGATCTTGTAGACGACTTTTTGCGCGCCTCCGTGCATTCTCGACACCTCGGCAACGGAATAGCCGGTACCCAAAACATCCCGAATATACTCCTGCAAATCCGCTGGATCAAGATGATCCGTTCCATTCATCGAACAACACTCCCGTACACAAGTTTTGCCGGCCCTCCAAGCATAGATAAAATCCGGCCGAAAATATAGACTTTTTCTTTCCGGATTGGTATGATGTTGAATAAGGTGTCGATAAAAACAGCCGTTCAAAGCCTTCGGATTTCATTCCTTAGGCTTTTTGTTTGCGCTCCGATGATGGGACGCCGGACATCATTAGACCATTACATAAAGAAACGAGGATGAAACATTGAAAGCACTAAAATCCATATTATTTGTGTTGTTCAGTTGCTTGCTGCTTTTGACCGGTTGCGGAGTAGCCGAAATACAGCAGACCCAGCAGCCGGGCCACCCATCGAGCCACCAGCAGGCGCAACGGCAAGACCGTCAGGAGCAGTCGGATCGTTTAACCACGTTTGAAGGCGTTGCGGATTACATCAAGGAGCATCATAAACTGCCCGACAACTTTATTACGAAAAACGAAGCGAAAAAGCTGGGCTGGGACGCCCAAAAGGGAAATCTGCATAAGGTTGCGCCGGGAAAAAGCATCGGCGGCGATATTTTCCGGAACCGCGAGAAAAAATTGCCCGATAAAAAAGGGCGGGTCTGGTATGAAGCGGATATCAACTATACATCCGGACACCGGGGAAAAGACCGCATCCTTTTTTCCAACGACGGTTTAATTTACAAGACGGAAGACCATTACAAGACGTTTGAGCAAATCAAGTAAACATTGGAGGAGCTTAACAAATGCGAACGATCATTTTAGATGGCGGGAACATCGGGAGCATCGACCAGCTGCATGCCGTCCTCAAGGAAGGTTTGGATTTGCCCGATCATTACGGCGGCAATCTGGACGCGTTGTGGGATAGTCTGACCGGATGGGTCGACATGCCGCTGACGGTTCGTTGGGTCCGTTTTAAGGAAAGCGAAAAGAAGCTGGGGGAATACAGCCATTCTCTGCTGGAGCTCTTTCGCGACGCCGAGGAGGAGCTTGAAGGCTTCCGGTTGGAACTCGAATAAGATCGGCCGACTGCAAAATTACATATATGTATTTGAAATGTACCGAAAAAACCTGATCCGTCAGGTTTTTTTGTTTTTCTCGGAAAATGTCGCGGATCCGTCGGCAGTCGTTTGGACATGGAGAAGTCCAGAAACGGTCTTGACAACATACTCGCCGCTCGTATACATTTGTATACAAACGAGAAGTGTATACGAATGTATACATAAGAAAGAGGGAGCAATCATGCGCGAAGGCAGACATGAACGGAAGGGACACCGCGATCCCATGGAGCATAGGGAAGGCCGGGGCCGCGGACATGAAGACAGAAAGGAGCGTTTCCATAGCGCCCAGACCTTTCGCCGGGGAAGAGCGATCGCATTTTTGGAAAAATTGAACGTCAAACGGTCGACTTTGGTGCAGCAGCTGGATCAGTCGGAATATGCATCCATTAAACAGGTGATCAGCGGGGAGCTCAAAGCAACGGATGCGATCATTCAGGAGTTTATCCATACGTTCGAATTGTTTGAAGCGGTCCCTGGGAACGACAACAAAAGCGAAGAAGACGACACGAAACATGAAAATCAATGAGGCGGTGGGTAAAGGCAACCTGGGTCTGCACATGATTTCGTCTTTCGGGACATTCGTGACGAAGCCGAACCCTGCCGGAAACGAAGGTGAACGGAATGTGGAAACTTAAAGGCTTTTTGAAGCCATATGCGTTGTGGTGCTTGCTGGCTCCGCTGCTGATGGTCGTGGAGGTATTCATGGATTTGCTGCAGCCGACGCTGATGGCCAGCATCGTGGATGAAGGCTTGATGAAAAATGATCTCGGGCATATCGTTTCGACCGGCTTGACGATGGTCGGCGTGGCGCTGATCGGATTAGTCGGGGGCGTGGGCTGCACCGTGTTTTCGAGCATCGCTTCGCAACATTTCGGCAACGACTTGCGGATACGGCTGTTCGAGCATATCCAGTCGTTTTCGAATCGAAACTTGGACCGGCTCAAGACGGGATCGCTGATCACCCGGTTAACGAACGATGTCGTGCAGCTCCAAACGTTCGTGCAAATGATTTTGCGGTCGTTCGTGCGTTCGCCGCTGCTGCTGGTCGGCAGCTTGGTGATGGCGATCCGGATCAGTCCGTCCCTTACGGTCATCCTGCTTGTTGCCGTTCCGCTGCTGTTTATCTTCTTGTATACGTTGATCCGGCTCTCCTTCCCCTTGTTCGCTCAAATGCAGGCCAAACTGGATGGCGTCAACATCGTCCTGCAGGAAAATTTGGCCGGGATTCGCGTCATCAAGGCATTTGTTCGGGCAAGGCAGGAGCAGCAGCGTTTTCATGAGGCGAACACCGATTATACCCGGACTGCGATCAAGGCGAACCGCCTCATGGCGCTGAATTTGCCGCTTATGATGCTCATTTTGAACGCAAGCATCGTTGCCGTGTTATGGTTCGGGGGTGTGCAGAACTGGAATTACGGATTTCCCGTCGGGAATTTGGTGGCGTTTATCAATTACGCGACGCAGCTCTTGATGTCCATGATGATGCTGAGCAATATGCTAACCTTTGTATCGCGGGCCAAAGTATCGGCCGACCGGGTTAATGAAGTGTTTGCCGCGGCCAGCGAGATTACCGAAGATCCCGCCGCCCTAAGCGACGGTATCCGTGAAGGCAGGGTCGAATTCCATAACGTCTCGTTCGCTTACGACAAAGGCGATGAAAATCTGGTTTTGGAGGATATCAGCTTTGTCGCGGAACCGGGAAAAACGACTGCGATCCTTGGCGCTACAGGCACGGGCAAGTCTACGCTCGTCAGCCTCATTCCGCGGTTGTATGACGTTTCGAGCGGTGCGATTACGATCGACGGCACGGATGTTCGCCGGATGAGCCTGGAACATCTTCGCAGCCGGATCGGGTTCGTCATGCAGCAGACCATCCTGTTCAGCGGCACCATCCGGGACAATATCCGCTTCGGCCGTCCGGACGCCAGCGACGAGGAAGTGGAACAAGCCGCCGTAATCGCCGAGGCGCACCGTTTTATAACAGAGCTTCCGCAAGGTTATGACACCGTGCTTGGCCAGCGCGGCATCAACCTCTCCGGCGGGCAGAAGCAGCGGCTTGCGATCGCAAGGGCGCTGCTCATCCGGCCAACGATCCTCGTCATGGACGACAGTACCAGCGCGTTGGACGCGGCGACCGAGTCGCGGGTTAGGCAGTTGTTAAAAACGGAGATGCAGAGCAGCACCAACATTTTGATTGCCCAGCGCGTTTCGTCCGTGGTGGACGCCGATCGCATCCTGATTTTGGATAACGGCCGGATCGCGGCCCAAGGCACGCATGAAGAACTGACGCGGAGCAGCGAAATATACCAGGATATTCTGCAGTCGCAGCTGAATGGGGAGGAGGCGTCTTATGTCCAATCTACATAACCGCGCGCCGATACCGATTCCCGGTCGTCCGGGCGGTTTCGGGGGCGGGCCGCAAGGAGCGGGGCCCGGAAGAGGCGACGTGCCGAAGGTGCGCGCCAAAAACCGCGGCGCTACGATCAAACGCATCTGGGCGTACTTGAACCGCCAGCGGGCAGGACTTATCACGGTGTACGTCTTTACCGTATTGAACGCGCTTGCTTCCCTGATCGGGCCATATTTGATCGGTAAGGCGATCGATAAAGCGGTGATCCCCGGAGATGTTGGCGGTTTAGTCCGGTTTTGCCTGCTTCTGCTCGGGATTTACGCGCTTGGAAGCGTGATCGCATGGGTGCAGGCTTACGTGATGACGGCGGTGTCGCAACATACCGTGTTCGAGCTTCGGCGCGACCTGTTCGCAAAATACCACGAGCTGCCCGTGCAGTTTTTTGACACGCATGCAAACGGGGAATTAATGAGCCGGGCAACAAACGACATCGATAATGTCGCAAACACGCTGAACCAAAGCGTGACGCAGCTGTTAAACAGCCTGATTACCCTCAGCGGATCGCTGGCCATCATGCTGATGCTGAACATTCCCCTGACGCTCGTCGCGATGGTGACCGTTCCGCTCGTGCTGCTGGCAAGCCGCAAAATCTCCGGGTTCAGCCGGGTTTATTTCAAAAACCAGCAGCGGCATTTGGGCGAGCTCAACGGTTTTATCGAAGAAACGGTAAGCGGCTTAAAGGTAGTGAAGCAGTATCGCAGGGAAGAGACGGAAGCCAAGCGATTCCGCAAGCTGAGCGGCGAATTGAACAAATACGGCATCAAAGCGCAGATTGTTTCCGGACTTGTCGGTCCGGTGATGAACATGATCAACAACCTCAATTTTGCGCTGATCGCCGGCGTCGGCGGTTGGATGGCTTTCCATGGCATGGCTACGGTTGGGGTGATCGTCAGCTTCCTAAACTATTCGCGCCAATTCGGCCGCCCGATTTCCGAGCTGGCCAACCAGTACAATTTGATCCAATCGGCCATTGCCGGAGCGGAGCGCGTCTTTGAAGTCATGGATATGGCGTCGGAATACGGTCATGAACAGAAGAACGCCAAACTTCAGCGCCTGCAGGGTGAGGTGGTTTTTCGGGACGTGTCCTTCGGATATAAGCCGGATTCGCCCATACTTCGCGGCGTGAACTTCATAGCGAAACCCGGCGAGAAAATCGCTCTGGTCGGACCGACGGGGGCCGGGAAAACGACGATCATCAACCTGATGACCCGTTTTTATGAAATCAGTGATGGTGCGGTGCTTATAGACGGCATGGACATCCGGGAGATCGACAAAAACGATCTACGGGGCCAGCTTGGCATGGTGCTTCAGGATGCGCACGTATTTTCGGGGACCATACGGGAAAATATCCGTTTTGGCCGTCTCGATGCGACCGACCAGGAAGTGGAAGAGGCCGCGAAGCTTGCCAATGCCGACGGGTTCATCGCAAGGCTATCGCATGGCTATGACACGATGCTTGGCGCCGAAGGCGGGAGCTTGAGTCATGGCCAGCGCCAGCTGCTGACCATCGCACGGGCGATCCTCGCCGATCCGGCCATCTTGATCCTGGATGAAGCCACCAGCAGCGTCGACACGCGCACGGAAATGCATATCCAGCAGGCCATGAAAACGCTGATGCAAGGCCGCACCAGCTTCGTCATCGCCCACAGGCTCAGCACGATTCAGGATGCGGACCGCATCCTCGTCATCCAAGACGGGCGGATTGCGGAGCAAGGCAGCCATGAGGAGCTGCTGGAACGGAAGGGCATTTACTTCGAGCTTTATAACAGCCAGTTCAGGCGGGCGATTTAGGGGAGCCGTTGCATTTTTAGCTTTTTATAGATTGCATCCATTCAACATCAACTTAATCTGTATCATGGAACCGCCCGCTTTCGCGGGTGGTTTTTATGTTTTTGCAACCGAGGACTGTTTTGGATTGAAGTTCATTGGGGCGTAGAGCGTGATATTTTGATCTGATCTCCGGCAAAAAAATTGAGGTTAAGTTGTCAGAAAATATCGCAATAACATGGAATAGAGGAAGTATATGGGGATTCGTAGAATAAGTGTTAGATGTAATGCCCCGCACAAGATCTCATGCATTGGAGGGGAATACCATAGATCTTTTGTCTGTTATTAGCCGGATAGAAACGGCCGCCTCAAATCATCAAATGAAAGAGTTGGAACGTTTGATTCGTTCATTGGATATATCGGACCAACTGGGGCTTCATGGGGAATTGAGCCTAAAGACATTAAAAGTGATCAAAGACCACAAGGATCAGGTAAATATTGATAAATCCGTTAAGGAGCATATGATCTGGTATTACTTTAGTCAGCAAGAGTGGTCAGATCCTATTTTAGCGGAAGTAATCAAAATTTATGAACAGGAACGCTACATTGCATTGGAAAGTATCGTTATAAGTGCTTTAAAGGAAGACAAAGTACTGGATCATCAAATTGAAACTATAAGAAAAACGTTTAAAACAAAGGAATCGATCAAACAGATTAGTAAATGGGTAGAAAGAAATGAAAAGGTAATCCAGGAAGGCTAGAAGAAGATCATAAGAGCTGTTTTGATCCTTGAAGTTGCCATGGGGCTGTGCAACAAAGTTATGAAGAAAAACAAGCACGCTACAGAAACTGACGGTTCCTTGGTTAGCTCGCAGGAAAATTATTTCGAATCGAGATAGATTTGCATGACATCTTGAAATGGCTTTTTTCAGAGAAACGTTTTATTGCGGACAACAATGTGAACTAACTGCATCGCGGCCGCTCCTTTAAATAGTGACTGAAAATCGAAAGGAATCCAAAAAATGAATTTAATCCATATAGAACCAATTAACAAAAGAAATTGGGAAGATGCGCTCGCGATATCTTTACATAAATCCCAAGAGAAACTTGTACCATCTGTGATCGAATCTTTAGCATGGGCTTATATCAAACCGTGGGATGAGGCTTTTGATCCTTATATTTTGCGTAAGGATGATAAGACAGTCGGGTTTTTCTATCTTTCTTATACACCTCATAGCACGAATAATTACTGGATCGGTGGTTTTCAAATAGACAAGAACTATCAAGGAATTGGATTAGGTACCCAATCGCTGACAAGAATAATTGAATTTATACAGGAAGTGCATCGACAATGCGAAGTCATATCTCTAACAATCGAAAAAAGCAATGCTCATGCAAGAAAACTCTATGAGAAACTGGGATTTGTAAATCAAGATCAAGAGAATCAAGATGGCGAGGTTATATATCAACTAAATTTAAAATAAACGATAACATCTGCGAAGAAAAACATTAAAAATCAAAAAGGAGCGATTGAATGAGCCCGCCTAAACATATCCTCTCTGCTGCAGCCATCGTTGTAAACGAAAAGAATGAATTATTACTTATTAAAGGCCCAAGAAGGGGCTGGGAAATGCCTGGCGGTCAAGTAGAAGAAGGAGAGTCTTTAAGCCAAGCAGCAATAAGGGAAACGAAAGAGGAATCAGGGATCGATATCGAAATTATTAAATTCTGCGGAATATTTCAGAACATGGGGAATTCCATTTGCAACACATTATTTTTAGCCAGGCCCATTGGCGGAGAATTAACTAAATCGGAAGAAAGCCTGGAAGCAGGATTTTTCCCGATCGAGGAAGCACTTCATAAAGTACAATGGAAAAACTTTAGACAACGAATAGAGTACTGCCTAAATCCCGAGATGCAACCATTTTGCGTTGAGTTTACGGATAAGGAGAATATTTGAAAGGAGTGATGTGGCATGAAAAATAAAATGATTAGCTTAAGGTCAATTGATCGCACAAACTGGGAAGAGTGTATTCAGCTTAAACCCAAACCCGAACAACAACAGTTTATTGCATCAAATCTCTACTCGATCGCGGAGGCACAATTTTTACCTGGATTTGTAACCAGGGCAATCTATGTGGACGAAATCCTTATTGGTTTTTCCATGTACGGGTTAGATCCCGATGACGGCAACTATTGGATCTACAGATTCATGATCGACGAGCGATTTCAAGGACGCGGATATGGCAAGGATGCCATGCAGTTGATTATTCGCGAAATCGAGAGTAAGCATGATCGAACGAATGTTATTTTTCTTGGCTATCAGCCTGACAACGAAGGAGCGCGTAATTTATACGCGAAGGTAGGGTTTAAAGAAGTAGGGATAGCACCGTGGGGAGAGATGCTGGCTAGGTATTCCTTTTGTTAGAAAGGTCAGCAGAGTGTCCCCTGGCCGCCGGAGGTTCTTCGAGGTTGTCCATTCAGTCTGGAAAATAGGATCATGAGCCGGCCAAAGACAAATGCGCTCTAAGGTTCGGCTCACTCACATAACAACGTTATATGAAATCAGTGCAAATAAAATTCAAACCAGACGAATAAAAGGAAGTGTTCCTTTGGATGTAAACCAAAGAAAGCAATGGAATGAAAATCATAAAAAACTGACCAACATGATTCTAAAACCAAGCGAACATCAAAATTCAGTGGATCTTTTCTTAAGTCAACATGGTTTGTTACATTCATCAAAAATAAGCGATTCACGAGCGGCGTCCCTTGAAGATGAATTGCTGAAGGATTTATTGGAGGAATCATTTCGTACATATCCCGTCACGGCACCTGATACACGGAACTCTATTGTTTGGCATATATGGCATATTACACGCATTGAAGATATGACAATGAATATACTTGTAGACGGAGGAAATCAAATATTACACTCGGGTCATTGGGCCAACCAACTTAATGTCGATTACCCGCATTCAGGAAACGAAATGACACAAATTGAAATTGCTGATCTAAGTGAGAATATGGATATAAATGCATTAATGGAATATCGAAACGCCGTCGGACGAAAAACCCGGGAAATTGTTGCTCAATTATCGCCGGGGGAGTTTAGAAAGAAAGTAGACGCAGAAAGAATTGGTATTCTTGTAGAGCAAAAAGCGGTAAAAAATGAAGCCTCCTGGTTGCTTGATTATTGGGGGAATAAGACTATAGCCGGATTAATGCTGATGCCTGCGACAAGACATCTCTTTTTGCATTTGAATAAATCGATCCGCATTAAACAAAGAATCCAAAAAAATTAAAGCTTCATGGAAACCACATATTGCACTTCTGTCATACGCATCGATTTCATACCTGATTTTGTTAGGAGGCAAGTTCATTTGGGGATTACAATACATTATGAAGGAATCGTGAAGAAAAACCATGGCCCAAAACTCATCAGCTATGTAGAAGATTCCGCCAGGAATCAGGGTTGGCAGATTGACCGCAAGGAAAAAAATCTAATAACGGTTACGCCGCACCAAGATTGCGAATCCATCATCATTCAATGGGATGACACCTTGAAATTTTCGGGATTTGTAAAAACCGGACTGGCGCCAAGCGAAGTCCACAAGCAGGTTGTGGAATTTTTTTATCGAATGAAGCCCCTGTTGAAGCAAATCCATATGGAAGATGAAAGCGGATATTGGCTTGAGTATAACGACAAAGTATCCAACCCTTCTGATAAAGAGCTGACATACTTCCCCGCGCGATCTGAAAAAGACCTCATAGATTCAGGGATGCTTCAGATTCCTCCTTTTGCAACGGACGATGATCGGAATTTTTGGGGAACAACGCCGAATTATATCGAGCCATTTATGGATGTCGCAGCCGTAAGAAACAGAATGGGATATGATCTCCGGAATGAACCCTATGTTCTAACCGCAATGGAAATCGAAGAGAGATTGGTAATGGAGGGCTTTCACGTTCATGCGCAGGATTGGGAAGACGAGATATTCTATCTTATTCACTTGGCAACATGGTGGGCTTGGAACCGTTCGGAGGGGATGGGCGCAACAAAATTGAGAAGAGATAAATGCATCGCTTTTGGCTGGGCACTCGCTCGAGGGTGTCATGGGTTTGGAGGGGGATTTTTGAATCAGACACATCGGCGGGCACATATCGCTCTAGATCTATTGGAACAAAAAGAGGGTGCGCTTAGCGCGATCCGGAGCCTTGAAGTAATGGAAAGCCTCTTTGATTTTTGCGGACTACGCTGCAGGCTCTCTCCTTCGTAAATACGGAATCGTTTATGCCATTTAAAAAAAACTAAAAAGAGACGGGTGATCGGCGTGAGACTTGAATTTGATCATTTTCTGATCAGTGATGAAAAAACATAATTAAACATGGAAACCATAACCGGGTTTATGTCGAGAAGTTATTGGGCAAATCGAAGACCCGAAGTGGTACGCGAGACGCTCATGGTCTATACAGGCAATATCATTTTGAAGAAGACAAGGACCGAATGATGAGACGAATGCCGGATAGATAAGGAGGAAGATCATGAATGAACGAATGGGAAACATGAGACCCACGATCCCAAAGGTTTACAATCCGGAAAAAGATATTGAAACCCAGAGAAAGATTCTGGATGAAGATGAGCGGGAACCTTTTACGATTACTTTTTATATCAACCCACAAAATCATATATTTGGTTTTATCGCCAAGGGGACAACGGGCTTTATTCAATACGGATTGGACATCATCGCAGCTGCGGTTTCGTCCTTGTCGATGAATACGGTTCATTCCATCCAGCAATTTACTGAAGATCAGGCCGAGATTGAAGCGACCAAAAATTATATCCAATGTTTGATTCATGGTCGAGTCAGCAAAGAATCCATTCTGCTGTTCAAATCACTCCGGTTAGGTATGTACACGATCCAACACACGTACGGTGAAAAATACATCACCATAGAAGAGGTCAAGGTAGAGAAAAATAAAAGATTTTTTGGTTTTCTGGGCTAAAAGTCAATGGTTGCGTTCCAGTGGCATTCATTTTTTCGAGTAAGGGAAGATAACAGGGAGGTGGCGAAGTGAACCGTAGAAGTAAATGAACATGCCTTATCCTATCTAAGACGAAAGGAGAAATAATGAAACAGCTGTTGCTTGCTTTATCTTTTATATTGATCTTTACGGGATGTTCGATAAAAAAAGAGCCGCATAAAAAAGATTTGGAAAGCGAAATGGATCGAGTGATCCAATACAAATTGAACGCGGTGGAAAAGGAGCATGCCGATCAAGTCAATCAATGGTTAGCGAAAGCTCGGGAAACCGGAAAAGTGGGACAATATTTCATTTATAATGAGGGGACCAATACAGACAATTTGTATTCTTACATATATCGAAAAGGTTATGCCGATTATGAGGTTTCGTTTATTTATGACCCAAGTGATCCAAGCAATAAAGGTCAAGTCCATGTAACGGGGATGAAGGAAGATCTGAAAAACGATCATTTTGTACAAATAAAAACCATAAACGATCTCTCCATTCTTTTCGTCTTATCTGATGAAAGTATAAAGAGCAAATTAAAAAATAAATGACGGTAAGCGGAGGAATCCGAAGTAAACAGTAGGGGGGGTCTATGTCAACGGCATCGATAAATCTAAGGCGTTTAACCTCGGGCGACTATCCCATTGTCTTAAACTGGAGCAAGGATGACGCCTTCTGTTCGGCAAATGGATGGGAGAAGAATCGCAGCCCTGAAGAGCTGTGCAAATGGTGGAATCAATGCATCCATGCGGCGGCAGATGATTTTGTACGATTGGGCATAGAATGGAATAAACAGTTGATTGGTTATGCGGATTTAGCCTGCATTCAAAACCATACGGCCGAACTGGGGATCGCCATCGGTGAAAGCTCCTTATGGGGAAAGGGAATAGGATATCATTCTGCTCTATGTATGATAGAATACGGGGTAAAGACGTATGGAATTTCCATGTTTTACGCGGAAACGCATGAAACGAATATCCGATCCAGAAAAATGCTGGAGAAATTAGGTTTTGAGGAGACGGGCCGACATGGGAGCGAAGTATATTTAGGAAAAAACGCACAGCTCATACAATACCGGTTAAATCGCTCTTTTGATGATTGGAAGGATTGAAGCCTATGGGAATCGGAGGAGAAAAGGGAATGATCCAGTCTATCGTCCACATCGCGCTTGTCGTGAAGGATTATGATGAAGCCATTGATTTTTATACGAAAAAGCTTCATTTTGAATTAATTGAAGATACATATCAACCCGAACAAGACAAAAGGTGGGTCGTCGTATCTCCCCCTGGGTCGTCAGGAGCGACAATACTGCTGGCAAAAGCGTCGAAACCGGAGCAAGAACCATTTATCGGGAATCAAACCGGCGAGAGAGTATTTTTATTTTTAAACACGGATGATTTTTGGAGAGATTATCGCGAGATGGTTTCAAATGGGATAGAGTTCGTCCGAGACCCCCAGGAGCAGCCTTATGGGATGGTGGCAGTGTTCAAAGACCTTTACGGGAACCTGTGGGATTTGCTGCAGCTCAACGAAGACCATCCGATGATGAAAAGAATGAGCTAGTCAAAGAAAATGGAAGAAAGTTGGAGACCTGATGACCCCAAATCACCCTGGGAAAAATCTGATCATTCTTCTGCATGAAATTTATGGAGTTAATGATCATATGAAATTTTATAGCGACTTGATGATCGAGGAAGGTTTTGATGTGATCGTTCCGAAGCTAATTGGCCGGGAAGCATTTTCCTATGATCAGGAGGACCAAGCCTACCATTATTTTATGAACGAGATCGGATTTGCCGGTGCACATCGCCATGTATGCAACATCGTAGATCAAAACCGGGACGAGTATGAGCGGATTTTTATCATTGGATTTAGCGTGGGCGCAACGATCGCATGGATGACGAGCGGGCACGGAGTAGACGGCATCGTCGGATTTTACGGATCGAGAATCAGAAATTATACGGAGATCGAACCCGCTTGCGCCTCCTTATTGTTTTTCGCTAAGCATGAGAAATCGTTTAACGCATTGGATTTGCAGCAAAAATTAAGGGATAAACAGAACGCGTACGTCGAAATGATCGACGCCGAACATGGATTTATGAACCCTTATCATGACGCTTACAACTTCAATGAGTACCACCAATGCCTGAAGAGGTGCAAGGATTTCCTCAAGCAAACCGCTGGCTGAATTGAACGATCGGGAAAATGAATGATGAATACATATCATGCGCTAGGGGCGCATTGTTGAAAGGGTGAAGGATTGAACATGCCGACTCCAACAGGGGATGCTAAAACCTGCAGCCAAGGACACCGGTATTATAAAAGCAGCGATTGTCCGACATGCCCGATTTGCGGGCAGGAACCCAAAAACGAAACGGGCTTCCTATTGCTTCTTTCCGCGCCGGCCAGACGGGCATTGGAGAATCATGGAATCACCTCTCTCCAAAAACTTTCGGAGTACAGCGAAAAAGAAATCCTGCAATTTCATGGCATGGGCCCGGCTTCTTTGCCCAAACTTCGGGCTGCTTTAGAAGAAGCCGGTTTGTCCTTCAAATCGTGAGCGCATGAATGTCCTGCGCAGCCTTTAACAGTCGGTTACTTGCCGCGCCAGACGGGAATCGGAAACCGGTGAATCCACTTGATGACCCGGGTCGATATCCACTGGCATGCTACCGCAAGAACGATGATTTTCCAGTCGATGACATAGGCGGTCAAAATAAAAATGAATCCGTTCATCCAAAATAACGACGTGCCGGGATGGATTCGTTTGTATTTGTAAATCGCGAGCGCCACATATCCGATGCCTCCGTTGGATACCCTCTGCCTAAGGAGCACCGAAATGCCCGTCCCCAAAATGACCGAACCGATAAGAAGATCGATCCATACGTTGCCGATCGGCGGTTTAACGAACACCTCGAAGAAATTCACCGATACCGAAGTTACCGTAATGACAAAAACGGTCCCGAAGGCGCTGACGCTGCCCAAATAATGGACCGTAAAAATGAGGAAAGCAAAGTTGGCCATCCACAGTCCCAGGCTCATCGGAACGCCGAACGCATGGTTCAAAAGCACCGCGATCCCGGCTCCTCCCCCGGACGGAATGGCATGCGGAAACAAAAAAACAGCCATCGCGAACCCTTGGATGACGGAACCTGCGGTGATAAAAAAGAGTTTTCTGGAAATATGGCGGATCATAAACGGCTTGCTGCGGCCGGAAATCATTTGAATCTTCACGCGGAATCTCCTTCATTGAGTGGAGTATGAATCCTTCTTTGCATACATTGTATGCTTGTCTATAGAAGGGGATTCCGGGAACTGCAAAAGATACATATAAGGCATTCTGGAATAACGAACGGGTTCATGTCAGAATGCCTTAGCTTCAGAACTTATGGCGAAAGTGCTTTCGGTTTTCTTTTTATGCGTTTGTCGCCACGCTTAGCTTTCGATCGGCCGTAGATGTATGGTTAAATCACGTAACAAAATTCGTCGGCTTGCTTTTGGTTCGTTCCGAATTCAAACGTGTCCTGGCGGAGGCCCCGGCGCATCGTCTCGAGCGCAAGAATTTCGCCGGGAGGGATGTTGCCAAGGTTCACGTTGGGGCCGAATTTGCGCAAAAACATCGCTTGCTGCTGCTTCTGGGGCGCTTCCCAGACCAGCTTGCTTGAATCCGGGACAAACTCGATGATATCCTGGATGACTTTTTCCCGGCATTCGCCGTTTTGGTCGAACACGCCTACGCCTACCCCCGATTCACGGGCTTCCACCGTCAAAAACTCGGCGCCTGCGGCCAAATCCGTCTCCATCGTCTCAGCCAATCGGGCGGCGTCGATGAGAGAGCCGGAAAGCTTTTTGCCGTATTCCGTGAAGACCCGGAGCCCGTGCTGTTTGCCTTCCCGAATCAGCTCCGTGCGTTTGCTGCGAGACAGTTCGATCGTGCCGTCGGAGACTTCAACCGCATTAAACCCGAGGTTGCATATCGTTTTGAAACAGACGGGAACGAGATCCTGCTGAACGGCCGTCTCAAGCAGGGTTCCGCCGGGCATGACCAGGATGCCGTGCTGTTTGGCAAGGTTGATCTTGTGCAGCAGAACTTCCGTTTTATATAGCGGAGCCGTTCCGAAACCGAATTTGACGCAGCTGATATAATCTGAAGCGGTTTCGACCAGATCCGTAAACGCGTTTCTGCCCAGGCCCTTATCGATGACCATCGTAAACCCGCCGCCGAGTTGTTGCGGGCTTTTGCCGCCGAGTTGACGTTCGCGCAGCCCGCTGGGGTCGCATAACTCTTTTGGCCATACTGCACGAAGGGAAATGTTCATTTGGGGATCTCCTCAATTCTTTTTGAATTGTCGTTGAATCGAAATGACACTGGTATCTTATGCGCATTCCGAACGGCAGGTGCCCATCCCGCTCCATCATTTTGCGGCTTTATCCGACCTTGCGCGGAGGCTTGATCAAAAAGAACACGAAACCAAGCGTGATCAAAGACAACGCGGATACCGTAATAAACACGACGCGATCCGATTTATCCATCATCCAGCCGAACAGCGGCGGTCCCACAGCCACGCCCAAAAAACGCAAGCTGTTGTAAAGCGACGTGATCATGCCGCGCTCGCTTTTTTCGACGGCTCCCGTGATGAGCGTATTCAGGCAGGGGAGAAGCATGCCCGTTCCGATGCTGCTGATGGTCAGCAAGCCGATAAACACATAGATGTTTTTCAAAAAGAACAAGGTGGCCGCGAGCGAAACGGTCATGGCAATAAGTCCGACATTCATCAGCACGCGCATGAGGAGGCCCTTTTTCTTGATCAAACTTCCGGTCGTATAGGAGGTGATGACCATCCCCAGCAGGGGAATGGCCAAAATGAGGCCTTTGACGACGCCATCGATGTTGTAAGGCTTGTCCTCAAGGATGTTGGACAAATAAAAAAGCACGCCGAACAGGATAAACAGCCCAAGCGATCCCGCAAAAAACGCGGTGACGAGCCAGCGGCCTTTTTCCTTGAAGATGCATTTGATTTTCCCGAGATATGCCTTTAGCTCCTGCTTCTGACTCCGTTTGCGTTCTTTGATCAAAAAGATGACGGCTAAAAGCGATAATGCGCAAAATACGGGAAAGGCGAAAAAAGAAGCATACCAGACGATCAGCATGAGCAGGGAACCGATGATCGGGCTGAGCACTTTGCCTGCGCCGTTGGAGGCTTCGATGAGGCCGAGGGCTTTGCTTTCCGTCCCTCCTTCATACAAATCGCCAACGAGCGCCATGGCAATCGGAGCGGTTCCGGCGGCGGCAAAACCTTGAATCGCCCTGGCGATGATAATGACGGTGTAGGAGTCCCAAATGGCGCCGAAGCCGGCCAGGATACCGGCCGCACCATAAATGATCAGCGCGGGTATGATCACGACCTTGCGGCCAAACCGGTCCGACAAATATCCGATTAGCGGGATGAACAAGCCGGCGGCCAAAGAGAAAATCGATATGATCAAGCTGCTTTGGAATTTGCTGATGCCAAGTTCTTTTTGCATTTGCGGAAGGCCGGGAACCAGCATGGAATTGCCGAAAACGAGCACGATCGGAATGGTGGCCAGTGCAATGAACTCCCATAGTTGGCCTTTGGAACGGCCGTCTGCCGACGATTGTTTAGAGCTTGCCTCTTCTTGGTCCGCCGTCTCATCGGGGCTTGTCAGTTCGATATCGCTTTCAAAGCGGATATTCATTTTTCGTGATTTCGTTTTTTCCATGGTGTGGCTCCTTGACTGTATTTAGCGATTTTCCGCCATTCTAATTATTGCCGCAGAAGGAATATAACATTCCGGAATTACGGATTTGGGAATGGGCATAAGCGAACCGAGGCTTGACAGGCTTTGAGGGGGGAAGGATTTTTTTGCGTTAAAAAAGCACCACCTGAATGTGGGCCAATATACTGACTATTGCAGTACCTTTACGCATAGGGTGAAAGGGGATACCAATGCCTATACGGATCATTCAGGGAAGCAGCCGCGAGTTGGAAGACGCCGACATCAACGTGATCATCGACGTGATACGCGCTTTTACGGTGGCGCATTACGCTTTTATCGGCGGGGTGCGGGGAATCATGCTGGCGGGGACGGTGGACGAAGCTTTCCGTTTAAAAGAACGTTATCCTTCTCATCTGTTGGCCGGAGAGATTCAAGGCCTGCCGATTCCGGGGTTTGAACTGGACAATTCGCCGGCGCGCTTGCAGCGCTTCGACTTGAACGGGAAATATTTGATTCAGAAAACGACAAACGGCGTTGCGGCGGCTTTAAACGCGTTGAACGCGCACCACATATTTGTCACCGGGTTTACCAATGCCAAAACGACGGCGGAATTCATCAAACGAAATTTGATGAAGGGCGAAGACGTAAAAGTGCAGCTGATCGCCTCGCATCCGAGCGGGGACGATGATCTGGCATGCGCGGAATATATGGCAGGCATACTTCAGGGCGAAGGCGGCATTTCCTCCGATCGGACCATCGAGCGCATCCGCGATTCGGAGGCGGCAGCAAAATTTTACGATGCGGGGAAGCCGGAATTTCTGGAAGAGGATATCACGTTATGCGCCAGAGAATATGCTACCGGTTTTGTCATGAAGGTGAGCAACGAGCGCCAAGCTCCGGTCGTGCAAAAAGTCCCGGCCCGCACATAAAGGATTGAAGGAGGAGCCTGAATAATCAGGCTTTTTTTGTGCCGCCGTACAAACTGGTTAATTTTCCTGGGAATCCTGTTCCGTTTTGTTGTAATAGTCGTACCACATATTTTTGTTGTATTCCTTCGGATCGATCAGGCCGACTTCAATGCAAAGCTCGGTCAGAAGATACACCGCGTAAAACTGTTTCCGGTTACGGTCATGGATGCTGGACAAGGCCTCCAAAGTCACTTTTTTGGCTTTTTCGAGGCTGTTGCGCTCGACGGCATGCACGATTTCTTTCATGTTTTCCAAGTAATAAACGGTTTTGCGCAGGGTGCGTATAAGTAAAATTTGCCTGATATGTACGGGGGTAAACAGCCTATAGCCGTTTTCGGGATCTCGTTCGGGCGTGATCAGCCCCTCCTTTTCCCAGTGCCGGATCGCCGAGGGCTGAACGTCGGTCAGCGCCGCGGCTTCGCCGATCGTCATACGGTTTTTCAGCTTGCCGTTTGGG
The DNA here is from genome assembly GCF_057546105.1 of Paenibacillus sp. YAE3. NCBI lineage: Bacteria > Bacillati > Bacillota > Bacilli > Caryophanales > Paenibacillaceae > Paenibacillus > Paenibacillus sp. YAE3. The sequence continues at coordinate 20,902 of NZ_BAAIYF010000002.1, read as the reverse complement.
ACAAGCGGAAGCTCCGGATCCTGAAGCAGGGTCAACGTCTGCTCCGCAACCGTTTTTTCATGGTGCAAACGCGCCTGCTCCTCATTGACCAGCCAGAAGGCTTCATCCATGTCGCCTTGTTGAATGAGGCGAAGGACTTTGCAGGTGAGACCGACGCTAAATCCGTTGAACATCGCCCGAAGGCAGCGGAAATAAGCCAGATGAACCCGGGTGTAAAGGCGGTAACCGTGTTCCGAACGCTCCGGCGCGGGAACCGCTCCCCAGGATTCGTAATGCCGCAAAGCGCTGGTGCTGATGTACAGTTCCCGGGCGATTTCGATCGGCTTGTAGTATCGCAATTTCTTATCCCTCCCCCATGAATTGGGTATATCCTACCAAATCGTTGCAAGCAAAGCAAACACTTTGATAAAACCTTCAAGTAACATGTGAAGGTTTATGTTATCAAATTGCTTTTCATCGGCAATTATTTTCCTGGACCTTCGCATTTGCATGAGTGTTATAAAATCGGGTTGTAAGCGGATTTTCAAGAGGAAACAACCTCAAAATCAAAACCGGTAAGAAAGCGGGTGGAACGATGGCGGAAAGGGAGCTTGCCATTGAAGTGAAAGGATTAAGAAAAGCATACGGCACGCGGGAAGTGTTGAAAGGATTGGACCTCGGCGTGGCGCGGGGAACGGTGTACGGCATCCTGGGTCCCAACGGAGCCGGGAAAACGACGCTGGTTCATATTTTGTCCACGCTTCTTCGCCCGGACGCGGGAACCGTAAAAATCTTCGGACGGGACGTCGTTCGCGAGGCCGATGCGGTTCGCCGAAGGATCGGGTTAACCGGGCAATTTGCCGCCGTTGACGAGGAGCTTAGCGGGCGCGACAATCTGGTGCTGTTTGCAAGGCTTGCTGGGTATGGAACCAAAGCGGCCAAAGCCCGGGCCGATGAACTGTTGGAGGGGTTCGGCCTTTCCGAGGCAGCCGGCCGGAAGGCCGGAAAATACTCGGGAGGCATGCGGCGGAGGCTGGACATTGCCGCGGCCATGCTTGTGGCGCCGGACCTGCTGTTTTTGGATGAACCGACGACCGGGCTGGATCCCCGGAGCCGAAACGACGTCTGGGAAATTGTCCGGATGTTGGTGAGACGGGGAACGACGGTGCTGCTCACGACCCAATACCTGGAGGAGGCCGATCAGCTTGCCGACACGCTTGCGGTCATCGACGGGGGAACAGTCGTCGCCGAAGGGACTCCGGGCGAGTTGAAGGCTTTGGTCGGATCGGGCACGATTCAGGTCCGGCTGACCCGTGCGGAGCAGCGGACAGATGCCGAACAGGTGATGAACCGCGTACTCGGGACGACAGTAATTACCCATGATGATCCCGCTTTGATCACGGCGTCCGTTTCGGATCCCAAACTAGCGGCGCTGGCGCTTGCCGAACTATCCGGAAACGGCATCGGAACGGTTCAATTTTCGCTCGGCCAGCCCAGCCTCGATGAAGTATTCCTTGCCTTGACCGGCAGGGCTGTCCAAGAAGGAACGATCGAGGAGGGAACGCGATGAATCAGATGCCATCCAGGGTTATGTTGGCGCTGAACGGAGGGGAGCACCCCAAAAGAGCTAATGCGCTGCAAGCCGTCTCAACCTTTATCTGGCGCTCCTGGCGCAAAACGATCAGAAACATTCATTATTTGGCGATCGATTCGATCGTTTTTCCGGCGATCTTTTTGCTGATATTTACGTATTTGTTCGGCGGGGCGATCTCCGGCTCGACGGGCGATTACCTGCAATTTCTGCTTCCGGGCATGCTGGTTTATACGGTCACCACGATGACGGTGTATATCGGAATCGGAATCAAAACCGATATCGAACGGGGCGTTTTCAACCGTTTCAGAAGCCTTCCGTTTTGGCAGCCCGCGGCAATCATCGGCACAATGGCGATCCATTTGCTGTCGTTTGCGGCGGCGATCCTTACCACGTTCGGGCTTGGTCTGCTGCTTGGCTTTCGCCCGGAAGCCGGCATCGCAGGATTCCTGCTTGCGTTTGCGCTCGTCATGCTGTATGCATTCAGCTTAAGCTGGATTTTCGCCTGCATCGGAATCGTCGTCAAAAAAACCGAAACCCTCACCACAATGTCATATATTGCGTTGTACCCGCTCATGTTTACCAGCAACGTTTTTGCGGATACGTCCACCATGCCGCCATGGCTCGGGCGAATCGTGGCTTATAATCCTGTGAGCTTGGCGTCCTCGGCAGCCCGGGGACTGACGCACGGCACAGCGGAAGCCCCGGTGCTCATCGCCGCGCTTGCCGTGCTCGGATCGATTCTGCTCGTCTTTATGACTTTGGCATTTTGGCTTTACCGCCGAAAAACGAATGAATAAACGGGTTCATAGTGGTCTTAGCGTCCGTCAAGGGCGCTTTTTTTTTGACTTCTCGCAGCTCCAACAACATGCGGCACAACAGATTCGCTTTACTTCGTGCGCAGATAACGCTTGTCCTTTAAGAACAACCACCAGAACAAGACGAAAACCGGCAATAAAATGACCGTCCCGAAACCGTACCCCCATAGCAAGGATACGAACATCGAATGGTTCGTGATGCCGGCTTCCACGGTCAAATCCGGGTAAACGATGTAGGGCAGATGCGCTTTCCCGTACGCATAACTCGCGAGCGCGAACTGGAGGATCGTCATCACGACGGCCAGCCGGGGCCAGCCTTTTCTGCCGTCTTTCCGGCGAATCCACAAGGCGCCGTATCCGATCGCAAACGCGACGACCGACAGCAGGAACCATACCGATTGCTCCTGCATGCGGGCCACGATCCAAAGCGCCTCCGGCACCATCGTAAAGGTGGCCAAGACGGCCATGGCAAGGGCCAAAGGGCCAAGCACGATCGCGAGGGAGCGGAATTGCTGCGACACCTGTTCGTTTCCGGCTTCCCGCCCGTAATCGGACAGGAATATGGCGGATAAGAACAGTTCCGTCAGAATGCCGAAGCCGACATGGGCGTACAATGTGGCGCTGCGCAGCAAAGTTCCGAATTCGAGTTGGGGAAAGCCCTGCTCCGTATGGATGAATCCGCCGAGCGAAATCGGCAGCACGCTAACCAGCAATCCGGGAATGAACAGGCCGGTGATCCCCGAAACGATACGCAGCGCCTGTTCATGTTTCTGCACCGAATACGAATAAACGATAAACGCGCTCCGAAACAGCAGCAGCACGAGCACAAGGCTGACCGGCACCAGCAGCAGGGTCCCCAGCACAAAGGCGGCGCGGGGGAAAAAGCCGACAAGCGCCACGACCAACAGCACGAGAAACACATTGGTAACTTCCCAGGACGGGGACAAAAAACGGTTGGCAATGTCGGCGGCATGCGGATTCCTTTTGCTGAACACCATGGACCAAAACCCCGCGCCGAAGTCGATGGAACCCGCAATCGAATAGATAAAGATAAAGCACCAAAGAATGGTGATCGCCAGCTGCGTGTCGCTCATAGGCTCCTCCCTTCTCCGGTCCGGCCTTCCACCGGTTCAAAAGTAACGGGATGCCGCTTGAAATAGTAGAACATGACCACCGCCGTTACGATCAGCAGAAACGCATACAGCCCGAGAAAAAGGACAAACAACGAGCCCAAATGCTGGGCCTGCGTCGCGGCGGATGCCGTCTTCTGGATATGGTAAATGGTCCACGGCTGCCGTCCCGTGCAGCTGAATACCCAGCCGGTCTCGATGCCCACCATGGATAGCGGGCCGGCAAACAGCAGCGAGTATAACAGCCATCTGGGGTAAGGGCGTTTGGCAAGGATGCGGAAGCCCACTGTAAAAACAGATACGAGAATCAGCAGCATGCCGATGCCCACCATCAGATTAAACAGCGTATGCACGAACAGCGGAGGCCACTCCTCTTCGGGAAAATCGTTCAAGCCTTTGACGATGGTATCGAACCGGTTGCCTGCGAGGAAGCTGAGCGCCCAAGGAATTTCGATCGCCCCTTTGATGCTGCGCGTTTCCTTGTCGACCACGCCTCCGATCGAAAGGGGGGCATAGGCTTGCGTTTCGAAAAGCCCCTCGGCCGCCGCGAGTTTCTCGGGCTGATGCGCATGCAGCATTTGCGCCGTTTCATGGCCGCTCAGCGCCGTGATCAGAGAGATGATGCCGCCGATGAACAGGGAGAGGAACAAGCTTTTGTAGTGATAGGCCCGTTCCCGTTCCGAGTGGCGGCGTTTGAGCAGCTTCATGGCAGCCACCGAGGCGACGGCAAAAGCGCCGGTCATGTAGGCCGACAGGAGCACATGCATCGCCGTCGTCGCCAAGCTGGGATTAAACACGGCCGCCCAAGGATGCACGTCCACCACCTGTCCGTTTTCCAGCCGAAAGCCGCTTGGCGTGTTCATCCACGCATGGGCGTCCGTAATCAGCACCGCCGACATGCTGGAACCGATGGCCACGAAAACGACGCTAAGGATTCGTACCGCCGCCGGCAGCCGGTCCGCCGCGTAGACATAAATCGACATGAACAACGCTTCGAGGAAAAACGCCCAGATCTCGATCTGAAAGGGCAGCGCGATGACTTGGCCGACGATCTCCATGAAACCCGGCCACAGCAGCGAAAGCATGACGCCCACGAGCGTTCCGGAAGGGATCGCTACCCCCAGGAGGATGGCAAGGCCTTTCGTCCAGCGTTTGGCGAGCATGGCGTAGTCCTTGTCTTTTTTTACCTGATACAAAATTTCCGCAATAACGATCATGAAGGGAATTCCAACTCCAAGCGTCGCGAAAATGATATGAAACGCCATGGACGACCCGAACAGCGATCGCGCCAGCATAACGTTATCCATGAGATGCCTCCGTTCTGAACGTAAAATCGCATCTTATTGTGAACCGAAGACATCCAAAGTATTCCTAAGATGTAAATTCGGGGAATTGAAAGGGGGGGTAAAAGGCGAAAATAGCGCGGGTAGGTTATTCCATGACTCTTTGAAGAGATTGGAGTAACAAGGAGAGCAGGGTGAACTTGTTGTTTTTACAGTTTACATAATATAAAGATCGTTAACCTATAGACTTCAAGCGGCAATTTTTCGTACGCATCAAATTATAAATAAAAACCTACTTGACAGGTGTGAATAATTGGTTTAATCTTACGTCAAGCCCAACGGGTTATCGTTCATTGAATGAATGCTCGTTATTTCAACATTAAACAAAATGATCAGCCGATTGGTCCACCAAAGGCTCCTGCGATCGATACCGGAAACATGCCGGTAGAGAACCAGGGGCCTTTTCTGTTTCCCGGCGCAAGGCTCGCGATGGAGGGGCAGGGAAGGCCTTTTTCTTAAAATCAGCCAGAGCAAGGTCGATAACGCCGGAAAGGAGCGGCATGAAAGAAAAAGACTGGGCACAAATGGAGGAAGCGGATTGGCATTTTCGCAAGCTGGTCCGAAGATTCGTCAAGGAGCGCGACAAAATTACGATCGAAGGCGTCCCGCTCCCGGGCATGCTCATCCTGAACGCCATTGTGAGGGACGGGGAACAAGGACTTGGGGATATCGCCGAGCAGCTGGATTTTACGTCCGGTGCCGTCACCGCGATCTGCGACAAACTGGAAGCTTTGGGATTTGCCGTCCGCAAACGAAGCAAAACCGACAGGAGGACGGTGGCGCTGGACATTACCGAGCAAGGAAGAGAGATGGTCGCACGGAACAGGGAGGCAGGGACTTATATGATCGACGCGTTGTTCGGGTCCTTTACCTTCGCAGAACTCGAGCTTCTGATCTTCTTGTTCCAGCGATTGCATGGCCGCCTGGAGGGATTTGCCGAAGCGGTTATCCAAAAAGCGGAATCGGCCGGCAGGGACTTGAAGACGGAAGCGGTGTGCATCAAGGAGAGCGGCAAGCGCTCAAACAAATTTGTTTCGTATTAAAACGATAATCGCAAACGGGAAGGGAGAAACAAGATGGGACATCCAACGATTTATCCGACGGGAACGACGGTTTACCTGCCAGGCAAAGCTTGGAGCGGGTATACGATTTATCAGGCGGCCGATACCGGCGCGTTGCTCATTGACATGAACGGCAGGGAGGTCCGTCTTTGGAAAGGGCTGCGGGGTTTTCCGAACAAAATATTTCCGGGAGGTTATGTGCTCGGCAGCACGGCGGAACGCGACCCGAAATACGGTTTCCAGGACGAAGCCAACCTGGTGCAAGTGGACTGGGACGGCAACATCGTCTGGACATTCGACCGTTACGCATGGATCGAGGATCCGGGCCATCCGGCGCAATGGATGGCGCGCCAGCATCATGATTATCAGCGCGAAGGCAACCCGGTAGGGTACTACGCCCCGGGGCTGACACCAAAGGTGGACGGAGGGAACACGATCATCCTTGCGCATAAAAACGTGAACCGGCCGGAAATTTCCGACACCGAGCTGCTCGACGATACGATCATCGAGGTGGACTGGGAAGGGAACGTCATTTGGGAATGGGCGGTCAGCGACCATTTTGACGAGCTGGGCTTCGACGAAGCGGCCAAACAGGCGTTGTTCCGCGATCCCAACACGCGGGCGTTCGGCACCCACTCGGGAGACTGGATGCATATCAACTCCGTATCGGTGCTCGGCCCGAACAAACATTACGATGCGGGCGACGAGCGGTTCCATCCCGATAACCTGATCTGGGACGCCCGCGAAGCGAACATCATCGCGATCATCGATAAAAAATCCGGGAACATCGTATGGAAGCTGGGACCCGATTATTCGTCGAAAGAAACGGAGCATATCGGCTGGATCATCGGCCAACACCATGCCCATCTCATTCCGCGGGGGCTGCCTGGCGAAGGGAATATCCTCGTATTCGATAACGGCGGCTGGGGCGGCTACGGCAGTCCGAACCCCGAAGCTCCGGACGGGCTGAAGGTGGCGCGCCGCGACCATTCCCGCATTCTGGAGATCAACCCGGTCACGCTTGCGATCGAATGGCAGTATACCCCGACGGAGGCCGGATTCCAGGCGCCGCTCGACTCTTACCGGTTCTATAGTCCTTACATCAGCTCGGCGCAGCGTCTCCCGAACGGCAACACGCTCATTACGGAAGGCGCAGACGGCAGAATCTTTGAAGTGACGCGCGAGCATGAACTGGTATGGGAATACATTTCGCCGTACAAAAACAAACGGAATTCCAACATGGTCTACCGCGCTTATCGGGTCCCTTACGAGTGGATTCCGCAGTTGGAAGCGCCGGTCGAAACGGAAATCGCCCCGTTCGACGTCGCCGATTTCCGGCTGCCGGGCGCCGCTGCCCGGGGAGCGGTCACGGCCGTCGATGTGGAAGGGACGGTATCTTACGGGGAAGGCGCTTTCTGCGTGGCCACGACAGACGAAACCATCCGGAAGGAGAGCGCCGGCGATGAATAAGCTGCACATTCGGCGCTTGAGTCTCGTCGTCATGGCCCTCGTGCTGTCGGCTTCGCTCCTTAGCGCCTGCGGAACGGCCGCGGGATCGAGCCAGGGCGGCCGACTGAAGCTCAAGATTGCCGATATATCGACCAATACGGTCTTCCGCGTCGCGAAGAAAAAAGGCTTTTTCGAGAAACACGGCATCGACGCCGAGCTCGTGAACTTCGCCACCCCGGCCGAAGGTGTGAATTCCTTGTTCATCAAGCAGGTCGACGTCGCCTTCGGCGCGGACTTCCCGCTGCTGAACGCCGTCAGCAAAGGCGATTATTCCATCTTCGCCTCCTCCGGTACGGCCACGGATCTAAGCGCAAGCGAGTGGAAACTGTTTGCCCGCAAGGAAATCGCCAGCGCAGCCGATCTGAAAGGCAAAAAGCTGAGTTTTTCGAGAGGCACGTTTATTCCGTATCTATGGGACGTTTACCTGCAGCAAAACGGCATTTCGTTATCCGACGTGACGCTCGTAGGGCAGGGCGGGTTTGACGAAGCGTACGTCGCGCTGAAAAAAGGCGAAATCGACGCGGCATGGGTATACGGAGCGGTGCTCAACCAGAAGTTTGCCGGGCTTGAGGAGGCCCGCGAGCTGTCGGATATGTCCCAAACGCCGGTGCGGATCGGTACGGGGCTGATTGCCGCAAGTTCGTTCATCCAGGACCACAAGGAAAGCATGGTGGAATTCCTGAAGGCGCTGGATGAAGCCTCGACTTATGCGCAGGCCCATCCGGACGAAACGGCGGATATGATGTACGACGAAGTGAAACAGCCGAGAGAAGCAACGCTTAAGGATCTTCCGAAAAATCCGTGGAATATCGGCTTCACGCAAAAAGCATACGAGGGATTGGTCGGACAGAAAAAATATATGGTCGAAAACAAGATCATCGAAAAAGATTTCGACCTTCATGCGAAACTGAATCTGGACCTGGTACGCCAGGCGTTTCCGGACCGCGTCATCGAATTGAAATAGGAGGGAAACCCATGAGCTCGCTGCCAAAGCCAAACGAAATCCATATTGAACGGTTAAACAAGAGCTACGCGTCCCCGGGCGCCGGCCATCTTCATTACATTATTCAAGACGTGGACCTGGTCGTCAAAGGGGGAGAATTTTTTGTCCTGCTTGGGCCGAGCGGCTGCGGGAAATCCACCCTGCTCAGCCTGATCGCCGGTTTCGTCTCCAAAACCTCGGGGCAGGTCCGGGTCGGGGAAAAGGAAGTGGACCGGCCGGGACAGGACCGCGCGGTGGTGTTTCAGCAGGCGGATTCCTCGCTTTTTCCGTGGCTGACCGTAAGGGAGAACGTGGAGTTCGGCCTGCGCATGAAACGCATTCCGGCAGCGAAGCGGAAGGAAGTGTCGGACCGCTTCATAGGTCTCGTTGGACTCCGAGGGCATGAGAACAAATTCCCGCGCGAGTTGTCCGGCGGCATGAAACAGCGCGTCCAGCTTGCGCGGGTGCTCTCGAACGACCCGTCCATCCTGCTGATGGATGAACCGTTCGGCGCGCTCGACGCGATGACCCGGCGCACGATGCAGAGGGAGCTGGTCAACATTTGGAGGGATACCGACAAGACGGTCATTTTCGTGACCCATGACATTCAGGAGGCGCTGCTGCTCGGAGGGCGCATCGGTATCATGTCGGCCGGTCCGTCGTCCAAAATAACGCATATCTACGATGTGCCGCTGGCCTATCCGCGCGACATGTCCGCGCCTGAATTCCACGCATTGTACAATCGCATTCAGGCGCATTTCGAAGAGTAGGGGAAGGAACGGAGGGACACCATGAACGGTAATTTCAAAAAAACGTCATTGAACATTGCGTTTTGGATCGGGATCTTGGTTCTCTGGCAGCTGATATCGCTGATCTACGGACCGGAAATCCTTCCGGGACCGCTGTATACGGCAAAAGGCGGCTACGAGCTGCTTGCGGACGGAACACTGCTGCAATATATCGGGATCAGCGCGTACCGCGTGCTGCTCGGATGGACCCTGGGCAGCCTGCTCGCCGTGCCCGTCGGCATCTTGATCGGTAAAGTAGGGGCCATCCGGGCGTTTGCGGAGCCGTTCCTCAATTTTATCCGGTTTATTCCGCCGATCGCGTTTATCACGTTGTTCCTCGTATGGTTCGGGATCGGGGAAACGTCCAAAGTGATGCTGATCATGTACGCCACGTTTTTTATCGTGATCTTGAACACGTTAACCGGCGTCCTCTCCGTCGAAGAGGATAAAATCAGGTCGGCCCGCAGCATGGGCGCGTCGGAATGGCAAATCGTCATCCACGTCATCATTCCGGCAACGGTTCCTTATATCTTTACCGGGATTCGCCTTGCGATGGGAACGTCGTTTATGGCGATCATCGGGGCGGAAATGATCGCATCCAACGAAGGCGTCGGTTATCTGATTTGGAATTCGCGGCTGTTTTTCCGCACCGACTGGATTTTCGTCGGGCTGATCTGCCTGGGCCTGATGGGTTTTCTCACCGACCGGGCCGTCGCGCTGCTGGGGCGCAAGCTGCTGTCCAGATACGGCGTCGTCAGCACGAGCTCATTGAGACGCTGACGAACAGGTATACCGGATGGAATTGAGACGGAATAAACGAAGAAGGCACCCGATATTTTCTTCGGGTGCCTTTGATGGCTTCGAACAGCGCAGAAGGCGCCAAACTGAAACCATGCGGATGTCCGGGTTTGCGTTACCCTAAACAAGCCTGCATTCAATAAACGGTTAGATTGCGGGATGCTGGGGTTCGGGCTGATCATCAGGCTCGATCCGATTCCAGTTCACCCGTTGTCGGAGCGACCAGGCCAAAAGGATGATCACGCCAAGGATGACCGTGCCGATGTTCACCAGGTATCCGGCAAGCGGAGACATATATTCCACTTCGACGATGGCCGATGGGGAAGGGACGACAACGTACCGGACCATTTCGAGCCATGCCAAATGGAAACCGATATTCATCCACAGATTGCCCGATAGAATGCGGCATAGCTGCAGCATCGTGCCGAATGCGACCAGATTGATGATATAGTCGACCGTCACTTGATCCCAGGTCGCGATTCCCGCAAGCACCATCAACGCGGTCAGCGCAATGGGGGCGAGCACGAACAGGGCAACCTGGAGGACGAGAGCGAGCCAGCGGGGAAAGCGCGTGTTCAGGTTCCGGTACAAGTAGCCGCGGAAGGAGATTTCTTCGGGAAATGCTTCGTAGAAGAAAGCGATAGCCGAATTGATCAGAATGATAAAAAGGGTAGAAGCGGGGAGATGGAAAGCAACGACTTTCAGCCACCCGAGCAGGCTACCGATGAGGAGCGATGCGGCGGTCAACAATGCCAGCAGACCGATCCCGAGCAGAAAATAAGGCAGCCCTTTCGGGGGCGAACTCAACCCCAGGCCGCTCCAAGGCCGCCTGTCGGCATAACGCCGCAGCAAATAAATGAGCGGTACGCTTACGCCCGTCGTGACCACGGCCAAAATGACCTGCAGCGCCAACGTAGGGAAGCCGTAGTTACCGGCGATCGTAGCCGCGGCTACCGCCAGCCCAAGGCCGGAAACGAACGCGAGCCATCCCAGCAGGACACGCCAGAATAGACGGATTCTTCCGTCGCCTTCGAGAAATACGCCCGCCGGACCTTTTCGCCAGCGGGATTCAGGGGATAAGGTTGAAATAAGAAACCCTCCTTTCGAAATTTCATAGATTCGCCAGAATTCGTTTCGATCTGACATAACTATTTATAGTAAGTTTTCGTATAAGGTGTGACTGATAGAATGCCTGATTTCGGTAAGGCAGCAGGCCTAACATAACACAAACGGACCGCTGGACATGCCAGCGGTCCGTTTTTATGTCTTGAAATCCTTGCAATACGACGGATCATAATCAACGCTCATTCTACGAGGTGAAATCTATTCATTTATCGGCATTTTGTATGATATAATGCACGTAATTTATACTATAACGCACATGCAATAGAGAGGGGGATTTTCGGAACGTCAACACGTCACGGGTTCGTCAACATCCGCTGTCCAAGCTGACATCTGAGAAAAAACGAAATGGAATCGAGGATCAAAACGGTGTCTGAAAAGGTTCAAGTAAACAAACAAGATTTTACCGTGCGCGAAGACAGCTTCTACCAAGGCGTCAAGGATTGCATTCCGACGCTGCTCGGTTACTTAAGCATCGGTTTCGCCGCAGGCGTTGTCGGAAAAACGTCCGGCTTGTCATTGTTGGAAATCACCTTGATGTCAACGATGATTTATGCAGGTTCCGCCCAATTTATCATGGCAGGCATGATTGCTTCCCATGGATCGGTTACGGCTATTATTCTTACGGTTTTTATCGTGAACCTTCGTCACTTGCTGCTAAGCGCGGCCGTATCGCCTTATTTCCGGCATCTTACTTCGTTGAAGACGATGTTGATCGGCACCCTGCTTACGGACGAAACTTTCGGGGTTGCGATGAACAAGGCCATGAATCGAACTTCCCTCGACGAGAAATGGATGCACGGCTTAAACGTTACCGCGTATCTCAATTGGATTATTGCGACCATTGCCGGGGCTTTTTTCGGTCAATGGATCACGGAACCGGAAAAGTTCGGCCTGGATTTTGCGCTGACGGGCATGTTTATCGGTTTGCTCGTCCTGCAGATGGTCAGCAGAAAGAAGATCCTTAAAGACCTGATGGTTGCCGTTTGCGCGGTGGGGTTGGTGATCGGTTCCAGCTATTTCTTAACCGGAAGCATGGCCGTCATCGCGGCCACGGTTATTGCGGCGACGCTTGGAATGGCGGTGGAAAAATGGAGATAAGATGGCATATCCTGCTCGCGATTATAGGGGCCTCCGTCGTGACGCTCCTTCCGAGAGTGCTTCCGCTCGTGGTGCTCAGCCGGATGCAGCTGCCGGATTGGGCGATGCGGTGGCTGAATTATGTTCCTGTCGCTGTTATGGCTGCCTTAATTGGACAGGAATTGTTCATGAATGACGGAAAGCTTGATATATCCCGGAATTATACCGAAATATTGGCGGCGGTACCGACCTTTGCGACCGCCATCCTTACGCGAAGCTTGTTGGGGACGGTCGTGGTAGGCATCCTCACGGTGATGGTTTTGCGGTTTATCCTTTAAAAGCCTGATTCTCTGGGCTTTTTTTATTTCGTTTGGTAACATTAGTTTCATAAACTATTGAATCATGCGACCTCATGTTTTGGAAAGGATTGTAGTCATGAAGAAAGTCATCGTCATCGGATCGGGGATTCTGGGGGCATCGACCGCATATCAATTGTCGAAAATGGGGGCGGATGTCCTTCTGATCGATCGCCAAGATCAAGGGCAAGCTACGGATGCCGCTGCCGGGATCATCTGCCCTTGGCTGTCGCAGCGCCGCAATCAAGCTTGGTATCGGCTGGCGAAGGCCGGGGCACGGTTTTACCCGGGATTGATCGAAGAGCTCACCCGTGAAGGCGAAACCGAAACGGGATATGCACGGGTGGGCGCCCTTAGCATCCATCTGGATCCGGAAAAAATTCGTAAGATGGAGGAGCGGGCCCGGCTGCGAAAAGAAGACGCGCCGGAAATCGGAGAGATTGAGATGCTGAACGAGGCTGAAACCCAAGCACTTTTTCCTTTGCTGGGAGAAGGGTATCATTCGGTTCGCATCAGCGGCGCCGCACGCGTCGATGGACGCGCCCTGCGTGACGCGCTGATCCGGTCGGCGCAGCGGCATGGAGCGGTATATCTGCAAGGCGATGCCGTCCTAACGTACGAGGCCAACCGCGTAACAGGCGTCATGGTAGGCAATGAGCGCATTTCGGCCGACCAAACCGTCGTTTGCGCCGGCGCATGGGCCGGGCTGCTGCTGGAGCCGCTCGGCATTCGGTTTAACGTTCGTTTCCAGAAGGCGCAAATCATGCACGTGCAGGTCGACCGCAAAGAGGATACGGGCAAGTGGCCCGTCGTGATGCCGCCTTCGGATCAATACATGATCGCATTCGGCGAACAAAAAATCGTGATCGGGGCTACCCACGAAAACGACATCGAAGGTTATGATACGCGAATCACGGCAGGGGGAATGCAGGAGATTTTAAATAAAGGGTTAAGCTTGGCTCCTCGTTTGGCCGAGAGCAAGTTTCAGGAGGTCAGGGTCGGTTTTCGCCCGTTTACCCCCGAATTTCTTCCCGTCATCGGCGCCGTCCCGGGCTGGGAAGGGCTGCTTGCGGCCAACGGGCTCGGGGCGTCAGGCTTGACGATGGGACCGTTTTTAGGAAGCCAATTGGCCAAGCTGGCATTGGGGATGGACCTGGACATCGACATCCGGGATTACGACATCCGAAAAGCCATCGGGTAACCGGACCCAAGCTGCTGAGTGTTTGGTTGCGATAAACTTAAGCCTCTTCACAAGGAAGAGGCTTTTTTCATTCTTACTAGAAGTCATATCCCTTCTCACCAGCGATGGACGCGTACCGGCAGGGAAGCCAGCGTTTGTCCGGCGGCGGAAGGCGTCAGATGTTCTTCCAGCTTGAAACCGGGAACGGGTTCGATCCGCCGGAAGTGATCCAAGAACAGTCCGAGGCCGATGTTGGCCTCCAATCTGGCAAGCGGGGCTCCCAGGCAAAAATGCGGCCCGCTGCCGAAGGTGAGATGCTTTTTGTTGTTGGGCCGGTGAATGTTCAAAGTGAAGGGGTCCTCGAACACCTCTTTGTCCATATTGGCGGCGCTCATCCAGGAAACGACGACATCGCCTTTTTTTAGCGGAACGCCGAGCACGTCGTTGTCTATTTTTACCGTCCGATCCATTTTGGCGACATGAAAACGGTAGCGGAGCATTTCTTCTACGGTATTCGGAAGCAGCTCGCGGTTCGACTGCACTTCGGCATAAATCCGTTCGTCGTCATATAAAAACGAATAAAACGTGCAGGCCAGCAGATGACTTGTCGTCTCGATGCCGGCTCCCAGGATGAACATGGTCATCCGGACGATTTCGTCATCCGTCAAACGTTCCCCGTCAACCTCCGCCTGAATCAGGTCCGAGATGATGTCATCGGCAAGGTTCGTTCTTTTATGGACGACATGAGGGTAAAGATAGCTGTAGTAGTTTTTGGCCGCCTGTCGTTTCAGCTCCTGAACGTCCTCGACATTTTCTTTCGGCAGCGGGAGGAACAGGTGGTCGACCCACGTTTTGAACAAAAAACGGTCCTCCGACGGAACGCCGAGCAAGTCGGCAATCACGATGGTAGGCAGGGCGCCGGAAAAAGCTGGAACGATATCGATGACCGGATCGTCGCCCATGTCCTGGATCAGCTGCCTGACCACTTCATGGATGCGCGGCTCCCAAAGTTTCAAGCTTCTTGGCGTAAAAGCGGCCGAAAGCAGGCTGCGGCTTTTCCGGTGTTCCGGAGGATCCGAATTCAAATTAATGCGGCCGGAAGAATGTTGGCCTTCCTCATTGTCCGCGCCGACGCTGATGGTTGTCCGGGTTCTGACACTGGAGAAGTATTCATGGTCGCTCAGCACTCTTTTAACGTCTTCATACCGGAAAACATTCCACGAATTCGTTGCTTCGTTGTAGCTGATCGGTTCCTGTTCCAATTTGTGCTTGTACCATTCAAAAGGGCTAAATTCTTCGGCGGCGGATTGAAACTGGGTGATTTCGGCTAAGGAGATAATTTCCTTTTGCATTCGTTTCCCTCCCGGTTTGTAAAATGGGGACATCAACAAGAATTCCAATATATGTTAATTATAACATGCCGGGGATAAAGGGGCCACTTTCGAACGACCCATGCCGAAAGTTCTGTTTTACCGATGGGAATGCGCGCATTTATTGTCGTTGTACAGAAACGCCCGGAGCGAGCAACTATTTTCAGGGAAACAAGCACGGCGTGCGTGCTCAAAGACTCGGAGTGGATGGGTGCCGTCAGCGGCTTCAGCACGGGACTGATCGGGATTTTGGTGTCCTTGTTGACGCTTCCGCTGCATTTAATGGGGGGGGAGCTTAGCCCTCTCCTGAACGTCCCGTTAGTGTGTTTGAACATTTTGAAAAAGAGAACAACTGCCCCGTGACGAGAAAAAGGGTTATCCGAAACAGAACGCAGTGAGCTGATCTGTATCGGGATAACCCTTTCTCTATATGGATTTACGTATTATATCAGGTCGGACTTTTGCAGCAGCCGCTCTACGACCGCGGCTACTTCC
Source organism: Paenibacillus sp. YAE3 (assembly GCF_057546105.1). Taxonomy (NCBI): domain Bacteria; kingdom Bacillati; phylum Bacillota; class Bacilli; order Caryophanales; family Paenibacillaceae; genus Paenibacillus; species Paenibacillus sp. YAE3. The sequence goes on along the minus strand of NZ_BAAIYF010000002.1, from coordinate 5,300 downwards.
GCTCTTGTGATGAATGAAGCTGGAGCAAGCCGGGTGCTGCTTCGGCCTGTCACGATACCGGCCTGCAGGCAATCTGCGATGCTTTGCTGTGCCCAGCGTGCGGCATGCGCAGCATCCGTATACGGCTCTAGCGTTTTTTCTGCCGATTGTTGATTAAGCTTCGCTGCCAGGCCCGTAAGCTTCGTCGCTTTAGCGACAATCGCCATAGCCTGCTCACGGGTAATCTTTTCGTTCGGACGGAAGGTGCCGTCCTCGAAACCTTGGATCAGCCGATAAGCGGATGCTGTTTCGATTGCTCCGCTGTACCAATCCGATGTCTTCACATCCTGGAATGGCGCCGTTCCTTCTTCAGGCTTTAGCCCCAGGCCACGAACGACGATCGCGGCGAACTCGGCGCGGGTAATGTCGCGGTCCGGACCGAACCGGCCGTCCCCCATGCCTTCGATAACCATGCGCGATCCCATCTCATTAACGGAGGCTTTAGCCCAGTGGTTTGCCGCATCGCTGAATTCGAGCGGGTGCCAGACGACCGAATACACGTCATTGGTTAAGCTGTTGATTTTGGCATAATACTTTCCACCGATGACTGTAATTTTGGTCGGTACGTGGCGGACCGTTCCATCCGGATCAACGGCAACGCCTGTCGTAATTTTGCTTGGGTCGACGCCGTTCGGAATCGTGATCATACGCTCCACGTAGGCGTTGAATTTCGACACTTCGATCACTTTATCCCCGTAAATGCCGCGAATTGCAAATTCGACCGGAGGTGCAACAAGGGTGAACGATCCATCGGCAGCGGCTTTGTCCAAGGCTTTTACTTTGTCCGCAGCCGGAGTGGCCATTTCGATTCGTACCTTGATGTCCTGCAAAGCTACCGATTTGCCGATCTGGTTGGCGATCGAGTCGATGTCTATTTGCTGTGCGGGAAGGGTAAACGTCGCCCGGTTTGTTTTGATTTCCAAGACGGCCTGTTTATTCTCCATACTTTTAACCATCTGACCGTTTAATTCGGAGGAAACCGTATCGGAATCCGTGGCCACGGGAATCGTAACAACCGCATGCTGTCCCGCTGCTTGGAGCATATCTTCCAGCTTCTTCGGATCGAGAGCTACCGTAGTAACGGTTTGGCCATCACGCTTGGAAGTTGTGATGTTTCCGGCCTTTTCCGAGTTGCCATTGACCAGTATAGCTGTGCTCGTATCGGCTTTTGGCGGAGCCGTAGGAGCCGTTGGCCCGGTTGTTGTTGGCGGTACTGGTGTCGGTGCCGGCGTATTGGAATCGTCTCCGCTTGATGGCTGTTTTGGGATAACCGGATTCGATTCCGCCGAAGATTCGCCGCTGCCGGCGCTGTTTATCGCTTTAACCGTAAATGTATAACTCACGCCGTTGGTTAACCCGGTAATCGTCATTGGACTGGCTGCCCCAGTGACGATCATGCCGCCTGGCTGAACTGACACTTCATACCCCGTAATCGGTCTGCCGCCATTGTCTGCGGGAGGGGTGAACGTAATCGTCGCTTCACCGTTGCCTGCGACGGCCTTCACATTCGTCGGGGCGGCGGGAGTAGTTACCGGCGTTGCGCTTACAGGCAGGGAGGCAGGGCTGTCTTCGCCCAGATTCGTTGCCATCACGGCAAAATAATAAGTCGTGCCGTTAGTCAGGCCGGTCGCCAAATAGTTGTACACGGAGCCGGTGACGGTCGCTACCTGGGTATCAATCGCGTCAGGATTTTCACTTTGGAAAACTTTATATCCGGTTGCTCCGTCGACGGGGTCCCAGGCAAGCGCCACTTGACCATTGCCGGCAACAGGCGGCTTCAATACCGGAGCACCCGGCGCAGGCGGCACCGGAATAACTGCGCCCGACGATGCCGAAGCTGCCGAATCGCCTGCACGATTCGTCGCGATCACTGTAAAGGTGTAAGGGGTCCCGTTATCTAATCCGGTTACCTTAATCGGGCTGCCGCTGCCGGTAACGGTCTTGCCTCCCGGACTCACGATAACCGTATACTGAGTAATAGGGCTTCCACCATTACGATCCGGTTCTTTAAAGCTGATCGTAGCTTCTCCGTCTCCGGCAAGGGCCTTTACGTCGGTCGGGGCACTCGGCTTGTCCGCGACATGAACCGCTGCTGTATCTTTAAAGCTTCCGTCAGTCGTTTCCACCGTAATCGTTGCATTTCCGGGACCTACCGGCGTCACGACTCCGTTTTGATCCACGGCAGCCACCGTTTCATCGCTGGATTTCCAGGTAACGCTTCGATTCGCCGCATCTGCGGGTTCCACGGTCGCAATCAATGTTTGGGTTGCTCCGCCTACGGTAAGTTCCAGTTTTTTTGAATCGAGGGTAACGCCTGTAACGAGAACGTCCCCGGTATTGTTCACGTTGAGCGTAAAAGAATACGTTGTGCTTGCGCTTCCGTCATTCAGAGTCACGGTGATGACAGATTGACCATAAGCATTGGCGGCAGGAGTCATCGTCAACGTTCGTTCTTCGCCGCTGCCTGTAATGACGAGGTTCTGGTCAGCGATCAATGATGGATTGGAAGAACGGGCCGATACTTGAATCTGGTCCCCTTCGTCAGGATCGAGTATTTTAAACGTTCTCGCCGCCGACTTGTTTTTATCCGTGATCGTACTTCCTACAAAGCCCGTATTTTGCGCCCAGGCAGCGTTGCTGATCGTACCGTTGTTTTGTGGTCCTCCCGTATTCAGAGCAATATTGCCGCTGCTGCGGTCGTTTAATTTATAATTGGCAACCAGATGATTTTCGGAACCAGTCAAATCATCGTTCATCCCGCGAATAATTTCGTCTTGGCTCTTCGCTTTGCTCCAGAATCTTACATCCTTCATGCCGCCATTATAATCGCCATCTTGTGCCCATGTACTTTTACCAAGCCAGTTGTTTGGTCTGGCTTTATTACCGATTACGCTTAAATCCATCGGCCCCCGAGCCTTTAGCGCGCCGTCCCAGTAAATGCTCCCTGTCTTTTGGGTTTGGTCATAGACAATCGCCACATGAACCCATTGGGAGAGCGGGAAGTTTTCTTGCGTCGTAATATTGCCGCCGGCCCCTGGATATTGACTTGTGTAGGAAGAGAAATTCATTTTGGTTCTGTCGAATCCAACAAACACATTATAGTTGTTCATGCCAATCGAGGAATCGAAAAATCGCATCCATGTTTGAAAGGCATTCACTTTCAGGTATCCTTCTACGGTAAAGGAGTTCCCGTACATCCCCAAATCCGGAAAGGTCACGTAATCCCCGTTGCCATCAAAGCTGAGGTAGTCTCCTCCGCTGATTTCGGTCAGATAGGGCGGGTCGTTCACGGGCAGAACCTGAATGCCGGCCGATCCCAAATCTGAACCGAATCCCGAATAACTCGTCGAGTCCACATAACTGTACTTCTGGAGGCCGTTTGCCGACGCATCCCATAGCTTATACTTTACTGAAGTGTCTCCATTCCAATCCCTTGCAGGGACGAACCTGATTTGATCCGTGCTTTCTAGCAATAAGACGTGATTGTCCGAAGTAGGTTCGATATTATACCAAAGACCGATGCTGGCATTATAATACTGCCAATTGCCATGGGCATTATCCAAGTCCGTAATCGCGACTCCTGCATTCATCGGGTCCGAAACTTTCCCTGACAGAAGATCGGATATGCGCGCTCCTGTGCTGTTCGCATCGTCTTCATTGATGGACGGCAGTGCTGCTGGACTGTTGTCAATCCACACTAAGCTTGACCCGGCCTGTGCCAATACGGAATGGACCGGGCCGACACCAGATACGGCGAGCCCCAATGACAACGTGGAGCAAATAGCTATTTTTGTAAATGTTTGCTTCATGTTCAGATCCCCTCTTAATTTAGTCTGTTTTTTCTGCGACAAAAATCGGGATCATTATACATGAGCGCGATAAACAAAAAATAAACAAGAAAGAGCCCTCGAATGCAGTCGATTCGAAGGCTCTTTGTTCAGCTAATTCGTATGCAGCAGTTTCTCGATTTGCTCTTTAAGATGCGGTTCCGGCCTCGTACCAAGTTCCTGCAGAAGGGTTTCCTCCAGCAGGCGGTACTGCTGTAGCGCTTCATTCTTTCTCCCAAGCCGGGCATAAAGCCGGATCATCTCATCATGGATATCTTCCCGGAGAGATTCTCGCTTCACGATTTCTCCAAAGTAATACAGCGATTTAGCGTGATCATTGCACTGGAGATAGTGTCTTGCGGCTGCCTCCAGCATTTCTAAATACTTTTGTTCGAGACGGTAAATGATGCTGCCTGCCCATTCATAGGACTTGCCTTGCAATAAAGGCCCCGTGTACAGGGAGAGGGCCCTCTCCAGCAGATGCTCATGTTGCAACGGATTCATTCGGATCTGTTTCGCCACGTTTTCAAACTCATATAAATCACAATACATGCTGCCCCCGTGAATACGGATGTCATTTCTGCCTGCCTCGATGCACTGACCTGCCTTATTGTCATGAATCGCTTTGCGAATATAGTAGAGGGTCTGGTTCAGGTTTTTCCATGCCTTTTGAGGCTCCAGGCCGTTCCATAACGTGTCGATGATTTCTTCCTTGCTTACCGTACCTTTGCACAGCAGAAAGGCAAACAATTCCTCCGTTTTAGGGCTTCTTAGTTTTAGCTGGGCGTGAGGTTGTCCACGCTGCATGATTTTAAATCCGTTAAATAGATGAACGGCTATGCCTGATTCGGCAGGTGCATACCCGCGTCTTTTGCTGACTTTACTCAGCGTTTTACGAATTCGTTCCGAAGTGACTGGTTTCAGCACATAGTCGAGGGCATTGACTTCGAAAGCTTGCAAGGCATACTCGTCATACCCTGTGACAAACACCAAATCTATGGAATCATCGAGCTCAGCCAGCAGGATGGAAAGCTTCATGCCATTCATTTCCGGCATTGAAATATCCAAAAAGACGACGTCTACCGGACTTTTCTTCACATATTCATAGGCTTCCAGCGGATCCCCAAAAGCAGCGCATATTTCAACGGTTCCGTTCTCGGACAAAATTCTTCTCAAACGTTTCAGTGATAATTCTTCATCATCTACGATCATAGCTCGCAGCATACCTTAACCTCCAGTCGGCTTGATCGGCTCCGCGGGAATGGAGAAGGAAACCTTCGTTCCTGTTCCTTCCACGCTTTCAATAATTAGTTTCCCCTGAAAAAGTCAGGGTGTTTTGAGCATAATTAAAAGGAATTCAGCACCTCAAAATGGAAATTGTTATTGACGAGATAACAAAGTTCCACACCCCGAGGGAAGAATTCCTTTGCTATA